>CAUJSJ030000169.1:0-80981 GCA_963422775.4 uncultured Roseateles sp.
CCAGGGCCTCGGCCTGGGCGGCAGGGCCGGCCACGTCGAGCAGCTTGTCGATATGGCGTTGCAGTTCGTCCAGGCGCTGTTCGCGCAGCGAGGTCTGCAGTTCCTGCCGCGTGCTGCCGCTGGGCAGGGCCAGGCTGATCAGCTTGGACATCAGCTGCTGGACGCGCTCCGGCACGCCGCCGTTGGCCGCCGCCGCGGGCTCGCCGCCACCTTCGATGGCGTAGGCGCGGGCGTAGTTCTCGGGCGTGGGCTCCAGGCGAGCCTGCGCCAGGCGTTGCAAAGCGGCCTTGGCCAGTTGGGCCGGTGGCAGTTGGGAACGCATGTCAGTGCCGCCCGGCCGTCAGAAGGTAGTGATGCCCCACCACCGGGGGCAGCGAGCAACGCACACGAGGGGGCTGCATCATTTCAGCCTTGCCCGCGTGACGCGGCGTCGCTGGCGCCGTCGGCCTGCGTGATCCAGGGCGCCTTGCGCGGCAGCACGGTCTGGGCGATCCAGCGCTCCAGCTCGTCGGGCGGCAGCGGCTTGCTGAACAGAAAACCCTGCATCAAAGAGCAGCCCAGGCGGTGCAGCACCTCCATCTGGCGCAACGTCTCCACGCCCTCGGCGATCACGCGCAGGCCCAGGGCGCGCGCCAGCGCAATGATGGCGGTGACGACGGCCGAACTCTGCGGCGTGATGCCCAGGTCGCGCACGAAGGTGCGGTCGATCTTCACTTCCGAGATCGGCAGCGTGGTCAGGTAGGCGAGGGACGAGTAACCCGTGCCGAAGTCGTCGATGGAGATCTCGACGCCCACTTCGTTGAGGCGATGCAGGGACGGGATGACGTTCTGCAGGTCCTTCATCAGGTTGTTCTCGGTGATCTCGAGCTGGATGGACCGATGCGGCACGCCGTAGGCGCTGACGCACTGGTGGATGTGCTCGACGAGATCGGTGCGCTCGAAAAGGCGGCTGGGCAGGTTGACGGCGATGGAGTCCGAGAAGCCGAACTGCAGCTGCCAGAGCTTGGCCTGGCGGGCGGCTTCCTTCAGCGCCCACTCGGACAGCGGCACGATGAGGCCGGTTTCCTCGGCCAGCGGAATGAAGTCGGCCGGCGGCACGAGCACGTTGCCGCGCTGCCAGCGCATCAGCGCCTCGGCGCCCACCATGCGGGCGGCGCGCACGTCGATCTTGGGCTGGTAGTGCAGCACGATCTCGTTGCGCTCCAGCGCCTTGTGCAGCGCGCTTTCCAGCTCCAGCTTCTGCTTGCCGTGACCGGCCAGCTGCGGCGAATACACGGCCGAGGCGTTGCGGCCCTGGCTCTTGACGGCGTACATCGCGACGTCGGAATTGCGCAGCAGGTCGGCCATGGTCTGGCCGTCGCGCGGGTAAAGCGCGATGCCCACGCTGGCCGTCACGAAGCATTCCTGGCCGCCGACGAAGATGGGCTCACGCAGGGCGTCCAGCACGCGCTGGGCGACGCGCTCGGCATCGCGTTCGTCGGCCACCTCGGGCAGCAGGGCGACGAACTCGTCGCCGCCCAGGCGCCCCACGGCTTCCAGGCCGCGGTGACTGCGGTTGCCCAGCCCGTCGAGCACGCCTTCGAGGATCTGGTCCGAGTGGCGCACGCAGCCACGCAGGCGACGGCCGACCTCGATGAGGAGCTCGTCGCCGGCCGCGTGGCCCAGGGTGTCGTTGATGACCTTGAAGCGGTCCAGGTCGATCAGCAGCAGGCCCACCTCGTGGCCGCCGCGGCGGGCGCTCTCGATGGCGCGCTCGACGCGATAGATCAGCTGGCGGCGGTTGGGCAGGCCGGTCAGCGCGTCGAAGTGGGCCAGCTGGCGGATGCGGTCCTCGGCCTGGCGGCGGTCGGTCACGTCCTGCAGGATGCCGGTGTAGCCGTTCACGGCGCCCTGCTCGCTGAACTCGGGCTCGGCCTCGATGTGGACAACGCGCTGGCGGCCGTCCGGCAGGGTCAGCGGCAGATCGGCGACGAGGACCGACGTGCGGGCAATGACGTCGTGCAGCCCTCGCAGGAAGACGTGGCGGTCGTCGGCGGGCACCATGCGCATGACGCCGATGAAATCCAGCCGGTCCTGCGGGCCACGGCCGAAGACCCGCAGGCCCTCGGCGGAGATCGCGAAGCTGGCAGGCGCATCGCGCCACCATTCGAAGCTGCCCATGCGCGCCAGATCCTGGGCGCGGGCGAGCTTGGCCTTGCTGCGCTCCAGTTCCAGCCGCGTGCGCGAACTGCGCAGCAGGTAACGCAGGCGGCCGTCCAGCAGGCTCCATTGCGGCGACTTGACGAAGAAGTCCGTGGCGCCGGCCTGGTAGGCGCGGTTGATGGAAGCCTCGTCGTCCAGGCCGGTCAGCATCAGCACCGGCATGGATTCGAAGCCGGGCGTGGCGCGCAGCAGCGAGCAGGTCTCGAAGCCGTCGAGCTCGGGCATCAGCGCGTCCAGCACGACGACATCGGGTGCGCGCGCGGACAGCAGGCCCAGCGCCTCAGTGCCGCCAGCAGCCTCGGTAACTTCAAAGCCGCGCTCGCGCAGTGCGGCAGCGGTCAACAGCAGATTGACCTCGTCATCGTCCACCAGCAGCACGCGGGGGCGCGGCGGCAGGTCGTCGAGGGCTTGACCGGGAGGCAGCATGAGGTGCTTGTGTCAGAGCAGCGCGGCCAGAGCCGTGCGCACCTGTTGGATGTCTTGGAGCATAGCGTCCAACTGTTCGGACAGGCCCTGCACCTGGCCGTCGCGTGCCATGGTTTCGATGCCGGCACAACGCGCAGACAGGGCCATCGCGCCAAGGCTGGCGGACGAGGACTTCAGCGTGTGGCTGACGTGACGCACGACGGCGAGATCAGGTGTGCCGCCTTCACGGGCGCGGGCGAGGTCGGGGAGCAAACGGTCCAGTGAGTTGGAGAAGGCGTTCACGACACGCTCCAGCAGCTTGTTGCCGCCGCTCGGATCGAGCTCGCGCAGGCGGCGAATCGCCTCAGGATCGAGCAGTGCAGCGGGATGGGAGGCGGTCATGAACTGGTCTGCGGGTCTAGGGACTCTGCATGCCTAAATGTATCTCGGGTAGGAGGGGGGCAAGCCGCGAAGGAATGCACAGATTCCGCCAGGCTCGCTGTGGCTATTGACATCGGCAAGGCCATGCCTCGCGGACCGGATGCAGAGCAAGCGCTGCCTACAATGCCCGGCATGAACAGCCTCAGCGACGACAGTGCGCTCACGCCGCGCCGCCAGGAGCGACGGCTGCCGATGCGGCTGCTGGTGCTGGGTCTGGCCGCGGCGACGCTGCTGATGCTCGTGCTGGGCAGTCTGGCTGTGCTGGCGCTGATGCGAGTCTGGGGCGGCGAGGTCGGCCTCGTGCATGCGGCGCTGGTGCTGACGGCATTCTTCACCGGAGTCATGGTGCTCGTCGCGGCGGCGCTGGGCTGGCATGCCGGCGTGCGGCTGACGCGCCAGCGCCTGGCCGAGCCGCTTCGCGAGGCGCGTCAGCAGTTGTTGATGCAGGCGCAGCTGCAGCGCGACTGGCAATGGGCGACTGACAGTTCTCACCGGCTCGTGCGCTGGCAGGCGCCGCAGGGCGCGCCGTCGTCAAGCTGGGTGGGCGCGGGTGCGAGCACCCAGCAGCTGTGGGAGCGCTTCGAGGCCGCCGCGCCGGTCGCCCAGTTGCGCGAGCGGCTGGACGCGCAGCAGTCCTTCGCCGACCTGCTGCTCACCGCGGCCGATGGCAGCACGCAGTGGCGCCTTCGCGGCATGCCTTGCATCGATTCGCTGGGCCATTTCGCGGGTTATCTGGGCACGGCCCGGCCGGACGAGCCCGCTGCCGTGGTGGCCCCGCAGGCCCCGCCCGATCTGGCCGCCGAACACGAGTCCTTCAGCTACACGGTCTCCCACGACCTGCGCGCGCCGCTGCGTGTCGTCGAGGGCTTTGCGCGCATCCTGAAGGAGGACTACGGCGCGCGGCTGGACCGGGTGGGCAACGACCACCTCGACCGTGTCATGAGCGCCGCGGCGCGCATGAACAGCATGATCGATGCGCTGCTGTCGCTGAGCCAGCTGTCGACGCGGCCGCTGGCCTGCCAGCAGGTCAACCTGTCGCAGCAGGCCGGCTATGTGATGGAGGAGCTCAAGCGTTCGGCGCCGCAGCGCGAGCTGGCGCTGGACATCGAGCCGGGCCTGATGGTGCAGGGCGACCCGACGCTGTTGCGCATGGTGCTGGAGAACCTGCTGGGCAATGCCTGGAAGTACAGCGCCAAGGTGGAGTCCACCGAGATCGGTTTCGGCAGCGTGCAGCAGGGCGGGCGGCGCGTCTTCGTCGTGTCGGACAACGGCGCGGGCTTCGACATGCGCTTTGCCGAGCGCCTGTTCGGCGTCTTCCAGCGCCTGCACAGCGCCAGCGACTTCCAGGGCACGGGCGTGGGCCTGGCGCTGGTGCGGCGCATCGTGCGCCGCCATGGCGGGGACATCTGGGCCGAGTCGGCGGTGGGCGAGGGCGCCCGCTTTTACTTCACCTTGGACTGAGCCCCTCGTCCAAGGAGTACCTTGGCCGGTCCCCCGAGGGGACGGCGATGCTTGCGGCGTCGAGCCGCAAGCACATCGCCAGAGCGGGCCGGCTTGGGAGCGGCCCGGCGCTCGGTCCGCAGGCGGGCACGACGGCCGCTGAGATCGGTAAGTCAGCGCTGGCCGGGTCGGGCCAGCAGCTCCAACGCATCGACGATGCGCCGCGCCTGCTCCGGCAGGCTGTGTCCGTCGGCCGAGGCCAGGCTCATCAGGCGGGCCAGGGCCTCGTCGCGTGGCAGCGAGTAGCGGTGCATCAGCACGCCGACGGCCAGCGCCGTTGCGTCCAGCAGCGGCAGCTCGGAGGGGCTTTCGAAAGCCGCGGCCGGCGTGGCCGATGCGGCGGCCGGCGTGCCGGCGGGGGCGGGCGGGTGCGGGGTCGAACGGGCAAAGGCCGCCTCGACAGCCGGCACGATCTGCGAGATGTCCAGCGGCTTGACGAGGTAGGCGACGGCGCCCAGCTCCTTGACCTTGGCCACCGTGGCCTCATCGGCAAAGGCCGACAGGAACATGAAGGGCGTCTGCAGGAATTCGCGCAGGTAGGCGGCCACGTCGAAGCCGGTCAGGCCCTCCATGCGGATGTCGAGCAGGGCCAGCTCGGGCCGGTGTTCGCGCGCCAGCAGGATGGCGTCGTCGCCGTTGTCGGCGTCGATGACCTCGAAGCCGGCCTGCGTGAGCCCATAGCTCAGCGTTGCCAGTACCAGTCTGTCGTCGTCGACGACCAGGATCTTGCCCTTGCTCACCGCGCCCCTTAACTCAACCAGAACTTGATTTTGTGGCCGGATTGTGAACTACGCTGGGTGGAATCAGTTCCAGCCTGCAAACCACGTCGCCGTCTTGCTGCTCCAGGCTCAGGATGGCACTGCGGCGCGGCAGCAGCGCGCGCACCAGGCCCAGGCCCGACACGCCGCTCTTCACGTTCAGCAGCACGAAGCCCTCCGGCAACTGACCGGGGTTGACGATCTCGACGGTGACGCCCGCCATGTCGCAGATGAGCTGGCAGCGCACCTGGGCCCCGTGGCTGTGCCGCAGCGCATTGCCGAGCAGCTCGTTGAGGCTCAGCGCGATGGGGATGGCCTCGGCTTCGGGCAGGCACCAGTCGTCCAGCAGCGCGCCGCCTTCGGTCGCCGTGGTGATGACGCGGCCCTGCATGCGCTGCACCGATCCGACGATGGCATCGAACACGCGCTTGAGCAGCAGCGGCCCGGTGGCGCCCACCTGCAGGCCATAGACCTGCGCGATGGCCTGAACCTGGCCCACGGCCTCCTTCAGCACGCCAGCGACCTCTGGGCGGCGCGCGGCGATCTGCTGCAGCAGGCCGGCCACGCCCTGCAGGTTGTTCTTGATGCGGTGGTGCACCTCGCGCACCAGCAGCTCACGCTGCGAGATGGCGGCCTGCAGGCGTGCCTGTTCGGCGGCGCGCTGCTCGGTGACGTCGCTGGCCACGAGCAGCAGCAGCTCGGGCGTGTCGTCGCCACCCACGCCGGCCAGGTGCAACAGCCGCGCGTCCCAGATGCGCGTCGAGCCGCCGGCCGGCACGTGGTATTCCCGCTGCACGACGGTCTGCGATGCCAGCGCCTCGCGCATGTCTGCCACGACCTGGGCGCCCGTCTCGGCGCCGAAGAGCTGCGCCGGCGTGCCGCCGAGCAGCGCCGCCTCGGGTCGGCCGGCCAATGCCGCAGCGGCATGGTTGAGCTTGACGACGCGCAGGCTCTGCGCCTCGTGCAGCGTGATGGCCAGCGGCGCAGCCTCGATGATGCGGGCCAGGGACGCCTGGGCCAGCCGGCTCTGGGCCTCGGCCTGGCGGCGGCGGTCGATGTCCAGCAGCGCGTAGGTCAGCTGCGTGCTGCCGTCCTCGCGCGGTGTCTGCACGGCGTTGCCGATGACCCAGAACTCGCGCCCGTCGCGGCCGCGCAGCCGGCATTCGAAGACGTCGGTGCCCGGCTCGGCGTGGAAGGCGTGGTCGTCGTCCTCGGGCGCGAGCACGCCCATGGGCTGGCCCTGCACGTCCTCGAGCTCGCAGCCGAACATGCGGCGCGCCGAGCGGTTCATCCACTCGATGCCGTCCGGCCCGACGGAGACGATGCCCACGAGCACCGAGTCCAGCACCGCGCGTTCGCTCTCGGCGCGCAGCAGCAACGCGTTCTCGGCCTGGGGCCTGGGCCGTGACGTCCAGCGTGACGACCGAGGTCGAGCGCCGGCCACCGGCCAGCAGCCCCGGCGCCACGCGCGTCAGCAGCCAGCGCCGGCCCAGCTCCGGGTGGCGCACGGCGTAGCGCACTTCGACGGGGTCGCCACGCTTGAGCGCGCGCTGCAGGCGTTCGAACTCGGGCAGCGAGGCCGGCTCGACGATGTCGCGGTGGATGCCCTGCAGCGAGCCCGGCGTGCTGGGCGGCTTGCCGCCGGTCTTGAACGGCGAGCCCTTGCGGTGGGCCTTGAGCCAGCCGGCCTCGGGCTGGAAGGTGGCAAGGCCCACGGCCGCAGTGTCCATCAGGGCGTCGAGTTGCTGATGGGCGAGGTCGCGCTCGTGCAGCGTGCTCTGGTCCTCCAGCACGGCCAGCAGCAGGGCGCGGCCCTTGTGGCGCCACAGGCGCAACCGAGCCTGCAGCCAGCGCTGCTGGCCCTGGGGGTCGGTGAACTCGGCCTCGGTGATGAGGGGGCCGTCCTGTGGGCGCTGGGCGGTCAGCGCCGGCAGCGGCGTGCCGCGGTACCAGCCGAGCAGGGCTTGCAGCAGATCGGGCAGGTCGTTCAGGTGGCGGGGCGAGCCGGCATAGAGGGCGGCGAAGGCGGCGTTGTGGCGCAGCAGGCTGCCGCTGGCGGCATCGGCCAGCACGGCCGGCAGCGGCAGCAGCGCCAGCCATTCCGCCAGCGGCGGCTCGCCGGGGTCGGCGGCGCTGAGGCGGGCATGCAGCAGCCAGTTGGGGCGCTCGCGCAGCAGATGCAGCGTGGCGCGCTGGCCGTCGGCCAGCTTCAGTGGCGGCGCGGGCGGCGGCGCACGGCCGGCGTCAATGGCCTGGGTGGCTTCGCGCAGCCAGGACTCCAGCCGGGCACCCGCCGCATGGCGCAGCAGCCGCCAGCCCTCGGCGGCATCGACCCCCAGCCATTCGCGTGCGGCGGGGTTGGCGCGCAACGCGGACAGGTCGGCCCGCAGCGTCAGGACCGGGTCGCCGATGAGATCGAGCAGGGATGTGGAGGCGGGCGGCCCGAACATGGTTCAGCCGTCCGACGAGGGCCGGCTCGCTGGAGCCAGGCAGCCGAGCGTGCCCGAAGGCGCCGCGCTCATTCGAGCTGTGCAGCCTTGTGCAAGGCCCTCAGCACGCAGGCGTTGATCTCGCCGGCGCCCAGCATCAACGCGTCGGCGCAGTCGCGGTAGTCGAACACCGACTCGGCCTCCAGCGCCCGCACGAGTTGCAGATAGGGGTGGTAGGGGCCGCTGCCCTCCACCAGTGCCTGGCGCACGCCCTCTGGCACGGGGATGGATTGCAGCAGCTTCTCAAAGGGCTGCTTGAGCATGTGGTCCAGCAGCGAGAACAGGCCACAGATGAACATCTCGTCGCGCTGCTCGCGCTCGCTCATGTTCTGCGCGAACTCTTCCATCAGCAGGCCTCGGCGCAGCGCGCCGAACATGATGGGGCGCATGCTGTGGTCCTTGCTGGCCGTCGTCAGCAGCAGGGCCAGCCAGCGCTTCATGCGGGCATAGCCCAGCAGCATGATGGCGTGGCGGAAGCTCGACACCTCGACCGGCAGGCCGAAGGCGGCGGAGTTCAGGTAGCGCAACAGCTTGAAGGCGAGGCTCGGGTCGCGCTTGAGGGTTTGCTCCAGGCGCTCGACGTCCTCACCCTGGTCCACGCGTGACATCAGCTCGACGATGACCTGCAGGTCGGCCGCCACCTCGGTCTTGGCTGCGCCCGGTGCGGCTTCATAGGGCCCGTCCATGGGCCAGCCGATGACGATCTCGGCGCCGGCCTTGAAGCTGGCTTCCATCGCGTCAGCACCGCGTACGCCGGCATGCACGACGGCCACGCCGGCCGGTGCAGGCTGGCCGGGTTCGAGCACGACCTGCTTGAAGACGGCGCCCACCTCGGCGGGCAGGGGCGCATTTGGCAGGCCCTTGAGCAGGCCGCTGTGCCCGGAGGCTTTCAGCGCCACCAGTGCCGCGGTGTGGGCCGCGTCGGCCGCGATGAAGGCGGGCACCTCGATCTGCGTCGGCTGTGCCGGCGGCTGGGCGAGCAGGGCTGCCAGCAGGCTTTCACCCTGGGGGCTGATGACGACGCCACCCTTGGGCCAGGTGGCGGCCAGCGCGGCGAGCAACTCGGCGTGATCGGTCCGTGCGTCGGCGCGCAGCGGCACCAGCGTCAACCGCGTGCCGACGACGGCGCGCTGGCGGTCGATGACCGGGGCATAGCCCAGGGCAACGCCGGGCAGGATGGCGTGATCGAGGGCGTCAGGGAGGTTGTCGGACATGGCGCGGCACTGGGGGCGGTGAATGCGGCAGTCTGCCACGCCCACCCGCTCCCCACGGCGGCAAATCGTGACAGCTTCACGGCTGCCGCGTGCCGATCAACCCTGGATGTACTGGAACAGCGACATGCGCTGGACCATGGCGTAGGTCTTCAGCGCCGTGTCGTAGCCGGTCTGCTGATTCTGGAAGTCGGAGATGCCCTGCACCATGTCGATGTCCTCGGCGGCGCTCTTTTCCTCGGTGTTGTACTGCTTGAGCGCGGCCAGGCGGGTCTCGGTGCCGTCGAGGTTGTTCAGCCGCTCGCCGGTCTGGCTGCGCACGTTCTGCAGGCCGCCCATGGCGGCGTCCATGTCGCGCAGCCGGCCCGAGTTGCTCTGGGCGATCTGTGCGTTGCTGCGCAGCGGCGTCTTGAGCTCGCTGATGGCGCGGTCCATCACGTCGAACAGTTTGAGGCCGTTGGTGGCCGGCGCGACCGAGAAGTTGTCGCCATCGGCCGGCGTGCCCGTGACGGCGACGCTGATCCCGTCGAAGACGATGGACTGGCCCGACTTGTAGGGGCCGCCGGTGACGCCGGCACCGGTGTCGGTGTTGGTGACGCTGTAGGTCTGGCTGGGTGCTGTGCCGGCGATGTCGATGCGGTAGTTCTGCCCGGTCACGAGCGTCGGGTCGACGACGCGGCCGGAGTCGATCCAGCCCTGGGCGGGATTGCCGGTGTTGGCATTGGCGCTGGCGTCGGTGACGAAGCTGCCGTTGCCGCTGCGCGCCTGCTCCCAGGCGCTGCGGCCGTCGATGCTGAGCTGGAAGTTGTCGAGGTTGCCCGTCTGGATGGTGCCGGCCACGCCCACATAGGTCACGCCGCCGGCCTGGTCCACGAAGGGCGGGTTGGCCGAGCCCTGGCCCGAGAACAGGTAGCCGCCGCCGCCATCAGGGCGGTTGGCGATGGACAGCAGCTGGTCGCGGATGCCCTGCAGCTTGTTGGCCAGGCCCTGGCGCTCGGCGTCGGAATAGCTGGCGTTGCCGGCCGAGACCATGGTCTCGCGGGCCTGCTGCATCAGCTCGTTGGCGTCGCCCAGTGCGGACTCGGCCAGTGTCATGCTGTTGCGGCTGGCTTCCAGCGCGCGCTGGTTGGCGTCCACGCGGCCGATGGCGGCCAGCGCCCGCTCGGCACGCGCGGCGCCGGTGGGGTCGTCGCTGGCCACGGCGATGCGCTTGCCCGAGGTGAGCTGCTGCTGCTGGCTTTGCAGCGACTGCTGGCGGCGCTGCAGGTTGGCGATGGAGGTGTCGTACAAGTTGGCGGTGGCGAGTCTCATGGACTGCTCCTCAATGCATCAGCAAGTGAACGCAACGGCGTCGGCACAAGAGTGCACGGGCGCGCAGCACCCGCAGAACCGGTTTTGCCTGGCTGCTGGGTGCGCCCCCTTGAGGGGGAGCGCGAAGCGCTACGGAGGTGGGTCATCAGCGTGATGCGATGCGCATCAATTCGTCGAACAGGGATTGCGCCGTTTGCAGCACCTTGGCGGCGGCCTGGTAGCCCTGCTGGAACTGCATCAGGCGCGAGGCTTCCTCGTCGAGGTTGACGCCGGCCTGGCCGGAGCGGTTGGCCTCGGCGTCGCCGGCGACGCTGGTGGACACGCCCGACAGGTAGTTGGCGCTCTGCACGCGCGCGCCCACCTCGCTCATGGCGGCGGCATAGGCGTCGTTGATGGTCGAGCCCGGCGTGACGCCGCCGCCGGCGAGCAGCTGGCGGCCGACGAAGCCTTCGGACTGGATGTCCAGGAAGGCCTTGGCGTTGCCGTTGTTGGTGCTGGTGTAGACGGTCGGGTCGAGCGTGATCTTGTCGCCCGCGCGCGGCACGCCGTTGGTGCGCAGTTCGAAGCCCAGGTCGATGCCGGCGGCCGGCTGGTTGCCGATGGCCTGGCTGGGCGCCCAGCTGCCGTTGAGCACGCTGCCGTCGGCCAGGGTCAGCGTGTAGAGCACGTTGGCGGGGTTGGCGGGGTCCGGGCCGCCGAACTCGACGGTCATGGGCGCCTTGGTCGCGTCGAAGCTGGAGTTGACGGCGTAGATGCTGTCCACCGTCAGCGTGCCGGTGTTGTTGACCGAGGCGGAAGCCGTCAGCGGCGACGCGGCGGCGATGCCGGCGGGGTCGTCCAGCACGCGGCGCATCTCGACGGCGGCGGCGCCGACGGGCTCGATGAGGAAGCTCTCGCCCGCGGCCGGCGCACCAGGGGTGAAGGTGAACTTGACGCCGTCGACGGTGTCGCCGTCGTTGACGCTGCGCACGAGGCCGTCGGACAGGCGTGTCAGCTCGTAGGCCCCCGGGGTGCTGGAGGTCAGCTTGTAGCTGCTGGCCTGCAGCTGGCTGGCGTTGACGATGGTGGCCTGCACACCATTGGTGTAGCTGCCGCCGGGGTTGCGCAGGTTGGTGGCGGCGGGCATCACCTTGGGCGTGGCCACGTTGAAGATGTTGCCGCCCTTGCCCGGCGGGTTGGACAGGTCCAGTCCGAGGGCGTTCTGGTCGTTGACGCGCGTGCCGATGGCGGCCGCGAGCTGGCCGAGCAGGTTCTTGGCGTCCTGCAGGTCCTTGTTCTGGAAGCTCAGCAGCGCCGTCATCGAGCCGCCGGTCAGCACGCTCTCGTCCAGCGGCCGGCTGATGCCGCCTTCGGTCAGCGACACCACGGCCCGCTGCGGGTCGTAGGCGTCGTTGGAGACCTGC
Organism: uncultured Roseateles sp.; assembly: GCA_963422775.4. Taxonomy (GTDB): domain Bacteria; phylum Pseudomonadota; class Gammaproteobacteria; order Burkholderiales; family Burkholderiaceae_C; genus Pelomonas. Next base: position 11,721 of record CAUJSJ030000169.1, read on the forward strand.
AGCGTCGAGGCCTGGTTGCCCAGCACGAGGCGCTGGCCGCCGCCGATGAAGACGCCGACGGTGTCGTCGTCGGCCGTCAGCGTCGTCACGGCCACATGCTCGCCGAGCTGGGAAATCATCTGCTCGCGCTTGTCCAGCAGGTCATTGGGCGTGTGGCCGCTGCCGCGGGTCTTGGAGATCTGGTCGTTGATGTTGGCGATCTGGCGCGCCAGCTCGTTGACGACGGTGACGTTGGCCTTGAGGTCGCTGACGACGCCGGCCTGCAGGTCGGTGAGCTGCTGGCCGGCGTTGGAGAAGCGCACGGCCAGCTCGTTGGCCCGGCCCAGGGCCACCTGGCGGGCGGAGGGGTCGTTCGGCCGGCTGGTCACGTCGACCATCGAGTTCAGGAACTGGCTGGCCGCGTAGCCCAGGCCATCGGTGCCGGGCGGGAAGACCTTCTCCATGCGCGTCAGCTGCTCGGCGCGTGTCGAGTCGGCCACCGCAGAGGACTTGGACGCGGCGGCTTCCTTGGTCAGGAACTCGTTGTGCGAGCGCACGACGGTCTGCACGTCCACGCCCTTGCCGAAGAAGCCCGCGCCGGTGTACTGCCCGGGCGAGGTCGTCAGCACGACGGACTGGCGCGAGTAGCCCGGCGTGTTCGCGTTCGCGATGTTCTGCCCGATGGTCTGCAATGCCGCCTGGTTGGCGAACATCGCGCGGGCGCCGAGGGTGAGCAAGCCAGCCATGGTCTAGTCCTTAGGCGAGCGTGCTTTGCACGCGCTGCGTCGTGTGGATGGTCTTCGCCAGCTTCTCGGCGTACGCCGGGTCGGTGGCGTAGCCGGCCTGCTGCAGGCCGCGGGCGAAGCCGGCGGCGTTGCCGCTCTGGGCCTGAGCGACGACCTTGGCATAGCGCTCGTTGCCGCTGATGAGCTTGGCGTAGTCCTTGAAGGCCTCGTCGTAGCTGCCGTAGGCGCGGAACTTGGCCGTCACCTTGTGGGCCTGGCCGTTGATGACTTCGGTGGTCTGCACGTCGACGGTCTTGCCCGTCCAGGCGGGCGTGGCCTTGATGCCGAAGACGTTGTGGCTCTTGCTGCCGTCCGCGCCGGTGATCTCGCGCTTGCCCCAGCCGCTTTCGTGCGCGGCCTGGGCCACCATGAAGCTGGCCGGGATGCCGGTGGTGGCCGACGCCGAGCGGGCCGCGGCATCGTGCTGCTGGATGAAGCTCTGCACGTGGTTGGGGATGCCCTTGGTGGCCAGTGCCGGCAGGGCCTGGGCCAGCGTCGTCTGGCTGGCCTTCCTGACGTTCTCGGGCGACAGGTCCTGCATGCCCATCTGGCGCTGCAGCTGCTTCTGGATGGCCTCCGACAGGCCTCCGGGAAGGCCGCTCATCTTGCCGGCGAACTGCGTGTCCAGCATTTCCGTGCCGAGCTGGGTCGCGTTGTTGTCCAGCATGCCGCTGGACAGCGTGGACGCGCGCATGCTCTTCATCACTTCCTGCATGAAGAGCGACTCGAACTGCTTGGCCGTCTCCCGGATGCTGGCCTTGGGATCGCGCGAGGCCTGGGCCTTCAGCGCATCGAGACTCCCGAGGCTCTGGCCGGAAACGGACTGGAAGCTGTTGGCCATGTCAGTTGTCCATTGCGTGGCTGAGGGCCGAGCGCCGGGCCGCTCCCAAGCCGGCCCGTCGGGCGATATTGCCCGGGCTCGAGGCCCGGGCGATCGCCGTCCCCGCGGGGGACCGACCGGGCGCGCCCGCGTGCAGCGGGGCGAGACTGGGCGAGGGGCTGAAAGTTGTCGCCATCAGATCACCTCAAGCTCCGCATTCAGGGCGCCCGCGCTCTTCATGGCCTGCAGGATGGCGAGCAGATCCTGGGGTGTGGCGCCGAGCGAGTTCAGCGCCTTGACGACGTCCGACAGCCGCGCGCCCGCTGCCAGCTGGATCAGGCTGCCGGGCTCCTGGCGGATGGAGATGTCGGCCTTCTCGGCCACCGTCGTCTGGCCACCGGACAGCGCATTGGGCTGGCTGATGATGGGCGTGGAGCTGATCGTCACCGACAGGTTGCCGTGCGCGATGGCGCAGGACGACAGCGTGACGGCCTGGTTCATGACGATGGAGCCGGTGCGGGCATTGATGACGATGCGCGCGGCCGGTGCCGCCATGTCGATGGCGAGGTTCTCCACGTCGGCCAGGAAGGCGACGCGGTCGTCCGGCGTGGCTGGGGCCCGCACGCGCACGACGCGGCCGTCGAGCGCCTGGGCGGTGCCATTCCCCTTGGCCTTGTTGATGGCCTGGGCCACGGCGCGGGCGGTGGCGAAGTCGCTGCTGTTGAGGTCGAGCTGGATGCTGTCGCCCTGGGCCAGCGGCGTGGGCACCGAGCGCTCGACGAGGGCGCCAGCCGGGATGCGGCCGGCGCTCAGGTGGTTGATCTGCACCTTGGAGCCACCGGCGGAAGCTCCGGCGCCACCGACGACCAGGTTGCCCTGGGCGATGGCGTAGACCTGGCCGTCCGCGCCGCGCAGGGGCGTGGCGATCAGCGTGCCGCCGCGCAGGCTCTTGGCGTTGCCGATGGACGAGACGTTGATGTCGAGCTGCTGGCCGGGCTGGGCGAAGGGCGGCAGCGAGGCCGTCACCATGACGGCGGCGATGTTGCGGGGCTGCATCGTCACGCCCTGGGGCAGCAGCACGCCGAACTGCTGCAGCATGGCCGTCAGGCTCTGGCCCGTGAAGGGCGCCTGCGTCGTCTGGTCGCCCGTGCCGTCCAGGCCGACGATGAGCCCATAGCCCGTCAACGGGTTGGAGCGCACGCCGGCGATCGAGGCGACTTCCTTGATGCGGGCGGCCTGCGCGGGCGGCGCCAGGGGCGCCAGCACGATGGCGAGGCTGAGGAGGAGGGCTTGCAGGGACTTCACTCGGCAGATTCTGCGCACGCTTGAGCCCGCGAAGCCGACGAAAAGGGCGCCGACCGCCCCGCTTTTCTGCACCACCGGTCGTGGCTGCCGGGAAGGCGGGGCATTTTTCACGCCTTGTAAGGCCGCGCCCGTTCGCCCGACCACTGGCCACCTGTGAGGCACTGAGGCGCCCAGTCAGCACAGCGACCTTCTCTTCCTTTTCAATTTCTGGAGATCTGAATGAAACGCCTTTCCCTGCTGACCCTCGCGCTGGCCGCCTCCCTGGCTGCCTTCAACATGCCCGCCCAGGCCCAGGCCCAGAGCCTGACGCGCGAACAGGTCAAGATGGAGCGCGACAGCTTCCTGGCGCTGATGCGCTGGGACGAGCTGACCGGCATGTGGGTGCTGAAGTCCGGCATGGAGCCGCCCAAGGGCGTCATGTCGCGTGCCGAGGTGCTTGCCATGCGGGATCAGTTCCTGCGCATGAACGTTTACGACGACACGGTCGGCACCTGGGTGCCTGTCAAGGCGCCGCGCGACATGAGCACGCTGACGCGCGAGCAGGTCAACATGGAGACGCTGCGCTTCCTGATGATGTACCGCTACGACGAGCAGCGTAACGAGTGGGTCAGCAAGATGCGCTGAAGCTCCGGCAGCCCGGCAAGCTGCCCGGGCTGCGCCCCTGGACGCCATGGCGGACTTGTGACCTCTGTCGCCCGACCTGCCGGTTGGGCGAATTTGTTGGCGAAGCGCAAGCTTGTGCTCAGCTTGACGACTTCGTGCCGTGAGATTCTGTCAATCCCGATGCTCGACGCTTCTGACATTGGGTGAGCGGCGCGGGAGCGTGCGTTTCAGGACGGAATCACTTCACGTTTTCGTGTGATTGAAGCGCGTTGCGCGCTTTTGGTGGAAATTCCGATCTTGCGGGCCACCCGACTGAAGGGGCGGGGCGACAGGTTTCTGAATGTGTACGTCGGTAAAGTTTTGCTTGTCAGTCCGAGCCGAACACGTTTGCAAGACCTGCCATGCCACCGCCCTTCGAACCGTTGACCCTGGTTCATGTCGTGTTTTCGTCCCGGATTGCGGGCGGTGAACGGCATTGCATCGATCTCGCCAACGCGCAGTCCGCGCTGGGCCATCGCGTCCATGTCATCGGTTCGGCCAACTCGGCCGTCGCCGGTGCGCTGGCGCCCGACGTGCAGTTCCACGGCCTGGCCCTGCCGCTGTTGCGCGGCTGGCGCGTCGCCGCGCTGGCGCGCCGCCTGGGCGCCGATGTCTGCCACGGCCACCTCGGGCCGGCCTGCAAGGCTGTCGCCCATGCTCACCGTTCAGCCCGCATCGGCACGCTGCATGTCGGCTACAAGGCCCACCACCATGCACGGCTGGACGGTCTCGTCTGCGTGAACCGCGCCCAGCACGATGGCCTGCCCCAAAACGTCGCGTTGGCCAGCATCATCTACAACTGGGCGCCCGAGCGCGACGCGGCCGCCGCTGCCCGGCCCACCGACCTGCGCGCCGAACTGGGCCTGGCGCCCCACCAGTTGCTGGTCGGCAGCGTCGGCCGGCTGCACCGCAGCAAGGGCATGGACCTGCTGATCGCCGCCTTCAAGTCGCACGCACCCGCAGACGCGGTGCTCGCCATCCTCGGCGAGGGCCCGGACGAGGCTGTGCTGAGGGGCATTGCCGCCGCGGACTCGCGCATTCGCTTGCTGGGCTTTCGCAGCGATGTCGACCAGGCGCTGAAAGCCTTGGATCTCTTCGTGTCGCCGTCCCGCGAGGAAGCCTTCCCGCTGGCCATCCTGGAGGCCATGCGCGCCGGCCGGCCGGTGCTGTCCACCGCCACGCAGGGCCCGCTGGAGATGCTGGCCGGCCAGCCAGCGCGCCTCGTGCCGGTGGGCGATGCCCACGCCCTGGGCCTCGCCATGGCCGAGGAGCTCGCACGCCTGCGCCCGCTCAGCGCCCAGCAGCGCGCCGTGCGCTACGCAACGGCCGCCTACGACCGCTCCAACGCCGTTGCCCGCACACTGGGCTTCTATCGCGACGTGATGCTCCACCAGGCGGCGCAGGCCGGGTCCTTCGGAGAAGAGGACGGGGCTTACGCCCCCTGGCAGGCCTGATGCTGAAGAGGCCGAGCACCGACTTCTGGCAGGTCGGCATCGTTCCGGTTCGCCTCGAAGACGTCGACGCCCGCAGCCTGGGTGTTGCGCGCGGGCGCATCACCTGGCTGCCGGCGCCGGCGCCTTGGCGCTATCTGGCCGACCCCTTCGGCCTGGTGCGCGGCGACGCGCTGCATGTCTTCGTCGAAGCCTTTGACTACCGCGTCAAACGCGCCAGCATCGAGCGCCACGAGTTCCGCCTGGCCGACCTGACCTGGCGCAGCCGGACGACGGTGCTCGACAAGCCCTTCCACCTGTCCTACCCCCAGGTCTTGGAGCACGAGGGCGAGACCTGGATGGTGCCGGAGAGCTACCAGGCCGGCGAGATCGCCCTCTACCGTGCCACCGACGACTCGCTGGACCACTGGGAGCGCGAATGTGCGCTGATCGGCGGCGTGCCCGGCGCGGATGCCTCGCTGATCGAGTACCAGGGCCGCTGGTGGATGTTCTACACGCTCGTCGGCCCCGGCGCGCGCGACCAGCGCGAACTGCACGTCGCCCACGCCCCCGCGCTGGCGGGCCCGTGGACACCGCTGGCCGCCAACCCGGTGCGCGTGAACCGCGAGGGCGCGCGCCCGGCCGGCCGGCCTTTCATCGGCCGCGACGGCATGCTGACGCTGCCGGTGCAGGACAGCTCGACCGGCTACGGCGGCGCCACGCGGCTGTTGCGCTTTCCCGTGCTGATGCCGGAGCGCGTCGCCATCGAAGCCGGCACCGAACGCCTGACCGGCGATCTTGTGAGCAGCAGCCACACCGCCGGCCTGCACACGTTGACGGGCTGCGGCGACTTCACGCTGATTGACGTGAAGCGCATCGACCACTCGCGCGGCAAGCAGTGGCTGGACTTCAAGCGCCGGCTCCGGAGGCTGATGGGCGGTTGACGGCCGGGGAGGGGACTTGCGTTGTGTATTGGTCAAGCAATACACTAATACGCATGCCCAGCCCCCCGGCTTTCTTCGACATCCAGCCGCAACTGGCCACGCCCATCTACCGCCAGGTGGTGGAGCAGGTGCAGCGCCTCGTCGCGGGGGGCCAGCTCGACCCTGGGGATGAGCTGCCCAGCGTGCGCGCCGTTGCCGAGCGGCATGCCATCAACCCGATGACCGTCAGCAAGGGCCTACAGCCTGCTGGAGGCCGAGGGCTTGCTCGAGCGGCGCCGCGGCGTGGGCATGGTGGTGGCCGCGCGCGCCCAGCCCGCCGCCGCCGGCAGTGACCGCCTGGCCTTGCTGGCGCCCGCCGTGCAGGCATTGGCCCGACAGGCTCGCCAGCTCGGCATCCCGCCCGACCAGGCCGTCGAGGCCCTCGCGCGCGCCCTTCAATCCTTGGAACAGGACCAGCCATGACGCTCGCCATCGAGGCCCGCCAGCTCAGCCTCAGCCGTGACGCGGACTGGGGCGCCGCCCGCAGCCGCGTGCTCGACCGCATCGATTTGTCCATTCCCGAGGGCGCCGTCGTCGGCCTCGTCGGGCGCAATGGCGCTGGCAAGAGCACGCTGATGCGCTGCCTGCTCGGGCTGACGACGCCCAGTGAGGGCGAGACGCGGCTGCTGGGCGAGCCCAGCCTCGCGCTGACCGACGCGGTGCGCGAGCGCCTGGGTTACGCCGCGCAGACGCCCGACCTCTTCCCGCGCCTGACCGGCCTGGCGCATCTGGACGAGATGGCCGCGTTGTATCCCGGCGTCCACCTGCCCGGCGCCGTCGCGCTCGCCGCGCGGCTGGACCTGCCGCTGGGCCGGCGCGCGGATGCGCTGTCGCTGGGCGACCAGCAGAAGCTCGCTGTCGTGCTGGCGCTGGCCCACGACCCGGACCTGCTGCTGCTGGACGAGCCGGTGGCGAGCCTGGACCCGATCTCGCGCCGCGACTTCATGCGTGCGCTGTTCGCGATGCGACGCAAGGCGGCACCGCGCACGGTGCTGGTGTCCAGCCATCTGCTCAGTGACCTGGAGCGCGTCGTCAGCCATGTGCTGTTTCTGCGCGAAGGGCGGGTGCAGCTTTTCGTCGAGTGGGACGACGCCGTGGAGCACCTGCGCTGCGTGCCCGCCCCCGAGCCCGACCCGGCCGGCCTGCACTGGAGTGCCGCCCAGGGCGGCCAGCTGCTGGTCGACAGCCGCCAACGGCCCGACGCCGCCGGCCTGCCGGGCCTGGGCATGGAAGACCTGCTGGAGGTGCTCAACACATGAAAGGCGTCTTGACGATGGACGATGCGGCGCCGCCCGCCTTCGACCTGCCGCTGGCCACGCGGCTGCTGCCCGGCGCGGTGAGCGCTTTTGCGGCCTTGCTGGCCGTGGCGCATGGGGAAGGATTTCTGCGCGGATCAGGCGCGCTGGTCACGCTGTTGCACCTGCAGGCCAGCCTGCTGGCGCTCGGGGCGGCTGCCGCGGCGGCTGTGGCCCACGCCCGCCTGAGCCGATGGGAGGCCCGCGTTGCCCCGCAAAGCGCGCAGGCCCGGGTGCGTGCTGGCTTGCTGCGCGACTTGTGGCACATGGCGGCCATCGGCCTGGTCGGCCCGCTGGCGCTGGCTGTCGTCGTGGGCTGGCAGTCGGGCGATGCACAGCCTCTGCCGGGCACGCTGGCCGTGCTCGGGGCGAGCCTTTGCGCCAGCTTCTGCGCGGTGCACAGCTGGCAGGGCCGTGCGCGGCGCTGGCTGCTGCCGCTCGCTGTGGCGGTGCTGCTGTGCTTGCTGGCGGCGCCGGGCGCCGTGGCGGCGGTCAGCAGTGACGGCCGGCTGGCCCTGCTCACGCTCGCACTCACGGCCGCGGCGGTGTGGCGCTTTGTGCTGGCGCCGCAGGCTCTGGCGGCGCGTGCGCTGGCTCTGCCATTTCCGAAATTGCCGCCCTGGTGGCGCCGTACCTGGGCACATCGCAGTTGGGAACTCGTCCGCTACCAGCAGCCCTATCAAACACTCACCGGCCGAGCGGTGCGTCCTCCCAAAGTGAATGTCTTGCTGATGGGATTGGCATGGTTGCCGCAGTTCCTTGCCCAGGCCCAACACCTGGGCTGGCTGGGCTGGGGCCAGGCCTACAGCGCCGAGTACGCGGCGGCGGGCTATGGCGTGTGGATGCTGTTCATCGTGGCCTTCGCCGGTGCCTATCTCGTCGCGCCAACGCTGCACTGGCGCCACCGCCTTGCGCCGGGCGGCTTGACACCGCGGCGTTGGGCGCGCCGCCTGGTGTGGGGTTCCATGCTCGGTTATGCGGCGGCCGTCAGCCTGGGCATCGCCCTGTCGGTGCTCGCCAATCGGCTGGCGTCCCGGCCGCTTCATGCCGACGCCTGGCCGCTGGCCATGGGAGATGTGTTGCTGGCGAGCAGCTTTGCCGTCTGGCAGCGCGGCCGGTACGAGGGCCAGGCAACGGGGTTGGCCTGCGTGATGGGCTTCGGCCTGGCCGCCTTCGCGGTGCTGGCCTTGCTGCCGCTGCTGGGCGTGACCCCCCAGCGTGGCGCCGTGTGGCTGCTTGTCGAGCTGGTCCTCACCGTGTGGCTCGCACTTTCGGCCATCCGCGCCTGGGCCGCACGCGATCTCAACGCGTTGGCCTGAGCGTCATACTGGCGCCCACCCGCATCAGAGATTCGCCCATGTCGTTGCTCAAGGACATAGACGCGGCCAGCGCCGCGCTGCAAGCCCAGGTCATTGCCTGGCGGCGTGACCTGCACGCGCACCCCGAGTTGGGCAACCGCGAGTTCCGCACGGCGTCCATCGTCGCCGAGCATCTGCGCAGCCTCGGCTTCGACGAGATCAAGACGGGTGTGGCCCACACCGGCGTCGTCGGGCTGCTCAGGGGCGGCAAGCCCGGTGGCGTGGTTGCGCTGCGCGCCGACATGGACGCCCTGCCCGTCACCGAGGAGGTGGTGCTGCCGTTCGCGTCCAAGGCGCGCGCCGTCTGGAACGGCGAGGAGGTGGGCGTCATGCATGCGTGCGGGCACGACTGCCACGTCGCCATCCTGATGGGCGTGGCGACCATCCTGGCCGGGCTGCGCGAGCAGATTCCCGGCTCGGTCAAGTTCATCTTCCAGCCCGCCGAGGAGATGCCGCCCGAGGGCGAGCAGGGCGGCGCCGCGCTGATGATCAAGGAAGGCGTGCTGGAGCACCCGACGCCGAGCGCCATCTTCGGCCTGCACGTCACGTCGCGCCAGCCGGCCGGCGTCATCGGCTACCGGCCCGGGCCCACGATGGCCAGCAGCGACAAGCTCAAGATCACCGTGCAGGGCAAGCAGACGCACGGCGCGGCGCCGTGGCTGGGCGTGGATCCCATCGTCACGTCCGCGCAGATCGTGCTGGGCCTGCAGACCATCGTCAGCCGCACGCTGGACCTGAACCGCGAGCCGGCCGTCGTCACCATCGGTGCCATCAAGGGCGGCGTGCGAGAGAACATCATCCCGGACTCGGTCGAGATGCGCGGCACCATCCGCAGCTTCGACGAGGGCATGCGCGACGCCATCCACGAGCGCGTGGTGCAGCTGGCCGAAGGCATCGCCGCCGGATCACGCGCGACGTGCAAGGTCTGCATCACGAAGAACTACCCCGTCACGCGCAACGACCCGGTGCTGACCGAGCAGATGGTGCCCACGCTGACGCGCGTGGCCAGCACGGGCCCCCGCCCGATGGGCATCGAGGTCGTGCCCAAGGCCACCGGCGCCGAGGACTTCTCCTTCTTCCAGCGCCTGATCCCGGGCCTGTTCTTCTTCGTCGGCGTGACGCCGCCGGACATCGAGCCGAGCCAGGCCTACTCCAACCACTCGCCGCGCTTCATCGTCGACGAGCGCGGGCTGGAGGTCGGCGTGCGTGCGCTCGCCCACTTGGCGGTGGACTACCTTGCCGGCCAATCAGGCTGACGCAGCGCAGAGCGCCGGATCAACTCGGCGCGATATTGAGGAAGAAGCGCGACAGCCAGCCCACGGCGTGGGCGTCGGACGCCGCGCCGCGGCCGCGCTGCTCGATGCGCACATTGGCCACCGAGGTCGACGACACGGCATTGCCCTGGGCAATCATGCGCGGGTCCACCTGGCCGGAAAAGCGCAGCACGTCGACGTTGTGGTTGACGCCGATCTGCTTCTCGCCGCTGATCATCAGGTGGCCGTTGGGCAGCACGCCGGTCACGACGGCCGTGATGGCGCCAGTGAACTCGTTGGTGTTCTGGTTGCTGCCCTTGCCCTTGTTGTCGTTGGCCGAGGTGGCGCCTGCGCTGGCCTTGCCGAAGGAGTTGCCGGCGATCAGCGGCAGCGCGGTCACGCCGGCAGACAGGCTGCCCGACTTGCTCAGCTCGCTGGTGCTGGTCTGTGTGGCCGAGACCTTTTCGACGATGTTGATCGTCAGCGTGTCGCCCACCAGCCGTGCGCGATGGTCCTCGAACAGTGGGCGGTAGCTGGCGCCCTGGTAGATGGCGCCGTTGGTGGGTGCCAGAGGCTGCACGGGCGGCAGGTTGACGACCGGCGTGTGGGCCAGTTCGACCTGGGGCTCGGGGTAGGGCGTGGCGCAACCGGCGAGCAGGGCCGTGGCGGCGAGGAGAGCGAGGTACTTCATGACGCGTCTCCTTAGATCTGGGCCAGCTTCTGCAGCATCTGGTCTGACGTCTGCACGGCCTTGGAGTTCAGCTCGTAGGCGCGCTGGGTCTGGATCATCTGCACCAGCTCCTCGACGACGTTGACGTTGGCCGTCTCGACGAAGCCCTGCTGCAGCGCGCCCATGCCGTTGTTGTTGGGCGCGCCGGTGTTGGGCGTGCCGCTGGAGGCGGTCTCGGCGAACAGGTTCTGGCCCTTGGGGTCCAGGCCGGCCGGGTTCACGAAGTTGGCGAGCTGCAGCTGGCCGACGGTCTGCGGCGCGGTCTGGGCGGGCAGCGTGACGCTGACGGTGCCGTCGTTGCCGATGGTCAGGCTCTGCGCGTTGTTGGGGATCGTGATGCCGGGCAGCACCGTGTAGCCGTTGCTCGTCACCATCTGGCCGTTGGCGTTGAGCTGGAAGCTGCCGTCGCGCGTGTAGGCGGTCGTGCCATCGGGCATCTGGATCTGGAAGAAGCCGTCGCCCTTGATGGCGAGATCCAGGTTGTTGCTGGTCTGCTGCAGGTTGCCCTGCGTGTAGATGCGCGCGGTGGCGACCGGGCGCACGCCCAGGCCCACCTGCAGGCCCGTGGGCAACACGGTTTGCTCGGTGGTGTTGGCGCCGCTCTGGCGCATGTTCTGGTAGATCAGGTCCTCGAAGACGGCGTGCGAGCGCTTGTAGCCATTGGTGGCGACGTTGGCGAGGTTGTTCGAGATGTTGTCCAGCTGGGTCTGCTGGGCTTCCATGCCGGTCTTGGCAATCCACAGGGAACGCATCATGGCGGGGCCTCTTTACTGACTGCCAAGGAGCTTGGCGGATTGCTGGCCCTGGGTCTGGGCGATCTGCAGCAGCTTCATCTGCTGCTCGAACTGGCGGCCGGCGGCGATCATGGACACCATGGTCTCGACCGGGCTGACGTTGGAACCCTCCAGCGCACCGTCCTGCAGGCGCGCGGCGGGGTTGGCGGGCAGGTCGCCATCGGCCGCGCGGAACAGGCCGTCGTCGCCGCGCGTGAGCTGGTTGGTCGTCTCGGGCGTGACCAGCTTGAGCCGGCCCACCGTCGTCGGCTTCTGGTTGGGCGCCTTGGCGCTGATGGTGCCGTCGTTGCCGATCTCGACGGCGCTGTTGGGCGGCACGTTGATCGGGCCGCCGTCACCGAGCACCGGCATGCCGTTGCGCATGACGAGCAGGCCGTCGGCATTCACGTCCAGCGAGCCGGCGCGGGTGTAGGCCTCGGTGCCGTCGTTGGACTGCACGGCCAGCCAGGCGTTGCCTTGCATGGCCACGTCGAGGTTGCGGCCGGTGGGCGTTAGCGGGCCGGGCGAGGCGTCGTAGCCAATGGTGGTTTCCAGCGCGTAGGCGCGCGTGGAGGCGCCGTCGCCACGCACGGGCACCGCACGGAAGGCCTGCAGCTCGGCGCGAAAGCCGTTGGTCGTCACGTTGGCGAGGTTGTGCGAGAGCACGTCCTGCCGCTGCATGGCCGCCTTCGCGCCGGCCATCGACAGGTAAATCATCCGATCCATGCTCGCTCCTCAGCCGGTGTCGTCGAGATCAGCGAAGGTTCACGATCGTCTGCAGCACCTGATCCTGCGTCTTGATCGTCTGCGCGCTGGCCTGGTAGGCGCGCTGGGGCCGTCACCATGTTGACCAGCTCGGCCGTGATGTCGACGTTGCTTTCCTCCAGCGCGCCGGACTGCATCGAACCCATGTTGCCGTCGCCCGGCACGCCCACCACCGCGTCGCCCGAGGCGACGGTGCGGATCCAGACGTTGCCGCCCATGGTCTGCAGGCCTTGCGGGTTGCGGAAGTTGGCGAGCTCGATCTGGCCGGCCGGCTTGCTCTGGCCGTTGGAATAGCGGGCCTGGACGATGCCGTTGTTGGCCACCTGGATGCCGGTCAGCTGGCCCGGGGCGTAGCCGTCCTGCGTCAGGTTGGTCACCGCGAAGCTGCTGCCGTTCTCGGTGGCGCCGCTCAGCGACAGCTGGATGTTGGGGATGGCCAGCGTCGAGTTGCCTCGCGAGCTGGTGCCGGCCGGCACGTTCATGGTGATCACGCCGGGCGGCGTGGTGCTGCTGCCCGCAATGGCGGAAGGTGCACCGCCGGTGGGCGGGAAGGTGATGGTGGTGTAGGGCGTCGTCGGGTTGCCGAAGGCGTCCAGCGCGATGGCCGCGCCCGAGGCGTCGGTGTCGAACGGCGTGCCGTTGGCGGTCGCGTAGACGTTCCAGACGTCGTCGCCCGTTGCCGAGGTGGCGGCCTTCTGGAAGTAGAAGGTCACCGCCACGTCCTGGCCCTTGGCGTCGTAGGCCGTCATCGAGGTGGCATTGTTGTAGGTGGCGCTGTCCTTGAGGTCCATGCCGGTGCCCGTGCCGCCGCCGGGGGCGGTGGTCTTCAGGCGGGAGTCGAGGTTGAACTCCATCGTGACCTTGCTCGTCACCGCCGGCGGGATGCCGCCGGTGGGCAGCTGCAGCGGCTGGGCCGTGCCCGGCTGGATGACGCCGGCGCCGTTGGCCGGGTAGCCCATCAGCTTCAGGCCGTCGTTGTTGACGATGAAGCCGTCCTTGCTGACCTTGAACTGGCCGTTGCGGCTGTAGCGCGTCGGGTTGGTGCCGTCGCTGACCTGGAAGAAGCCGCCGCCGTTGATGGCGAGGTCCATCGGGTTCTCGGTCGTCGTGATGTTGCCCTGCGTGAACTGCTGGGCCACGGACTGCAGGCTGGTGCCGATGCCGACCGAGTTCTGGCCCGCGCCGTTCAGCGCGGCCGCGTAGACGTCGGAGAACTCGGCCCGCGAACCCTTGGCGCCGAAGGTGCCCGAGTTGGCGATGTTGTTGCCGATGACGTCCAGGTTCTTGGAGGCGGCGTTGAGCCCGGAGAGGCCTTGCTGGAAGCTCATGGGAGGTCCTTGCTGTCGTGCGGGGGAAAAGGAGCGGGAGGGTTCAGTTGACGGACGAGACGGCCGTGTAGTCCACGGGGCCGAGGCGTTCGAGATTGAGCTTGAGGCTGCCGCCTTCGCTGTAGACGGCCTCGACCTTGTCGTGCGCGTACAGCGTGGGCGTGACGGCCTTGGTGCCGTTGGCGGCAGTGATGCGGTACTTGACTTCGCTGCCCTCGGCGGCCATCGCGCCGGCCTTCCAGCTGAAGGTCTGGCGACCCGCGCCTTGAGCGCCGAGCTGCTGCGTGTCGATGACATTGCCGGCGGGGCCGAGGATCTCCAGCTTGACGGTCTGCGCCGCGCCATCGAGCTCGTAGCTGCTCTCGGCCACGCCGCCCTCGACCTGGAGCTTGTTGCCCGGCACGCTGACCTCGCGCCCCACCAGCGAGATGGACTGCAGCGCCTGCATCTGGCCGAGCTGGCTGCCCAGCCCCTTGATGCTGGTGTCCAGCGTGGACAGGCTCGTGACCTGCTGGATCTGCGCCATCTGGCTCGTCACCTGGGCGTTGTCCATCGGGTTGAGCGGGTCCTGGTTGTTCATCTGCGCGACGAGCAGCTTCAGGAAGCGGTCCTGGGTTTCGGCGGCGTTCTTGGCCGAGACCGAGGTCCCGCCCGTCGTGCTGCTGCCGTTGAGTGCGGTGACGTCCATGGGGTTGCCTTCAGCGGTCAGCTCTGACCAAGTTGGAGGGTCTTGAGCAGCAGGTTCTTGGCCGTGCTCATCACCTCGATGTTGTTCTGGTAGGAGCGCGAGGCCGAGATCATGTTGACCATCTCCTCCACCGGGCTCACGTTGGAATAGGTCACGTAGCCATCGGCATCGGCCTGCGGGTGCTTGGGGTCGTGCACGCGCCGGCCGGGGGTCTGGTCCTCGGTGATCGTGCTCACGCGCACGCCGGCGTTGCCGCCGTCGTTGCCCGCGCCCATCAGCTGCGTCTGGAAGACGACCTGGCGCGCCTTGTAGGCCTGGCCATCGGGGCCGGCCACCGTGTCGGCGTTCGCCAGGTTGCTGGCCACCACGTTCAGGCGCTGGCTCTGCGCACTGACCGCGCTGCCGGCGACGTTGAAGATCTGGAACATCGACATGATCGATTACCCCTGGTTGGGCGACTTCATCGCGTCCAGTGCGGTGCGCACCGAGCCGTTGATGAAACGCAGCGTGGCTTCGTACTTCACCGAGTTGTCGGCAAAGCTGGCGCGTTCGCGGTCCATGTCCACGCCGTTGCTGTCCAGGCTGGTCTGAGACTGCAGCGCGTAGTCCTTGCCGCTTTCGCCGCGGGCGCCGGCCAGCGGCGCGATGTGGCCGCGTTGCGTCGTCTGCAGCGCGCCGTTGGTGGCGACTTCGCCGGTGGCCTCTCGCAAGGCCTTGGCGAAATTGATGTCGCGCGCCTGGTAGCCCGGCGTGTCGGCGTTGGCGATGTTGCTGGCGAGCAGGCGCTGGCGCTCCGCCCGCAGCGTGAGCGCCTGGGTCTGGAAGTTCAGCGTGTCGGTGAGTCGGTTCAACATCTGGGGGCCTCTTTCGAGGTGGCTTTCGGCAGCAAGGGCCGGGATGGCTCTTGCGCAAATTGTCTGAACTACCCCCGAAAACATGAGCGGGATTAGCAGGATCAAAGCCGCTCAATTCGGACCTAGGGAAGGTCAGTCCCGTCCCTAGAGTGGCGGCCATGCTGCGTGCCACCCTGCTCCTTGTCTGCCTGCTCGCCGCCGGCGTGTGCGGGGGCCCCAGACCACGCTCGACCCGGCGTTGCTGGAGCGGGTGCGCGTGCTGGCCGAGACGGCTGCCCGCGCGGCCGCTCCGCCCAACACCCGCGTGGCCGTCGAGATCGGCGCGCTCGACGCCCGGCTGCGCCTGGCGCCCTGCCAGCAGGTCCAGCCCTATCTGCCGCCGGGCATGGCCGTCTGGGGCAGGAGCCGCATCGGCCTGCGCTGCACCGACGGCGTCGCGCGCTGGAACGTGACGCTGCCCGTGCGCGTTGCCGTCTTCGGCCGTGCCGTGGTGGCCAGCGGCCCGCTGCCGGCCGGCGTGAATTTGTCTCAAGACCTGCTGGCGATGGCCGATATCGACATTGCTTCCGAGGCCGGCGCCGTCTTCACCGACCCGGCCCTGCTGATCGGGCGCACGCTCGCCCGGCCGCTGCAGGCCGCCGAGGCGGTGCGTGCGCCGGCGCTGAAGTCGCGGCAGTGGTTTGCGGCCGGCGAGACCGTGCAGGTGCTGGCCGTCGGCGTCGGCTTTTCCGTCGCTTCCGAAGCGCAGGCGCTCAGCGCCGGCATCGAAGGCCAGGAGGTTCGTGTGCGCTTCGAGAGTGGCCGCGTCGCCAGCGGCCGGGCCACCGGCGAACGCCGCGTGGAGCTTCTGCTGTGAGCAAAGCACCACGAATGGGGGAGTTGGCGGCAAAAACCCGCCAGTTCTCCTTCAAGTTCCCGGGCCAGGGGCCGATACAGGAGGAAACTCCCCTGCAATGCCTGCCAGCGGGACCCGTCCCGCACCTTGGAGAAGCACATGAAGATCGGTAACAGCCCTGAAGGAAGCGCGAGCCCGCCCAAGGCTGACCGCGTCGACAAGACCGCGAGCAGCCGCAAATCCGAGACGGCGCAGCCCATCAAGGCACCGCCGCTTGCGCAAGCCCCCGCAGCCAGCGCCCAGGTCGACATTTCCAAAGCCGCGCAACTGGCCGCCAGCGCCGGTTCCGAGAACGACAGCTTCGATGCCGCCAAGGTCGACCGCATCGCCAAGGCCATCAGTGAGGGCAAGTTCACGGTCAATGCCAGCGCCATCGCGGACAAGCTGGTCGCGAATGCGCAAGAATTGCTGAGCGCTCGCGCCAACAAGCACTAATCCCATGACAGCCACCGCCTCGTCCACTCCGCTCGGCCCCGAACTCGAACAGCCCCTGCTGGCCGTCGAGGCCGCGCTGAACCAGCTCGGCGACGCGCTGGCCCGCCGCGACGCGGCGGCCATCGAGCAGCACGCGTCAGAGCTGCACCAGCATCTGGCCCGCGCCGTGCAGAGCTTCAGCGAAGCCGCCCGCACCGGCAGCGTGCCCAGCGCGCTGCGCAACCGCCTCGTGCGCGCCGGCGGCCTGCTTGCCGCCCAGCGTGAATCGCTGGCCCGTGGCAACGCCTCGCTGGACCGCGCGCTGGACGTGCTGATCCCGAGCGAACCCACCGGCCTGTACGGCGCCGGCGGCAAGGCCGAGCGGCGCACCACGGGTGGTGGCAGCTACCAGGCCTGATCGCCCATCCGAACGAACAAAGCCACCCGAGAGGTGGCTTTTTTGTGCCTGTTCGCCCGGCATGCGGCAACAAAAAGGCGGCCCCGCAGGGCCGCCAGTCGTGGCGCGGTGCGCCGTTTACTTGGCGGCCAGCGCGGTGGCGCGGCGCGCGATGGGGGCGGGGAAGTCGCCCAGCTCGCGAGCGGCGTTCTCGCCATGATCGGCAGCCAGCGCGGCGGTCTGCTCGCCTTGCAGTTCCGTGGCCCTGACCGTCAGGATCGCTTGGCGCGGCAGCTTGGCCGTCACCACGGCAGCCGTCTTGGCGGTCGGCGTCGTCGCTTCGACACCCTTCTCGCCCTGGATGGCGGCCAGCTCACCGCTGTTGCGGGCGGCCACGAGGTCGGCAATGACGGCCTCGCGGGTGGTCTGGGCGGAGGCAGCGCCGGCAGCGATCAGCAGGGCGGCGGCGAAGACGGTGGACAGCTTGCTCATGATGACTTCCTTCAAGTTCCGTGGCGGGTCGTTCCGCCGGGTTTGCTTGGGCATCGCGACCGCGGTGTCCATGGGCTGAACTCTAGGCAAGGCTTCTCAGTAGAAACACCAGGAGCAAGGCAATGGGGCGTTTGCATAACGCAAACAATGCAGGTCCATTCAACGTTGCTGTGTCGATAGAAGGCTCAATTGAAGGGTGCCCGGCCTTGGGTGCCGCACGGCGACCGGCTGCCTGATTTCAGCGGGTGGCTGCCTGACGCACCTTGTCCAGGTAGGCGTGCCCGTCCGGTGGCAGGCCGCTGCGCTGCGAGGCCCAGATCATTTCGCCCAGCGCCTCCATGGCCACGTGGTGGGCCTCGTGGCGGGAATTGCGTTTTGCCGCCAGCAGGTCCACGGCCTGGCGGATGCCTGAGGGCTGGTCGATGGCGTGCTGCTCGGTGATCGTCAGGTGCATGGACAGGTGCAGGAAGGGGTTGGTGCGCCCTTCCTCCACGGTGTAGATCTTCTCCAGCGCGCCAACCTCGTCGGCGAGGTCGTCGTGGTACTCCGGGTGCTCGGCGATCCAGTCCGCGGCGATGGCCTCCATCGGGATCAGCGGCGCGCCATCTCGCCACTTGCGGTAGGTGGCGCAGAAGAAGCGCCGGACTTCGAGCTGGGACGGGGCGAACATGGCCGGGATTGTCGCCGCCGTGCGAAATCACCCGGGCGGCAGGCCTATCCAGGTGACGTGCTCGTGCGTCGGGCCGTCCGAGCAAGCGGCCAGCCGAGCGCCCGTCACCTGCTGCAGTCGCTCCAGCAGGTCGTCGCGACCCAGCGTGCCGGGTTCGTAGACCGGCGTCACAGCCTTCAGCGTGTCTGCAGGCGGCGCGTCGACGGTGTTGCCGTCCGGCATGCGGTAGGCCGAGCACCAGCGCAGGCCTGTCGCGGCCCGCAGCGCGTCCAGGTGGCTGACGAGCAGGCCGTCCAGCGGTCCGCAGGCTTGGGCGGCATGGCGCAGCAGCACGCCGTCCGGGTGGCCACGGCGAAAGCGGCCTTGCCAGCCGTCGTCGACGTTGTGCGGCTCGGGCAGGCAGTCCAGGCCGGCGTCGAAGCTCGGCAACGGGCCGGCACCGTGTCGGGTCAGGTAGCTGCGCACGATGCCGTAGCGGCGCAGCGGTGAGCTCAGGCCCAGATTCGTCAACACCGCTTGCGCGGCGGCGGGCGTGACGCAGCTCCAGGTCGTGTGCGGGTGAAAGCCGTGGTCCTCGTCCAGCAGCACGCCCTGCGCGCCTTCGAAGACGACGGTGCCGGGCCGGCCCAGTCGCTCGGCGATGGCTTCAGGCGACCGGCCCGGGGTGTTGAGCGTGACGACCGCCTTGCAGTAGCTGCAGTCGACGGTGCGCCACAGCGCCTGGCGGGGCAGGCTGCCGCCGCATTGAGGGCAGCTGGGGCTGGCGTGCCCTGGCGTCATGCGGGCCGAAGCCCGGCCGGTCGTGCGCGGGGAAAAGCGGGCGGGCAGACAGCGTGCATGGCCGCGATTGTGCGGCGCCCGCGCGCCTGCCCTCGGTGGTTCAGAGAGGGCGACGGCGCCGCTGCAGCGTGCCTACGGCCAGCAGCCCGACCGCCATCAGCGCCCAGCTGCCGGGTTCGGGCACGGGCGCGGCGGAGAAGTCGTAGCCGCTGGCGCCGGTGGTGTTGAGGCCAGCCACGGAGGGCAGCAGCTGGTAGCCCGCTGAGTGGCCGAAGTCGGCCCACGCCGTGCGTCCCAACTGGGCATAGTCGCTGACCGAGGCACCCACCGCCAGCATGCCGCTGATGGAGATCGTGCGGCCGACGAATGTGTCCAGCTTGAGGCTGTACACGCCCGTGGCGTCGCGGCTGGCGTCCCAGCTCTTGTTGGCCTCGGCGAAGGTGGTCATGTCGCGCAGCCGCACTTCGGCCACGCCGTAGGCCGTCAGGAAGCCGCCCATCTCGAAGCTGGGGCTGGACAGCGCGCCGCTGATGCTGAAGTTCACCGTGTAGCTCACCGGCGTGCCCACGGCCAGGCCGGCGCCGGTGACCGCGATGCTGTCGTAGAACCGGCCCTGCACGGTGGCGTCGGTGTAGCCCTGCACGATGCGGTAGCCCAGGGCGTCGCAGCAATACGGGAAGCTGGCCGTTGCCGTCGCGCGCAGCAGGCCCATGCGGCCCTCGAAGTGGGCCGTCGCGGTGCCGCCGCCGAACGTGGCGCTGCTGTCCAGCGACTGCATCTGGCGTGAGCGCGGGTCGTCGATGAGGTCCAAGGCGGGCACGTGTTGCACGGCCCCCGACACGGGGTAGAAGGCGGTCGCATTCACGTTCATTGACGCGATGAGCTGGCTGTCGATGGCGGCAGCGGGCGGGCTGCAGGCCAGCAGCATGACTGCGCCGAGCCAGGCCCCCAGCGCACGCGCGGTGGTTCTGGGGGCGGCCCTGCCGGCAGGTCGGTTGAACAGGGGGACGGCTGCGGGCAGCAGCGCGGGGCGCAGGAACATGAATCTCTCCCGAAGATGCGCGCCAAAAGTGGCGTCAACTGCACACACGCAATCCGGCACCGAATCCGGCCAGCGCGCCTGCCCCTGATTCAGGGGACGGTTGTGCAGCCGCTCAAGCCGGTCAAGCCAGCCTCTGCGGCGAGCGCCTGGGCAGCAGGGGCATCCGCCTGGCAGCGGCGTGCGACAAGCGCCGCCAGCGCCTGCTTCACGAACGGTGCGCGCAGACCGACGCTGCCGCGCAGCAATTGCAATGCCTGGGCTTCGTCTGCGAGCGCGCTGGGCGCACCCAGGCTGGCGCGGTGCAGCAGCTGGCGTGCGTGGTCGCTGGCGATGTAGGGCTGGGCCTGGACGACGCGGGCCAGCGCCTGGTCGACTGCGGCAAGTGCGTCGGCCGGCCGGCCGTTGGCGGCCAGCAGCTCGCTCAGCGCCAGCCAGGTCGCGGCGTGGCCGCTGTCATCGGGGGAGTCGGCGGCGTAGCGGGCCAGGGCATCGCGCAGCAACTGTTCGCGTTCGGCAGGCGCGGCGCCCTCGCGCTCGCGCAGGTCGTGGCGGGCGAGCGTCCATTCGGCGCGCAGCAGGCCGCGCCCTGGCAACGCGGCATCCAGCTCGCCCAGCAGCGTGTGGGCGGCGGCCCGGTCGTCGCTGGCCAGCAGGGGCCAGATCAAGGCCATGCCGGCGCGCTGCGTGCGCTCGTCAGCGGCACCCAACCGGGCCTTCAGCAGCCGGTAGCGCCGCTCACCGAGTTCGCGGCTGCGGCGGGCGTCGCCGAGGTAGTCGTGCAGCGTGGCGGTGAGGCGCAGCAGCTCGTCGGCGGTGTCGGGATCGGTGGGCAGCGTGGCCTCGATGCGCGCCGAGCGCTCGGCCAGCAGGCGGCGCAGCGCGGCCTCGGGCTGGGCGGCGTCGGGCGCGCGGCGGTCCAGCGTCTTGAAGAGATCCAGCAGGTAGGCGTTGGCGGCTGCGGCGCGGCGGGCCTCGCGGCGGGCGGTGTCGGCCTGCCACAGCGCGGCGGCCAGGCCCAACAGCAGCGCAGCCGCGCCCAGCAAGGGCCAGCGCTGGCGGCGCACGAAGCAGGCCAGGCGGTAGCCACGCGCGTGCGACAGGGCGCTGACGGGGCGGTGGTCCAGCAGGCAGTGGATGTCGGCAGCCAGGGCCTCGACGTCGGCGTGGCGGTCGGCCGGCTCTGCTGCCTGCGCGCGGGCGATGACGGCGGCCAGCGCCCGGCTGCGTTCGGCCGTCGGCACCAGCGCGGCCAGCACACCGCCCAGGCCGTAGACGTCAGCGGCGACGGTCAGCGGCTCGCCGCGCTGTTGTTCGGGCGCTGCCAGGCCGGGCGTGAAGGCGCGCGGCCCGGCGGTGTGCAGCAGGCGGGCGATGCCGAAGTCCAGCAGCTTCACGCGGCCGTCGTCGCCGACGAGTATGTTGGCGGGCTTGAGGTCGGCATGCAGCACGAGGCGGGCGTGGGCGTGGCGCACGGCGTCCAGCACTTGCAGGAAGGCGATGAGGCGCGCGCGCAGCGGCCGGCCGGCGAGGGCCTCGGTGATGGGCCGGCCGGCCACCCATTCCAGCGCCAGCCAGGGCTGGCCGGCGTCGCTGCCGGCGTCGTACAGGCGCGCGATGTGCGGGTGCTCCAGGCCGATGAGCAGGGCGCGTTCATCCATCAGCCGCTCGCTGAGGCGCTGGCCGGGGCGGGGCAGCTTGAGCGCGACGCGACGGCCGCCCAGCGGCCCGTCGACCTGCTCGGCGCCCCAGACCTCGGCCATGCCGCCGGCACCAATGCGCTCGATGACGCGGTAGCTGCCGATGCGTTGCCCCGGCGACGCGAGGGCGACCGCAGCAGCCAGCGCCGGCAGCTCAGCGTCGCTGTCGTGGGCGCGCAGCATCGCGCGCAGCGGCCCGGCGATGTCGTCGGGCTGGGCTGCCAGCCAGGCTTCACGCGTAGCCGTGGGCCGCTCCAGGGCCTCATCGAAGGCGGCGGACAGCCGCTGCCAGAGCGCCGGGTCGATGGGCTCAGCCATCCAGCTGAACCAGCAGGAAGGCCCGCGCCTTGGCCCAGTGGCGTCGCAGCGTGCGTTCGCTCAGGCCCAGCGCCTGGGCGGCTTCGGCCTCGGTGTAGCCGCCGAAGAAGCGCAGCTCCACGAGCTGGGCCAGCGCGGGCTCCAGTGCGGCCAGTACGTCCAGCGCCGCATCCAGCGCGAGCAGGCGCTGGTCGTCGGCGGGCGCGGCCATGTCGACGAGGGCGGTGTCCCAGCTCAGCGCCTGCCAGTCGCCGCCGTGGCGCCGGGCTCGGCGGTGGCGCAGGTGGTCGATGACGATGTGGCGCATGGCCTTGGCCGCCAACGCATAGAAGTGGCGGCGATCCGCCAGCGGTGCGGACGGCGCCTGGGCCAGGCGCAGGAAACCCTCGTGCAGCAGCTCCTCGGTGGCCAGGCTGGGTGCATGGGGGCCGCCGGAATCGCGCAGACGGGCGCGCGCGATGCGCTGCAGCTCGGGGTAGATCAGTGGCCATGCCGCTGCGGCCGCGGCGGCGTCGCCGTCGCGAGCCGCCTGCAGCAGCGTCGTCAGCTCGGTCATGCCCGCAGCCTCGCCTGCAGGGCGGTCAGGGTCTGCAGCGCACCGCCGGCCAGACCGACGCCGAAGGCCGCGGCGACCGAAGACTCGCGCGGGTTGATGCGTACCAGCCGGCCGCCGTATTGCACGACCACTTGCTGGCCGAAGTGGCGCACGGCGGGCAGGGTGGTGCCGGCACCGATCTCGATGACGACCGGCCGTTCGACCCGGCCCAGCCAGCGCGCCAGTCGACCTTGCTGGGCTTCGTATCGGTCGGCAACCCAGCCCCGATCGCCGAACATCAGCAGGTTGGGCCGCAGCAGGGCGCCGCAACCGTGGCAGGCCGGCAACGCGCCGAGCCAGCGGCATTCGGCCTCGTCCACCTCTGGCGCCAGCGCATCCGCCGGCAGCGGCGCCTGGCCGCAGCCGCGCAGGCACTGCAGCCAGTGCAACGAGCCGTGGCATTCGTGCACCAAGGCCGCCTCGAAGCCTGCGCGCTGGAACTGGCCGTCGACGTTGCTCGTGAACACCGCCATGCCGTGCCGCATACGCTCGCCCCAGCCCCTGAGCAGCGCGAACCCGGCATGCGGCACGGTGCGGCGGTACAGCGCCAGCCGGTGGCCGTAGAAGCCCCAGGCCAGGCGCGGATCGCGTTCGAAGGTCTGCGGCGAGGCGACCGTCATGAAGTCCAGCCCGGCGCGCGCCAGGGCCGGGTAGGCGCGCCAGAAGCCCTCGCGGCCGCGGAAGTCCGGCAGGCCGGAGTCCACGCCCATGCCAGCGCCGGCGGTGATGACCAGCGCGTCGGCCTGGGCGATCAACGCTGCCGCGTGGCTCAGCGCCTCAGTCATGAGGCGGGGCCGCGTCCTGCCTGTCCCAGCCGCCGCGCTGGGCCTTGCGGTGCACGTCCTCGGCCTCGCGCTCGGCTGCCATCTGCTGCTCGAACTGCTGGCGGCCCAGCTTGGCGGCGGCGATCAGCGCGCCCTCGTCACCCTGCAGCGGCACCATCTGGTTGAGCACGTCGATGTTGTGGCGGCGAAAGCGCATGGCCTGGCGGCGCGCGGCGTGGGGCTCCATGCCGGTCAGCTCCAGCACGCTGCGAGCGCTCATCAGCGCCGAGTCGAAAGTCTCGCGCTCGATGTGGCGCACACCGGCTTCGTGCAGCTGGTAGTAGTGCTGCACGTTGCGGGCGCGGGCGACGACGGTGAGTTGCGGGAAGTGCGCGCGCGCCAGCTCGGCGATCTCCACGCTCTGGTCGATGTCGTCGATGGCGATAACGAGCACGCGCGCGGTCTGGGCACCGGCGCTCTTGAGCAGGTCCAGCCGCGTGGCGTCGCCGTAGTGCACCGTCCAGCCGAACTTGCGCAGGCCTTCGATGGCCTCGGCGTCCTGGTCCAGCACGGTGGCCTCGATGCCGTTGGCGCGCAGCATGCGGCCCACGACCTGACCGTAGCGGCCGCTGCCGGCAATGATGATGGGCGAGGGCGGCGGCGGGGCCTCGTCGCGTTTCTTCTTCTGGCCGATGCGGGCGAGCTTCTGCGACATCAGCCGGTCGCCGCCCGTCAGCAGCAGCGGCGTGAGCGCCAGCGACAACGCCACGGCCGCCACCAGCGCCGAGTTCTGCGCTGCGTTGATCATCCCTTCGCTCTGCGCGAGCTGGAAGACGACGAAGCCGAACTCGCCGCCCTGGGCCAGCAGGATGACGAAGGCCGGGCGCTCCACCAGCGGGATCTTCATCGCCTTGGCCATCCCAGCCAGGACGAGGATCTTGCAGACCAGCAGTGCCAGCACGAGCAGGGCCACGAAGCCCGGCTGGGCGGCGACGGCCTTCAGGTCCAGCCCCATGCCGACGGCGATGAAGAACAGGCCCAGCAGCAGGCCCTTGAAGGGTTCCAGGTCGGTCTCCAGCTCGCGGCGGTATTCACTTTCTGCCAGCAGCACGCCGGCGAGGAAGGCGCCCAGCGCCATCGACAGGCCGACGAGCTGCATCAGCGCCGCCGTGCCGAGCACGAGCAGCAGGGCCGCGGCGGTGAAGATCTCTGGCGTCTTGCTGGTGGCGATCCAGCGCAGCGCGGGGCGCAAGGCCAGGCGGCCGCCGAAGATGATGATGACGATGGCGCCGATGGCCTTGGCCGCCGCGAGCCAGGTCTTGCCGTCGCCGTCGTCATGCGCGCCGCTGAGCGCCAGCACGGGCACCAGCGCCAGCACGGGGATGGCGGCGATGTCCTGCAGCAGCGCGACGGACAGGATGCTCTCGCCCGCCGTCGTGCGGCCGAGGTTGCGCTCGGCGAGCACGGCCAGGGCCACGGCGGTGGACGACATCGCCAGGCCCAGGCTGACGACGACGGTCAGCCGCCACGGGTAGCCCAACGCGAGGCCGACCAGCGCAAGCGCCGCCGCGCAGCCCAGCAGCTGCACGCTGCCCCAGCCGAAGATGGGCCGACGCATGGCCCACAGCCGCTTGGGCTCCAGCTCCAGGCCGACGAGGAAGAGCATCAGCACGACGCCCAGCTCGGCCACCTCGGGGATGGCGGTGGACTCCGGGATCAGCCCCAGCACGGCCGGGCCGATCAGCAGGCCGGCGACGAGATAGCCGAGGATGGAGCCCAGGCGCAGCCAGCGCGCCAGCGGCACCGCCAGCACCGCTGCGGCGAGAAAAACCAGGGGAAGCTGAAGCCAGTTGCCATGACTCATTGGGTGCCCCCCAGCGTCGAGAACAACGGCGGCCTTTCGTCCAGGCCCACAGCTTCCTCGTCGCCGACTTCCGGCGCGGCGAGGTCGTGGCACCACTCGGGATAGTGCGCCAGCCGCTTGACGAACAGCTCGGCATGCGCAGCGATCTCCTCGTCGGTCGCGCGGTGGGCGGCATGCAGGATCTGCGGAGGCAGATAGTGCATGCCGCAGGTCTTGGCCGACTGCTGATAGGGCAGCAGGAATTCCTCGATGGCATGGTGGTTGTGGCCGCCCGGTGCATAGGCCTCGGCGCCGCCGCCGGTGGAGGCCACCAGCCAGAAATCCTTGCCATGCAGGGCCGTGCCGCCGGGGCCGTAGGCCCAGCCCAGGCGCGGCACTTCGTCCAGCCAGAGCTTTTGCAGCGCTGGCATGCTGTACCAGTAGATGGGGTGCAGCATGACGACGAGGCGCGCCGCTTCAAGGGCGCGCTGCTCGGCCTCGATGTGGATGTGGAAATCGGGGTAGAGCCGGTAGAGGTCGCGCAACTCGACGCGGCCGGCCGCGGGCGAGGCCCGCAGCGCGTCGAGCACGGTGCGGGTTGCGTGGGAGCGGGCGAGGTCCGGGTGGGCGGCGAGGACGAGGATGTCGCGGGCGTTGGCGTCGGGCATGGCCCGCGAGGTTAACTTGCCGGCGCGGCTAGAACTTGAAGGCCAGGCCCACCTCGGCCTTCTGCTGCGTGAAGCGGTCGCCGTCGCTGCGACGCGAGCCGTAGCGGTTGTATTCGACGGTGGCGGACACCTGCGGTGTGAGCTTCCATTCCACGCCGCTGCCGAACATGGGCCGCACGAAGGACTCGCGATCGGTGTGGCCCCGTGAGTCGCTGGCCTTGAGCCGGTTCACGGCCAGGCCGAGCTTGCCGAAGAGCGCGAAGGAATCGCCGAGCGAGGTGGTGGCCCGTGCCGCCAGGTAGGTGACGCTGGTGGACATCTTCAGCTGGTAGGGGGACCCTGGCGTGGGGTCGGCGCCGTGGTAGCTGCCGAAGGCGCCATAGCCCAGCTCGGCCGCCCAGGTGGGCGTGAACTGCAGCCCGGCGTACAGCTTCATCGCATGCGGCTTGTTGTCGTTGGCCACGGCATGGCCGTTGATGTTGAAGTTCGCCTCGCCAGGGGTGGCGAGATTGAAGCCGACGTAGGGGTCGGCGGCATGCGCGGGCAGGGCGGCCAGCGCGGTGGCGGTGAGGAACAGCACAGCTTTCAAACAAGGCTCCGGGTCGTTGAGGAAGTGACCGGGCCATTGTTGAAAGCCGTGCCTTAAGGAATGCCCAAGACGCTGCGCGGCAGCTGCAGCTCGAAGCGGGCGCCGCTTCCGCCCGGCCGCGCGAGGCCGTCGCCGAGCGCGACCTGGCCGCCCAGCCGGTCGGCGGCCCGCGCCACGATGGCCAGGCCCAGCCCGCTGCCCTGCACGTCGTGCCCGGCGCCGCGCCAGAAGCGCTCGAAGGCCAGGGCGCGGTCGGCAGGCGCAATGCCCGGGCCGTCGTCGGCCACGGCCAGCCGCGGGCCGTCGGGCGTGATGGTGAGGCTGACTTCGATGCGGCCGCCGCGGCCCACGTAGCGCAGCGCGTTGTCGAGCAGGTTCTGCAGCAACGACTGCAGCGCCACCGCGTCCAGACGCACCGGCATTTGATCCGGTGCGTCCAGCGCCAGGGCAATGCCGCGCTCGTGTGCGACGCCAGCCTGCTCGGCCAGCCGCAGTGCGCAGAAATGCGCCAGGTCGAGGGCGGCCGGCGCGGCGGGCTGCTCGTTGTCGAGGCTGGCCAGGTCCAGCAACTGGCGTGACAGGTGGGCGCTGCGCGCGATGGCCTGCTGCAGACCGGCGGCGGCAGTGGCGCGTGCGTCGGCATCACCGGCGTGTACGAGGGCGTGGGTCTGCGTGGCGACGACGGCCAGCGGCGTGCGCAGTTCGTGCGCGGCCTCGTGCACGAAGGCGCGTTCGCGGGCGCGGCGCTGGCGCAGGCGGCTCAGCAGCGCGTCGAAGGCCTGTCCCAGCGGGCGCAGCTCGCGGTAGCGCAGGTCCACGTCCAGCGGCGCCAGGTCCTGCCGCAGGTCCAGGCCGTTCAGCCTGCGAGCAAAGCGGCGCAGCGGCGCCAGGCCCGTGTAGACGGCGATCCACAGCGGCAGCAGCATCAGCGGGAAACCCACCAGCAGCTGCATGCCCAGCGCCTTGCCGGCAAAGAGTAGCAGTTGCGCGCGCGACAGCGCCGGCTCGGCCAGCCGCAGCGACCAGCGCGGCCCGTCCTGGCGGTAGGTCCAGTGCGTGCGGCCGGCGATGGTCTGTTCGCCCACGCCGGGCTTGGCGATGGCGTCGGCCGGTGCCGATGCATAGACCTGCCGGCCTCCACGGTCCAGCAACTGCACCAGCAGCGGGCCTGTCGTCATGTTGAGCCCTGAGCGCAGCCCGTTGATGTAGCGCGTGTGGCCGTCGAGTACACGGGCGGCCAAGGCGCCATCGTCGATTTCCTCCAGCCCCGCGGCGAGTTGCCGGCCCAGTTGGCGCACGCCGGGGTCGGTGGCGAGTTGGTGCTGGACGTCGAGTTGGTCGTCCACCAGCAGCAGCACCGAGCACAGCGTGAAGGCGAGCAGCAGCGCCAGGATCAGCCGGCGCGTCAGCGTGGGTTGCAGCCATGCCCTCCTCATCTGCAGTCCAGCCAGTAACCCACGCCGCGCAGCGTGCCGATGCGGGCCGCGCCCACCTTGCGGCGCAGGTTGGCCAGGTGCACCTCCAGCGTGCCGAACTCCATCGGGTCGCCCAG
The DNA here is from genome assembly GCA_963422775.4 of uncultured Roseateles sp. Taxonomy (GTDB): domain Bacteria; phylum Pseudomonadota; class Gammaproteobacteria; order Burkholderiales; family Burkholderiaceae_C; genus Pelomonas. The sequence continues at coordinate 39,425 of CAUJSJ030000169.1, forward strand.
CGGCGCCAGGCGTTGCGCGAGCTGGTGCTTGGCGACCACGCCGCCGTGTTCGCGTGCCAGCTCCAACAGCAGCTGGTATTCGCGCGGCGACAGTGCCAGCTCCACGCCCTCCAGCAGCACGCGCTGGCGACGCGGTTCGATCACGAGGCCGCCGAGCGTCCACTCGTCGCTGGCCTGCTGGGCGCAGCGCCGCAGCACCGAGCGCAGCCGCGCAATCAGTTCGGGCATCTCGAAGGGCTTGACCACGTAGTCATCCGCGCCGCCATCGAAGCCGGCGAGGCGGTCCTGCAGCGCGGCGCGTGCGGTGATGACGATGACCGGCACCGCGCTGCCCTGGTGGCGCCAGCGTGTCAGCAACTGGCGGCCGTCGCCGTCAGGCAGGGTCTGGTCGAGCAGCACGGCGTCCTGCGCGGCGGGGTCGAGCTGCCAGGGCGCGTCGTTGGCGCGCCGCAGCCAGGTGCTGCTGTGCCCTTCGGTGTGCAGCGCGGCCTGCAGCGCGTGGCCCAGGCCGAGGTCGTCCTCGATCAACAGAATATGCATGGAGCGGCGGTGTCGCGTGGGCTACGGTCGATCAGGGCGCGCGAGGTTAACGTAGTGGCACATCCGCCACCTTGCGTCACCCTGCATGCGCCACTTCGACACCCTTGCCGATCTTGAATCCCTGATCGGCCAACCGCTGGGCCACAGCGACTGGATCACCGTCGACCAAGCGCGCGTGAACGCCTTTGCCGAGGCGACGCAGGACCGGCAGTGGATCCACGTCGATCCCGAGCGCGCCAGGGAAGGGCCGTTCGGCGGGCCGATCGCGCATGGCTTCCTGACGCTGTCGCTGATCCCATATTTCTTCGAGACCGGCTTTGCGGTGCGTGAATCGCGCATGGTGCTGAACTACGGATTGAACAAGGTGCGGTTCACGGCGCCGGTGCCGGTGGGCAGCCGGTTGCGAGCCGCGTTCAAGCTGCTGGCCGTGGACTACGTGGCCGGCGGTGCCAAGCAGTTGACGGTGGAAGTGGCCATCGAGATGGAAGGTGGCACCAAGCCGGTCTGTGTGGCGGAGAGTCTCGCGCGGCACTACCGCTGAAGGAGGGCGATAGCATGGCGGCCGTTTCAACGACCGTCCAATCGCTCCATGGCTTCCAGCCTGCTCGTTCTGCTCGACGACATCGCCACCGTCCTGGACGACGTGGCGACCATGACCAAGGTCGCCGCCAAGAAGACCGCCGGTGTGCTGGGCGATGACCTGGCGCTGAACGCCCAGCAGGTCACCGGCGTGAATGCCGACCGCGAGTTGCCCGTCGTCTGGGCCGTGGCGGTGGGTTCGCTGCTGAACAAGGCCATCCTGGTGCCGGCAGCACTCGCCATCTCGGCTTTCGCGCCCTGGGCCATCACACCGCTGCTGATGGTGGGCGGCGCCTACCTGTGCTTCGAGGGGTTCGAAAAACTGGCCCACAAGGTCCTGCACAGCGCCGAGGAAGACCAGGCCCATCACGACGAGCTGGTGAAGGCCATTGCCGACCCGAAGGTGGACATGGCCGCCTACGAGCGTGACAAGGTCAAGGGCGCCATCCGCACCGACTTCATCCTGTCCGCCGAGATCATCGTCATCGCGCTGGGCACGGTGGCCACGGCGCCGCTGCAGACCCAGCTGGCCGTGCTGGTGGCGGTGTCCATCGCGATGACGGTCGGTGTGTACGGCTTCGTGGCCGGCATCGTGAAGATGGACGACGTGGGGTTGTGGCTGTCGCGCAAGCCCGGCGCAGCCGCGCAAGGCGTCGGCCGCTTCCTGCTGGCGGCGGCGCCGCGCTTGATGAAGCTGCTGACGGTGCTGGGCACGGCGGCGATGTTCCTGGTGGGTGGCGGCATCCTGGTGCATGGCATCGCGCCGCTGCACCACGCCATCGCGCAGCTGGCGCAAGGACGGGCGTGGCTGGTGGCGGCGGTGCTGGAGAACGGGGCGAACGCGCTGGTGGGCGTCATCGCCGGGGCGCTGGTGCTGGCCGGCGTGGTGGCCGTGCAGAAGCTGCGCGGGAAGTGATCGATCAGTTGGCGCTGTACGCCAGCCTGACGTAAATCGGCGCGAACGCCTCGGCCTGCGTGATCTCCAGCAGGCACTCCTTGGCCAGCTCCAGCATCGCGATGAAGGTGACGACGAGCACGGCCTGGCCTTTCTCGACGTCGAAGAGCTTCTCGAACTCGACGAAGCGCTGGCCCTGCAGGCGGCGCAGCACGATGCTCATGTGCTCGCGCACCGACAGCTGCTCGCGGCTGATCTTGTGGTGCTGGTTGAGCTTGGCGCGCTTCAAGATGTCGAGCCAGGCCTCGCGCAGGTCGATGGTGGAGACGTCGGGGAAGTTGGGCGCCAGTGACTGCTCGATGTGGATCTGCGCGCGCAGGAAGTCGCGCCCCAGCACGGGCAGGCGGTCCAGCCGCGCGGCGGCGAGCTTCATCTGCTCGTACTCCAGCAGCCGGCGCACGAGCTCGGCGCGCGGGTCCTCGACCTCCTTGCCGTCCTCGCTCTTCTTGGGCGGCAGCAGCATGCGCGACTTGATCTCGATGAGCATCGCCGCCATCAGCAGGTATTCGCTGGCCAGCTCCAGGTTGTGGCGGCGGATCTGCTCGACGTAGCTGAGGTACTGGCGCGTCACGTCGGCCAGCGGGATGTCGAGGATGTTGAAGTTCTGCTTGCGGATCAGGTAGAGCAGCAGGTCCAGCGGGCCCTGGAAGGCCTCCAGGAACACCTCCAGCGCATCGGGTGGGATGTAGAGGTCCAGCGGCATCTGGAACAGCGGCTCGCCGTACAGGCGTGCCACGGCCACCGCGTCGACCACCTCTGGCAACTCGGCTACGGCTTGGCTGGCTTCGTCAGCCATGGCCGTCAAGGCTTACTTGCCGGACGTTTGATAGACGTAGGGCTGCTGGGGCACCTTGGCTTCGTTGAAGCCGGCCTCGGCAGCGCGGTCCTGTTCCTTGTCCCACAGCAGCGCGCGGCCGGCGCGCTGTTCGGATTCCAGCGTCGGGCGCTGCGCCTTGAGCTGCTCGATGAAGGAGGTGACTTCGGACTTGTAGGGCTTCCAGAACAGGGGCATGACGGGTCTCTCTGACTAAGGGCGTGATTTTAGATCGGCGATGCTGGGCACGATGGCGGCGTCGCCCAGTTCGGCGGCCAGACCCGAACGGCGCAGCAGATCCAGCGGCTGCGCGTTGACGTGGGCCAGCACCAGCGCCAGCCCCTGCTTGGCGAGGTTGCGGTGCAGTTCGCGCAGGGCTTCCATGCCCGAGGTGTCCATGACGACGAGGCGGTGCATCTCGAAGACGACGGCGCGCGTGCCGGCGGGCAGTTGCTCAGGCAGCGCCTCGATCTTGCCGACCGCGCCGAAGAACAGGGTGCCGTAGAACTCGTAGGCCACCACGCCCTCGGGCAGCGGCCCGGCGTCGAAGCGGCTGATCGTGAACAGCTGGCCCATGCGCCAGACGAAGAACACGCAGGACGCGATCAGCCCCACCTCGACGGCCACGGTCAGGTCGGTCACGACGGTCAGCGTGAAGGTGCCCACCAGCAGCGTGCGGTAGGTGAGGTTGAAGCGCCGCAGCCGCGCGAATTCGTGCCAGTCGCCCATGTTCCAGGCCACGACGAGCAGGATGCCGGACAGGGCCGCCAGTGGCACATGCATGGCCAGCGGTGCGGCCACGAGCAGGATGAGCAGCAGGCTCAGCGCATGCACGATGCCGGCGACGGGGCTGGTGGCGCCGGCGCGGATGTTGGTGACGGTGCGCGCGATGGTGCCGGTGGCCGGCATGCCGCCGAACAGCGGCGCGGCGAGGTTGGCGATGCCCTGGGCCATCAGCTCCTGGTTGGGGTCGTGGCGGGGCAGGTCGGGCGTGAGCTTGTCGGCGACGCGGGCGCACAGCAGCGATTCGATGGCACCCAGCAGCGCCAGCGTGAGTGTCGGGATGACGAGCTGGCGCAGGCCATCCCAGCTGGCGTCGGGCCAGGCCAGTGCGGGCAGGCTGCGGGGGATGCCGCCGAAGCGGCTGCCGATGGTTTCCAGCGGCAGGTTCAGCAGCGCGGTGGCCAGCGTCGCGCCCACCAGCGCGATGACGGTGCTGGGCAGCAGCGCCATCCAGCGCCGTACGCCGCGCAGCGCCTGGTGGCCGATGTTCTTGGGCCAGACCAGCACCACGGCCACGGCCGCAGCAGTCATCGCCACGGCCCAGGGATTGAAGCCGGCCGCGTGCGCGCTCAGCACGCCGATCTGGCCGAAGAAATCAGCCGGCATGGGCACGCGCGACAAGCCCATCGCGTCCTTGAGCTGCGCCAGCGCGATCAGCACGGCGATGCCGTTGGTGAAGCCGGTGACGATGGCCACCGGGATGTAGCGCACCAACACGCCGAGCTTGAGGGCGCCCATCGCGAACAGCAGCACGCCGGCACCCATGGTGGCCACCAGCAGGCTGGCCAGGCCGTGGCGCTGCAGGATGCCGTAGACGACGACGATGAAGGCGCCGGCCGGCCCGCCGATCTGCACGCTGGAGCCGCCGAGCAGGGAGATCAGCAGGCCCGCGACGATGGCCGTGGCCAGGCCCTGCTCGGGCCGCAGGCCGGAGGCGATGGCAAAGGCCAGGGCCAGCGGCAACGCGACGATGCCGACCGTCAGGCCGGCGCCGAGATCCGCGAGGAAGCGCTCACGCGTGTAGCCCGACCGCAGTGCCAGCGCGCGGGGGCGAAAGGGATGGAGCTGGGGCAGTGGCATGGAACCTCCGGTGGGGCGACGACGCGACGGGCGAGGTCGTGTCCGGAGGTCCGCAGTGGTAACGCTCGGCGATGAAACGCCGGCGCCGGGAGGGGCCGAGCAGCGCGAGCGGGGTCGCTCGGCGCATGGGTGTCAACGCACCCGCATGCCGGGCTGGGCGCCGGGGTAGGGCTCCAGCACGAAGATGCCGGGGTTGGACTTCTCGTCGGCATGGCTGGCAGCCAGCACCATGCCCTCGCTCAGGCCGAACTTCATCTTGCGCGGCGCGAGGTTGGCGACGAGCACGGTCAGCTTGCCTTCCAGGTCCTCGGGCTTGTAGGCCGACTTGATGCCGCTGAAGACGTTGCGCAGGCGACCTTCGCCGGCGTCCAGCGTCAGGCGCAGCAGCTTGTCGGAGCCCTCGACGTGCTCGGCCTTGACGATCAGCGCGATGCGCAGGTCGACCTTGGCAAAGTCGTCGATCTTGATCTCGTCCGCGAGGTCTTCGCCGCCGGGCACGACGTTGGGCACCGGCGGGGCCTCGAACAGCTGTTCGACCTTGGCGAGGTCCACACGCTGCATCAGGTGCTGGTAGGCGCCGATCTGGTGGGCACCGAGCGCGCGGGCGCTGTCTGCCCACTTCAGCGGGTCGATCTTCAGGAAGGCCTCGACCTGGGTTGCCAGCGCGGGCAGCACGGGCTTCAGATAGATCGTCAGCAGGCGGAAGGCCTCGATGCAGACGCTGCAGACGTCGTGCAGCGCGGCGTCCATGCCGTCCTGCTTGGCCAGTTCCCAGGGCTTGTGCTGGTCGACGAACTCATTGACCTTGTCGGCCAGCGCCATGATCTCGCGCAGCGCCTTGCCGAACTCGCGCGTCTCGTACAACTCGGCGATGGCGCCGCTGTGGCCGCGCAGCGCGTCCAGCAGCATGCGGCCCTCGACGCCCAGGTCGCCGCTCAGATGGCCGCCGAAGCGCTTGGACAGGAAGCCGGCCGCGCGCGACGCGATGTTGATGAACTTGCCGACCAGGTCGCTGTTGACGCGGGCCGCGAAGTCTTCGGGGTTGAAGTCGATGTCCTCGACCTTGGCATTGAGCTTGGCGGCGATGTAGTAGCGCAGCCATTCGGCGTTCAGGCCCAGGCTCAGGTACTTCAGCGGGTCCAGGCCGGTGCCGCGGCTCTTGCTCATCTTCTCGCCGCCGTTGACGGTCATGAAGCCGTGCACGAAGACGTGGGTGGGCGTCTTCCGCGGCACGTAAGTGCCGTCGGTCAAATGCTTGCCGCTGAAGTGCAGCATCGCCGGCCAGAACAGCGTGTGGAAGTAGGTGATGTCCTTGCCGATGAAGTGGATCTGCTCCACGGACTCGTCGGCCATGAATTCGTCGAAGGAACGTGACTCGCCTGCGGCTCGGGGGCCGCCCTTGCCGAAGTAATTCTTCAGCGAGGCCAGGTAGCCAATCGGCGCATCCAGCCAGACGTAGAAATACTTGCCCGGCGCGTCCGGGATCTCGATGCCGAAGTAGGGCGCGTCGCGGCTGATGTCCCAGTCGCTCAGGCGGTTCTTGCCTTCCTCGTCGGGCTCGAACCACTCGCGGATCTTGTTCAGCACCTCGGGCTGCAGCCGGCCGGTCTCCTGGGTCCACTGCGTCAGGAACTCGACGCAGCGCGGGTCGCTCAACTTGAAGAAATAGTGTTCGCTGGTCTTGAGCACCGGCGTCGCGCCAGACAGCACCGAGTAGGGGTTCTTCAGCTCGGTGGGCGCGTACACCGCGCCGCAGACCTCGCAGGAGTCGCCGTACTGGTCCTTCGCGCCGCACTTGGGGCACTCGCCCTTGATGAAGCGGTCCGGCAGGAACATGGACTTGGCCGGGTCGAAGAACTGCTCGATGGTCTTGGTGGTGATCAGCTCGTTGTGCCGCAGCGCGAGGTAGACGGCCTTGGACAACTCGTGGTTCTCCGGCCCGTCGGTCGAGTGCCAGTTGTCGAAGCTGATGTGGAAGCCGTCGAGGTATTGCTGGCGGCCGGCGGCTATTGCCGCGACGAAGTCTTGCGGTGTCTTGCCGGCCTTTTCCGCCGCGATCATGATCGGCGCGCCGTGGGCGTCGTCCGCGCAGACGAAATGCACCTGCGAGCCGGCCATGCGCTGGTAGCGAACCCAGATATCGGCCTGGGTGTACTCCATGATGTGGCCGATGTGGAAACCGGCGTTCGCATAGGGCAGGGCGGTGGTGACGAAGAGCTGGCGGGACATGGGCGCTGGGACGACAGGGACGGGGCGGGAAAACCGGGGATTTTAGGTTTGCGGCTCGGCGGGATTGGCCGGAGCGGGTGCGGGTTCACCGTCGGCCTGCGGCTCGTCGGGGCTGCCGTCATCGGGCTTGCCGCTCAGCTTGCGCTGACGCTTTTCTTCGGCCTTGCGTTTCTTGGCCAGTTCGCGCTGGCGTTTTTCGTAGCTGTAGTTCGGGGTGGCCAAGGGCGGTCTCCTGGGAGCGCCCGCACGCGCGGGCAACGCCCAATGTAACCCGCGGGCTTCAGCGGCATCTCCCTTCACTTGGCAGCGAAAGCTACAGAGCGACTCAACGACCACGCCTAAGTCACTGATCCGTAACACTTCCGCAAACTATCCACCGATGCTGTGGAAAACTTTGTGGAGAACTGGCCTCCATCGCAGCCAAGCCCTTGTGCGAAGCGGCTCCGCTTAGGTTGCTGAATTTTTGAGCACCCGGAACTGGCCCATATGAATCAATCACTTAGCTTCATGCCCTGGGTTGTGGAAGCGTTGCCGTCGCTCAGGGTCCAAAAGGCTTGACGCTTGCCAGATTTGGGGATAAGTCAAGGCGCTGCGTGCGGATGTCACGGGTCTGGATGACACCCTGCTCGCGGTTGTCCCCGTGAACTGTGGACAAGTCTGTGGGCCAGATGCACACAGCGGCGCTAAGTGCTTGATCGGCAACCGGCATGGCCGTTCTGCCCGTTTTTGAGGCGGGCCGGCGGTGGGCGGTTTGGGGGCAGTCCCCAAGAAGCCCGTGCAAGGGCGGCAGCTAAACTCGCGCCCTTTTGAGGGCGGCAACGGGGCGGATGGCGGACAACACGAGGGAGAGCGGCGGGCGCAAGGGCGCCGCACGCGCCGGTACTTTCGAACTGAAATCACGCCGCTTCAGTCTGCTGGGCCTGGTGCTGCACAGCGCCGACCTGGCCGAGATCGCCGCCGACTGGGCCGAGCGCGCCGGCCAGGGCGGCTTCGAGCATGAGCCCGTCGTCATCGACCTGAGCCAGTTGCCCCGCGCTGCGGTGGCGACCACCGAGCCGGTCGAAGGCCAGGCGCCGCTGGCGCTGGATGGCCCCGCGCCCGTCGACCTGCGTGCCATTGTTGAACTGCTGCGCGCCAGCCAGCTGCAGCCGGTGGCGGTTGCCGGCGCGACGGCCGAGGAACTGGCCGTGGCCCACGAACTGGGTCTGGCCGATGCGGCCGACGAGCCGGTGGCAGAGCGCGCCGTGGCAGCGCCCAGCGAGACCGTTCGCGAAGTGGTGCGCGAGGTCGTCGTCGAACGCATCGTCGAGAAGCCTGCCGCGCCAGCGCCGACCCTGGTCATCGACAAGCCGCTGCGCTCCGGCCAGCGCATCTACGCCAAGGGCGGCGACCTCGTCGTGCTGGCGCTCGTGAACCACGGCGCCGAAGTCATCGCCGATGGCAGCGTGCATGTCTACGCCCCGCTGCGCGGCAAGGCCATCGCCGGCGCGCGCGGCGACACCACGGCGCGCATCTACGCGCACAGCCTGGAAGCCGAACTGCTGTCGATTGCCGGCATCTACCGCACGACCGAGAACCCGCTGCCGGCCGACGTGGCGGGCAAGCCGGCCCAGGTCTTGCTCGACGGCGAGAAGCTGCTGATGCTGCCGCTCGCCTTCTGAACACCCGATTGAACTGAACGAACAGGAAAGCTCCAGATGACCAAGATCGTCGTCGTCACCTCCGGCAAGGGCGGGGTCGGCAAGACCACCACCAGCGCGAGCTTCGCCACCGGGCTCGCGATGCGCGGCCTCAAGACCTGCGTCATCGACTTCGACGTCGGCCTGCGCAACCTCGACCTGATCATGGGCGTCGAGCGCCGCGTCGTCTACGACCTGATCAACGTCGTCAACGACGAGATCAAGCTCAACCAGGCGCTCATCAAGGACAAGCAGCTCGATAAGCTCTACATCCTGGCCGCCTCCCAGACGCGCGACAAGGACGCGCTGAAGCAGGAAGGCGTGGAGCGCGTGCTCAACGAGCTCAAGGCGATGGAGTTCGACTACATCGTCTGCGACTCGCCGGCCGGCATCGAGACCGGCGCGCTGATGGCCATGCACTACGCCGACGAGGCGCTGGTGGTGACCAACCCCGAGGTCTCCTCGGTGCGCGACAGCGACCGCATCCTCGGCATGCTCTCCAGCAAGACCAAGCGCGCCATCGAAGGGGGCGAGCCCGTGAAGGAGCACCTGCTCATCACGCGCTACAACCCCAACCGCGTCGAAGGCGGCCAGATGCTGAGCCTGGATGACATCCACGAGATCCTGCGCACACCGCTGATCGGCGTCATCCCCGAGAGCGAGAGCGTGCTGCAGGCGTCCAACCAGGGCACGCCGGCCATCCACCTGGCCGAGACGGATGTGGCCGAGGCCTACAAGGACGTCGTCGCGCGCTTTCTGGGCGAAGACAAGCCGATGCGCTTCACCGAGGCCGTGAAGCCGAGCTGGTTCAAGCGCGTCTTCGGCGCCAAGTGAGGGGAGCCACGCGATGGGATTCCTGAACTTCTTCCTCGGCGAAAAGAAGAGCTCGGCCAGCGTCGCCAAGGAGCGGCTGCAGCTCATCCTGGCGCATGAGCGCAACGGCCGCAGTTCCAGCCCCGACTACCTGCCGCAACTGCAGCGCGAGCTGGTGGCTGTCATCAGCAAATACGTGTCGATCAATCCCGAGGACATCAAGGTCCACATGGAGCGCCAGGGGGACCTGGAAGTGCTTGAAGTGAAGATTGAACTGCCGGAGCCTGGCGGCCGCTAAGCCTTGGTCTGCGCGGCGCGGGCCTGCTCGCGCCGCATGAACAGGTACAGGCTCTCCACCTTGGCGCGCGCCCACGGCGTCTTGCGCAGGAACTTCAGGCTGGACGCCACGCTGGGGTCGATGCGAAAGCACTTGATCTCGATGCGCTGGCCCAGTTCGGCCCAGCCGAAATGCTCGACCAGCGCGGTCACGATGGCCTCCAGCGTGAGGCCGTGCAGCGGATCCTTGGATGTCGTCGTGTTCATTCGTGCGTGAACTGGTCTGAGTTCTTGCCCTTGTACTGCGCGTAGTAGCGCTTGATCTCGGCCATGTCGGTCTCGACGTCACCGCTTGGCCGGAACAGCGGTCCCAGGCCCACCAGCTTGCGCGGGTAGTCCATGTAGGCCATAACGATGGGCAACTCGGCGGTCACCGCGATCCAGTAGAAGCCGGTCTTCCAGTAGATCGTCTTGCTGCGTGTGCCCTCGGGCGGCACGATGAGTTGCACCGGGCCGTCCGCGTTCTTCAGCGCGTCGGCCGATGCCGCAACGAGGTTGTTGGACTTGCTGCGGTCCACCGGGATGCCGCCCAGCCAGCGCATCAGCCCGCCGAAGGGAAACCTGAAGATCGACGACTTGCCCATCCAGTAGGGCGTCAGCCGCAGCGCAAAGGATGCGAACAGCGTGTAGGGCAGGTCCCAATTGCTGGTGTGCGGTGCGGCGATGAGGACGCCCTTGCTCGCTTCGCGCGGCAGTTCGCCCTGCACGGTCCAGCCGGCGAGCTTTAGCCAGCCGATTGAGATGACCCTCAGCAAGGTGCTCACCCCGGGGGTCGTGAAGATGGTGCGGTGCATGGCCGGGATTATCCCGGCGACGTGCGGCTCATGCCCTCGTTCGTGCAGCCTGTCGCAGCCGCATTTGCCTCAGCGCAAACTTGCCGCGATGCTGCAATGCTCCAACTCCCTGCCGGTCGAAAGAAGAGCGCATGCGCAATCCACAGATCCCCGTCGTTGTCCTGTTGTCACTGCTGCTCGGAGCGGCACACGCCGGTCAGCCCGCCACGCCTGCAGCCATGGCCGCGTATGCCGACAAGCTGCTCGACGGGCAGAAGCTGAACCGCGACGGCCCCGGCGTCACGGTGCTGGTCGCGCGTGGCGAGCAGCTGCTCTACAAGGGCGCGCGCGGCCTGGCGAGCGTTGAGCTGGGTGTACCCATGCAGCCAGACAACCTGTTGCGCATCGGTTCCGTCACCAAGCAGTTCGCCGCCGCGGCCTTGCTCAGGCAGATCGACGAGGGCAAGGCCAGGCTGGACGACCCGCTGTCCAAATTCCTGCCCGACTATCCCGACGGTGGCCGGATCACGCTGCTGCAACTGCTCAACCACACTTCGGGCGTCAAGAGCTACACCGGCATCCCCGGCTACATGGGCAACCCGGTGCGGCGTGACCTGAGCACGGCCGAACTGATCAAGGAGTTCAAGGACCAGCCCGCCGACTTCCCGCCGGGCGAGAAGTGGGCCTACAACAACTCCGGCTACGTGCTGCTGGGCGCCGTCGTCGAGGCCATCTCGGGCAAGAGCTGGCACCAGCAGATCGACGACGCGCTGCTCAAGCCCGTGCAGATCACGAGCGTTCACTTCCAGGCGGGCGACAAGCTCTTCAAGGGCATGGCCCAGGGCTACACGCTGAACGGCCAGGGCGACGTCGCGCCCGCGGGCCTGCTCAGCATGACCCAGCCCCACGCGGCCGGTGCGCTGATCGCCAACGCCGAGGGCCTGTGGCGCTGGAACCAGGCGCTGCACGGCGGCAAGCTCCTCAGCAAGGCCAGCTATGAGCGCATGACGACGCCCGAAGGCCCGGCCAAGCCGCACAACTACGGCTTCGGCATCGGCACCGGCATGCTGCGTGGCCAACCCATGCTGTCGCACGGCGGGGGCATCCACGGCTTCGTGTCGACGCTGAACTACCTGCCGGCGAGCCAGACCACGGTCGTCATCCTGCGCAACAGCGATGGCCCTGGCTTCGCGATGGACCTGGTGGCGCGCAAGCTGGCCGCCTTTGCCATCGGCGAGCCGTTCAAGGAGCCCAGGCCTGTGGCCGTGCCTGCCGAACAGCTCAAGTCCGTCGAAGGCGTCTACTCGCGCGAGGACGGGCGGGACAAGCAGACGCGCACGCTGCGCGTGAAGGAGGGCGTGCTGCAAAGCCAGCGCAGCGGCGGTGGCACCACGGCGCTGATCCCGCTGGGCGGTGACCGCTTCGCCATCGCCGATTCGCTGACCGAGTTGCAGATCGAGCGCGGCGCCGATGGCAAGGCGGTCAGGGTGCGCGTCTTCAACAACGGCGAGAACGACGCCGAGCGCTGGACGCGCAGTGCCGAGCTGCCCGCCGAGCGCGCCGCCATCACGCTGAGCCCGGCCCAGGTGCAGGCCCTCGTCGGCGCCTACAGCGCGCCGCAGTTCTCGATCAACGTCTTTGTCGATGGCCAGGGCCAGCTGCGCGGCCAGGCGCCGGGCCAGCCTGCGTTCGCGCTGTACGCCAGCGAGCCGCGCAAGCTCTACCTGACCGAGGTCGATGCCCAGCTCGACTTCAGCGCCGAGGACGGCCAGGGGCCGCCTCCGTGACGCTGACCCAGGGCGGCAACAAGCTCGTCATGGCCAGGAAGCCCTAGCTCAGGCCCGTTGCAGCGTCACATCGCTGCGTGGCTCCGCCACGCAGGGCAGGATCAGCCCCTCGGCCTTTTCCTCGGCCGACAGGCCCGGCCAGGGGATTCGATGCTCGACGCGGCCCGTGACGACGCGGCTGATGCAGCTGCGGCATGTTCCGTTGCGGCAGGACCAGGGCAGGGTGACGCCGGCGGCCAGTCCGGCCAGCAGCAGGGGCTGGTCAGCCGCGCAGTCGAAAATGGCGCCTTGCGGCTCCAGCCTGATCCTGAACGTTCCCGATGACATCGCCCCATCTTGCCAGCCCCACTGCATCTCCCGTTGTGGCCGCCCGCTACCTCGCCGGCTACCCGCCCGAACTGATCGCGCAGGCCGAACAACTGCGCCTGGACGGCCGGCTGGCCGACCATCTCGCCCGCCGCCTGCCCGAGCGCCACGAGGTGCGCAGCGACGGCGCGCTGTTCGACTACGTGCAGGCGCTGAAGGCCCGCCACCTGCGCAACGCCGAGCCGCTGAATTTCGTCGGCTACGACGCCAAGCTGCGCGTGCTGCAGCAGGCCCTGGGCACCCACACCCGCCGCACCCAGGTGCAGGGCGCCAAGCTGAAGATGCGCCGCGAGATCCGCGTGGCCACGCTCTTCAAGGCGGCACCCGCCGCGCTGCTGCGCATGATCGTCGTGCACGAGCTGGCTCACCTGCGCGAGCTGGAGCACAACAAGCCCTTCTACAAGTTGTGCGAGCACATGGAGCCGGACTACTTCCAGCTGGAGTTCGACCTGCGGCTGTACCTGATGCAGCAAGACGAGGCGACGTGCGGGCCCAGCGCGGGGCCGCCCCAAGCCGGCCCGCGCCCCCTCGGCGGGCGGGGAGCGCCATGATCCTCTTGGCCCCGATGGAAGGCCTGCTCGACCACATCCTGCGCGACGTGCTGACGCGCGTTGGCGGCGTGGACCGCTGTGTATCCGAGTTCATCCGCGTCACCGACCAGCTGCTGCCCAGCCGCGTGTTCACGCGCATCGTGCCGGAGCTGAGGAACGGCGGCCGCACGGCAGCGGGCGTGCCGGTGCATCCGCAGTTGCTGGGCTCCGACGTGACCTGCCTGGCCGAGAATGCCGCGCGGCTGGCCGAGCTGAAGCCCGAGGGCATCGACCTGAACTTCGGCTGCCCGGCCAAGTGCGTGAACCGCCACCGCGGCGGCGCCGTACTGCTGGACGAGCCCGAGCTGATCCACGAGATCGTCTCGGCCGTGCGCCGCGCGGTGCCGGCCGACGTGATGGTGTCCGCCAAGATGCGCTTGGGCTTCATGGACGACAGCCGTACGCTCGACGTGGCCCGCGCCATCCACGCCGCGGGCGCGCAGGAGATCGTCGTGCACGCCCGCACCAAGGCCGATGGCTACAAGCCGCCGGCCTACTGGGAGCGCATCGCGGCCGTGCGCGAGGCGGTGCCCATCACCATCATTGCCAACGGCGAGATCTGGACCGTGGAGCATGCCGAGCTGGCCCGCGAGCGCAGCGGCTGCGAGCACCTGATGCTGGGCCGCGGCATGGTGGCCGACCCGGGCCTGGCGCTGCGCGTGGCCGGCCAAAGCGACACGCAGGTGCCCTGGCGCGAGCTTCTGCCGCTGATGCAGGTCTTCTTCAACCAGGTGCGCGCCCACGTCGCGGCCAAGCACCAGGGCGGCCGGCTCAAGCAGTGGCTGCACTACCTGAAGCGTGCCTACCCCGAGGCCGAGGCTGCCTACGCCGAATTGCGCACCGTCAATGCGGCGGACGAGCTCGCCGCCCGCTTGTTCGTGCCGGCCTGAGTCACAGCGCGAAGGCCGCTCGCATCGCATCGGGCAGGCTCATGCGCCGCCCCTCCTGGGCCAGTCGCTCCACGCCCGCCGCGCTCAATCGCGCAGCCAGCCCGGCTGCGAGCGTTGCGCGGTCGGCCGCTTCGTTGGGCTGGCGCTGCATCTGGCCGTGTGCCTCGAACTCGCGGTCGGCCGCGCCGGCCAGTTGCGCCGCCAGCTCGGTGCGCCCTGCGTGCAGATGCAGCAGAGCCAGCGCGTCCAGCGACACCCAAAGCTGGTCGTCCATCGCCAGCCGCCCCAGGCGGCCCGGGGCGGCCAGCGCCACCTCGCGGGCGCGCTCGAAGCGGCCCTGCGCCACGAGTGCGCCGATCAGGTTGCCCGTGATGGAAGCCAGGCAGGCCAGGTCGCCGGCATCGCCCGGTTCGGCCAGCAGCGCCTCGCCCAGCTGCACGGCCAGGTCCAGCTCGCCGGCGGCGCGGGCCTGGTCGGCCAGGTTCAGCCGCGCGCGCATCACGCCGGCATCGAAGCCGCCGCGCTCGCACAGCGCCAGCGCCGCCTGGTAGCAGCGCCGGGCCTCGTCGTGCCGGCCCGAGGTGAGATGGAGCACGGCCTCGGTCGTCAGGCCGCGCTCCAGCACGGCCGCCGGCCAGCCGGGGTTCTCCAGCATGCGTGCGGCGGCCAGCGTGGCGCGCGCCTCGGGACCGTCCACTCGCCAGTTGAAGGCGTGCTCCACCAGCGCCAGGTACTCGCCGCGTTCGTCGCCCAGTTCGCGGTACAGGCGCGCGGCACGCTCGGCGGCGTCGCGCGCCATCCCTGGGTGGACGACGCTGTGGCAGCGTGCGCAGGCTGACCAGAAGCGCGCCAGTTCGGGCCTTGGCATCGCGGCGTCGCCTGCCAGCCGCGCCGCCAGGGCCAGCGCGTGCGGCCTGGCCTGTGTGGCGCGGGGCATCCACAGTGGCGCGGCGGCGCCGAACAAGGCTACGGCGCTCGCCAGTTCGTGTTCGGTCGCCCAGGCCAGCGCCGCCCACAGCCCGGGCAGCTCGGCTTCATAGCGCGCTTTCCAGGCGGCGTGGGGCAGGCGCCAAGATTCTTCATAGGCGTCGTCCAGCAGCCAGCGCAGCCCGGCGCAGTGGCGGGCCTGGGCCAGCGCCGTCTCGCCGGCGGCGGCCAGCTTGTCCAGCGCGAACAGGCGCATCGTTTCCAGCAGCCTGAAGCGCCGCTGCTGCGTGCCGCGGTCCACGGCCACCAGCGAACGCTCGACAAGGCTGAGCACCGCGGCCACCGCGGCGGCGGCCGGCAACTGCTCATCAGCCAGCACGAGGGCTGCGCCTTCCAGCGAGAAGCTGCCGGGGAAGACGGCCAGGCGGCGCAGCACCCGGCGTTCGCGCTCGGACAGCAGCTCGTGCGACCAGCTCAGCGCCTCGCCGAGCGCGTTGCGGCGCGAGGGGCTGCGCGCGTCGCTGGGCGCCAGCAGCGTCAGGCGCTCGTGCAGCCGGGCCGCCAGGCCGTCCGGCCCGAGCGCATCCAGGCGCGACGCGGCCAGCTCGATGGCCAGCGGGTTGCAGTCCAGCGCCTGGCAGATCTCGGCGGCGCGGGCCTCGCCGACCTGCGTGCCGCCGGAGCGCAAGGCCAGCAGCCGCATCGCGTCGGCCAATGACATCGGCGGCAAGCGCCAGACATGCTCGCCCTGCGCCTGCAGCGGCAGCTGGCTGGTGATGAGCAGGCTCACGCGGCTGGTGTCTCGCACCAGCGCCGTGACGACCTCGGCGACGTCCGCCGCGCGGTGCTCGGCGTTGTCCAGCACGATCAGCAGCTGCAGCGTGGCCAGCCGTGCCGCGAGCGTGGCGAGCGCGGTCTGGCCTGGCAGGCCGAGCGCGCGGGCGACCGCGGCGGCCACCGGCTCGTCGTCGCGCAGCAGCGTCAGGTCCACCCACCAGGCGCCGTCCGCCATGTCGGGCGCCGAGCGCAGCGCCAGCTCCTGGGCCAGCCGTGTCTTGCCCACGCCGGGGCCGCCGCAGAGCGTGACGGCGGCGTGGTTGCGCAGCAGGGCGAGCAACTCGGCCCCCTCGGCGTCGCGGCCGATCAGCGCCGGCAGGCGCAGCGGCAGCCTGCCACGGCTGGCCTCGGGAGCCTCAGCCACGTCGAGCACCGGCAGCGCGAAGCGGTAGCCAAAGCTCGGGATGGTCGTGATGGCCTCGGCACCCAGCAGCCTGCGCAGCACGCCGACCTGCACGGCGAGGTTGTTCTCCTCGACGACGAGGCCGGCCCAGACGCGCCTGAGCAGGTCATCCTTGGCGACCAGTTGCCCGGCGCGTTCGACAAAGGCCACCAGCAGCTCAAAGGCTCGCGCCGTCAGCGCCACCTCGCTGCCGCGGCGGAACAGCAGGCGTTCGGAGGGCAGCAGCTTGTAGTCGCCGAAGCGGTAGTTCTGTGTGGTCATGGCTGAGCGCGAATTTAGCCAGATTTCAAGCCGGCTAAAGGACGTCGCCCGCCCCCGTGCCAGAGCATGGCGCCAGGCCGGTCGAGTTCCGGCAGGCCGTTCACCCCCAGGAGTTCCTCATGCCCAAGTTCGTCATCGAAAGAAACATTCCCGGCGCCGGCCAGCTCACGCCCGAGCAGCTGCAGGGCATTTCCGCCACGTCCTGTGGCGTGCTGCGCGACCTGGGCCCCAGCATCCAGTGGGTGCACAGCTACGTGACCGATGACAAGATCTACTGCGTCTACAACGCGCCCGACGAGGCCAAGGTGCGCGAGCACGCACGGCTGGGCGGCTTCCCGGCCGATCAGGTCAGCCAGGTGCGCCGCATCATCGACCCGACGACGGCGGAGGCCTGACGGCTCATTACTGCAGCTTGGGGTACCAGTGTGCGCCCCGCCCCTCAGGCGTCAGGTCCAGGATGGACCACAGCGACGCGATGTCGGGTGCGTCGCGCGGGTCCTGGCCGGGGTCGGCCATGGCCTGGGTCATCTCGCTGGCCCAGAACAGCCTGACCTTGCTGCCGTCGCGCTTGAAGACGATGAGGGCCGGGTTCTCGCTGCCATCAGGGTGCAGCAGGCCCAGGTCCTGGGCGTAGTCGTTGCCGACGGTCTGGATGAAGTTGAGTTCGCTCCAGCCGCGCTCCCACGCGAAGGCGTACTGGCGCTCAACCGGTGAGCGGCCCAGGACCTTCAGCGCCACGCGCTGCTTGATGTCGGCTGCGTTGCCGTGCACGGCGCCCAGCCAGTTGGTGCACATCGGGCAGGGCCGCTCGCGCTGCGGGCCGTACATCCAGAAGTAGGTCACCAACGTGTCCTTGTCACCGAACAGGTCGAGCAGGCCGACGTCGAACGCCTGTTCGTCCTTGAAGCGGTAGTCCTTGGTGATGACGGGGCCGGGCGGCAGCGCGCGGCGCTGCTCGGCCAGGCGCGTCATGTGGCGGCGGAACTCGATTTCTTCGGCCAGCAGGGCCTTGCGGGCCTGCTCGTACTCGGCGGATGCGCCGGGGAATGGGGTCTTCGCCTTGGCGGCGAGTTCGGAGGCGGGCAGGAGATGGGCCATGCTGCGTCTTTCGGACATCACTGGGCAACGCCCGATGCTGCCCCGCGACGGCAGGCCGTGGCGTCGGCAGACGCCACCTCGGCAAGCAGGCCGGTGCCTACAGCGGACCCTGTTGCGTGTTGCTCACGGCCGTCAGGCGTTCGAGGTCATGTACGCGCAGGCCACCCCGCAGCACGTCCACGAGGCCGAGCGCGCCGAGTTGCTTCAGCGCGACGTTGGCGCGCTGCCTCGATGTGCCCGCGAGCAGCGCGATGTCCGCTTGCGAGACGCGAAGCAGGGCCTTGCTTGAGGGCGACCTGCTCATCAGGTCGACGATGGCCCGCGCGATGCGCGACTCCAGCGAGGCGTGACGCGTGCAGATCGCCGAGCCGATCAGCATGCCCAGGCGCGCGTTCAGCAGATCCTGCACGAAGTGGTTGAAGCCCAGGCTGTTGGCCCGAAGGTGGCGGAACTGCGCCGCCGGGATCAGCACGGCGCGCGTTCTGCGCAGTGCCACGGCATCAAACTGCCAGGGCTGCGCCTTCAGCAGGGTGCCCTCGCCGAACCAGCCGCCATCGCCAACGGCGTCCAGCATGGTCTGGTCGCCATCGGCGTGGGTGACCGACAGCGAGACGAGGCCTTCGATGACGCCGACCCAATGTGAGGCCTGGGCGCCCACGACCGCCAGATGGGCGCCGCGCGCGAAGCAGCGTTCAACGGCAAATGCCTGCACATCCCTGAGGTCTTCAGGTGCGAGCAACTGTCCCAACGATGTGGTCTGGAGGTAGTCCCGCGCGTCCAACATGGCGCGCAGTTTAGGAGACGGATCGCCGCTCCCCGAGCGGCCTGCGGCCGCCGTGCAGCGGCCGCGATTCCAGTCTCAGCCCGGCTGCTTGGTGATGCGCAGATAGGGCTTGGGCGCCTTCCAGCCGGCCGGGAACAGCGTCTTGGCGTCTTCATCGCTGACCGAGCCGGCAATGATGACGTCCTCGCCCTGCTTCCAGTTCGCCGGCGTGGCGACCTTGTGCTTGGCGGTGAGCTGCAGGGAGTCCAGCACGCGCACGATCTCGTCGAAGTTGCGGCCCGTCGTCATGGGGTAGGTCAGGATCAGCTTGATGCGCTTGTCCGGCCCGACGATGAACACCGATCGCACGGTGGCATTGTTGGCCGCGGTGCGGCCTTCGGACGTGCCTTCGATGTCGGCCGGCAGCATGTTGTAGAGCTTGGCGACGTTCAGGTCGCTGTCGCCGATCAGCGGGTACTTGGGCAGGTGGCCCTGGGTCTCCTCGATGTCGGCCGCCCAGCGGTGGTGGTTGTCCACCGGGTCGACCGACAGGCCGATCAGCTTGGCGTTGCGCTTCGTGAACTCGGGCTCGATCTTGGCCAGGTAGCCAAGCTCCGTCGTGCACACCGGAGTGAAGTCCTTGGGGTGCGAGAACAGGATGGCCCACTGGTCGCCGATCCAGTCGTGGAACTTGATCTCGCCCTGGGTGGTCTGGGCGGTGAAGTCGGGGGCGATGTCGTTGATGCGCAGGGACATGGTGGCTCCATGGGAGTGGGGGCGGGAGGTCAATGATAGGAATTCGACAAGCGCAGTTGCCGCATGAGCTTGCTCGGAACTCGTCTATCGCCCGGCGCCGCCGAACGACGCCCGGTAGGCTCGCGGCGCCAGCCCGAGGCGCGCCTGGAAATGGTGGCGCAGCGCCTGCACGCTGCCGAACCCCGCCTCCGCGGCGATGCGCTCCACGCTCAGCGCGCTGGCCTCCAGCAGGCGCTGCGCCTCGGCCACGCGCTCGGCGACGAGCCAGTCGCCCGGCGGCTGGCCGGTGGCCTCGGTGAAGCGGCGCAGGAAGGTGCGCGGGCTCATCGCTGCGGCCTCGGCCATGCGCTCCACGGGCCACGGCGCGCGCAGGTTGGCGCGCACCTGCTCCAGCACGCCGGCCAGGCGGTGGCCGCGGTCGGCCGGCACCGGCCGCTCGATGAACTGGGCCTGGCCGCCGCTGCGGTGGGCCGGCATGACGAGGCGGCGCGCCACGCTGTTGGCCGCCTCCACGCCGAAGTCGCCGCGCACGATGTGCAGCATCAAGTCGATGCCGGCGGCGCTGCCGGCCGAGGTCAGCACGCGGTCTTCCTCGACGTACAGCACGTCGGCATCCACATCGACGGCCGGGTGGCGCTCGCGCAGCTTCGCGGCATACCGCCAGTGCGTGGCGGCGCGGCGGCCGTCCAGCAACCCGGTGGCCGCCAGCACGAAGGCGCCCGAGCAGATCGACGCCAGCCGCGCGCCGCGCTGCCAGGCCTGGCGCAGCCGCTGCGCGAAGGCCCCGGGCACCGGCACGTCGGCGCCTTTCCAGCCGGCCATGACGATGAGGTCGGCGCGGTCCAGCAGTTCGAGGCCACCGTCGGTCGTCACGCGCAGCCCGCCGTGCGCGCGCAGCGGGCCCGGCTCGATGGCGGCGCTGGCGAAGCGGTACCAGCCCGGCCCCATCTCCGGCCGCGCCAGGCCGAAGATCTCGGCGGCGATGGCGAACTCGAAGGTGCACAGGCCGTCGTAGACCGGCACCACGACGAGCGGGCCAGCGAGGGGCCCGGTGGTGTTTGGCGTGATCTTGTCGATAGTCGTCATGGGCGCCAATTGTGGGGCGAGCCGGCGGCTGTGACCATGGCGGCGTCTTTCAACGGAGCCCACCATGCCCTCTCAAGTTGCCGCCATCCCCGCCGCCCCCGCCCCTCTGGCCGAGGCGCATTTCGCCGCCGAGTTCACCTTCGAGGCCGACTGCTGGGATGTGCATGACGCCTTCAGCCGCGGCGAGGTCGACTTCGTGCTGCTCGACGTGCGCTCGGCCGAGCTGTTCGCGCGCGGCCACGTGCCCGGCGCCATCCATTTTCCGCACGGCAAGCTCGTCGAGAGCAAGCTGGCCACCTGGCCGGCCGACACCCTGTTCGTGACCTACTGCGCCGGGCCGCACTGCAACGGCGCGGCCCGGGGCGCACTGCGACTGGCGCGGCTGGGCCGGCCCGTGAAGATCATGGCCGGCGGCGTCACCGGATGGCTGGACGAAGGCTTCGAGCTGGCGACGGCCTGAGCTTCAAGCGCGGCTAGCATGTCGTGATGAAGATCCTCATGACCCTGCTGGCTGCCGTCTGCGTCACAAGCGCAGCCCCGGCCCAGCCCCCCGTTCCGCTGACGCTCGAACGCCTCACCGCCGACCCGCCGCTCGCCGGCCGCCTGCCTCGCCAGGCCGAGATCTCGCCCGGCGGGCAGTGGGTCAGCTTCCTGCGGCCCTCGCAGGCCGACAGCGAAGTGCTGGAGCTGTGGGCCCAGCCGAGCAACGGCGGCGAGCCGCGCAAGCTCGTCGCCGCGGCAGACCTGCTCGGCGGCGCCGCCCAGCAGCTCAGCGAGGCCGAGAAGATGGCGCTGGAGCGTCAGCGCATCAACCAGCGCGGCATCACCGGTTACCAGTGGTGCGGTGGCGACGACAGCGCACTGCTCTTCCCGCTGTCGGGCGACCTTTACCTGGTCAGGCTGAGTGCCAGCGGTCCGCAGGCCCAGCGGCTGACGAACACCCCCGATGCCCCCAAGCAGGACCCACGCTGCGCCCCCGACGGCAAGACCCTGGCCTATGTGCAGGGCGGTGAGCTGATGGTGCTGCTGTTGCAGGCCGGCGCCCAGCCGCGCCCGCTGTTCGGTGCGCGCATGAATCCCAACGCCACCTGGGGCCTGGCCGAGTTCATCGCCGGGGAGGAACTGGGCCGGCATCGCGGCTACTGGTGGAGCCCGGATGGCCGCCAGTTGCTGGCCCTGCGAGTCGACGAATCACGCGTCGGCTTGAAGACGCGGGCGCAGATTTTTGCGGACCGCACCGAGATGACGGAACAACGCTATCCGGCTGCGGGTGAAGCGAATGCCACGGTCTCCGCCTTTGTCATCAGCGTTGCGACTGCACAGGCGCGCGCGCTGCCGCTGCCCGCCAACGCCGAATACATTTCCCGCGCCGGCTGGTTCGCCGACGGCACACCCTGGCTGCAATGGTTCAACCGCGAGCAGACGCGGCTGACGCTGACCGAATTCAAGGCGGGCGTTGCAGCACACGACATCACCGCCGAGACCGACGCCGCCTGGGTCGGCGTGCACGACGACCTCATCGAGACGCCGCGTGGCCTGCTCTGGTCCAGCGAGGCCACGGGCCGGCGCCAGTTGCTGCTGATCGACCGTGCCACCGGCACGCGCAAGCCGCTGACGCAGGCCGCCGAGCCCGTCGCGCGTGCCGTCTGCGTGGGTGACCAGGGCGTCGTCTTCGCCGCCGCGGGCGACCGTGGCAAGGCGCAGGACCTCTACCTCGTGCCGCTGGCCGGTGGCCAGGCCCTGGCCCTGCCCGGCACCGCCCAGCGCCAGTGGCGTGACGCCAAGGCCGACAGCGCCTGCGCCCGCCTGCTCGTCACCCAGTCCGCCTGGGGGCAGCCGCCGCGGCTGGAGCTGCGCACGCTGGGCCAGGCCAGCGCCATCGCGCTGGCGGGCGATGCGCCCGACCCGGCGCTCAAGGCCTTCAGCAACACGCCGCTGGCGCTGGACCTGACCGCCGCCGACGGCCGCACGCCGCTGAACGCCTTCTTCTTCGCGGCCCACGGTGGCCGCGAAGGCAAGCATCCCGTCATCGTGCTGGCCTACGGCGGCCCCGGCGCCGCCACGGTCGGCTGGGGCTGGGGGCGCGACATGCCGTTGATCGCCTACTGGCAGCAGCGCGGCTACGGCGTGCTGATGCTGGACACGCGCGGCATGGAGCACCGTGACCGCGAGTTCAGGCGCGCCCATTTCCGCAGCTTTGGCCAGGTCGAGGTGGCCGACCTGTTCGCCGCCGTGCGCCAGCTGCCCGGCCGCGTGAACAGCGTGGACGCGGCGCGCATCGGCTTCTTCGGCTGGAGCTACGGCGGCTTCCTGGGTGCGCGGGCGATGCTGGACGCCGACACGCCGTTCGCCGCCGCCGTGGCCGTCGCGCCGGTGACGGACTGGACGCTCTACGACACGGCCTACACCGAGCGCTACCTCGGCCTGCCGGACGGCGGCAAGGCCGCGACGTATGCCAGCGCCAATCTGCCCTCTCGCGCCAGCCTGCTGAGCAAGCCGCTGCTGCTCGTGCACGGCACCGCCGACGACAACGTGCTGTTCGAGCACACGCTGCGCCTCGTCGAGGCCTTGCAGACCGCCGGCAAGACCTTTGACCTGCAGATCTACCCCGGCAAGGCCCACGGCATCGCCGGCCGCGCGGCGCGGCTGCATCTGTACCGCACGATGGATGCCTTCTTCGAGCGGCACCTGAAGCCATGAGCCTCGTCTATTCGACCGACGTCGGCCGCGTCTGCGCGGGCTGCGGCCAGCCCATCGCGCAATGCGTCTGCAAGGCCAAGGTCCGCCCCACCGGCGACGGCGTCGTGCGCGTCAGCCGTGAGACGGCCGGCCGCAAGGGCAAGGGCGTCACCGTCATCAAGGGCCTGCCGCTGGACGACGCGGCGCTCACCGCGCTGGCCAAGCAGCTCAAGGCCTTGTGCGGCAGCGGCGGCACCGTCAAGGACGGCGTGGTCGAGATCCAGGGCGACCACCTCGACAAGATCCTGGCCTGGCTGAAGACGCGGCCCGAAGGCTGGACGGTCAAGCGGGCTGGGGGCTGAATCAGGGTGATCCGCTTCGGCCCCTGGAGCACCACGCTGGGCCTGGGCGCGCTGTTCGCGCTGGCCGTGGCCGCGGCGCTGGTGGCCGACCCGCGCCTGCGCCGCGCCAACCGCTGGGTGGCGGCGTTGCTTGTCGTCATGGCGCTCAAGCTCACGCCCTATGCCATCGGCTACGCGGGCTTTTACGACGCCTACCCCTGGCTGAGCTTCGCGCCGCTGGACCATGGCCTGGCCTTCGGCCCGCTGCTGTGGCTGCACGTGCAGCAGCGCACCCGCGAGCGGCCGCCGCCGCGCTGGGCCTGGCACCTGCTGCCGGCCGCCGTTGTCGCCCTTTACTTCGCGGCCTGCTTCACGCAACCGCTGGCCTGGAAGGAGCACTGGAACGACGCCGTCCATGCCCGCTTCGTCGACCCGGCGCTGACCTGGGCCGGCCTCGTCTCGCTGAGCGTCTACCTCGCGCTGGCCTGGCGCCGGCACCGCGACTTCCAGGCCTGGCTGGCCCAGCATGTCAGCAATGCCGACGAGCACCGCTACAGCAGCCTGGCGGGCACGCTGGCCGCGCTCGCCGTGCTGCTGGCCATCAGCCTGCCCTACGAGGCGGCCACCGCGCTGTGGCGGCTGAACTACTTCGACCGGTTCGGCCTCTACCTGGCGCTGACCCTCATCGTCTTCGCGCTGGGCCTGGAGGCCTGGCGGCATGCCGGCCAGCGCCACCCGCTGGAGCCGGATGAGGCGCCGGACCAGGCGCCAAACGATCCACCCGCCGAGCCGCCGGCCCCGCGCGCGCCGCCCGACTGGGCTGCCCTGGGCGCCGCCTGGCGCGCGCGCACCGAGGCAGATGCCTGGTTCCGCGACCCCGAGCTGGGCCTGGACGGCCTGGCCCGGCGCCTGGGCACCAACACCAGCTACCTGTCGCGTGCCTTCAACGAAGGCCTGGGCCAGGGCTTTGCCGACGTCATCGGCGGCCTGCGCGTGGCCTGGGTGCAGCAGCGGCTGGCGGCCGGCGCGGGCGATGAATTGCTCGACCTGGCGCTGCAGGCAGGCTTTGCCTCCAAGACCAGCTTCAACCGCGTCTTCAAGGCGCAGACCGGCATGACGCCCTCGGCCTGGCGGCGTGCCAGATCCTGAAAAAGCAAGCTGCGGCGGGCACTTGCCGGAATCTGGTTCGCGCGCCGCGCGGCAGGCTGCGACGCTTGCCGCCATGAAAGCCCTGTTCCTCGCCCTCTGTCTGACCCTGTCCTTCGCCACCGCCCGGGCCGCGCCCGAGCTCAGCGCCGAGCAGGCCCAGCGCGACCTGCGCATCCTGCAACGCGCCTTCGTGGACCTGCACCCGGGCCTGTACCGCTACGCCACGCCGGCCGAGATCGAGGCCGGCTTTGCGGCTGCCCAGGCCGAAGTGGCGGGCGGCGCCAGCCGCGCCCAGCTCTACCTGCTGGCCACGCGCCTGGCCGCGGCGGTGCGCTGCGGCCATACGTGGACCAACCCGTCCAACCAGCCGCCGGCCGTGCAGGCTCTGCTGGGGCAGCAGACCCTGCCGCTGGTGCTGCGCTGGGTCGAAGGCCGCATTCGCGTCATGGCCAGCGCGAGTCCGGCCGTGCCGGCCGGCAGCGAGCTGCTGGCCATCGATGGCCGCACGCCGGGCGCCATCGCCGCCGCGCTGCTGCCCTATCTGCGCGCCGACGGCAGCAGCGACGGCAAGCGGCTGGCCCAGCTCGACGACGACGAGAACGGCGGCGCGATGCAGCGCCTGTTCTCGATGCTGTTCCCGCCCGGGCCGCAGGGCTGGCGGCTGCAGCTGTCTGGTGGCCATGAGGTGCTGGTGCCGGCCATGACGGCCGCCGAGCGCGAGCAGGCGCTGCAGGCCGCCGGCTGGCGCGCGCCCGACCCGGCCTGGCGCCTGCGCATCGACGGGGCGACCGCGGTGCTGACGCTGCCGACCTTCGCGTTCTGGCGCGGCGGCTTCGATGCGGCGGCCTTCCTCGACCGCAGCTTCGACGAACTGCGCACGCGGGGCATCCGCCGGCTCGTCATCGACCTGCGCGCCAACGAAGGCGGCGACGACGCCATCGGCCGCATGCTGCTCGCCCATCTGATCGCGGCGCCCCACACGCAGCCGGGCGGCCGGCGCGAGTCCGCCTACGAACGCGTGCCCTACGTGCTGGCGCGCTACCTCGACACCTGGGACTTCGGCTTCTTCGACCGTACCGGCCAGGTCACGCGCACCGAGGGCCCGAATCAGACCGGCAATTGGCGCCTGCCGGACAGCCCGCCAACGGTCACCATGCCGGCCGCGCGGCCTTTCCAGGGCAAGGTCGTCGCGCTGGTCGGCCCACAGAACAGCTCGGCCGGCTACCTGATCGCCCGCGACCTCAAGGCCAGCGGCGCGGCCACGCTGCTGGGCCAGCCCACCGGCGGCAATCTGCGCGGCCTGAACGGCGGGCAGCTGGCCTGGATCACGCTGCCGGCGTCGGGCGTGGCGGTGGACATCCCGCTGCTGGCCCACTTCGCGCCCGGCGAGCCGCCGGATGCCGGTGTGCAGCCGGACGTCGTCGTGCGGCCGCGCTGGGCCGACGTGGCGGCGGGTGTGGATGCCGAGCTGGCCGCCGCGCTGCGGCTGCTGGCGGATTACTGAAGGCCCTGGCGCGCCTTCTCGCGGGCCATGTAGTTGGCTTGCGCCTGGTCGCGTTCGCGCTGCACGCGCGTCTCGCGCGTCTCCCAGTCGCCACAGCTGAAGTAGGAGCCACCGAACAGCCAGCCGCCGAGGCTGGAGCTGTCCACGGCGCGGCCCTCGCCGGCCGTGCAGACCATGGCGGCCTTGGAGCTGCTCTGCTCGGCCAGCGCTTCCTGCACGAGCATGGAGCGCGACATCAACACCGAGGCCGGCATGGCCATGGCCAGCAGCACGCCGCCGATGACGACACCCTTGGCCCAGCGCGGCAGGCCCGGTTCCTGCGGCGCCGGGGCTGGCCGGGCCTGGGGCTGCGGCCGACTCAGCGGCAGCGTGGCCGTGAAGGTGGTGGTGTCGCCCGCCCGGGTGCCGGCGGTGCGCGTGGTGCCGCTGCGGCCGCCGCCAGCGCCGCTCAGCAGACGCGGCTGGGCGGGTGACGAGGCGGTGCTGGAGGGCGGGGAAGGGGGCTTGACGGTGGGCATGGTGCAGGCCGGCAGCGGGGCCGGTTGGCATGCTATTTAGAGGCTTTTCGTAGAGTGTGAGGAATTGCAAGGCGACGCGCGGCGGCGGCGGAATTCGCGGAGAAGTTCACGCTGTCAGGGATCGGGCGATGGCGGACATCGCTTGCTTCACCGCGGGCGGAACTTGGCTTCCTTCATCCTTCAGTCGGGTGGCGCATACCGGCCAAAGCCGTCATTCGAGGTTGAGCAGGCCACGCAGCATGTTGATCCGTGCGACGTCCTCCCGGTAGGGTGCGAATTCCTTCCAGCGCATCAGCAGATCGAGCCACTCAGCGAGGAACTCTGAATCAGTCTGCAAGCTGGCTTTCTCTGCAGCCCACCGCTCTTCGCGTTCAACCATCGCCGCCCGCATCTGGTGAGACTCGGTCCAGCACGCAGCACAAAACTTGCGGCGCTGATCGATGCTGGCCTTCTTGACCTCAAACGTGTACTTCTGATCCAGCGCGGTGAAAACACAGGAAGCCCCGCACCGCCGGCAAGCGTATGGTTCGTCGACATACTCGCGCTTGAAGTGAAACGAGACAGAGCGCTTGCTCTGCGCCGACCATTGATCCGGGTCCGCCGTAATCAACGTCTGATGAACGAGTTTTTCTCGCTTTGCCATGGACTCATTTTGCGTCGTCATTGGCAGGGTCGCCTGGGACGTGCTTGGTTAGCAATTGCCTCAACGCAGGTGTTGGCGATCAGTAGAAAGTTGCCGAGGGGCAGCGGCCAGACTGCCGCTGCAACGGTCCGCTCCCGCTGCGATGCATTCGTCGAGCCGAATTGACGGACTGCCCGCCCCGGAGTCGCCTGCAGTTGCCCATCGAACACCTGCCATGACCTACCCTCTCGTGCCTCACCCGACTCCGGCCTCCCTCATGCCCGCCCTCGACCTCCCCTTCATCCGCGCCCAGTTCCCCGCCCTCGCCGGCGACTTCGTCTACCTCGACAACG
Source organism: uncultured Roseateles sp. (assembly GCA_963422775.4). Lineage (GTDB taxonomy): Bacteria > Pseudomonadota > Gammaproteobacteria > Burkholderiales > Burkholderiaceae_C > Pelomonas. Next base: position 66,936 of record CAUJSJ030000169.1, read on the forward strand.
CCGGCGGCTCGCAGTGCCTGGGGCGCGTGGCGGATCGCATCCGCGACTACCTCGTCACGGCGCCGGTGCAGCTCGGTGCGAGCTATGCGGTGTCGCAGTTGGCGGGCGAGAAGGTGCTGGCGGCGCGGCGGGCGGTGGCCGGGCTGATCCATGCGCCGCATGACGAGGAGGTGGTGATGGGCGGCGCCACGACGCTGCTGATGTTCCAGGTGACGCAGTCCATCCGCGCCGGCATCCGGCCGGGCGACGAGATCATCGTGACCGACACCGACCACGAGGCCAACATCGGCGCCTGGGGCCGGCTGGCCGAGGCCGGCGCGGTGATCCGCTTCTGGCGCATGCGGCCCGAGACGATGCGGCTGGAGCTGGACGACCTGCAAGCGCTGCTGAACGAGCGCACGCGCTGGGTGGCGATGACGCAGGCCTCCAACGTGCTGGGCGCAGTGAACCCGGTGGCCGAGGTGGCGGCCCTGGTGCATGCCGCCGGCGCGCGGCTGTGCGTGGATGCGGTGGCCTACGCCCCGCACCGGCTGGTGGACGTGCAGGCCAGCGGCGCCGATCTCTACGTGTTCAGCTTCTACAAGGTGTTCGGCCCGCACTACGCGGTGCTGTGGGGGCGGCGCGAGCTGCTGCTGTCGCTGGCGAGCCTGAATCACGACTTCATCCCGCCAACCACGCTGCCGTACAAGCTCCAGCCCGGCAATGTGAACTACGAGCTGAGCTGGGGCTGCGCCGGCATTGCCGACTATCTCGTCGAGGTGGGCGAGCGCCTGGGCGCCTGGACGAGTGAAGGCAGCGCGCGAGAACGCATGCAGGCCGCCTTCGATGCCTTCGAGCGGCACGAGGATGCGCTGGCCGAGCGGCTGCTGGGTTTCCTGGCCAGCAAGCCCGGCGTGCGGCTGATCGGCCCCGCCAGCACCCGGGGCGGGCAGCGCGTGCCGACGATCAGCTTCGTGGCTGCCGGCCAGCACAGCGAGGCCATCGTGCGGCAGGTAGACCCGCATCGCATCGGCATCCGCTTTGGCGATTTCTACGCCCGCCGCCTCATCGACAACCTGGGCCTGCGCGAGCAGGGCGGCGTGGTGCGCGTGTCCATCGCCCACTACAACACGGCCGAGGAGATCGACCGCCTGATCGCCGTGCTTGACCCCATTCTCTGAACGCCACGGACAATCGGGCGATGAACGCGCCCCATTCCAAAGCCTTTTCCAGCCTGCCGCTCAGCGCGGCCCTGCTGGCCAATCTCGAACAGCTGGGCTACCTGGAGATGACCCCCATCCAGGCCGCCAGCCTGCCGCTGGCCCTGGCCGGCAAGGACGTCATCGGCGAGGCGCAGACCGGCAGCGGCAAGACCGCCGCCTTTGCGCTGGCGCTGCTGCACCGCTTGGACGCCGCCCAGTCGCGCGTGCAGGCCCTGGTGCTGTGCCCCACGCGCGAGCTGGCCGATCAGGTCACGCAGGAGATCCGCCGCCTGGCCCGCGCCGCCGACAACATCAAGGTGCTGACGCTGTGCGGCGGCTCGCCGATGAAGCCGCAGATCGAGAGCCTGTCCTTCGGCGCCCACATCGCCGTGGGCACGCCGGGCCGCCTCATCGACCACCTGGAGCGAGACACGCTGGACCTGAGCGGCCTGAACACGCTGGTGCTGGACGAGGCCGACCGCATGCTGGACATGGGCTTCCTGGACGACATCAAGGCGATTGCCAAGCGTGCGCCGGCCAAGCGCCAGACGCTGCTGTTCTCGGCCACCTTCCCCGAAGGCGTGGCCGAGATCGCCGCCAAGTTCATGCGCGAGCCGCAGACGGTCAAGATGGCCGGCGCCAGCAGCGCCGCGTCGTCCACCATCCGCCAGATCGCCTTCGAGGTGACCGAAGACCAGCGCCTGGACGCCGTGCCCCGCCTGCTGCGCGCCTTCCGGCCCGAGTCGACCATCGCCTTCTGCAACACCAAGCAGCAATGCCGCGACCTGGAGGCCGTGCTGGCTGGCCAGGGCTTCATCGCGCTGGCGCTGCACGGTGACCTGGAGCAGCGCGACCGCGACCAGGTGCTGATCCAGTTCGCCAACCGCAGCGCCTCGGTGCTGGTGGCCACCGACGTGGCCGCGCGCGGGCTGGATATCGCCAACCTGGCCTGCGTCATCAATGTCGACATCAGCGCCGACGTCGAGCAGCATGTGCACCGCATCGGCCGCACCGGCCGCGCCGGGGCTGAAGGGCTGGCGCTGAGCCTGGCCAGCCTGGACGAGATGGGTCGCATCGGTCGCATCGAGCTGCTGCAGGGCGAAGAGTTCAAATGGCAGCCCCTGGCCGATCTGACCGACGCCCCCGGCGGCCCGCTGCTGCCGGCCATGGACACGCTGCAGATCCTGGGCGGGCGCAAGGAGAAGATCCGTCCCGGCGACATCCTCGGCGCGCTGACCGGCGAGGCCGGCTTTGCCGGCACGCAGATCGGCAAGATCAACGTGACCGACTTTCACAGCTACGTCGCGGTGGAGCGGGACATTGCCCGGGAGGCTGTGCGGCGGCTGTCGCTGGGCAAGCTCAAGGGTCGCAAGGTCAAGGTCAGGCGTCTGGCGGACCTCGCCGAATAGGGGGCGGCCTAACTGGCAGTTTTAGGGATGAGCCGGCCTGCCGCGGCCGGCGCGTGGCGGCTACATTGGCCCTCTGTCCAGATCCCGCCGATGTTGCACAGACGCTTTTTTCTGAGAGCGATGCCCGCGCTGCTGGCTGCGGCGGCCGGGCCGGCCTGCGCGCAGGAAGTCACCCTCACCCTCACGCTGACGCTGCGCGCACCCGACAGCGACACCGACCTGCGCAACGCCTACATCCGTGACGCCGTGCAGCTGGCGCTGGACAAGACCCGCGCCAGCGACGGCCCCTACCGGCTGCAGCTCTCCGCGCCGATGAACAAGCGCCGCGCACTGCTGGAAGCCGCCCAGCAGACGGCGCCCAATTTCCTGCTCGTGACCGGGCCTGATGCCGGCCGCGCTGCCGGCCTGGTGCCGGTGCTGTTCCCCATCCACCTGGGCGTGAACCGCTACCGCGTCTGCTTCGTGCACGCGCCGCACCGTGCCGTCGTCCGCGAGGCCGACGCGCTCAGCGCCGTCGCGCGGCTGCGGCATGTGCAGGGCCGCGGCTGGGCGGACGCCGACATCCTGCGCGCCAACGGCTTCACGGTGGCCGAGATCGCGACCTACGAGGCGCTGTTCCAGATGGTTGCCCTGGGCCGGGCCGACCTGTTCTGCCGCAGCGTGCTGGAGGTGGGCCAGGAGGTGCAGGCCCACGCCAACCTCAAGGGTCTGGCGCTGGACGACAGCCTGCTGCTGGCCTACGACCTGCCCCAATACCTCTACACCCACCCCGGCAACCACGTCGCCATCGAGCGCGTCGCCCGGGGCCTGCGCCTGGCTTTTGCCGACGGCTCGCTGCAGGCCCTCCTGCGCCAGCATCTGCAGCCCTCGCTGGCCCAGCTCAACCTGCCTCAGCGCCGGCTGATGACGCTGAATGTGCCCAACCCGGCCATCGTCGAGATGAACGACCGGCCCTATCAGATCGACGTGCTGCGCGCCGGACCCCGGTGACCGGGTGTAACGGGCCTTCTGCCGTGACATCTTGGCGCCGAGGCAGCCAGCTGCGGGGGGGCTGGGCCGCATCTGCGACCTTTTCACGCGCAGCGGCCGCGGGCGGCGCCTAGTCTGAAAGCAAGACGAGGTGCCCTCATGAACTCACGCCCCATGCCCCTGATGTGCGACGACTACGAACTGCGGTTCGAATCCCTGTTCCAGGTAGGCCGCGCGCTCGCCTTCCCGTGCGACTCGCAGGGCGGCGTGCGCATGGACACGCTCAGCGAGCGGGCGCGGGCCAACTACCTGTTTGCCCGCGCGGTCGTGGGCCGTGAATACGCCACGCCCATCGTGCTGCGCTGCGGCGGCGCCCGCGATTGATGCGGCTGGCGCACCGCTGAATTGCGCCGGGCGGCCTTTCTCCATGGCCGGCCGCGGCCCAAGATGCCGCCATCGTGAACCCCTGCGAGGAATGACGCCATGCCCGCCACTGCCCGACTGCCAAGACAGACACGCACCACGTCGGCGGCGCTGCGCTGGTTTCGCGGCGAGGCGGCGCCCGCTCGGCTTGCGTCCAGCGCAGCCGCCGCACCCGGCCCTGCACCCAGTCCTGAAGCCCGGCGCCTGGCCGCGCTGTCCCACTACGACGTGCTCGACACCGAGGCCGAGCCGCAGTTCGACCTGATTGCCCGGCTGGCCAGCGAACTCACTGGCAGCCCGGTGGCCGTCATCAACCTCATCGCCAACGACCGCGTCTGGACCAAGGCCGCCGTCGGCCTGCCGCGCGGCGAGATGAGCCGCGAGCAGGCCTATTGCTCCCTCGTCATCGACAGCCCCGAGGGCCTGCACATCGCCGACCTGCGCGAAGACCCGCGCACCCGGGAGATGCCCCTGACCGTCGACAAGGGCTATGTCATGTACAGCGGCGTGCCGCTGTGCGCCTCCTGCGGCCAGCCCATCGGCACGCTGGCCGTGCTGGACACCATTCCGCGCCGCCTGACCGACCGCCAGCTCGACTGGCTTGCGCAGCTCGCCCAGCAAGCCATGGCCCTGCTGGAGCTGCGCCGCAAGCAACGCGAGTTGCAGCAAGCCAAGGCCGAACTTCAGCGCCTGGCCCTCACCGACGCGCTGACGGGCCTGCTGAACCGCCGCGCCTGGGACGAGGCCAACACGCTGGAGGGCGAACGCGAGAAGCGCTGGGGCGAAGGCCATGCCGTCATCGCGCTGGACCTGGATCACTTCAAGAAGGTCAACGACACCCACGGCCACGCGGCCGGCGACGCGGTGCTGAAGGCCGTGGGCGCGCTGTTGGCGAAGAGTTTTCGCAAGCTGGACTCGGTCGCCCGCGTCGGCGGCGAGGAGTTCGGTGTGCTGCTGCCGCACACGCCGGCCAGCGACGCAGCGGCGCTGGCCGGCGAACTGCGCGCGGCCATTGAGGCGTTGCGCGTGCCCGTCGGCGAGCTGGAGCTGCGCATCACGGCCAGCATCGGCGTGGCACACAGCAGCGAGGCTGTGGACGTGCAGGCGCTGGCTGATGCGCGCAGCTACGCCGCCAAGCGCGGCGGGCGCAACCAACTCGTCAGCACTGGCGGCGGGGCCAGCCTGCTGGCTGCCTGAGCCTTACTTCGCGAAGCCGTCCTTCAGCCCGGTGATCTTGTTGAACACCGGCTTGTCGGCGCGGTGGTCGATGCGGTCGGTGACGAAGTAGCCGTGGCGCTCGAACTGCCAGCGCTGGTCGGCCGCGGCGCCTGCCAGTGAGGGCTCGACAAAGGCCTGCACGACGCGCAGCGAGTTCGGGTTGACGAACTCGAGGAAATCGCGGCCGCCGGCATCGGGCTGCGGTTCGGCGAACAGGCGCTCATAAAGCCGTACCTCGGCCGCGACCGCCTCGTGCGCACCGACCCAGCCGATGGTGCCCTTGACCTTGACCGCGTCAGCGCCCGGCGTGCCGCTCTTGGTGTCGGGGATGACGGTAGCGAGCGCGGCGGTGACCTTGCCGTCGGCATCCTTCTCGGCGCCGGTGCACTCGATGATGTAGCCGGCTTTCAGGCGCACCTTGTTGCCGGGAAACAGGCGGAAGTAGCCCTTGGGCGGCACTTCGACGAAGTCCTCGGCCTCGATCCACAGCTCGGGGCCCAGCGAGAACTTGCGCTGCCCCAGCTCGGGCTTGTGCGGGTGGGCGGCCGTCTCGCAGGGCTCGCGGTGCTCGGCGCTGCCGAAGACCTCGGCGTAGTTCGTCAGCTTGAGCTTGAGCGGCTGCAGCACGGCGAATGCGCGCGGCGCCTGCGGCTCCAGGTCGGCGCGCAGGGCCTGGTCGAGCACGGTGTCGTCGATCCAGGCGTTCTGCTTGCTGGCGCCGGTGGCCTCGACCATGGCGCGCACGCTGGCCGGCGTGAAGCCACGGCGGCGCAGGCCCACCAGCGTCGGCATGCGCGGGTCGTCCCAGCCGCTCACGTGGTTCTCCTCGACCAGCTGGCGCAGCTTGCGCTTGCTGGTGACGACGTAGTTCAGGTTCAGGCGGCCGAATTCGATCTGCTGCGGCAGCGGGCGGGCCAGCAGGCCGAGGTCGGCCAGGTGCTCCAGCAGCCAGTCGTAGAAGGGCCGCTGGTCCTCGAACTCCAGCGTGCAGATGCTGTGGGTGATGCGCTCCAGCGCGTCCTCGATGGGGTGGGCAAAGGTGTACATCGGGTAGATGCACCACTTGTTGCCGGTCGCGTGGTGTTCCGCGTGCTTGATGCGGTACAGCGTCGGGTCGCGCAGGTTGATGTTGGGCGAGGCCATGTCGATCTTGGCGCGCAGCACCATGGCGCCGTCGGTATGCTGGCCATCCCGCATTTCGCGCAGTCGCGCCAGGTTTTCTTCCGGCGTGCGGCTGCGGAAGGGGCTGTCGACGCCGGGCCGGCCGAAGTCGCCGCGGTTGGCGCGCATGTCGTCGGCGCTCTGCTCGTCCACGTAGGCATGGCCGGCGGTGACCAGCGCCTCGGCGGCGGCGTACATGAAGTCGAAGTAGCTGCTGGCCTCGAACAGGTTGTCGCCCCAGCTCCAGCCCAGCCACTGCACCATCTCCTTGATGGCGTTGACGTACTCCAGTTCCTCCTTCTCGGGGTTGGTGTCGTCGAAGCGCAGATGGCAGGCGCCGCCGAAGTCGCGCGCCAGGCCGAAGTTCAGGCAGATGCTCTTGGCGTGGCCGATGTGCAGGTAGCCGTTGGGCTCGGGCGGGAAGCGGGTGCGGATGCGCGCCTCGTCCAGCGGGCCGGCAGCGTGGTGGGCCGCGTCGCCCGGCGTGCCGGCGAAATGGCGGCCCGCGAAGGCGCCGGTCTCCAGGTCGTTCTCGATGCGCTGGCGCAGGAAGTTGGTGGCGGGTGCTGCGGCAAAGGCGGGCTGGCTCATGGAGGGCTCTAAAACGAAACCGGGCCACATGGCCCGGCAGATGGCCCGATTTTACGGAGTAGGCGGGTGCGCGCGCAGCGGCAGCCGAACGTGAGCCAGGGCGATGCTGATCCACACGGCAACGCTGAAGTAGAGCGTCATCCAGACGACCTCGCTGCGCCACAGGGCCCAGTCGTGCGACACATGCCAGCGGCTGGCTGCATCAGCCACGCCGGCCGCGAGCGTCGGGTAGACCTGGCCGGCGGCCTCGCCGGCCAGCCAGCGGGCCCAGTACATGGGAACGTCCACCGTGAACATGTAGGCCGTATAGAGCGTGCCGGCCACGATGGCCAAGCCCAGCCAGCGCCGGGCGCGCACCGTGGCACGGGGCCACAGCGCCAGCATGGCCAGCACGCTGAGCAGGGCGACGGTGCCCCAGAGCGTCTCCTCGACCACATGGCCGATGTTTCGCGTCGTCAGCACGGCATACCAGGAGTGCACCTCGGCCAGCGCGATCAGCGGCAGCACCGCCTGTGACAGCCACAGGCTCGGCGGGTGCCTGCCGGCCAGCGCGGCGCCGCGCAGCAGCAGCGCCCATTGCGCGGCGAAGCTCAGCTCCGCGATGGTGGCCACCGTGCGGCCGACGAGGACGCTCGACGCCCAGGAATCCACCATGACGACGCGCGGCACGTCGAACACCGGCAGCAAGGACCGGTAGCCGCAGCCCAGCACGTACAGGGCCGACAGCAGCAGTTGCAGGCGCTGGTGCGGCCAGGTCGTGCCATCGGGCCGGTTGCGGTGCAGCCAGGCGGTCGAGGCCGTCCAGGCGACCAAGTTCAGCCCGGCGATGCCGCACAGCAGATGCCACCAGGTGAGGGTTGTCGGGTCAGCCAAGGTGCTCTCCTCAGGTCGACTTGCGCGGCCGCCCGGTCTTGACCGGGTCGAGCCTGTCCAGCGCTGCGGCCAGCGTGGGCGCGTCCAGCAAGGCGAGGGCCTGCAGGCCGGCGCGCAGCAATTCGCTCTTCTTCGCCTCGCGCTTCACATCGTGAAGTCGGTGCTTGAGCTCGGCAATCAGCGCGTAGTCGGCCTCGGGCATGGTGAAGCCGTCGCGCACGAGCTTGGCGCGTGGGGCTGGGGTGGGTTTGCGGGTGTGGCTCATAACGATGGAAACCGTTTATACGGTTTTCATCGCCGACTTGCTACCTTGCGCTACAGCGGCTTGAAACGATTTGCGTGCACGCGGCTGACGATCAGCTTCTCGGGCCGCTGGCGCAGCTCCAGCAGCACGGTGCCGTTTTCCTGGCGCAGCGCGCGGGCCACGGCGTCGATGTGGACGACGGTGGAGCGGTGCACCTGCCAGAAGCGCTCGGCGTCCAGTTGCGGCAGCAGCTCGCGCAGCGACACGCGCACCCAGTAGTCGCGCTCGGCCGTCACGGCGCGCACGTATTTGTCGGCGGCTTCCAGGTAGACGATGCGGTCCAGCGGCACCAGCTCGATCGCATCGCCCACCGCGGCCTGCAGGTGTCGCAGGCGTGGGGCCGGCGCCGCCTGGGTCAGCAGCTGGCGCAGCGTGGCCAGCGTGGCGTCGCCCGTGCTGGGCTGGGCCAGGCGGGCCTGCAGCCGCGCGACGCTCTGCGCCAGGCGCTCGGGCGTCACCGGCTTGAGCAGGTAATCGGCCGCCGCTGTCTCGAAGGCCTGCAGCGCGTACTGGTCGTAGGCGGTGACGAAGACGAACAGGGGCAGGGGGCCCGCGTCCTCGGGCCAGTCCTCCGTGATGGCCTGGGCCGCCTCCAGCCCGGTCATGCCGGGCATGCGGATGTCGAGGAAACAGACCTGCGGGCGGTGCTGCAGCGCCAAGTCGACGGCGGCCGTGCCGCTGCCCGCCTGCGCAACAACACGCAAATCCGGCCAGGCCGCGGCCAGCTCCGCGCGCAGGCTCTCGGCGAGCAGGGGCTCGTCTTCAGCAATGAGGGCGGTCAGGCTCATAGGGGCATCTCGATGCGTGCGACGCTGCCGCCGCCGGGTTGGGGTTGGAGCGCGAAACGGGCGGCTTCGCCGTAGCGCTGGGCCAGCCGCTCGCGCACCTGCGAAAGGCCGAAGCCGGTGCCAGGCAGGCCGGTGGCCTGGCTCAGCCCGGTGCCGTTGTCGGCCACTTCAAGCAGCAGGCTCTTTCCCAGGCGCGCCGCGGTGACGCGCAGCTCGCCACCCTCCACATGCGGCTCCAGCCCGTGCTTGATGGCGTTCTCCACCAGCGGCTGCAGCAGCAGCGGCGGGATGGCGACGCTCCCCAGCGCCGCCGGCAGCTCCAGCTTCACGCGCAGCCGCTCGCCCATGCGCAGTTGCATCAGGGCGAGGTAGTCCGACAGCCGCTCGAACTCCTGGGCCAGCGGGTGCTCGGTCGCGCGGCTGGCCTGCAGCGTGGCGCGCAGGTAGTCGATGAGGCGGTCGAGCATCTTCTGGGCCTCGTCGGGCCGCAGCTTGATGAGCACGCGCAGATGGGCCAGCGTGTTGAACAGCATGTGCGGCTCCAGCTGGCTTTGCAGCAGCGTGAGCCGCGCCTCGGCGGCCTGCTGCTGGGCCTGGGCCTGAGCCAGCCGCATCGCATTGACGCGGAACAGCGAGAAGAAGAACAGCGTGGCCAGCAGCGACATCAGCAGCGCGAAGCCCACCGACAGCGCCGCGCGGCCACCGGGCAGCTGCCAGGGCAGCGGCTCGTGCAGGCCGGTGAAGCCATTGGTGAGCCAGACGCCGCCGGAGTAGCCGGCCACCGAGCCCAGCACCACGCAGGGCAGCATCCAGCCCCAGCCCACCCAGCCCTGGCTCAGCGCCGGCGTGTCGCCACGCCAGCGCCGCAGCAGGTGGCGCATGCCGGCGGACAGCAGCGAGATCCAGGCCGAGATCTGCGCGCCGATCATGAAGGAGTACAGCATCGACAGCCCGAAAGGGCTGCCGCGCATCACCCAGTTCAACAGGCCGGCGAAGAAGCAGATGGCGGCCGTGCCGCCGATGTGGGTCAGCCAGGAGTGGCGGTGGGAGGACGTCAACATGCGGCCAGCATCATGCCGCGTGTCGTTCGGTGCCAGCGCGCTGCGACGGGCAGGGCCGGCGCGGCGCCAGCGGCATTCAGCGGTCGCGGCCGGTGGTGAGCTTGAACACGCCCACCACCTCGGTCATCTGCTGGGCCTGGCTGCGCAGGCTGTCGGCGGCCGCTGCGGCCTCCTCGACGAGGGCGGCGTTCTGCTGCGTGACGCGGTCCAGCTGCTGCACGGCCTCGCTGACCTGGCCGATGCCGGTGGTTTGCTCGTGGGTGGCGGAGCCGATCTCGGCGATCAGGTCGGCCACGCGCCTGACCTGGGTGACGATCTCCGTCATCGTGCTGCCGGCCTCGCCGACCAGGCGCGAGCCGGCATCGACGTTGTCCACGCTCTGCCCGATCAGCGCCTTGATCTCGCGGGCCGCCTGGGCGCTGCGCTGCGCCAGGGTGCGCACCTCGCCGGCCACGACCGCGAAGCCGCGGCCCTGCTCACCCGCGCGCGCCGCCTCGACCGCCGCGTTCAGCGCCAGGATGTTGGTCTGGAAGGAGATGCCGTCGATGGTGCCGATGATGTCGGCGATCTTGCGCGAGCTGCTGCTGATGTCGCCCATGGTCGCGATGACCTGCTGCACGACCTGGCCGCCCCGCACCGCCACGCCGCTGGCCGATTCGGCGAGCTGGGTGGCCGTTTGCGCCGTCTCGGCGTTCTGTCGCACCGTGGCATTCATCTCCTCCATGGACGCGGCCGTCTGCTCCAGGTTGGCGGCCTGCTCTTCAGTGCGCTGCGACAGGTCGGCGTTGCCGCTGGCGATCTCGCCCGCGCCGGTGAGGATGGAGTCGGCGCCGTTGCGCACCTGGCGCACGATGTGCACCAGGCCCTCGTTCATCTGGCTCAGCGCGCCCAGCAGCGTGGCGATCTCGTCACGGCCCTCGGGGGCAATGGCCGAGGTCAGGTCGCCCCCCGCCACCGCCTGGGCAAAGCCGACGGCGCGCCGTACCGGCTCGGTGATGGAGCGGGTGATCAGCCAGGCCAGGCCGCCGCCCAGCAGCAGGGCGATGGCGGTGAGGAAGACGGTCGTCGTCACGGCGGCGCTGCGGGTGCCCTGGCCGCGCTGGTATTCCGCAGCGGCCTCGTCGATCTGCAGCTTGACGAGCTGGTCCGACAGCTCGCGTGCCTTGGTGCCCAGCGGCAGCGTCTTTTCTTCGTAGATCTGCTGCGCCGTGCTCATGCCGCCGGTGGACAGCGCTGCGCTGACCGGCAGCAGGCCTTCGTCGACATAGGCCTTGCGCGCGGCAGTGAAGCGCTGGGCGAGGTCCTTCTCCTGCTCGGTCAGGTGGGTGGCCAGGTACTCGTCCAGCACCTGCTGGCCGCGCTTGAGGTTGGCGGCGAGCTCGTCGCTGCGGCGCTTGATCTCGTCGAAGGCCGGCGAGCGCAGCATCTCGACGATGACGAGGCGGTTGCGCGTGGAGAGGTTGTTCAGCTCACCGAGCTGGGCCAGCGGGATGGTGCGGTCCTTGTAGACCGTCTCCAGCCCTGCCGCGACGCGGTAGATGCCGCGCACGCTGACGGCGGCCACCACGAGCATCAGCGCCAGCACGACCGCGAAAGCGATGCCGAGCCGGCTGCCGATGCGCAACTGCTTCAGAGCATTCATGCCATCCCTCCCTGGGCGGGTTGTCTCGTTGGACCCCGGGAGTCTGCACGAACAGCCCGTTCGCGTCGATCCGGATCAGCGCCTGCGCGACCCGCTTCCTCCGAGGATGCTGCCCAGCACGCCGCGGATGATCTCTCGCCCCACGGCCGAACCGATGCTGCGCACGGCCGACTTCGCGGCGGCCTCGGCCAGGCCGGGATGGCGGCCGCCGCGCGGGCCGGTGGTGCCGAAGAGCACGTCCTTGAGGCCACCCAGCATGCCGCCACCATCGTCGGCGGGCGCAGGCGCTGGCGTGCCGCCCTTGAAGACGCTGCCGGCTTCTGCCGCCATGCCGCCAGCCGAAGGTGCCGCCGCCGCCGGTTTGCCGGCCAGCTTCTCGTAGGCAGATTCGCGGTCGAGCTGCTTCTCGTAGACGCCGGCCACCAGCGAGTTGGCCATCAGCGCCTGACGCTGAGCCGGCGTGATGGGGCCGATCTGGCTGCCCGGCGGCAGCACGAAGACGCGCTCGGTGATGCTGGGGCGACCCTTCTCGTCGAGCAGGCTCACCAGCGCCTCGCCGACGGCCAGCTCCGTGATGGCCGTGGCGATGTCCAGCCCCGGCTTGGCGCGCATCGTGTCGGCGGCGCTCTTGACGGCCTTCTGATCGCGCGGCGTGAAGGCGCGCAGCGCGTGCTGCACGCGGTTGCCGAGCTGGCCCAGCACCGCATCCGGGATGTCCAGCGGGTTCTGGGTCACGAAGTAGACGCCGACGCCCTTGGAGCGCACCAGGCGCACGACCAGCTCGATGCGCTCGACGAGAGCATCAGGCGCGTCCTTGAACAGCAGGTGGGCCTCGTCGAAGAAGAACACCAGCTTGGGTTTCTCCAGGTCGCCAACCTCTGGCAGCGTCTCGAACAGCTCCGAAAGCATCCACAGCAGGAAGGTCGCGTAGAGCCGCGGCGCGTTCATCAGTTTGTCGGCGGCCAGCACGTTGATGACGCCCAGGCCGCCTTCGGTCTGCATGAAGTCGGCGATGTTGAGCATGGGCTCGCCGAAGAACTTGTCCCCGCCCTGGGCCTCGATCTGCAGCAGGCCACGCTGGATGGCGCCCACGCTGGCCGCCGAGACGTTGCCGTACTGGGTGGTGAACTGACTCGCGTTGTCGCCCACGTACTGCAGCATGGCGCGCAGGTCCTTGAGGTCCAGCACCAGCAAGCCGTTGTCGTCGGCGATCTTGAACACCATCTGCAGCACGCCGGCCTGGGTCTCGTTGAGGGCCAGCATCCGCGACAGCAGCAGCGGGCCCATGTCGGAGACGGTCGCCCGCACCGGGTGGCCCTGCTCGCCGAAGACGTCCCACAGCGTGGTCGGACAGGCCAGCTTCTCGGGGGCGTCCAGGCCGCGGTCCTTGAGCACGGCCAGCAGCTTCTCGCTGGGGTTGCCGGCCTGGCTGATACCGGTGAGGTCGCCCTTCACGTCGGCCATGAAGACGGGCACGCCGAGCCTGGAAAAACTCTCGGCCAGCTTCTGCAGGCTGATGGTCTTGCCCGTGCCCGTGGCACCGGTGACGAGGCCGTGGCGGTTGGCCAGCGCGGGCAGCAGCAGGCACTCGATGTCGGCGTGGCGGGCCAGCAGGATGGGGTCGGCGGGCATGGGCGGTCTCCGGAGCAAGGGCAGGTCGGCGCGGCGAGTCTAGCGGTCCCTCGTCGACCGCCAGACTCCCGCCACCTCCGCCGCCCGGAGGCGCCAATGCCCGGGCGGCGCTCAGCTCGAACGGCGCTTGACCAGCCCCATCAGCGCCGAGCCGCCCAGCAGGAGCAGCAGGGCCGATGTGGGCTCCGGCACCGGCGCCAGGTGCACGTCGGTGACTGCCAGCGCCGAGGCGCCGAGCGTGTCCAGGCCGTCGAACACGCCCAGGCTGACGCTGTGCGCACCGGCGCTCAGCGGCGCGCTGGTGAAGGTCAGGTAGGCCGTCTCGTCGAACAGCGGCGAGGCCGAACTGCCCAGGAAGGTCGCGCTGTTGACGCTGGTCAGCTTGATGAGGGTCGTCTTGTCCAGCACCACATAGGCCGTGTCGTCGGCCGGGCTGCCCTGCGGGTCGTTGCTCATGAACTTCCACTGGAACACCAGCCGGTCGCCGGCCGCGGCCGTGAAGTCCGCGCTCAGCCCGGAGCCCACGGTGGCACCCATGCCGCTGAGCGAGCCCGCTGCGAGCCCGACGAAGGATTCCAGTGTGGCCGCCGCCACGGCGCTGCCGCCGAACAAGAAGCCGGACGTGTCGGCCGTGCCGAGCACGGCCTGGGCGGCGAGGCCGGCGGGCGGCGCGCCGAATTGGCTGCTGGTGTCCACGGCCACGTTGCCGGCTTTGCTCCAGCCCGTCAGGCCGCTGCCGAAGTCGCCGTTGGCGACACCTGCGGCGAGCGCCGTCGAGGCCACCAAGCTCAGGC
>CAUJSJ030000170.1:0-2866 GCA_963422775.4 uncultured Roseateles sp.
CGCGGACGGCCTTGCCGGTGACGACAACGCGTTCCAGCTTGACGGTGGGCTGAGGGGCGGCCTGGGCGGCGACTGAGAAAGCCAGGGCGGCGGCGGCGAAGAGTGTGGTTTGCAGGCTCATGAGGGACTCCGTTCGGTGGGTTTCGAACCGCGTGATTGCTTGTTCGATGGAGTCAGTTTCGGCAATGAGCCTGGGTCGCTTCCACCGCCTGCGATCAATCGCGGGCCGCGCTGGATGAACTGCAAGCGCGGGCGGATGAACTGACGATGTGAATAACGCCGCGAGGCTGAGCGGCGCGCTTCCTACACTGCGTCGCCATCACCACCACCCACCGGCCAACGCCGGCACGCCGCCATGGGAGCCTGGAGCCACGAAGCCTTCGGCAATGACAGCGCCCTGGACTGGGCCTTCGGCCTGGAGGACGTTGACGATCTGTCGCTGATCGAGGCGGCGCTGGCCGCCGTGCTCGACGAGCCGGCCGGCGCGCTGGACGCGTCGCCCGCGACCGAAGCGCTGGCGGCCATCGAAGTCGTGGCGCGCCTGCGGGGCCATGCGTCCGACGAGGCCTGCCCCGACGTGGTGCAGGACTGGGTGGCCCGCACGCGGCTGACACCACCCGAGCCGCTGCTGCGCCGCGCATTGGCCGCGCTGGCTCGCGTCGGCGGCGATGGCTCCGAGCTGAAGGAGCTGTGGGACGAGAGTGACAGCGCCGCGGATTGGCTGGCCTCGCTCGCCGACCTGCGCCGGCGCCTGCTGGCGCCACCGCAGGCGCCGCCGCCCGGCCGCGCTGGATGACGTGGGCAAGCTGCTGCGCAGCCTGGCTGGCCTGTCGTTCGTGGTGCCCGACTTCCCGCCCGACGAGATGACGAACGGCCCGTTTGCCGGCGCGGTGAGGCCCCCAGCTCTTCGCGGCCATCCTGGCGGCCGAGGGGCCCTGGGCGACGCGGCCAAGGTGCGCGAGGGCATCGCCAGGATGTGGTGCCTCGTGGCGGCCGGGAACGAGGTGAAGATCCTGTGGGACCTGGCCGTGCGCGAAGCCAAGGACCTGGGCCGCCGAGGGGCAGCTGGAGGCGGCGCTGGCCGGCCTGGCGCCATGGTGGGACGCCGCCGAGACGCTCGCGCCGGGCACCTTCGACATGCGCTGCATGGCGGTCTGCCAGGAGGCGGGCGCGCACGGGCAGGCCGAGCAGCTGCGTCAACGGCTCATCGCCGCCGGCCAGGGGGGTCACGATGCAACTGCTGGACCTCGCGCTGCGGGAGGCGCGCGCCGGCTCGCCCGAGGCCGCCCGGTCGCTGCTGTCGACCCATGCCAGCCAGTTCGCCAACGCGGCGCTGGACGCCCTGGCGCGACTTCGCGCTCGGCATCCTGGCCGTGCGGGACCGGCAGCCGGGTGCACTCGAACGGCTCACGCCCTGGATGGAAGCCAGGATCGCGCAGGCCTCGGCGGGCCCCGCGGTCTGGCCCTTTCTCGGCATCGGCGCCGGCTGGTGGGCGCTGGCCCCTGCACCAGGCCGGCCGCACGGACGCCGCGCGGGCCGTGGTGGCGAGCATCCGACCCTTGCTGATGACACCCGAGAACGCACTGCTCGTGGGCGAGTTGAAGGCCGCCGGGTTGCTGGAGGCGGCCGCCCAGGTGCCCACGCTGCCGCGCCCCGCCCCTCGCCCGAGGCGCAGCGGGCCGGCATGCAGGCCGACCACGGCGTGTTCCAGACCCTCAGCGTGCGCAGGCGTGAACGCGCTGCAGCAGGTCGAAGCCCTGCGGCGCGCATTCGCGCAGGGCGGCCGGCGCTACCCCTTCCTCATCGGCGATGCAGCCGACCTGGAGGCGCTGCTGGAGAGCCTGGAGCCGCCCGCGGACGGCGGCCAGGCCGTCCTTGCCGCGTCGCGTGACGTGGACGCGGCCGCGTGGCTTCGCGCGCATGGCCTGGCGAAGTCGCCACGTTGGCGGGATGGCGACGCCGGGCCGGCCCAGTTGCCTGCAATCCCAGTTCGACGTGCTGTCGGGCCATCTCAAGCCGCTGCTGTTCATCGGCCTCGTCGAGCTGGACGAGCCCTGCGAGCTGTTCGCCCGCCTTGGCTACGGCGGCTGGAACGCCTGCCCCGTGCCCGAGGTGCACGTGGCGCTGCACCGCCATTGGCGCGAGCGCTTTGGCGCTGAGCCGATCGCAGTCAGCGACGCCGTGGTGGAGTGCGCGGTCGCCCGCCCACCGGCAGACCGCAAGGCCGCGCTGGCGCTGGCGACCGAGCAGCAGGCCTACTGCCCGGACATCGTCGAGCAGGGGCGTGGGCAGCACCGCCGCGCTGGCTGCGACGCTGCTTGAGGCGCCGGTCTGGTACTTCTGGTGGGACTAGGACAGGCCCATCTCAGTCCAGTTGCAGGCCCAGCCTGGCCAGTTCACCCCGGCCCTGGCGCACCAGGATGGGTTCGTCGCCCTGGCTCAGGTCCAGCACCGTGGTGGGTTGGGCCGGGCAGGCGCCGGCGTCCAGCACGAGAACGCCAGCTGACGGTCCAGCCGCGCGCAGACGTCGGCGGCGTCGTTCATGGGCTCGCTGTCGCCGGGCGGGATCAGCGTGGTCGACAGCAGCGGCTCGCCGAACAGCGCGAGCAGCTCCTGCGTGACCTTGTGGTCGGGCACGCGCAGGCCGATGGTGCGCCGACTCGGGTGGGACAGCCGGCGGGGCACTTCCTTGGTGGCCGGCAGGATGAAGGTGTAGGCGCCGGGCGTGGCCAGCTTGAGCAGCCGGTACTGGCGGTTGTCCACCATCGCGTAGTTGGCCAGCTCGGACAGGGTCGCGGCACAGCAGCGTCAGGTGGTGCTTGTCGTCCACGCCGCGCACGCGGCGCAACGCCTCGGCGGCGGGCC
>CAUJSJ030000171.1:0-90404 GCA_963422775.4 uncultured Roseateles sp.
AAGCAGATGCTCGCGATCAGGTAGAGCAGCGTGACGAGATTGAGGCTCATGCCTTGCCCTCCTTGGCCGGGGCGGCAGCCGCGGGCTTCTTGTCCTTCTTCTTGAACATCTCCAGCATCCGCCGCGTGACGAGGAAGCCACCGAAGATGTTCACCGCGGCCAGCGCCACGGCCAGCACGCCCATGCCCTTGGCGAACGGCGTCTCGGTCAGTGCCGCGGCCATCATGGCGCCGACGATGACGATGGCCGAGATCGCGTTGGTGACAGCCATCAGCGGCGTGTGCAGCGCGGGCGTCACCGTCCAGACGACGTGGTAGCCCACGTAGATGGCCAGCACGAAGATGATCAGGTTGATGATGGTGTGGTCGACGATTTCCATGGTCATGCCCTCGTGACTTGGCCGTCTTGCGTGACGCGGCAGGCCGCGACGATGTCGTCATCCAGCGGCACGTTGAACGTGCCCTCCTTGGTGATGACGAGCTTGAGGAAGTCCAGCACGTTGCGCGCGTACAGCGCCGACGCATCGGCCGCGACCAGGGCCGGCAGGTTGGTCTCGCCGACGATGACGACGCCATGCTTGGTGACTGTCTTGCCGGCTTCGGTCAGCGGGCAGTTGCCGCCCGCAGGCGCAGCGATGTCGACGATGACCGAGCCCGGCTTCATGCTCTTCACCATGTCCTCGGTGACCAGCACAGGCGCCGCGCGACCGGGGATCAGCGCCGTCGTGATGACGATGTCCGCCGCAGCGACGCGCTTGGCCACCTCGGCCTTCTGCCGGTCCAGCCAGCTTTGCGGCATCGGGCGCGCATAGCCGCCGACGCCCTCCGCCGCTTCCTTCTCCTCGGCCGTCTCGTAGGGCACGTCGATGAACTTGCCGCCCAGGGACTCGACCTGCTCCTTCACCGAGGGCCGCACGTCGCTGGCCTCGATGACCGCGCCCAGGCGCTTGGCCGTCGCGATCGCCTGCAGCCCGGCCACCCCCACGCCGAGGATGACGACACGCGCCGCCTTCACGGTGCCGGCCGCCGTCATCAGCATCGGGAAGAAGCGCTGATATCTGTCGGCCGCGATCATGACGGCCTTGTAGCCGGCGATGTTGGCCTGGCTGGACAGCACGTCCATGCTCTGGGCCCGCGTCGTGCGCGGTGCGGCTTCCAACGCAAAGCTGGTCAGGCCGGCCGAGGCCATCCCCGTGAGCCCATCGCGGTCGAAGGGGTTGAGCATGCCGACGAGGGCCGTGCCGGGCTTCATCAGCGGCAGCTCGTCGGCGCCGGGTGCACGCACCTTCAGCACCAGCTCAGCGCCAAGGGCCGTGGCCTGGTCGACGATCTCGCAGCCTGCGGCTTCATAGGCAGCGTCGGTCACGCTGGCGCTGACGCCGGCGCCTGATTCGATGCGCAGCGTGTGGCCGGCGGCCTTCAACTTCTTGGCCGTCTCTGGCGTCACAGCCACACGGGTCTCTCCGGCCGCGCGTTCGCGCGGTACGCCGATCTGCATGGGGTCTCCTCCGGGGAACGGGGTCGCGGCAGCTTACACAATGCATGCGCTTGTCCCGTGCGGGATTTCGATGGGAGGTTTCATGACTGCCACAGACCGGTTTCGTCCCAGCGTCACTGTCGCCGCGGTGATTGCCCGCGCCGGACGCTACCTGCTGGTCGAGGAGGACACCCCCGAAGGCCTGCGGCTGAACAACCCGGCCGGCCATCTGGAGCTGGGCGAAACGCCGATCGAGGCGGTCGTCAGGGAGGCCTTGGAGGAGACTGCGCGGGCCTTCGTCCCCGAGGCCTTCGTGGGCGTCTACCTGGCCCGCTTTCTGCGGCCGGCGCGATTAGAGGATGTCACCTACGTGCGGCTGGCGTTCAGTGGCCCGGTCGGTGAGGAGATCGCCGGGCGCACGCTGGACGAGGGCATCCGCCGCACGCTGTGGCTGGACCTGGACGAACTGCGCGCCAGCCGCGACCGCCACCGCAGCCCGTTGGTGCTGGCCTGCATCGAAGACCACGCGGCCGGCCGCCGGCTGCCGCTGGACAGCGTGCAGGCCCACGGCTCGCTGATGGACCCGCTGCGCCTGGGCTGAGGGCTTGGGCGGCACGGCACAATCCGTCGCCCCCAACGCCGCGCCCATGCCCCGCACGCCGACCCGCTTTCACCGCTGGCGACTCGCCGCCTGTCTGGCCCTGCTGCTGGGGCCTGCCCTGCCCGCCGGTGCGCAGACACAGCCCGTACAGGTCGCCAGCTGGGACCGTGGCACCAACCCCCTGATCGGCATCAGCGAGGCCGTGCTGACCCGGCTGTACGCCGACATCGGCCAGCCGCTGAGCTTCGTCGAGCTGCCCGCTCGCCGTGCCGGCCTGCTGCTGGCCAGCGGCGACGTGGACGCGAACGTGCACCGGGCCAGCGACTTCCTTGCGGCCAACCCGGGCACCGCTGCCGTGGCCACGCCGCTGAGCCAGGTGATGCTGCGCGCCTACACGCGCGAGCCTGCGCTGACCGTCGCGGGCTGGGCCGATCTGACGCACTGGCGCGTGGCACACCTGCGCGGCATCGTGCGCGTGGAGCAGCTGATGCCCGCGGGCGTGCAGCGCGTCGAAGCCGGCAATCTGCGCGAGCTGTGGCGGCTGCTTGCCACCGACGCGGCCGATGTCGCCGTGCTCAGCGAGCTGGCCGGCAGCCCGATGCAGAAGCCCGCCAGCGTGCCCGGCCTGCGGCGCCTGGACGTCGTGCTGGACGAGCACACCGTGCACCATGTGCTGGCCGCCCGGCACAACGGCCTGGCTCAACGGCTGAACGCCGCACTGCTGCGCCTGCAGGCCAGCGGCGAACTCGAAGCGCTGCGCCAGTCGACGTTGCAGGCACTGCTCAGGCGCCAGGGCGGCGGGGGCGGCAACGAGAATCCGCGGCCATGAACCCACCCGACTTCATCGAGGTCTACGACCAGGCGCTGAGCCCCGAGGCCTGCCGCGCGCTCGTCGAGCGCTTCCAGGCCAGCAGCCATGTGCAGCGCGGCGAGACCGGCAGCGGCGTGGACGTCGGCATGAAGGACAGCTGGGACATCGCCATCAGCCGCCATCCCGAGTGGGCGGACGCCTGCGAGCAGCTGAACGCGGCCGTCATCGCCGGCTTCAGGCATTACCTGCGCCGCTACGCCCACCTCGCCCTGGCGCCGCTGAAGCTGCAGATGCAAAGGCCCGACGGCACGATGGCGCTGCTCGACGCCGACGGCGTCGCGGCGCTGAACGACGAGATGCTGATGGGCCTGATCGCCAAGGTCTTCCGCCCCGGCGCGATCAATCTGCAGCGCTACCTGGCCGACCAGGGCGGCTACCCCTACTGGCACTGCGAGCAATACCCCAGGCTCGACCAGGGCGAGGCCCTGCACCGCGCGGTGCTGTGGACGGTGTACCTGAACGACGACTTCGCCGCGGGCGAGACCGAGTTCCTCTACCAGGGCCGCAAGATCGCGCCGCGCACCGGCAGCCTGCTGATCGCGCCCGGGGGCTTCACGCACACCCACCGCGGCAACCGGCCGCAGGGCGGCGACAAGTACATCGCGACGTCCTGGGTGCTCTACCAGCGGGCCGAAAGCCTGTTCGGCAAAGGTTGAAGGGGCCTTTGGGACAATCCACAGGATGAGTTCCCCCAAGAAACATCGCGTCGTCGTCGGCCTGTCCGGCGGCGTGGACTCGGCCGTGACCGCGCACCTGTTGAAGCAACAGGGGCACGAGGTCATCGGCATCTTCATGAAGAACTGGGAAGACGATGACGACGACGAGTACTGCTCGACGCGCCAGGACTTCCTGGACGCCGCCTCCGTGGCCGACGTGCTGGGCATCGAGATCGAGCACGTCAACTTCGCGGCCGAGTACAAGGACCGCGTGTTCGAGAGCTTTCTGCACGAGTACCAGGCCGGCCGCACACCCAACCCGGACGTGCTGTGCAACGCCGAGATCAAGTTCAAGGCCTTTCTCGACCATGCGATGCGCCTGGGCGCCGAGAAGATTGCGACGGGGCACTACGCGCGCGTACGCGAACTGGACGGCGAGTTCCAACTCTTGAAAGGCCTGGACCCGCTGAAGGACCAGAGCTATTTCCTGCACCGGCTTTCACAGGCCCAGCTCAGCAAGACGATGTTCCCGGTCGGCGACCTGCCCAAGACCGAGGTGCGCCGCATCGCCGCCGAGATCGCGCTGCCGAACGCGAAGAAGAAGGACTCGACCGGCATCTGCTTCATCGGCGAGCGGCCCTTCCGGGAGTTCCTGAACAAGTACCTGTCGCACCAGCCGGGGCCCATCAAGGACGAGCGCGGCCGCAAGCTCGGCCAGCACGTGGGCCTGAGCTTCTACACGCTGGGCCAGCGCCAGGGGCTGGGCATCGGCGGCGTCAAGGAGAAGGGCTCTCGGCGCGGAGGTGGCGAGCACGAGCCCTGGTTCGTCGCGGCCAAGGACATCCCGAACAACACGCTGATCGCCGTGCAGGGCCACGACCACCCGCTGCTGCAGAGCCCGGCGCTGCTGGCCGACGACCTGAGCTGGATCGCCGGCCACGCGCCCACCCTCGCACAGGCTGCAGCCAAGACGCGCTACCGCCAGGCAGACGCGCCCTGCAGCGTCGGCTTCGATGCCAGCGGCCACCTGACGCTGCGCTTTCCCGACCCGCAGTGGGCCGTCACGCCGGGCCAGAGCGCGGTGGTCTACGACGGTGAGGTCTGCCTGGGCGGCGGTGTGATTTCGGCGGCCCTGGCGGAATGACGAAGTTCGACCGGCTGCTCGCGCGGCTCGCCGAGCCGGGCGTGGTGCTGCGGCTGGCGGCGCTGGTGGTCTGCGCGATGGAGCTGGTCAGCGCCGGCGCGGCGCTGCTGGGCGCCCGCACCGAGCCCTACGACGGCCTCGTCGCCTGGGTCTGGCGCGCAGCGGGCGGCGGTGCAAACGACCGCGGCCTGCTGCTGCTGTGCGTGGGCCTGCTGCTGGCCTTCGTCGCGCTGATGTGGCGTCTGGCCAGCCAGGGCGGCAGCGTCATCGCCGTGAACCGGCGGCTGGCGTGGCTGCTGCTCGTGGACCTGCTGGCCTTCGGCGTGACGCCGGGCTTGCCCTTCCTCGTCACGGCGCTGGCCGCCGTGCTGCTGCCGGCGCGGCTGGCCCTGGGCTTCGGCTTCGCGCAGGTGCTGCTGAACACCGGCATCTACGCCGCGCCCCAGGCCGCCGCCTGGCTGGACCAGCTCGGCCTGCTGTCCTCCATGCTCGCGCTGCACGGTCTGGCTTTCGGCCTGGGGCGCATGGCCGCAGCAGAGGGCGAGAAGCGCCGCTGGCTGCAGGCCGTGCTGGCCGAACAGATGTCCGGCGAGCACCTGCTGGCCGAGCAGATGCGCTACAGCGAGCGCATGCAGATCGCCCGCGAGCTGCACGACCTGATGGGCCACCACCTGACGGCGCTGAACCTGCAGCTGCAGCTCGGCGGCGCGCTGCTGGCACGCGAGGATGCCGGCGGCGCCGGGCAGGCGCTGGGCCGTGCCGAGGGCGTGGCAGCGCAGCTGTTGGCCGACGTGCGCGAGGCCGTGTCGCAGCAGCGCAGTTCGCAGCGCATCGACCTCTCGGCCGCGCTGCAGGCCCTGGCCGAAGGCATCGCCAGCACGCGCATCGAGCTGACGATGGACGACGCCGCGCGCGACCTCGGGCCCCGCGCGGCCCACGCGCTGCTGCGCTGCGTGCAGGAAGGCGTGACCAACAGCGTGCGCCATGCCGGCGCGCGTCGCGTCCAGGTCGAATTGCGCGGCCAGGGGGATGAGATCGGCGTCAGCATCGACGATGATGGGCGGGGCGCGCCGAACTGGCAGCCCGGCCGTGCCGAGGGCTTTGGCAATGGCCTCTCGGGCATGGCCGAACGCATGACCGAGCTGGGTGGGCAGATGCGCGTGACGCGCACCAGCCCTGGATTTCGAATCGAGCTGAGATGTCCGCGATGGGTGTGATCAAGATCCTGCTGGTCGAGGACCAGCAACTGGTGCGCGAAGGCCTCAAGGGCCTGCTCGCGCTGCAGGGCGATGTGCAGGTCGTCGGCGAGGCCAGCGACGGCGCCGAGGCGCTGGAGTGGCTGTCAGCCGCCGCAGCCGACGACATGCCCGACGTCATCCTGTCCGACATGCGCATGCCACGCCTGGATGGCATCGGCCTGATCCGCGCACTGGCCGCGCGTGCGCTGCGCCTGCCGACCGTCCTGCTGACGACCTTCGACGACACGGCCGCCTTCGACGAGGCCGTGCGCGCCGGCGCCCGCGGCTTCCTGCTCAAGGCCATCAGCCCCGAGACGCTGGCCCAGGCGCTGCGCGACGTGCACGGCGGCGGCACGGCGCTGCGGCCGTCCCTGACCACGCGCATGGAGGCCAAGGGCGCCGAGCGCGCCTTCACGGCGGCCGACCATCCCGACCCGCTGTCGCCAAAGGAGCTGCAGGTGCTGCGCCTGGTGGCCAGCGGCCGCAGCAACACCGAGATCGCCGGCCTGCTGGGCAACAGCGAAGGCGTCATTAAGAACCACTGCTCGGCCATCTTCTCCAAGATGGGCGTGCGCGACCGCACGCAGGCGGTGCTCAGGGCGATCGATCTGGGCTGGATCTGACAGGTGCAGCGAGGTGCAGGACCCAGTAGCGCTGGTAGCGCCCGGGTCCGTTGACGCAGGCCAGGCCGAAGTCCTGGAACTCGGCCGCCATCAGGTTCTCGCAATGCGCCTGGCTGGCCAGCCACTGGGCGAAGGCCTCTTCCACCGTCTCCGGGCCGCCGGCCAGGTTCTCGCCGGCCAGGCGCATCGCATAGCCCGATTCGCGCAGCCGTACGCGCAGTGAAGCGCCCGCAGTGCCGGCAGCGCCGCTGTGATCCACGCTGTCGCGCGCGGCCAGCTCCAGTGCATAGCGCCGCGTGGAGGCCGCCAGCATCGCGTCGGCACGCAGCGGCGGCACGGCGGCCCAAAGGGCTTGCCCGCACTGCTGTGCGCGGGCGCGCACGGCATTCAGCGCCACCCGTGCTGCATCCCCATCGGGCTGGCAGTCGGTTTCGGCGGAGGCTGCACAGGCGACGAGCAACAGGGGCAGGCAAGCACGCATGCAGGCATCCTAGTTGCCATGCCAGGCGTACCGTCGCACCATGACTGCCATGAAACCCCTTCGACACCTGCTGACGGCCCTGCTGGCCGCCTCCACGCTGGCCGGCTGCGCGCAGACGCCGGCCGAGCCCGAGTCACAGCGCATGGCCCGCGAACTGCGCACGCTGATCGGGCCCGCGGCCTGCACGGCCGACAACCAGTGCCGCAGCCTGCCCGTCGGCGCCAAGGCCTGCGGCGGGCCGGCGGGGTACTGGGCGTGGTCCACGCAAGGCACGGATGCCGATCGCGTGCTTGACCTGGCGCGGCGTCAGGCTGAGGCCCAAAAAGGCGAGTCCGAGGCCAGCGGCGTGCGCTCGAACTGCGCGCTGATGGTGGATCCTGGCGTCGCCTGCGTTGCCGGGCACTGCCAGGTGGCACCGGCCGCGGGCACGCGCCCCGGCCCACGTTGATGCCTGCCAGCCAGCGGAAGCCTCAACTGGCCACAGGATGAAAAAAGGCCGCGCGCCTTGCGGCGTGCGGCCTGCGGCCCAGGGCCTGCCGCGGGCAGCAGGCCCGCGGACAAGCGCCAGGCTTACTCGTTGACGGCGGCGTCGGCCAGCTTGCGCGGCGAGTTCGTCGGCACGTTCTGCACCGGCACGCTGCCGTCGGTCGAGACACGCAGCACAGTGGTGGCTTGCACCACGCCAGCGGCGTCCTTCCACTGCGCACCACCCACGGTGCGCTTGCCAGCGGCAACGCCCGACCAGCTCATGCCGACCGTGGCGGTACCGCCGCCATAGACCGCGCTGGGCACCAGCGCGTTCAGGCCGGCGCCATCACCAGGCTGCACGATCCAGCTGGACAGCTTGTGGGTCGAAGGCAGCGTGGAGCCGTAGGACAGCACGCAGACGCGGTAGGTGCCGGCGGCCGGGGCGAGCACCTGCACGGCTTCGTCGGAGCCGTCGTTGCCCGAATACACCGAACCGGTGTTGCCCGGGTAGGAGACGAGCATGTCGTAGTCGTCCGTCGCACCCGACACATCGGCCTGGCGCAGCGCCCAGCGGGCCACGATGGTGCCCGCCGGCACGGCCACGTCGTACTTGGTGATGTACGAGTAGACGGTCGTGCTGCGGCAGCGCGTCAGCAGCGTGGCAGAGCTGATGGCGCCGTTGGCCGTGGACGATGCGGCAGCGCCCATCGTCACGTCCTTCATGCCGCCCTTGACCACGCCCATGCGGCCCGAGAAGCCGGTCTTGACGGTGAACAGCTTGCTGCCCGAACCCGTCGTGCCGGTGAACTCGGCCGGTGCCGTGATGGCCTTGCCGGCACGAGCCTGGACCGGGGCGCGCACGCTGTGCGTGCCGTCGCTCCAGACCAGTTGGCCGAACTGCCACACGCCTTCGGCAGCACCGTTGGTGGTGATGGCGACGGTGAAGCTCTTGGTCTCACCGGCAGCCAGCGTCAGCGACGACGGGGACACCGTGACGTTGAAGCCGGGCACCGAGGCGGTGGCCGTGTAGGTGGCGGACGCGGCGCCGACGTTGGTCACGCGGCGGGTCACCGTGGCGCTGCCCGTGACGGTGCCGGCCGTGATCGAGGCCAGGTTCAGGTTGTAGGTCTCGTCCAGCGTGCCGATGGTGGTGCAGTCGCTGGCCGGCGAGACGGCAGCCTTGTTCACCTTGCACTGGTACTTGACCCAGTCGTTCTTGCCAGCGTCGTACACCAGACCGGGGTTGTTGGCCTTCTGCGGGTCGATGTGGCCGGCGCCCTGGGCCCAGGGCAGCAGGCCGTTCTGGGCGCCGGTGAGGCCGTCGTCCAGCGTCGTGTAGGCCGAGGTCATCAGCGCCGACTTGATGGCGCCGGGGCCCCAGGTCGGGTTGGCCTGCTTGAGCAGCAGCGCCGTGCCGGCCACGTGCGGGCTGGACATGGACGTGCCCTGGTAGCTGTCCCAGGCCGGCGGCGGCACCAGCGTGCCGGCGACGACAGCGTCACGCTCGGCCTGGGTCAGGCCCGGCGTCACCTGGGCAATGATGTCCACGCCCGGGGCGGTGACGTCAGGCTTCAGGATGTTGCTGTCACCGCCGTTGGGGCCGCGCGACGAGAAGTTGGCCATGACGGGCGCCGGCTTGGTGCCAATCACTGCCACAGCGATCGAGCCGGTCGGATTCGCATCGGTCGTGACGTAGGTCTTGATCGCGGCGCCGGAGACGTTGTCCACCTGCACGCTGGGAACGGACTGGAAGTCGCTGTCGATGGTCTGGCCGGCCGAAGCGTTGACCAGGATCATGCCCAGGCCACCGGCGTTCTTGACGGCCAGGCCCTTGTCGACACGGGCGTTGGTGCCGCGGGTGCAGACGACCAGCTTGCCGGCCACCTTGGCCGGGTCCAGCAGGACCTGGCCGGCCGGAGCGCCAGCGCTGAAGCACAGGTTGGCATTGCCGCCACCGACACCGGCGTTCTCGGCCAGGATCATGGACGTGCTGGCGAGGCCCGTCGTCGTGGTCGAGCCACCGACGTAGTTGGCCGCATTGCCCAGCGTGGCGCTGCCGGAGAAGGCGCGGTCATGCGTGGACGCAGCCACCGTCGTCAGCCAGGGGCTGATGTGGGCGACGGCCTGGCCGGGGCCGCTGTTGCCGGCCGAGGCGGCGACGAAGACGCCGGCCAGCGAGGCGCGGTAGAAGGCCTGCTCGACGGGATCGTTGACCGTGGTCTGCGAGCCGCTGATCGAGTAGTTGATGACGTTGACGCCGTCGGCCACGGCTGCGTCGATGGCGGAGACCGAATCGGAGTTGAAGCAGCTGTTCTGGCTGCCGGTGCCGTCGGTGGCGGCGGCGTTCACGTAGGTGTAGCAGACCTTGTAGGCCGCAACGCGGGCGCGGGGGGCCATGCCCGAGGCCGTGCCGACGCCGGCACCGTTGATGCTCACCGGCACGTTGGCGTTGCCGGCCGCGGTCGAGGCGGTGTGGTCACCGTGGCCACCATGGCCCGTCGCGCCACTCAGGTCATCCCGGCCGGAGGCGAAGGAGGTCCAGTGCGGGGTGTTGCCGGAGGCGATGAAGCCCGCGTTGAAATGCTTGATGCCGACCAGCTTGTTGTTGCAATGCTTGGCCGGGTCGATGCCGGGGCCGGCCATGCAGCCGCCGGTGAAGCTGGCAGGCGCCGCGCCATAGACCTGGGTGTCGGCCGGGTTGTTGCTCGGCACGCCATTGGCGTCGACGCGGTCGAAGAAGGCGGGGTTCTCGGGCCAGATGCCCAAGTCGACCACACCGATGACCATGTTCTCGCCCTTGATGGCGGTGCCACCCACGGTCTGCGTCCACAGGCCACCCGGCTCGCTGAGCTTGAGGAACTTGGAGGTCGAGATGGTGTCGAGCTGACGGGCTTCGTCTTCCCAGATGCCAGCCACATTGGCGTTGGCAGCCAGGCTGCGGGCCTCGTCTTCGGTCAGGCTGGCCGCGAAGCCGCTGAACACGGTGCTGTACTTGGCCAGCACGGGTGCTTTGCCGATGCTGGCGGCGACGGTGTCGGCCGCCGAATCGAGGTAGGCGGTGTAGGCCAGCACCTCGGCACGACGCGGGTTGTAGGCCTCGCCGGCGGCGGGAGCCGTGGCTGCCAGACCTTGCACGCCACCCTTGTAGGTGACGGCGGGTTCGTCCTTGAGCTGGACGATGTAGGTCTTGCGGGATTGGGCCTGGGCATCGACGGCGAACGTCGCGACCAGCGCCAGTGCAGCCAATGCTGCGGGTTTGAGCTTCATCATGGAGTGATCCTTTGCTTGAACGTGCTTCAGGCGGCGCGGCGGCGGCGAGCGGCGGCGATGCCGGCCAGGCCCAGGCCCATCAGGGCCCAGCTGGTGGGCTCGGGGACCGCGGTCACGTTGATGTCGTCGATGGCGAACTGGCCCTTGTTGTTGGTGAAGGCGTTCGTGCAGGAGCCGTTGGTATCGCAGTAGAAGCCGAA
The DNA here is from genome assembly GCA_963422775.4 of uncultured Roseateles sp. Lineage (GTDB taxonomy): Bacteria > Pseudomonadota > Gammaproteobacteria > Burkholderiales > Burkholderiaceae_C > Pelomonas. Next base: position 11,029 of record CAUJSJ030000171.1, read on the forward strand.
GATGAAGGCGTACTTGAACTGCGTCGTCGCGAAGGCGCCGCTCGTCACGTAGCTCGAGAAGCTCAGCGAACCGTTGGCAGCGGCAGGCGCGAGCTGGAAGGTCTGGGTGAGCGAGCCCGAGCCGTCAGCCTTGACGCCCTGGATGCGCAGCAGGCCGGAGGCCGTCGCGGTCGGGATCGGGTCGGAGCCGTTGGCCACGAACGAAGCGGCGAAACCCGCGATCGTGAACGGCTTGTTGGAGTCGCTCTCCTCGGCCAGGTAGATGTAGCCGTCGTCGATGCCCGCATAGAACGTCGAGCTGTTGTTGGTCGGGCAGACCATGCCGACGCAGATGTTGGCGACGTCGGCGCCGTTGATCAGCGAACCGACGAGGTCACCCGCCGCTGCGCCAGCGGCGTTGGACAGGCCGGCCACGAGAAAGCCGCTCTGGAACACGGCGTCGCCGTGCGTAATCTGCGGCGCGAACGCGGCACCGGACGTGTCCAGCCCGGCGTCGAAGGTGATGACGGCAGCCTGGGCACTGCCCAGACTCGCCAAGGCGGCCGCGGCCAGCGCGGACTTTTTCAACAAATGCTTCATGTGTGAGACCCCAATCGAAAACCAATGATGTTGGTGTTGCGCACCTCGATACGGTGGAGGCCAGGGGCCGGGCGGTACCCGAACACCGACCAGCAAGCCGCTTGCCGGCCAACTCCGTGAAGGAATGGACAGGGGACCGATTCTTCTTAGGGGGGGCCCAGGGGGTATCCCGACTTGCCCTTCCCGCGCTTGAGGGGGGGCCTGGGTTTCCCCTGACTTGCGAGTGCCGCGAAGGGTTTTTCTTTCCAGTAAGAAAACCGTCACTGGGGCGCTGAAGCCGGCGCGCTCGCCCCCGGCATGGCAGCAGAGGGTTTCTGGCGCCCCTCAAGCGGAGGGGCCACGAACACCCAGTCGCTGGCTTTGCGCAACACCGTGCCGTCGGGTGCCTGTTCGCGCAGCAGCGCATGGGCCGAGCGGCTGCGCACGGCGCCGAAGCGCGACTTGTCGGCATCCTGGGGCACGAGTTCCCAGTCCGCCTCGCCGGTGAAGGGGTCGACGTAGCGCTGGCGCAGGTGATGCCGCACCACCACACCGCGGCGGTCCTCGAGCAGGTCGTCCAGGCTGCGTGGCAGTTCAGGCAGCGGCGTGCTGCCGGCCTTCTGGTAGCGCGTGATCGCATCGGCAATGGCCTCGCCGCGGAACTGCAGCTCGCGCTCGCGTTCACGCTGCGCCGCCGTGCTCCAGGCCTGGCCCAGGGCCGCCAGCGCGGCGGCCGTCAGCGCGACCAGGAAGAGGACGGCCAGGTAGCTGTAGCCGCGCGTTCGGGCGTGGCGACTCCTGACCATCACCAATCCGCGTAGAGCCGCCCATCGGCGCTGCGCCCGGCGGCACCGCTGCGCACGTCCCACACACGGCCGGTGGCCTGCATGTCGGCCGGCGGCGGCAGCTCGACCCAGCTCTCGCGGCTGCCGGTGAGCGGGTCTTCGGGCACGGCCCGAAGGTAGCGCGCCGTGGCCAGCTCCTGCAGCGACTCGGGGTAACGGCCCTTGTCGGCAGCGTACTGGTCGATGGCGTCGCGCATCGTCGTGAGAGATTGCAGCAGCGCCGTCTCCTTGCTCTTGCCGAGCGACGCGAAGTAGCGCGGCGCGGCGATGGACGCCAGCAAAGCCACGATGGCCATGACGACGATCAGTTCGATCAGGGTGAAGCCGCGCGACCGTTTCATCACCAGTCCTTCAGCCTGGAACCATCGAGCGCCTTGCGCTCGGAGCGGGAGTAGACGTCGAACACGTCCTTGCCGGCGCGCGGGTCGTCGGGCGGGCTGTCGTAGGCGCGCAGGCCCCAGGTCTCGGCGGCGCTCAGCTCCGCCGGCGCGAACGGGTCGCGCGGCAGGCGGCGCAGGAAGTAGACCTTGCGGCCGTTGGGCGAGCGCGCATCGGGCACGCCGTCGACGAGCAGTTGGAGCTTTTGCGGATAGCCGCTGTCCTCGGGGCTCTGCCCGACGCTGCCGGCCTCGGCAGCATGCTTGTAGGCATCCAGCGCCTGGCGCAGCGTGCGCAGCGACTGGCGCAGCTCGTGCTCGCGGCTGCGCTGCACCGAGAGCTCCAGCAGCGGCCGCGCCGCCGAGGCGAGCACGCCCAGCATGGCCAGCACGACCAGCATCTCGATCAGCGTGAAGCCCCTGTTGCGCATGGCCTCGGTCTACTTCACCGCCTCGACAGTCAGCAGCCCCGTGCCATCCACGCGCACGGCAGCGCTCTCGCCGTTCAGGCCCGTGGCGGACAGGCTGCTCAAGTTGATGTTGAGCACCTGGCCTGCCGCCGTCGGCAGCGCGCGCAGCGCGACGACGCGCTCGCCCCGCGGCGGCAGCTCGATGGGGTAGCGGCCCGGCGACGCGCCCTGCATCGGCTGCGCGGGCGTCAGCTTGCTGGCGTCGTACTCCAGCTCGCCCTTGATCTGCAGGCCGCTGTCGTTCTTCAGCGCGACCGACACGGTGCCGCCGGCCGGCACCTGGGGCGTCACGTCCAGCTTGAGCGTGGCCTCGGCAGGTGCCGCCGCCGCGGGCTGGGCCGAAGCCGACGCGGGGGCCGTCGTGACCGTGCCGCTGCTCGGCGCCACGCCCACCCTGGCCTCGCGCCGCAGCAGGCTGCTGAACGCGCCGGGGCTGCCGTCCGTGCCGCTGGCCAGGCGCGTCAGCGACGCATCGGGCACGGCCAGGTTGCGCACCACGCGCGGCGTGATCAGCAGCACCACCTCGGTCTTGTTGCGCGTGTCGGTCTGCGTGCCGAACAGGCGGCCCAGCACCGGAATGCGCGACAGCCCGGGGATGCCGGAGCCGTTCTTGCGGTCCTCGTCGTTGATGAGGCCGGCCAGCACCTGCGTCTCGCCGTCGGCCAGGCGCAGCACGGTGGAGGTGTTGCGCGTGCCGATCTCGTAGGCCGTCGTGCCGCCCGGGCCGGTGACCTGGCGGATCAGGTTGCTCACCTCCAGGCCGATCTTGATGACCACGTCGTTGTCGAGCTGGATGGTGGGCTCGACGTCGAGTTTCAGGCCGACGTCCAGGTAACTCACCGAGGCCGCGACGGACGTGGAGCCGGTGAAGTTGGTCGTCGTCGTGAACACCGGCAGCTTCTGGCCGATGTGGACCTTGGCCTTGTCGCGGTTGCGCACGCGGATCTTGGGGTTGGCCAGGATGTTGGAGTTGCCCGCCGTGCCCCGCAGCGTGGCGATGACGCTGGGGTTGGCAATGCTGGCGCGGAAGTTGATCGGGTTCCTGCCGCCGATGAAGACGCGCGACGGGATCGCGCCCGACGCGTCGCTGATGCCCAGCTGCAACTCCTCCGGCCACTGCAGGCCCAGCGTGTCGACCTGGTCGGTGGCCAGCTCCATGACCTCCACCTCCAGCATGACTTCGGGCTCGGGCAGGTCCACCGACGCGATGAGCTTCTCCACCAGGCGCAGCACCTCGGGCGTGTCGCGCACGACGAGCAGGTTCAGGCGCTCGTCGATGTGGATGTCGCGCACCTTGGCAATCGTGCGCACCATGGCCTGCACCTGCTTCACGTCGGCGTTGGTGAGGTAGAGCGTGCGGGTGATCAGCTCCTGGTGTTCGCGCTGCTTGGCGGCCGTGTTCGGGAAGATCAGCACCGAGGTTTCGTTGAGCAGCTTGCGGTCGAGCTGCTGCGTGTTGAGGATGACGCGCATGGCCTCGTCCATCGTCACGTTGCGCAGGAAGATCGTCACGCGGGCATCGGCGCGCACGTCCTTGTCGAACACGAAGTTCACGCCGCTGGAGCGCGCCAGCGCCTCGAACACCTGGCGCAGCGGCGCCTCGCGGAACTCCAGCGTGACCGGCTTCTGGAAGGCCGGGCCCAGCTCGCCCACCGCCGACTCCAGTGGCCGCGACTGGGCCACCTGGCTGGCCAGCAGGCGCGCGCCGGGGTGCTGGGGCGACTCGGCCAGGATCTCGCGCGCCACGGCATCGGCGCGCTCGACGCGGCCCTCCTTCAACGCGGCGCGGCCGGCGGCGAGCTGCACTTCCTGCCGGCGGCTGCGGTCCACCTCGCTCGTCAGCGCGGCCAGGCGTGGGTGGCGCGCGTCGGCCAGCGCCAGCTGGCTCAGCAAGGCCGAGGCTTCGTCCCAGCGGCCGGCGCCGCGCAGCGCCTCGATCTGCAGGATGAGGCGAGCGGTGGTCTGTTCGCGGGCACGCACCTGGGCGGCGCGCAGCTGCGGGTCGCTCGGGTCCTTGACGCGCGCGTCATCCAGCACGCGCAGCGCGGCCGGCCACTGGTTGCTGCGGCCGAGGTCTTCGGCCTCGCGCAGCGCCGGGTTGGCGCAGGCCGCGAGCAGCAAGACGCTGAAGAGAAGAAGGAGCTGCTTCATGGGATGGGCCTGAAGACGATGTTCTGGGGGAGCTGGCCGGGCAGCCAGGTCAGGCGCACGCCGCTGTCGGAGACCTGCTCGACGCGCCACTGGCCGTCGATGACGTCGCCGCGCCTGGCGCTGATGGCCTTGTTCAGGCCGGTCAGCAGCGCGACGTCGACCGCCTGGGCGCCCTCGCCTTCGATGACGCGGCCGATCATCTGGTACGGGGCCGGCGGCGCGACGGGTGGCGGCGGCGGCGCAGCCGCTGTGGGCGGCGGCGCGGGCGGCGGTGGGGGCGGCGGTGGCGGTTGCCAGGCGGCGAGCTGGGCGGCCGGCGCCTCGGCCCAGGGCTGGCGGCTACCGTCCACCGGCGCGGGCGCGGCGGGAGCTGCGGCCGTGGAGGACGCCATGGCGGCGGGGCCGCGAGCCGGCGCGGCGGCCGAGGCGACGGCCTCGTCCTCGGGGCGCGTGGCAACCCAGGCTGTCGCGGCCAACGTCACAGCGAGCGCGCCGCCGAGAGCCAGCTGACGGGGTGTCGGCTTGCGCGTCATGGCGCGGCCCTGCCATGCAGCGACCACTGCAGCTCGGCGTCGACCTCGGCGCTCATCGGGCTGACGCGGCGCAGCTTGAGCGAGTCCAGGCTCAGCGCCGGGTCGTGCTCCAGCGCGGCGGCAATGAAGCGGCGCACCTGGGCGTAGCTGCCGGTCACCGGCATCGTCACGCGCAGCCGCTCCAGGCCTTCGGCCGTGGACAGCCGGTGCTCGGTGCGGGCGCCGTTCAGGTCGAGCCGGATGGCCAGTTCCAACAGGTCGGCCAGGCGCTGCTGGCGGGTGCTTGCGGCCGGCAGCGCGGCCTGCCACTGCTGCACGCTGACCGGCGCGGACGCCGCCGCGGCAGCGGGTCGGGCCTTGGCGCGCAGCTCGCGGGCCTCGGCCTGCAGCTTGACGGCCTGGGCGTCCCAGCGCTGGCCAAGCACGACGGCGGCGATCGTGAGCACGAGCGCCACGAAACCGGCCAGGCCGGGCCAGCCCAGCGCCTTGACGAAGGCGGGCCGGTTCACGAGCCGCCTCCGGTCGCCACGCGGGCACTGATCTCGAAGCGCTGGCCCGCCAGCCCCGTCTCGGCGTTCGAGAAGCGCGACAGCACGACCTGGCGCCAGCCCGGCGTCGTGCCGAGCTGTTCGGCCAGTTGCAGGGCCAGCAGCTTGTCGGGCGTGAGGCCTTCCAGGCGCAGCTCGCCGCGGCCGGCGCTCGCGTCCAGGCCCAGCCAGGCGATGGTCTTGGCCTCGGCACCCGCGGTCTCGACGCGGGTCAGCAGCGGCTCCCAGGGCATGGCCAGCAGCGCACGGGCCTCGCTGGCGCTGCGGTTCTGGGCAGGCTCGGTGCGGCTGCGCGCGGCGGGTTTGGGCGCGGCGGCGGGGCGCAGCGTCGCGACGCGGTCGCGCGCGGCCTGGGCGGCGTCGAGCGCGCGGTGGCTGTCGACGGCGCTCCACGCGGCCGTGGCCAGCACGAGGGCGCTGGTGGCGGCCAGCGGCCAGGCCAGCGGCGAGCGGCCCGAGCGCGGCAGGAAGTCGGGCTGCGGCGTTGCGGGGCCAGGCTGGGGAATGAATTCATCCGCCGCTGTGCCAACGGCCAGAGGCGGGTCGCCGCCCAGGTCGGCCAGCGACGCGATGCGGCGCGACTGCAGACCGGTGACGCGGCCGCGGTCCAACTGGACGATGACGGCGACATCGCCCTCATGCCAGACCGCGCGGCCCGAGGCGGCACGCGTGGCAGCCGGCAGCGAGGCCAGCCACGCGGCCCAGGCCGGCCGCACGGTGGCCAGGCGCACGCGGGCAGCGTCGGCCTGGGCGCGCAGCGCGGCCAGGTCCAGCCCGTGCAGCGCCGATGCACCGGCAGCCTCGCCCAGCCGCCAGGGTGCGATGGCAAAGCGCTGCGCCGCCGCGCCGAAGTAATGGGCGAACTGCTGCTGGGCGTAGGCCTGCACGGCGTCCAGGTCGGCCAGCGGCAGGCCGGGCTCCACCACCAGCTCGTGCAGCGCCTTCGCACTGACGACCAGCTCGACAGCAGTGCCGGGCATGTCGCGGCACCAGCTCGCAAACTCGTCGCCGCCGGGCATGACGAAAAGCCGGCGCGGCTTGGCCAGCCGCGCGGCGATCCGCTGGCGCAGGCCTTCACTCATCGAGGGTGACACGTTCCAGCTCCTCGAAGGTGGTGTCGCCGCGGCAGACGGCGGCCAGCGCCATCTCGCGCAGCGACTTCATGCCGCGGGCCTTGGCGGCGGCCTTGATCTCGGACATCGGCGCACGCGCGGCGATGAGGTCGCGCAGGCCGTCGTCGAGCTTGAGCAGCTCGGCCACCGCGCGCCGGCCCTTGTAGCCCGTGCCCCGGCAGTGGCCACAGCCCTCGCCCTTCATGAAATTGCCGTTGATGACGCCGTGTCTCGCGAGCGTGGCTGCGTCAGGCGTGAACGGCTGCGCGCAGTGCTTGCACGTCAGCCGCACCAGGCGCTGGGCCAGCACGGCATTCAGCGCCGAGACGACGTTGTACAGGTCCAGCCCCATGTGCATGAAGCGGCCAATGACGTCGAACGCGTTGTTCGCATGCACGGTGCTGAAGACCAGGTGGCCCGTCAGCGCCGCCTGCACGGCGATCTGCGCGGTCTCGGCATCGCGGATCTCGCCGACCATGACGCGGTCCGGGTCGTGGCGCAGGATGGACCGCAGGCCGCGCGAGAAGGTCAGGCCCTTCTTCTCGTTGACGGGGATCTGCACGACGCCGCTGAGCTGGTACTCGACCGGGTCCTCGATGGTGATGATCTTGTCGGCGCCGGTGTGGATCTCCGCCAGCGTCGCGTACAGCGTGGTCGTCTTGCCGGAGCCGGTCGGGCCGGTGACGAGCAGCATGCCGTGGGGCTGGCGGGCCTGATGGCGGATGGCCGCGCGCTCGTCGTCGCCGAAACCCAGGGAGTCGAGCGTCAGTGCGCCGGCGCGGGCGATGGCCGCGCGGTCCAGGATGCGGATGACGGCATCCTCGCCGAACACGCTGGGCATGATGGACAGGCGGAAGTCGATCTCGCGACCCTGCACGCGCAGCTTGAAGCGGCCGTCCTGCGGCAGCCGGCGCTCGCCGATGTCGAGTTCGGCCATGACCTTCAGGCGCGACACCAGCTGCTCGGCGACCTGCGGGCTCTCGACCTGGCGCACGACGGCCATGACGCCGTCGACGCGGAAGCGGATCACCGCGCCGCGGGCCGTGCATTCGATGTGGATGTCCGACGCCGTGTCCTGCAGCGCGTCGTAGATGGTCGCGTTGAGCAGGCGCACGACGGGGCTGGCCTGTTCGCTCAGGGCAAGCGCGGACAACTCCTCGGTGTGGTCCTCCACTGCCGTCAGCGCGTCCTCGACATCGGACAGCGCGCGGAAATCGGCCTCGCCGGCTCCGAGGAAATGGGTCACGGCTTCGGCCGATGCACGTCGCCAACCCACCGGCGCGTTCAGGCGCGACTCGACGCTTTGCAGCAGCATCGCGTCCTCATCACGCTCGGCGAGCAGCACGCGCCTGTCATCGGCGCCCACGGCGAGCACGGCACGCCAGCGCTGGGCCTGGGCCTGCGGCCATTGCTCGAAGTCGAGGTGCCAGGGGCCCTGCTCGGCCGGCAGCCAATCCGCCAGGGAGGTCGTCATTGCACCTGCTCCACCAGCTGGAAGATCGGCAAGTACATCAGCACGATGATCCCGCCGATCAGCACACCCATGATCAGCATCAGCGCCGGGTTGACGAGGCGGGACAGCAGGTCGGTCAGCCGCGCCGCCTCTTCGTCGTGGAAGGCGGCGGCGCGCTCCAGCATGGACGCGACCTCGCCGCTGCGCTCGCCCACGCGCAGCATGCGGCGGGCCACCGGCGTCGCCAGGTCCTGCGAATCGAAGGCGGCCGACAGACGCTCGCCGCGCTCGATCTGCGCGGCTGCGGCTCGCACGGCGTCACGCCAGGGCGCGGCCACGACGTCGACCACGATGCGCAGCGCGGCGAGCGCCGGCACGCCCGAGGCCAGCAGCATGGCCAGCGACCGGTACAGCCGCGCCAGCGCCAGCACGCGCAGCCGCGGGCCCAGGCCGGGCAGTGTCCACAGCGCGGCCTGGGCCCGCTGGCGCACGACGGGCTGACGCAGCACCGTGAAGAGGGCAAAGCCCACGGCCGCGATGCCGCCGATGACCAGGCCGGGATGCCCTCCCGCCGTCTGGCCGAATTCGATCAGCACCCGCGACGCCCAGGGCAGGTTGCCACTGGTCTGCTCCAGGATGCCGGCAAAGCGCGGCAGCACGTAGAGCAGCAGGAAGAGGATGACGAGCGAGCCCACGCCCAGCAGCATCAGCGGATAGATCATGGCCGCCACCAGCCGCGAGCGCAGCGCGTCCACCCAGGCCAGGTAGCGCGCATGCTGGGCCAGCGCCGTGGACAGCTGGCCGGTCTTCTCGTTGGCCGCCACGATGGCGCAGATCAGCTCGTCGAAGGCCTGCGGCTGCTGGCGCAGCGCGGTGGACAGCGGCTGGCCCTGCTCGATCTGACCGATGACGGCGTCCAGCGCCGCGCGCACGCCGGGCTGGCCTTCCTTTTCGCGCAGCGTGCTCAGCGCTTCCAGCAACGCAATGCCCGCGTCCAGCAGCACGGCGAGTTCCTGGCTGAAGAGCTGCAGCGGGAACTTGCTGTTGCGACGCCAGGGCTTGGCGCTCTCGGCGGCCGCGGCAACCTCGCGCACCTCCAGCACATGCTGTGGCGGCACGCCGAGCGCGGCGGCCACGGCGGCGCGGTCGGGCGCCTCGACGCGCTCCGTGCTGACAGCGCCCGCGCGCAGCACGCGGGTCTGGAAAACAGCCATCGTCAGCGCCGCCCGGCCGCCCGCAGGCGCTGACGCGCCCCCGCGGGGGGCCGCGAATGCAATTCGCATGGGGGCGTCATGTCACCAGGAGGTGAGGTCGGCGTCCTCACCCTCGCCGCCGGGGCGCCCGTCCTTGCCGAAGCTCAGCAGGTCGTATTCGCCATGCTCGCCGGGGCTGCGGTACTGGTATTCATTGCCCCAGGGGTCCTTGGGCACCGCCTTGGACAGGTAGGGGCCTGCCCATTTGGGCTCGTCGGCGGGCTTGGTCACCAGCACGGCCAGGCCCTGCTCGGTGCTGGGGTAGCGGCCCACGTCCAGCCGGTACTGGTCCAGCGATTTGGTCAGCGCGTCGATCTGCGCCCGGGTCGCCTTGACCTCGCTCTTGCCGATCTGGCCGAAGAACTTCGGGCCGACGTAACCGGCCAGCAGGCCGATGATGACCATGACGACAAGGAGTTCGAGCAGCGTGAAGCCGCGGGCGCGGTGGGACGAAGACATGACTGGGCAGGGTACAGCGGGAGGGCGACTGTTCAACGGCGAAGGCGGCCGGGCAATCGGGATTTGACCGCCCCGCATTCTCAGGGTGGAACGTAAAGCCGCCGCGCCGCTTGCCGAATCAGGGTGACTGGGCCAGCGTGCAGGTATTGGCGAGGTTGTCAGCGCAGGGGCCTTGCCAGCGGATGCGCGTGGCCGCGGCCGGCGGCAGCGGCGCCCGACCGTCGAGCGGCTGGCCGCGCGCGCCGGTGAAGCTGGCCAGCGTCGTCCAGGTCGAGCCCTGCAAGTATTGGAGGCTGTAGCGGCTGCCGGGGCGCAAGGAGCGCGTCTTGAGCTGATATTCACCCGCCACGATGGCAAAGCTGGGGCTGTCGCGGAAGGGCTGGGCCAGCGGCTCGCCGACGAACAGGCCCTGGCCCGGCCACTGCACGGCTTTCCAGTAGGCCTCGATGGCCGTCGCGCCGCGCCAGTACTGGTCGACGAGCACCGAGGCGCGCGAGAACTTCTGCTGCAGGTTGCAGGGCTCCTCGACCGTGCCGTAGCTGGCGGTGGCGCCGGCATCCAGCCAGGCGGTGATGGGCATCTGGCCATTGCCGGCAGGCAGGACGCCGCCGCTGGAGGTCAGCGTGTCGGCCAGCGCGCCGGGGCGGAACTGCAGGGTGGACAGGTTGCCGACGCTGGCCAGGCCCGTCAGGTAGAAGAGCACGCCACTCTTGCCGGACAGCGAATTGCCGCTGGCCGGGCCGGCGCTGTTGTCGACGTAGTTCAGCGCCAGCGCGCTACTCCAGGCCGCCGGCAAGCCCGAGAAATCGCTCCAGCGCGCGCTGCGGTCGGTGTCGGTCGTGCGCACCAGCCAGCCCTCGCCCACCGGCCGGCTGGCGTCAGCGGCGATGCCGCGGCTGATCAACGCCTGGGCCGCCGCCAGCGTGTTCACGCCCAGCAGCATGGAAGGCCGCATCTGCAACTCGCCCTGCGGCCGGCGTGCCTCGCTGTCGTAAAGCGGCGACGCGGCCGTGCTGGCACAGGCGTTGGTCGACGGGCTGGGATTGCAGTAGCGGGCATCGAACCCGAAGGCCATGGCGCTCGTGATGCCCATGCTGCAAGTGCCGACGACACGGCTGGGCTGACGCCAAGTCAGCAGCGTGGCCTGGGTGCCGGCTGGCAATTTGGCGTCGATGTCGGCTTTAAGCAACGCGAAGTCGGCCGCAGAGATCACTTCAAGGGCGGTGTTGACCCGGACACGGACCAGGTTGGCGGCAGGCACGCCGCGCGCCGCAAGGTAGGCCGCACCCACGGCCTCGCTGAGGGCATCGCCCTCGGCCACGAGGACGGCCAGATCGGCCGGCGCCAAGCCATTGGCTGGCAGCGTCAGCGTCAGCGTCTGCCCCATGCCACCCCCCCCTGCATCACCGCCGCCCACGCTGCCGCCTCCCCCGCCGCCACAGGCGCTCAGCAGGCTGATCAGCAGGGGCGGCAACAGACGCGTCAGGCAGCTCATGGAGCGAGATTCTCACAGCCCGCAGGCATGCGTTGTGCGCACCGATTTGGGGCGAAAATGCACCTTCGCAGTCAACGAACCCGGGCTTACCCCAGTTTCATGCACCGGTGCGGGGCAATACATTCTCGGCACTCGACGCGGTTCCGGACTCCGGTTCAGAGCCGCCGGGCGGGTTGTGAGGAGACAAGACAAGCGACAAGCGCACAAGGTTGCTTCGTAACCCCGAAGACAATCACAGCGGCCACCAAGGCACCCCTTGGTGGCCGTTTTCTTTGTGCTGGACTGAAAGCCCCTCGCCCGGACTGGTGCCGTTGCACGCGGGCAAGTCCAGTCGGTCCCCCAAGGGAACGGCGATTGACCGGGCATCGAGCCCGGTCAACATCGCCTGACGGGCCGGCTTGGGAGCGGCCCGGCGCTCGGCCCGATGAAGACACGACGGCCGCCTGGGCTCATTGACGGAATCTTCGGAATGCTCGACCTCGCCATCGTTGCCCTCGCCTCCCTGCTCGCCGGTTTCATCGACGCGGTGGCGGGCGGCGGCGGCCTTGTCCTCACGCCGGCGCTGTTCAGCACCTTCCCGAACGCGCCGCCGGCCACACTGATGGGCTCGAACAAGGGCGCGGCCATCTGGGGCACGGGCTGGGCGACGCTGCAGTACGTGAAGCGCGTCTCGCTGCCCTGGCGACGCCTGATGCCTGCGGCCGTGCTGGCCGGGGCGGGCAGCTTCACTGGCGCCTGGGTGCTGACCCTCGTCAGCCCGGACGGCCTGCGCAAGGCCCTGCCGCTGGTGCTGCTGGCGGTGTTCCTCTACACGCTGGCGAAGAAGGAGCTCGGCCGCGAACATGCGCCCCGCTTCACCGGCCGCGCCGAGGCACTGGTGGCCGGCGCCATCGCGCTGGCCGTGGGCTTCTACGACGGCTTCTTCGGTCCCGGCACGGGCAGCTTCTTCGTCTTCCTGTTCGTGCGCGTGCTGGGCTACGACTTCCTGCATGCGTCGGCCACGGCCAAGCTGATGAACCTGCTGACCAATGCATTCGCCATCGCGCTCTTTGTCGGCAAGGGTCATATCTGGTGGCACGTCGCCGGGGTGATGGCCGTCACCAACGTCATCGGCAGCCTGGCCGGCACGCGGCTGGCGCTCAAGCACGGCGCCGGCTTCGTGCGCGGGGTTTTCATCACCGTCGTCGGCGCCCTCATCCTCAAAACAGCCTGGGACGCCTTCTTCCGCTGATCTACCATCGGGCATCCCCAAGCGCCCTCATTCACCATGCCCGTCGATCCTCAACTGCGCAATCTGGACATCGAGATCCCGACCCAGCCCGAGGTCCTGGTCAAGCTCTCGCTGCTGATGGCGGCCGAGGACATCGACCTGCAGGCCATGTCCTCCCTGGTCGAGACCGACATGGCCCTGGCGGCCGCCGTCATGAAGGCGGTCAACTCTTCGCTCTACGGCCTGCGCGGCCGTGTGCAGACCGTGCACCAGGCGCTGACCTACCTGGGCATGCGCGAAGTCGCCGCCATCACCTTCGAGATGGGCCTGCGCGCCGCCTTCCCGGCCGCGGCCGAGTTGGAGTCGGTGTGGACGCGCGCCTCGCAGCGCGGCCTGCTGATGGGCCGCATGGGCCAGATGCTGGGCGTGGACCCCTGGGCTGCGCACTCGGCCGGCCTGTTCGAGGAATGCGGCAAGGCGGTGCTCTACCGCCACGCGCCGACCCATTACCCCGCCATGCTGCGCGCGGCCCCGCGTGACGCCGAGCTTGTCGAACTGGAGCGCACGGCCTTCGGCGTCAGCCACGATGCGCTTGGCGCCGCGCTGTGCGAGAGCTGGGGCCTGGCGCCCGCGGCCGTGGCCAGCGTGCGCCACCATGTCGAGATCCAGGCGACGCTGACCATGCCGGAGAGCCTCGCGCGCCGCAGCGTCGCGGCGATCTCGACGGTGGCCTGGGCTCTGCTGACCATCCCTGAGCAGCTCGACGAGATCGCCAGCCAGATCGCACCCCAGGCGCAACTGGACGAGACGCTGGTGCTGCGCGCGGCGCGGCGCGTCAACGAGCAGCTGCTGGCCGCCCAGGAACACGGCCGCTAGGCCAGCATGCGCGCTGGCGCGACGTAGTGGCGCCTGAACGTCTCGAAGTCCATCGTGTCGGCGGCCTCGATGCGCGCCTGCTCGGCCAGCGACTCCGCCGCGAGCTTCTCGAAACGGCGCTGCAACGCGTCCGGGAAGGGCATGGCCAGCAAGGCCGCCCGCGTCGCGTCGCTCTGGCGGCGGATGAAGCCGACAAAGCTGTCGTCGAAGTCCTGGTCCATGACGGTCAGCACGCGGGCCGACGGGCAGAGTTCGGGCCGTTGCAGCCGCTCGGCCACGCGCTTCAACGCAGTGCGGTAGGCGCTGCCGCCATGCGCCGCGTCCAGCGCCTCGGCCTGCAGCGCACAGGCGGCCAGGATCTCCGCCGCCCAGTCTGACAAGGACCGCTGCCCGCCGCGCCAGTGCTCCAGCATCAGCCCGGGCTCGCGCCCGCGCGCGGCGACGTGGTGCTGGTTGCGCGCGTTCGCAGCGATCTCGTCCGGCGTGTCGTCGGGGCTGTCGCTGTTCAGGCAGTGCAGCAGGAAGGCGTCCAGCACGCGGATGGTGTCCGCACCGATACCGACCGGCTCGAAGGGGTCGAGGTCCATCAGCCGGACCTCGATGTACTCGACGCCACGCTCGCGCAGCGCGTGCAGCGGGCGCTCGCCGGAGCGGATCACGCGCTTGGCGCGGATGGTGCTGTAGAACTCGTTCTCGATCTGCAGCAGGCTGGTGGAGAGCTGGTTGTAGTCGCCGCCGGGCGTCTGCACGCCGATGGCCTCGTAGGCGGGATAGGGCCGGCTCAGCGCCTCCTGCAGTGAGGCGGCATAGGCCTCCAGGCAGTTGTAGCTGACGGCGATGCTGGCCTGGGCGTCGCTCTGGTAGCCCAGCCGCCCCATGCGCAGCGAGGTGGCGTGCGGCAGGTACAGGGTGTGGCCCGACAGGCGCTGCAGGCCGTGCTCGCGGCCGGCGACGAAGCTGTCGCACAGCGCCGGGCTGGCACCGAACAGGTAGAGCAGCAGCCAGCCCTCGCGGCGGAAGTTGCGGATGGCGCCCAGGTAGCCATCGGTGCCCACGCCGGGCAGCGACCAGTTGTAGTGGATGCCCGAGATGGTCTGCATGCGCCGGCCGTAGCGCTGGCCCAGGCCCATGCGGTAGACGCTCTTGGCCCGGCCGACATTGCTTGAGCCGTAGCGGCCGATCGGGATGGTCTCGTCGGCCGGCAGGCCGCAGGGCATGGAGCCCACCCACAGCCGCTCGTCGGCCAGCGCACGGTAGACGGCCTGATGGATTTCCGTCAGCTCCTGCAGGCAATCCTCGACGCCGGCATGCACGCCGGTGATCAGCTCGAGCTGGGATTCGCTGTAGTCGGTCGTGATGTGGGGGTGCGTCAGCGCCGCGCCGAGCGCGACGGGATGGGGCGTCAGCGCGAGGCCGCCCCCGGGCAGGGCGCGCAGGCTTTCCTTCTCGATGCCGCGGCGGATGCCGAGCAATGTCTCTTTGTCGTTCATGGCGTCCGGGGACCGCTAATTGGGCCGAGACGGTAGCAGAACGCGGCTACAGCTGCCCGGGGGCGTCGTGGTCAGCCAGACTCGGCCTCAGGGCATGTTCGCCGGCCTGGATGCCCTCATGGTGGCTGAGGTAGAGCGACACGTCGTAGCGCTCCAGCCAGCCGACCGCCCTGAGTTTGTCGAGCACCGGGCCCTTGACCTCCGAGAACTCCAGCCGCAGACCTTCGGTCGCCAGCGCCGCGTGAAGCTCCTGCAGCGCCGTGAGGCCGGACACGTCAATGTGGTTGACCGGCGCCATCAGCATCAGCACGCGCTGCGGCGTCCCGATGTGTTCGCGGTGCGCGCGCACATGGCCCAGCACGGCGTCGACGAGTCCACGCGCGTTGGTGAACACCAGGCTCTCGTCGACGCGCAGCCCCACGACCTCCGGCCGGCATTCGACCGCGTAGCGCTCGATGTTGCGGTAGTGCTGGGTGCCGGGCACGCGGCCGATGCGGGCGACGTGGGGCTGCGCCGTGCGCTGGATCAACAACGCGATGGAGCCGACGACGCCGATGGCCAGCGCCGCCGCAATGCTCCACATCAGTACCGCGGCCGAGACGGCCAGCATCAGCAGCCCCTCCGGCCAGGCATAGCGCCAGCAGTCGCGGTAGGGTTGCAGCGAGAAGCCGCCCAGCACGGCCACCACGATGGTCGCCGCCAGCACCGGCTTGGGCAGGTGCGCCAGCGGCTCGGCCAGCAGCAGCATGGCCAGGAACATGAAGACGGCGACGAAGACCAGGCTCCAGCGGCTGCGCGAACCGGCCTCGTGCAGCAGGATGCTGCGCGAGAAGCTGCCCGCCACCGGCAGGCCGCCACTCAGCGACGCCACCAGGTTGGCCGCCGCCAGACCGCGCAGTTCCGCCGCCGGCAGCAGCTTCTCGCCACGCCGTTGCGCCAGCGACTCCGACACCGCCAGGCTGGACACGAAACCCATCAGCGCGACCAGCGCCGCCGCCGGCAGCAGCTGCAGCCACAGAGCCATGTCCAGCGGCGGCAAGCCGAGCGGCAGCGCCAGCGACGGCAGCGCGCCCACCTGGGCCACGCCCCGGGCGGCCGGTGTGAGGGCCGAGATGGCCATGGCTGCGACCAGCAGCAGCAGCGGCGCCAGGCGCGCCAAGAGCCGGGGGCCGGTGCGGCGTGACAGCAGCAGCAGCGCGATCGCGACGCCGCCCCAGGCCGCGCTCGTCAGCCCGAAGCCGCCGCGCGGGGCCGAGGCGATCAGGTCCGGCAAGGTGAACCCCGCCGCCGCGCTGCCCAGCAGCACCGGCAACTGCCCGGCCGCGATCATCAGCGTGGCGCCGTTCTCGAAGCCCCGCAGCGCGGGCACCGACAGCAGCGAGGCCAGCGCGTCCAGCCTCAGCAGGGCCGCGACGCCCAGCACGAGCCCGACCTCGGCGGCCAGCACGAGGGCGCCCTCGGTGGCCGTCACACCCACGGGCAGCGCGCCCAGGGCCTGGGCAATCATCAGCGCCAGCACTGCCACTGGCCCAAGGCCGAGCACCGGGCTGGAGCCCAAAGCGGCATAGGCCACCAGCGGCAGCAGGCTGGCGTACAGCCCCACCTGCGGTGGCAGGCCGGCCAGCATCGCGTAGGCCAGGCTCTGCGGGATCAGCAGCACGGCCACGACGGCGCCGGCCATCAGGTCGGCGTGCCAGGTGGCGGGAAGTTTGAGCGGCATGGCGCGCAAGTATCGGCGGCTCGAAAAGCAAAAAACCCGCCGGAGCGCGGCGGGTTGGGGAGACGCGCGCTGCGCGTCAGGCCTTGCGGCGGCGGGCCGCGCCGGCCACACCCAGCAGGCCCAGGGCCATCAGGGCATAGGTGCCGGGCTCGGGCACCAAGGCGGCGGTCGCGGGGTCCAACTGCTCCTGGACGTTGACCTGCGCGTAGGTGTTGAGCCAGTAGTACTGATCCGTCGTGGTCGTGTTCCTGATGATCAGCTTCAGCTGATCCGCTTCGCCGACGGTCTCGAACGCCGACTGAGAGTAATTGAACCCGTTGCTGCCAGACAGATTGAGACTGCCGCTCAAGCTGCCGACGCTCATGCCGACACTGGCGTTGGCCCAGGAGTGGCCAGGAAAGCTGTTGACGCCAGCAGGCGGCGTCCAGCTGCCTGCATAGCCCGTGCCAGTCAAATTGCTGTCTGCCAGGACGCTGAAGCTCACCTGCGTACCGGCGGTCAGCCAGAACCCGCGCGAAAACTGCGCCGACGCATAGGCTGACATGCCCTCGCCAACGCTCAACTGCACCGACGCGGCCGGGCGGCCGCTGCCATCCAGACTGACGCTGATGCTGCCCAAGCCGCCCGCCGCGCTGCTCGACAGCGAGGTGGCTGGTGCGGACGCAGACTGCCAATCGCTCACCTGGGCACCGAACTTGGATTCCAGGCTGTTGCCCCAGCTGTAACTCACCAGTTGGTAGCCCGTCTGCTGGGAATAGCTGGAACTGGCATAGAGATTCCAAGACGAATCCCAGGTCAGACCGGCTGTCACACCATCAGCGGCATTCAGGTCCTTGAGGACGAAATCGAAGCTGCTCGTCGTGACGCTGGCCGTGGTGGTGGCGAACACCGGCGAGGCAAGCGCGGCGAATGCCAGCGCGATGAGGCGGAATTTCATGTGGGACTCCCTGTCGTCTTGTGTGGCCGCGTCGGAAAACGCGCAGCGCCGCCGGATGCTAACGACACCGTGTCGTGACCTTTGTCACGACCACCCGACCAGGGGGCCGTAAAAACCCGGGGTCAGTCGACCTTGGCGCCAGACGCCTTCACGACCTTGGCCCACTTGGCCGTCTCGCTTGCGATGAGGGCCGCGAACTCGGCCGAGGTGCCGCCGCCAGCCACCGCACCCTGCCCGGCCATGCGCTCGCGCAGGGCTGGCGCGTTGAGCGCCGCCGCCGCTTCGCGCTGCAGCCGGGCGACCTGCTCGGCGGGCTGGCTGCTGGGCGCCAGCAGGCCAAACCAGGAGCTGGCCTCATAACCCTTCAAGACCGCGCCGCCGGCCTCGGCCACGGTGGGCAAATCGGGCACGGCCGGGCTGCGCTGGGCGCTGGTGACGGCCAGGGCCAGCAGCTTGCCGGCCTTGATCTGCGGCAGGGCCGAGGGCAGGTTGTCGAACATCAGGTCCGTGTTGCCGGCGATCAGGTCCAGCAGCGCCGGCCCCGAGCCACGGTAGGGGAAGTGCAGCATGAAGCTGCCGGTCATGGTCTTGAACAGCTCGCCGGCCAGGTGAATGGACGTGCCGTTGCCGCTGGAGGCCATGTTGAGCTTGCCCGGGTTGGCGCGCGCCACCCGGATGAGGTCGGCCACGTTGTGGATGCCGTAGCGAGCCGCGTTGGCGGGGTTGAGCACCAGCACATTGGGCACGGCCGCCACCAGCGTGATGGGCGCGAAGTCCTTGACCGGGTCGTAGGGCAGCTTGGGGTAGAGCGCCGCGTTGATGGCATGCGTGCCCACCGTGCCCATCAGCAGCGTGTGGCCGTCACTGGCCTTGGCGACCTCGGCCGCGCCGATGTTGCCGCCCGCGCCGGGCTTGTTGTCGACGACGACGGCCTGGCCCAGGCGCTGCTGCAGTTCGGGAGCCATGGCCCGCGCGAGCAGGTCGGTCGTGCCGCCGGGCGTGAAGGGCACGACCAGGCGGATGGGCTTGTTCGGCCACGGTGTCTGAGCAACGGCGGGCAGCGCGAGGCTGCTGGCCAAGGCAGTGACCTGGCGGCGGTTCAGCTTCATGGCGATCTCCATCTCAATGGTGCGTTCGGGCCGAGCGCCGGGCGCGGGGCTCACTCTACCTATCGACCTTGACTCCGGACAGCTGCACGACGCGCGCCCATTTGGCCGTTTCCGCGCCGATGAGGGCGGCGAACTCCGAGCCGCCGCTGCCGTGCACCAGCATGCCGCGGCTCGTCAGCCGTTCGCGCAGCGCCGGGGCGGCCAGCGCAGCAACGCAGTCGCGCTGCAGCCGGGCCAGTTGCTCGGCCGGCTGGCTGCTGGGCGCGAACAGGCCGATCCAGGCACTCGCCTCGAAGCCTTTCAGCGCCGGCCCGCCCGCCTCTTCGATGGTGGGCAGGTCAGGCAGGCTGGGGCTGCGACGCGCGCTGGTGATGCCCAGCGCCAGCAGCTTGCCGGCCTTGATCTGCGGCAGTGCGCCGGGCAGGGAGTCGAACATCAGGTCCATGTTGCCGGCGATGACGTCCTGCTGGGCCGAGGCCGTGCTGCGGTAGGGGAAATGCAGCATGTAGGTCTGCGTCAGGCGCTTGAACAACTCGCCGGCCAGGTGCGTGGGTGTGCCGTTGCCACCGGAGGCGATGTGCAGGCGGCCGGGCTGGGCCGTGGTGGCATGCACGAGGTCGGTGAGCTTGCGCACCCCGAGACCCTGGGCGACGGCCGGATTCATGACGAGGACCAGAGGGACCGTCGCGACCAGGCAGACCGGCGCGAAGTCCTTCACCGCGTCATAGGGCAGGCGCCGTGACAGCAGCGGGTTGATGACGTGGGTGCCCACGGTGCCCATCAGCAGCGTGTGGCCGTCGCTCGCGCCAGCGACTTCGGCACTGCCGATGTTGCCGTCGGCGCCGGGCCTGTTGTCGATGACCACGGGCTGACCCAGGCTGCGTTGCAGTTCCGGCGCCAGCAGGCGCGCGGCAACGTCGGACGGCCCGGCGGCCGCGTAGGGCACGACGATGCGCACTGGCCGCGCGGGCCAGGGCAGCGGGTTGCCGGGCTGGGCCGAAGCCGACGAAGCAGCCAGCCAGAGCAGCAGGCCGCGACGCTGCAGGAGAACGCTCATGTCGGACCGGGCAATTGTCTGAGTTGGACCTGGCCGTTCATGCAGGCGGCGTCGAAGTCTTGCAAAAGGGCGGCCAGCATATCCGCGTCGGGCGCCTCGACGGCCGTGATGCCCACGCCCCGATTGCGCCCTTCGGCCTTGGCTTTGTAGAGCACCATGTCGGCCCAGTTGACGGCCTGCTCCCAGTGCAGGCGCAGCCCCGGGCCGCCACCGCCACCGAGCGGGAAGCTCGCGAAACCGATGGAGACGGTGATGCGCAGCGGCCCTTCCGGCGTCTCGATCGGCTGCCCGCCGATGCCGCGCAGGATGCGCTCGGCCATCAGCGCGAGGTCGTCGCCGGGCAGGGCGGGCGCAAAGACGAGGAACTCCTCGCCGCCCCAGCGCACGACGAGGTCGGTGTCCCGCACCGCCGCGCGGATGCGGCGTGCGACCTCGATGATGACGGCGTCGCCCGCCGCGTGGCCGTGCCAGTCGTTGACGTTCTTGAAGTGATCGATGTCGATCATCATCAGCGCGCCCTTGAAGCCCTCCGCGCGCTCGCTGCTTTCGGCATCCCGGGCGCGCTGGTCCATGACCGCCAGGAAGTGGCGGCGGTTGGACAGATCGGTCAGCGGGTCGCGCTCGCTCTGAGCACGCAGCAGGCTCTGGTTGGCCGTCAGGCGTGCCTGGGCGCGGCGCATGCGCACCAGCGTGACGCCGACCAGGGCCATGGACAGCAGCAGCAGTGCGCCGACGGCCAGGCCCACTTTCTGCGCGAGCTGCTGGTTCTCCAGCTGCTGGTCCTTGAGCTGGCCGTCGCGGGCCAGCAGGTCCAGGTCGCGCTGCTTGGCGGCGCTGTCGTACTTGCGGCCCAGCGCTTCCAGCTCCGCGGCGCGGTTGCGCTCGTTGGCACGCGCGTTGAGCTCGCGCTCAGCATGCAGCGCGGCCAGCGCCTCCTTGTGCTGGCCGGCCTCGGCCCAGGTGTCGGCCAGCTCGCGCAGTTCGCGGGCGCGCAGCACGAGGTCGCCCGGGTCGGTGCCGAACTCGCTGACCTTGGCGAGCTCCAGGCGCGCCTGGTCCAGCTGGCGCAGCTTGATGTAGGCGACGGCCAGGTTGTGGTGCAGGCTGCGCTCGTAGAAGCGGTCGCCGAAGCGCTGCAGCACGGGCATGGCGCGCTGCCCGGAGGCAAGGGCCTCCTTGAGCATGCCCAGGTGCATGTAGGAATCGACGAGGTTGGAGCGCAGCTGGGCGGCCAGGTGGGGCGCATCGGCCTGCTCGGCGAGCAGCAGGGCTGCTTCGATCGCACTGCGCGAGGCCAGCATGTCGCGCGCGCGGCGCTCGACGTTGGCCTCGTAGTTGCGCACCCGTGCCGCGGCCACGAGATCGCCCGCGGCTTCGACCTCGGCAGCGCGCAGTTCGGCGCGCGCGGCGTCCAACCGGTCCTGGGCTTGCAGGGCCGACGCCAGCATGCCCAGGCTGAGCGCGGTCAGGTGCTTGTCTTCTCCTGCTCGTGCCAGCGTGAGCGCACGCCGGACACTGGCTTCGGAGACGGGGAAGGCGCCCTGGGCGTACTGCTCGCGCTGCAGGATGCGCAGCGCCTCCCAGGCACTGCGGAAGTCGCAGCCCAGCTCGCGCACGGCGCGCTTCTCGTCGCCGGCCGGGCAGCGCTTCTCGAGGCCGGCCAGCGCGCGCGCGGCCAAGGGGCCGGCGGACTTGCCGGCGCGTTCCTGGGCCAGCGCACGCAGCAGCCAGCTGCGGTCCACGCCGTCCTCGCGGGCCATCAGCTGCGCGGCGACGGCTTCGGCCGCCTCGACCTGGCCGGCGAGCAGCAGCACGCGGCCGCGCGCCATCAGCCAGGCCGCCTCGCGCGGCTGCCCGGGCTCGGCGTGCGTGGGCCAGCGCTGCTGCAGTTCGGCCAGCATGGCCTCGGGCGCGTCGAAGGCGCGGCGCGTGATGGTGGCCAGCAGCGTGTCTTCGGCCACCGGGTCGGGCGCCGTCACGGGCGCGGCCCGGGCGCCGGCCAGAGTCAGTGCCAGCAACAGCGCAAGCGCCATCGCCTTCATGCGCCGCCTCCCCGGTGGCTCAGCTCGCCGGGCTCGGTCGACCGGTAGGTGCCGGGGCCGTTGAGCACCTGCAGGCCGACGAGCCCTTCGCTCCAGGCCGCCTCCAGGCGCGCCGTCAGCTGGGCGGCAGCCAGCGCGTCCTCGGCATCGATGCGCTCGACGCCATAGGCCTTGTTGCGGCCATGCGCCTTGGCGATGTACATGACGGTGTCGACGAGATCGATGGCGCGCTCCCACGACAGGCGCAGCCCGTGCGGCGGCACCGGCAGGCTGACGAAGCCGATGGAGGCCGTGATGGGGATCTCGCGCCCGTCCTGGAGCACCGGCCTGCTGCCGATGAGGTCGAGCAGTCGCTGAGCGAGCTGGGGCGCGAACATGCCCTCGCGGCTGCGCGCGACGATGAGGAATTCCTCGCCACCCCAGCGCACGATGAGGTCGTCATCGCGCACGGCCTGGCGCAGCCGGCCGGCGATGTCGATGAGCACGGTGTCCCCGGCGGCGTGGCCGAAGCTGTCGTTGATGCGCTTGAAGTGGTCGATGTCGATCAGGAAGACGCTGGCCGCCAGGCCCTCGCCGCTGGACAGGCTCTTGATTGCAGCCTGGAAGTGGCGGCGGTTGGCCAGGCCTGTGAGCGGGTCGGTCTCGCTCTGGCGCTTCAGCGACGCATTGCTGTGGGCCAGGGCCTCGTTGGTGCGGCGCACGCGGCGGAAGGCCTGGTAGAGCAGCCCCAGCGACACCACCACGCAGCCGCCCAGCGCCGCCCACAGCGCCAGTGCCAGGTTGCGCTGATGGACCTGCTCGGACTTGAGCGCGTTGTCGCGGTTGAGCAGCTCGATGTCGCGGGCACGCTGCTCGGCGTCCTGGCGCTCCTGGGCTTCGAGCAGCAGCTTGCGCGTCTCGTCGCGCAGCACGCGCTCGCCCACGCGGCGATGCTCGCGATAGGCGGTGACGGCGCCGGCCAGGTCACCTGCCTTCTCCAGGTAGCCGGCCAGTTCCTCCCAGCCGGCCGAGGCATAGGACAGCGCGCCCTGCTGCTCGTCCAGCGTGATGCCGGCGCGCACGTCGTCACGGCCCTCCGCGACACGGCCCATCGCGATCTTGGCCAGGCCGATGTTGGAACGGGCCACGCTCTCCGCACCGATGTTGCGCGTGGCGCGTGCCAGCGGAAGGGCCTGCTCGGCCAGCTCCAGCGCACGCGCCCAGTGGCCCTGGCGCAGGTGGTAGTCGGCGAAGTTGGCCAGGCCCAGCGCGCGCACGGAGTCGGCACCCGCCCGGGTGGCCTGCTCCAGCGCGTCGGTGTTGGCCTGCAGCGTGACGCTGGAGTCGCTGTCGCTGGAGTAGACGATGCCGCGCATCGTGTAGACCCGGTTCAGCGTCATCGGATCGGGGTCCTTCTGCGCCTCCGTCAAAGCCTGGCCGATGAGCTGATGGGCGCGGGCCGGCGTGTCGGCGCGATAGGACGTGAAGGCCAGGTCCACCAGCGTCAGCGCGACGCGCCAGGGCTGCCCCGTCTGCTCGGCCAGGCGCTGGGCCATGTGGCTGTAGTTCAGCGAGGCGTCGAGCTCGCCGGAGTCGCCGCTGATGGAGGCGAGCTGGTCGTAGTAGCGCCAGCGGAACACCGGCCCGGCCGCCTTGAGGAGCGCTTCGTCGACGGCCAGCAGCTGCTTGCGCGCCTCGCGCAGATCGCCATGGGCGCGCAGGTACTCCGCGCTGACGACGGCTGCCGCGACGACGGCGGCCGGGCGCAGTTCGCCGGCCGGCCAGTCGCGCAGCTGCTGGGCCAACTGGTCGCTCAAGGCCCGGTCACGCGCCAGGGCCGCCAGCCAGCCGCGCAGGGCCAGCACGTCGAGCTGGGCGACGCTGCCGGGCGCCAGACCTTGCCCGCGGGCGCGCAGCTCAAGTTCGAGCTGGGTGGGCTTGGCACGGGCCGCACGCTCGATGCGTTCCAGGTCGCGCGCCAGGCTGGCATCCAGCGCCGCCGAGGCCGCGGCCCCGGGCGCATCGGCGCCCCCGCTCCCGCCAGGGGTGCAGGCGCACAGCAAGGCCAGCGCGGCCAGCACCGCGCACAGCGTGGATCGTGAAGCCAGGGATGGGTGCATCAAGTCGGCAGCGGGGCGGTTGTGCCACCCGGAAGGCGAGATTTCAGCGCGGTTCGACGGTGCTGTCGCGGATGCCACACCTGAGGACCGTTGAAATTGCACGCAACCGCCGGATCGCCCGGTTATGCCGGCTGCGCAACGGGCCCGGTGTAGCCACGCGGCACGGCGCCCAGCAGCCGACGCGTGTATTCCTCACGCGGCGCCCGGATGAGATCCTGCGTGGCCGCCTGCTCGACGACATCGCCGTTCTGCATGACCAGCACCTCGTCCGAGATGAACTTGACGACCGCCAGGTCGTGGCTGATGAAGATGTAGCTCAGGCCGAACTCGTCCTGCAGATCCTTCAGCAGGTTCAGCACCTGGGCCTGCACCGACACGTCCAGCGCCGACACCGCCTCGTCCAGCACCAGCACCTCGGGTTGCAGCGTCAGGCAGCGCGCGATGGCGATGCGCTGGCGCTGGCCGCCCGAGAACTCGTGCGGATACTTGCCCATCGCGCTTTCGTCCAGGCCCACGCGCACGAGCAGGGCCACGGCGCGTGCCTCGCGTTCGGCCGTGTTCGCGCCAATGCCATGAATCTCCATCGGCTCGCGCAGCGTCTGCCCGATGGTGAAGCGCGGGTTCAGCGAGGCATAGGGGTTCTGGAACACGACCTGGATGCGGCGGCGCATCTTCTGCCAGGCGCTTGCGCTCATCTTCAACAAGTCCTGGCCCTCGAACAACACCTGCCCGCCCGTGGGTTCGTGCAGGCGCAGCAGCGTCAGGCCCATCGTCGTCTTGCCCGAGCCAGACTCGCCGACCACACCCAGCGTGTGGCCCTTGCGCAGCTTGAAGTTCACGCCCTTGACGGCCTTGAACTCGCGCTTGCCGAACAAGCCGTCCTTGAGCCAGAAGCTTTTCTGCAGGCCGGTGACCTCCATGATGACGGGCGCGCTGTCGTCCTTGACCACGGCGTTGTTGCCCGCACCGCGGCCGGCGATGTGGTCGTCGATGACCATCAGCCGCGCCGGGTTCTCGGTCAGCGAGGGCCGGCAGGCCAGCAGGGCCTTGGTGTAGGCGTCCTGCGGGTTGGCGAAGATCTGCGCGACCGGCGCGTTCTCGCGCACCTGGCCGTGGCGCATGACGACGACCTGGTCCGAGATCTCGCCGACGACGCCGAGGTCGTGCGAGATGAACAGCAGGCTCATCTTGTGGGTCTGCTTGAGCTTGGCCATCAACTCCATGACCTGGCGCTGGATGGTCACATCCAGCGCCGTCGTCGGCTCGTCAGCGATCAAGAGCTTGGGGCTGCAGGCCAGCGCCACCGCGATCATGACGCGCTGCTGCTGGCCGCCGGACATCTCGTGCGGATAGGCCTTCAGCCGCCGTTTTGGCTCCGGGATGCCCACCTCGTTGAGCAGTTCCTCGGCGCGCACCAGCGCCTGGCGGCGGCTCATGCCCATGTGCTTCATCAGCGGCTCGCAGATCTGCGACGCCACGTTGAAGACGGGGTTCAGCGAACTCATCGGGTCCTGGAAGACACAGGCGATGTCGTGGCCGCGGATGGCCTGCAGATCGCTCAAGGACGTCTGCAGCAGGTCGCGGCCCTGGAACAGGATGCGGCCTTCGCGCTCGGCGTTGCTGGGCAGCAGGTTGAGCACGGACATGGCCGTCACGCTCTTGCCCGAGCCCGACTCGCCCACCAACGCCACCGTGCTGTTCTCCGGCACATCGAAGCTGACGCCCTTGACGGCGAGCGTGCGCTGCATGGCGCCGTCGGCCTTGCCCATTCGGAAGGCGACCTTGAGGTCTTGGATAGAGAGCAGCATGGTCACTCCAGGCCCCGCAGCTTGGGATCCAACGCGTCGCGCAGCGCATCCGTGAACAGCGCGAACGCGGTCACGAACACGGCCATGCAGGCCGTCACGGCGGCCAGCTGCCACCAGTAGCCCAGGATCATCTCGTTCTGCGCCTCGGCCAGCATCGTGCCCCAGCTGACCTGGTCCACGCCGACGCCCAGGCCGAGGTAGCTCAGGATGACTTCGGCCTTGATGAAGCGCACGACATGCAGAGACAGCTGCACCAGAGCCACGTGCGACACGTTGGGCAGGATGTGCTTGAACATGCGCGACCACTGGCTGGCGCCGATGGCCTCAGCCGAGCGCACGTATTCGCGCACGCGGTGCTTCATGAACTCGGCACGGATCAGGCGGTAGATGCCCGTCCAGCCTGTCAGCGCAAGGATGATCACCACCGAGCCGACGCCGCGATGGAAGATGGCGGCAAAGGCAAAGATCAGCAGAATGTCGGGAATGGCGGTGAAGACGTTGTAGATCCACTCCAGGAAGTCGCCGATCTTTCCGCCGAAAAAGCCCGAGAGCGCGCCCAGCACCGTGCCGATCAGGGTGGCCACCAGAGCCGCGGCCAGGCCCACGAAGATGGACACTTCGGCGCCCTTGATGACCTTGGCCAGCACGTCGCGGCCGAGGCGGTCGCCGCCCAGCGGCAGCGTCTCGGCTTTGACCATTTCATCCGTCTTGAAGGCCTTGGCGCGCTCGGCCCATTCGGCGTAGCGCGGCGCCAGCGGATCGATGTCGGACAGGTCGACATTGGGACCCTTGGGCGCGGCGATGGTGCCGGTGTCCTCCTGCGGCTGCGGGCCGAGCAGCGTCGGGGCCGCATTGGGCACCCCGACCTCCTTTTGCCAGCCGGAAGCGACGAGGTTGGTGGCGGCCAGCAGCACCAGCACGAGGAACAAGCCCACGATGCCCATGCAAGTCATGCCGACGCGGTCGGTCTTGAGGCGACGCCAGGAAGCGGCCCAGACGCCGCCGGAGGAGTTGGAAACCGCCGTCATTTCAGCACCACGCGAGGGTCGACGAGCTTGTAGAGCAGGTCGACGAGGAGGTTGAAGCTCATCGTCAACGCCGCGAGATAGATGGCGAAGGCCTGCAACACCGGATAGTCGCCGCGGTTCACGGCCAGCAGCAGTTCACGGCCCAGGCCGGGGATGGAGAAGAACACCTCGATGAGGAAGCTGCCCACCAGCACGCCGGGCAGCAGCACCGAGACGTTGGTCAGGATGGGGATCATCGCGTTGCGCAGCACATGTTTGAGCAGCACCGTGCCCTCGGTCATGCCCTTGGCGCGGGCAGTGCGCACGTAGTCGTGGCCGATCTCGTCGAGGAAGAAGCTGCGGTACAGGCGGATCTGCGGCGCCATCGACACCGCCACGGCCACCAGCACCGGCAGTGGGGCGTAGGTCGTCAGGTTGGTCCAGTGGTTGCTCGTCCAGCCCTGCACCGGGAACCAGCCCAGGCGGAAGGCGAAGATGTACTGCGCCAGGATGACGTAGACCAGCAGCGAGATGGACACGGCCACGGTCGTGACCACCATCACCGAGCGGTCCGTCAGGCTGCCGCGCACGGTGGCCACGGCCAGCGCGAAGGGGATGGCCAGCAGCACTTCGAGGATGAGGATGGGCACCGTCACCGTCAGCGTGGCCGGCAGCCGCGTGGCGAAGAGGTGGGCCACCGACTCGTTGGTCGCCCAGCTCTTGCCCCAGTCGAAGGTGACGATCTGCTTGATGAAGATCCACAGCTGCTCCCAGACCGGCTTGTTCAGGCCGAGCTGCTCGCGGATGGATTCGATCTGCTCCGGGCTCGCGTTCAGGCCACCGAGGATGACGGCCGGGTCGCTGCCGAAGTACTTGAACAGGAAGAACACCAGCAGCACGACGCCCAGCAGGGTCGGGATCATCTGCCACAGGCGTCGGACCAGATAGGCCGCCATTACTGAACTCCAGCGGAACTCCAAAAAACCGCAGCCCCGCGGCGAAGCGGGGCTGGTACGGGTAAACCGGGCGGAGTCTATGCGAGCAAACTGCGCGCCAGACCTGCCGGTTTCACTAGACTCGGCGACTTTTCAGCCCCCTGCACCCGCCGCCCGATGAAGTTCCCGCCCCTGCTGACCGCCCTGCTGCTGGCCTGCGCGTTGACCGCCGCCCAGGCGCAGGACAAGGTGCTGCGCTACGCCTTCAAGGTGGCCGAGACCGGCTTCGACCCGGCCCAGATCACCGACCTCTACTCCAAGGCCATCGTCGCCGGCATCCTGGACGCGCCGCTGGAGTACGACTTCGGCGCCCGCCCCTTCAAGCTGCGCCCCGCAACCCTCTCGGAAATGCCCGAGATCAGCGCCGACTTCAAGACCATCACGATGCGGGTCAAGCCGGGCATCTATTTTTCCGACGACCCGGCCTTCAAGGGCAAGAAGCGTGAGCTGACCGCGGAGGATTACGTCTACAGCGTCAAGCGCCACTACGACCCACGCTGGAAGAGCGGCAACCTCTACCTGCTGGAGAACGTCAAGATCCTGGGCCTGTCGGAGCTGCGCAGCGAGCTGATGAAAGCCAGGAAGCCCTTCGACTACGACCGCCCGGTCGAAGGCCTGAAGGCGCTGGACCGCTACACCTTGCAGCTCAAGCTCGGCGTGGCCGACCCGCGCTTCGTCTACCAGTTCAGCGATGCCGGCTTCCTCGGCGCCGTGGCGCGCGAGGTGGTCGAGTTCTATGGCGACAAGATCATGGAGCACCCGGTCGGCACCAATGCCTGGCAGCTGGGGGCGTGGCGGCGCAGCTCGCGCGTCGTGCTTGAGAAGAACCCCAACTTCCGCGACGTGCGCTACGCGGAGACCGCGCCGCCGGACGCCAGCGACAAGCTCAAGGCCGAGGTGGCGGCGCTGCAAGGCAGCAAGCTGCCGCTGGTGGACCGCGTCGAGATCGACATCATCGAAGAGGCCCAGCCACGCTGGCTGTCGTTCCTGCGCGGCGAGGCCGACGTCATCGAGGAGGTGCCCATCGATTTCGCCAGCATCGCGATGCCCGGCAACCACCTGGCGCCCAACCTGGCCAAGCAGGGCATCACGATGACGCGCTACCCGCGCGCCGACATCTCGCTGAGCTACTTCAACATGGAGGACCCGGTCGTCGGCGGCTACACGCCCGAGCGCATCGCGTTGCGCCGCGCCATCAACCTGGCCGTGGACCTGGACAAGGAGATCCGCCTCGTGCGCCGCGGCCAGGCGCTCAAGAGCCAGGGCCCCGTGCCGACGACGGTGTTCGGCTATGACCCGGCCTTCAAGTCCGAGATGAGCGAGTTCAGCCTCGCCAAGGCCAAGGCCCTGCTCGACCTTTACGGCTATGTCGACCGCGACGGCGACGGCTGGCGCGAGCAACCCGACGGCAAGCCGCTGGCCATCGAATACACCACGCTGGCCGACGGCGAGCGCCGCCAGCTCGCCGAGCAGTGGCAGAAGAACATGGCGGCGCTGGGCATCAAGATGACCTTCAAGATCGGCAAGTTCCCCGAGCAGCTCAAGGCCGCCAACGCCGGCAAGCTGCAGATGTGGGGCGTGGGCTGGGTCGGCTCCACGCCCGACGGCGACACCTTCCTCGCCTTGGGCTCCAGCGCCGCCAAGGGCAAGGCCAACAAGCCGCGCTTCGACCTGCCGGCCTTCGAGGCCCTCTACGAGAAGCAGAAGGCCCTGCCCGACGGCCCCGAGCGCCTGGCGCTGATGACCGAGGCCCAGCGCATCCTCGTCGCCTACGCGCCCTACAAGTTCCACGTGCACCGCATCTGGACCGACATGGCCCAGCCCTGGGTCAAGGGCTACAGCCGCAACATCTTCGTGCGCGACTTCTGGAAGTACGTCGACGTCGACCGCAACGCCACGCCCAAGGCCAAGTGATGAAACAACTGCTCGCCGCGCTGACCCTCTGTGCCGCGCTGATTCCAGCCGGCCACGCCGCCGAAGCCCAGAAGACGCTGCGCTACGCCTTCCTGATCGCCGAGACCGGGTTCGACCCCGTCAGGATCTCGGACATCTACTCGCGCACCATCACGGCCCACGTCTTCGAGAGCCTGTACACCTACGACCCGCTGGCCCGGCCGACGCGCATCGTGCCGCAGATCGCCGCCGGCGACCCGGTCATCAGTGCCGACTTCAAGACCTTCACGATCAAGGTCCGCCCCGGCATCTACTTTGCGGATGACCCGGCCTTCAAGGGCAAGCAGCGCGAAGTCACGGCGGCCGACTTCGTCTACAGCATCAAGCGCTACGCCGACCCGGCCAACAATGCCCAGGGCTGGGTCAGCTACGAGGATGCCGGCCTCGTCGGCCTGGACGAGCTGCGCAGCCAGATCATCAAGTCCAAGAAGCCCTTCCCGTACGACAGCGAGGTCGAAGGCCTGAAGGCCCTGGACCGCTACACGCTGCAGCTCAAGACCCGCGAGGCGAGGCCGCGCCTGGTCGAATCCATCCTCGCCGGCAACGACCTGTACGGCGCGGTGGCGCGCGAGGTGGTCGAGTTCTACGGGGACAAGATCATGGAGCACCCGGTGGGCACGGGCCCCTTCGCGCTGAAGGACTGGCGGCGCAGCTCGCAGATGGTGCTGGAGCGCAACCCGACGTACCGGGAACGCCACTACGAATCCGAGCCGGCGCCTGATGACGCCGAAGCACAGGCCATCCTCGCCAGGTTCAAGGGCCGCCGCATCCCGATGGTCGACCGTGTCGTCGTCGACGTCATCGTCGAGCGCCAGCCGCGCTGGCTGGCCTTCCTGAACAACGAGCACGATTTCATCGAGCGCGTGCCCGAGGAGTTCATCACCCAGGCCGCGCCCGGCGGCAAGATCGCGCCCAACCTCGCCAAGCGCGGCATGCAGGCCGTGTTCACGCTGGCACCCGACATGACGATGACCTGCTTCAACATGGAAGACCCGGTCGTGGGTGGCATGACGCCGGACAAGGTGGCCCTGCGCCGGGCGATCTCGCTGACCTACGACGTGCGCAAGGAGATCCTGATCGCCCGCCGCGGCCGCGCCGTGCCGGCCCAGGCGCCCCTCGTGCCGCACACCTCCGGCTTTGACGCCGCATTCAAGAGCGAGATGAGCGACTACGACCCGGCCCGCGCGAAGGCGCTGCTGGACATGTACGGCTACGTCGACAAGGACGGCGACGGCTGGCGCGACCTGCCCGATGGCAGCCCGCTGGTCATCACGCGCAACTCCGAGCCCAATTCGCTGAACCGCGCCATCGACGAACTGTGGGACAAGGCGCTGCAGGCCGTGGGCATCAAGTTGCAGATCAAGATCCAGCAGTGGCCCGAAAACCTCAAGGCCGCCCAGGCGGGCAACTACCAGATGTGGCAGGTAGGCTCCACCGCCGCCCAGCCCGATGGCGCCGGTGCGTTGCAACGCTACTACGGGCCGGCCAGCGGCACGCAGAACCTGCCACGGTTCAAGGACGCCCGCTTCGATGCGATGTACGAACGCATCCAGGCGATGCCCGATGGCCCGGAGCGCGAGGCGCTGTTCAAGGAATCCAAGCGCCTGACCGTGACCTACATGGCCTACAAGGTCCACGTGCACCGCATCCTCACCGACATCGAGCAGCCCTGGATGAGCGGCTACCGCCGCCCGCTGTTCTGGCAGGACTTCTGGCAGTTCGTCGACATCGACGAGAGCAAACGGCCTGTCCATTGATTTCCGCGGTGGCGTCCCACGTTTTCGACCGCCTGTCGCAAGCCTCTCGCGTCCACTTGCCGTGCCGCTAGGCTTCGCTACATCAACACCGCAAGGAGCTCCGAATGAACGACGCAGAAGAACTCAGCAAGCTGGCCGACCTGCATGCCCGTGGCGTGCTCAACGATGAGGAATTCGCCAAGGCCAAGGCCAGGCTGCTCGCCGGCCACGCGTCGCCCAGCTACGGCAGCGCACCCAGCCCCAATGTGGGCGCCGTCAACGGCCTGCGCCGTGCCCGCGTGGACCGCTGGATCGGCGGCGTCTGCGGCGGCGTGGCCCGCGCGACGGGGCTGGACTCCTGGGTCTGGCGCCTGATCTTCACGGTGCTATTCCTGGCCTTCGGCAGCGGCATACTGCTCTACATCCTGCTGTGGATCTTTGTTCCTGAAGAGTGATGCACAGGCGGCCCGGGAGGGTCGCCCCCGAGACCCCTGGGGCCGGCAGCGCGGGTATGCTGGGCTGAAACAAGCCCAGGAGACGCCCCGATGAAACAGCTCGCCGGCCTCGACGCCAGCTTCCTCTACCTGGAAACGCCGCAGATGCCGATGCATGTCGGCGCGCTGCACCTGCTGGAGCTGCCCGTCGGCTACGACGGCGACTACGTCGAAGACCTGCGCGAGCACATGCGGGCGCGCATGCCACTGCTGCCGGCCCTGCGCCGCCGGCTGCTGGCCATGCCGCTGGGCCTGTCCAACCCCGGCTGGGTGGATGCCGACCCCGACCTCGAAGACCACATCGTCGAGATCCCGCTTCCCGAAGGTAGCGGCATGGCCGAGCTGGAGGCCCAGGTCGGCGCGCTGCACCCGGTGCTGCTGGACCGCAGCCGCCCGCTGTGGAAGTTCCACGTCTTCACCGGCCTGGAGCCGGGCCCCGACGGCCAGCCGCGCGTGGCGCTCTACACCCAGCTCCACCACGCCGCCGTCGATGGCCAGGCCGCCGTCGCGCTGGCCCAGGTCATCCTCGACCTCAGCCCTGAACCGCGCGCCATCGACGCCATTGCCGCGCGCGGCAAGAAGCGCGGCCAGCTCGGCACGGTCGGCATGCTGCGTGCCGCTGTCTCGCAGCAGTGGAAGCAGACCGTCAAGCTCGCCCGCTCCCTGCCCAACGCGGCCAGCATCCTCGGCGGCATGGCGGTCAAGTCCCTCGGCGGCGCGGCGGCCGAAGCCTCGGTCGATTCACTGCGCGCGCTGCTGTCGGGCGTGGCCTCGCAGACGACGGCCGTCGTGCGCGGCAAGAAGGCCGTGTCCAGCCTCGGCCCGGCGCCGCGCACGCGCTTCAACGTGAGCCTGTCGGACTCGCGTTCCTTCGCCGGCGTCACGCTGCCGCTGGCCGAGCTCAACCGCACGCGCAAGCGCCACGGCGCCAGCATCAACGACGCGGTGCTCTTCGTCATCGGCGGCGCGCTGCGGCGCTACTTCGCCAAGCACGGCCCGCTGCCGCGCAAGAGCCTGATCGCCGCCGTGCCCGTGTCCACGCGCGCGGCTGGCGACACCACGGCCAACAACCAGGCCACGATGACCTTCATGAGCCTGGGCACGCAACTCAGCAACCCGAGCGAGCGGCTGGCCCACGTGATGGCCTCCAGCAAGGCGATGAAGGCGCAGATGAGCGAACTCAAGAGCCTGATGCCGACCGACTTCCCGAGCCTGGGCATCCCCTGGCTGATGCAGGCCGGCGCCATGCTCTACGGCCGCGCCAAGGTGGCCGAGAAGCTGCCCGTCATCGCCAACGTCGTCATCTCCAACGTGCCAGGGCCGCAGCTGCCGCTGTACCTGGCTGGCGCGCGGATGATCACCAACTACCCCACGTCGATTGCCGTGCACGGCCTGGCACTGAACGTGACGGTACAGACCTACAACCAGTCGCTGGACATCGGCCTGATGGCCTGCGGCGAGGCGCTGCCGGAGACGGCTGAACTGGCGGCCTACGTGGAGGCGGCGTTCATGGAGTTCCAGGCGCTGCCGGTGGCGGAGGTGGTGGAGCTGGAACCCGTGCCGGTGGTGAAGAAGGCGGCGGCGAAGAAAGCTCCCGCCAAAAAGGCGGCGGTCAAGAAAGCCGCGCCAACGGTGAAGCGGCGCACTGCCAAGGCGCGATAGCGCCGATCAAGAGCCAGCAAGGCCGGACGGGCGCGCCCGAAGGCGCCAAGCGCACGACGCCGTCGCCAGCAGACCTCCTCACATCAACGCTGCGGACGTGGGCTCGCAGCGACGCCCCCGGGAGCTGGGATGCCGGCTCCCGGTACCAATGCACGTCACCCAGGCGACACCCCGGCCCCGGGCAAGCACGCCCCGTGAACAGGCGACAGCTGGCTAACATGTCCGGGCCTCGCCGAACCCGTTCCTCGCATGCTCAGCCCCCGCTCGCCGCGCTTCTCGCGCTGGCAACAAACCCCCACCGACACCCAGCCCGACTGGTCCGACCTGCGCGCACCCAACGCCTGGCTGCTGATGCTGGAAGGCCGCGCGCCCTGGGAATACGCGGCGCTGCTGGCCGCCACGCCCTGGCTGAAGAAGCTGCCGCACGGCGACGGCCATCCGGTGCTCGTCTTCCCCGGCCTGGGCGCCCACGACGTGACGACCGCACCGCTGCGTGCCATGCTGGATTCGCTGGGCTACGCCACCCAGCCCTGGGGCCAGGGCTTCAACTTCGGCCCGCGCGCCGGCGTGCTGGAGCAGATCAAGGCCGACCTGCAGGCTCTGTACCGCCGCCACCACCGCAAGGTGAGCCTCTTGGGCTGGAGCCTGGGCGGCATCTACGCCCGCGAGCTGGCCAAGGAATGCCCGGAGATCACGCGCTGCGTCATCACCCTGGGCACGCCGTTCACCGGCCACCCACGCGCCACCAACGCCTGGCGCTTCTTCGAGATGGTCAGCGGCCACGCGTCCAACGACCCCGAGCTGATGGAGGCGATCCGCCAGGCCCCGCCGGTGCCGACGACATCGATCTACTCCAAGAGCGACGGCGTCGTCGCCTGGCGCTGCAGCGTCAACGAGCCCTCGCCGCTGGCCGAGAACATCGAGGTGCAGGCCAGCCACATCGGCCTGGGCGTGAACCCGATCGCGCTGTACGCGCTGGCGGACCGGCTGGCGCAACCGGAAGGGCAGTGGAAGCACTTCGAGCCCAAGGGGGCGCGGCGCTGGTTCTACAAGACGCCGGCCGACTCCGGCAAGTGATGGGCGGCGCGGGCGCACCCGGATTCATGATCCGCTGCTACTGCGCAGCGGTCAGCCTCAGGGCGCAGGCGGCCCCCAAAAGCATCGTCAACTGCCATTGTGGCCAGTGCCGCCGCTTGAGCGGTGCTGCCTTCACCACCTGGGCGAGCTTCCCGAGAGCGGCCCTCGTCGCGACGGGCAGCGAGCCGCTGAATTCGTTCCAGCTCACGCCCAATGTCACTCGGCATTTCTGCCGTGTCTGCGGATCGCATGTCTTCACCGCGGACAGCCGCATGCCAGCGATCCTGGGGGGTCCGGCCGGCGCGCTCGAGGGAAGCCCTGCAGCAACGCCGAGCGCCCACTACTTTGTCGATGACAAAGCCTCGTGGCACACGATCTGCGACGGTCTGCCCCAGTTCGGCGGCGAGTCCGGTGTGGAGCCCACCGACGCCTAGCGCTTCTCGCGGTAAGGTATCGCCCTTAACCCGGACATCGACCATGCAACACCACACCCTCGCCGCCGAAGACAAGGCCGCCAAGAAAGACGCCTCCGACAAGCATGAAGAGCAGCTGCTCTTCAAGGGCCGCTTCGTCATGATCTTCGGCGAGATCGACGACAAGATGGCGCATGCCACCTGCCGCCGCCTGCTCGCGCTCTCGCAGGAATCCGACGCGCCGATCACGCTCCTGATCTCCAGCCCCGGCGGCCATGTGGAGAGCGGCGACGCCATCCACGACATGATCCGTTTCGTGCGCGCGCCGGTCACCATCGTCGGCACGGGCTGGGTGGCCAGCGCCGGCACGCACATTTATCTCGCCGTGCCCAAGGAGCGCCGCGTGGCGCTGCCCAACACGCGCTTCATGATCCACCAGCCCGCGGGCGGCGCCGGTGGCCAGGCCAGCGACATCGCCATCCAGGCCAAGGAAATCCTGCGCGCCCGCGAGCGCCTGGCCGCCACCATCTCCCGCGAGACCGGCCAGCCGCTGGAGCGCGTGCGCGCGGACATCGAGCGCGACTTCTGGATGAGCACTGACGAGGCCATTGCCTACGGCCTGGTGTCGCGCGTCATCGAACGCCAGGTCGACCTGGGCTGATGCAGCTCTCCTGCAACGGCGTGCGCCTCGAAGTCGAGGTGCACGGCCCTGAAAGCGGCGAGCCGCTGCTGATGATCATGGGCCTGGGCATGCAGCTCATCGCCTGGCCCGATGGCCTCGTCGAGCAGCTCGTCGCCAAGGGCTTTCGCGTCATCCGCTTCGACAACCGCGACGTGGGCCTGTCGCAGCCCTTCGACCAGCTCGGCATGCCCAACATCCCGCTGGCGGCGCTGCTGCACACGCTGCGCCTGCCCGTGAAAGCGCCCTACCAGATCGCCGACCTGGCGCGCGACGCGGTCGGCGTGCTGGACGCGCTGGGCATCGCCAAGGCCCATGTCTGTGGCGCATCGATGGGCGGCATGATTGCCCAGCACCTGGGCTTCGCCCACGGCCAGCGCGTGAAGAGCCTGACGCTGATGATGACCACCAGCGGGCACCGCAGCCTGCCCAAGGAAAGCCTCAAGGTGCGCCGCGCAATGCTGTCGCGGCCCAGGCCGTCCAGCACACCCGAGCAGAAATTCGAGAACGTGCTGGATCACTACGTGAAGCTCTACGGCGTCATCGGCAGCCCCGGCTTCCCGCCCGAGCCGGCCACGCTGCGCGAGCGCATCGGCCGAGGCGTGAAGCGCGCCTTTCGCCCGCAGGCCGTGGCGCGGCAGCTGGTGGCCATCGCCGCGGACAGCCATCGCGCTGAGCGCCTGTCGCGCATCACGGCGCCAACGCTGGTCATCCACGGCCAGCATGACGCCCTGATCCCCGTGGCCGCCGCGCACGACCTGGCGCGGCGCATTCCCGGCGCCACGCTGGAGGTCATCGATGGCTGGGGCCATGACCTGCCCGAGGCGCTGTGGCCGCGCCTGGCCACCGCCATCGCGGCCATCGCCGCCAAACCCTGAGGAGCACGCCGTGCGCCGACCCGTTCTCAAGACCGTCGGCGCCCTGCTCGCCACACTGCTGCTGGCCGGCAGCGTCTTCGTCGTCAACCTGATCTGGTTCCGGCCCTTCAGCCTGAACCTGTTCTACGAGAAGATCTTCGTCAGCTTCCTGCTCGACAACCCCGAGCTGATGACCAGCATCGGCATCGCCGAGCAGGTCGGCTACCGGCGCCACAACGCCCACCTGAACGACGAGTCCGACGCCAAGGCGCAGCGCGACTTCGCCACCTGGCACCGCTACCTGAGCGAACTGCAGGCCTACCCGCCGGAGCGCCAGACGCCCGAGCAGCAGCTCTCCACGCGCGTGCTGTCCTGGTTCATCGCCAACCAGCTCGAGGGCGAGAAGTACCGCCTGCACAACTACCCGGTCAACCAGCTCTTCGGCGTGCAGAACGGCACGCCGGACTTCCTGATCCAGCAGCACCGCATCGAGGACCGCCGCGGCGCCGAGGACTTCATCGCCCGCCTGGGCGAGGTGGACCGCAAGTTCGGCCAGGTCATCGAAGGCCTGAAGCTGCGCGAGCAAAAGGGCATCGTGCCGCCGCGCTTCGTCATCGAACGCGTGCTGACCGAGATGCGCGCCTTTGCCGCCCACGCGCCGGCCGACAACCCGCTGTGCAAGCACTTCGCAGCCAAGGTCGACGCGCTGAAGGACCTGGCCGAAGCAGAGCGCACCGAGCTGCGCGGCCGCTGCGCGCCGGCCGTGCAGGCCCACGTCATTCCGGCCTACCAACAGCTCATCGCCTTCTTCGAGGCCCAGCTGCCGCGCGCCAGCACCGACGACGGCGCGTGGAAGCTGCCCGACGGCGCCGCCTTCTACGCCTGGCGCGTGCGCAGCGAGACCACCACCCGCATGACGCCCGAGCAGGTGCACACCCTGGGCCTGGCGGAGGTGGCCCGCATCGAGACTCAGATGGCCGCGCTGCTGACCGCCCAGCACGAGCTGCAGCCCGGCGAGACGCCCGGCGCGGCGGTGGCCCGGCTCACACGCGACCCGCGCTTCCTCTACCCCAACACCGACGCCGGCCGCGAGGCCGCGCTGGCCGAGTACACGCGCCTGGTGGCCGACCAGCTCGAGCGCTCCAAGGCCCTGTTCGGCCGCCTGCCCAAGGCGCCCATCGAGGTGCGGCGGGTGCCGCCCTTCAAGGAGAAGACGGCGCCCGGCGCCTACTACCAGGCCCCGGCGCTGGACGGCAGCCGCCCCGGCGTCTTCTTCGCCAACCTGCGCGACATGGGCCAGCTGCCCCGGTTCGGCATGCGCACGCTGTCCGTTCACGAGGGCGTGCCGGGCCACCATTTCCAGATCGCGCTGGCCCAGGAGCAGAGCGGCGGCCCCACCTTCCGCAAAGTGCTGCCCTTCACCGCCTACGCCGAGGGCTGGGCGCTGTACGCCGAGAGTCTGGGCACCGAGCTGGGCCTGTACAAGGACGACCCGTTGAGCGACCTGGGCCGCCTGCAGGCCGAGATGTTCCGCGCCGTGCGCCTGGTGGTGGACACCGGCATCCACGCCCAGCGCTGGACGCGCGAGCAGGCGATCCGCTACATGGTCGACAAGACC
Source organism: uncultured Roseateles sp. (assembly GCA_963422775.4). Classification (GTDB taxonomy): domain Bacteria; phylum Pseudomonadota; class Gammaproteobacteria; order Burkholderiales; family Burkholderiaceae_C; genus Pelomonas. Next base: position 49,122 of record CAUJSJ030000171.1, read on the forward strand.
GGCATGGCCGAGGGCGAGGTGGTGGCCGAGATCGAGCGCTACATCGTCAACCCCGGCCAGGCCTGCGCCTACAAGGTCGGCATGCTCAGCATCCAGGCGGCACGCCAGCGGGCCGAAACGGCGCTCGGTGCGAAGTGGACGGCCGACACCGAGAAGGCCTTCCACGACCTCGTGCTGGCCGGTGGCGCGCTGCCGCTGCAGATCCTGGACGAGCAGGTGGACGCGTGGATTGCCCGCACCCGATGAGGGTGACGGGGCGCATCGGCGTGACTGGGGGCCCGCAGGCCCGACAGGGTGAGTGGCTTCAGCCCGCGGCGCCCAACTGCTCGACCGACTCGTAGGCCTTGACCGCGGCGTCGGCTTCGCTGCTGCGCCCGCTGCCCGCCTTCTGTGCCTCCTGGGCGACCTTCTCGGCGGCCAGCTTGGCGTCGTAGGCCTGCTGCTCCTGGGCGGAGACCTTGCCGTCCTCGTTGGTGTCGGCCGGTTCGTAGGCCTTGGTGCTGCTGCCGGTGGCGGCCGCACCGCCTCCGGCAGTCCTGTCGGCGCCCCCCGCGGGAGCCTGGCCGCCCGTCGGCGGTGGCGCCTTGGGTTGCGCGGCCTTGAACTCCTGCTGGGTCACCTTGCCATCACCGTTGCCATCCAGCCTGGCGAGCATCTGCTGCGCACTGGGCGCCGCCGGAGCGGGCGCTTCAGCCCGTTTCGCCCCCTCGGCCGAGATCTTGACGACTGCGGCCTGCAGGTCGTCGACGGTCAGGTAGCCCTTGTTGCCGCTGTCGAGCGCCTTGAAGGCCTGTTCGGCATCGGGACGCTCGGCGGGGCCGGCGGACACGGAACTGGCCAGGGCTTGGGCATTGACGGCGGTGATCATGGGCAGGCTCCAGGGTGATTCACCCTTCGTTATCGGCTCCGACGGTGGGAAGTGAACCTGCTTTACGCCGGCCTTCAGGCTTTCGTGGTCGGATCGCCCAGTTCAGCGTTCAGCAGCACGGCAGCCCTCACCAGGGCCAGCGCCGTCTCGCGCTCGAAGGGCGTGCCCTCGTGCAGCGCCAGCGTGCGCAACTCGAACTTGCCGCCCCCGGTCATGCGCGGCTCCAGGTGCAGCAGCCGCTTGCCGCGCCAGAAGCCGAACAGCACGCGCTCGGGCTCGGCGCGGATCAGCAGCACCGGGCCGTTGCTGAAGTAGACGAGGTGGCCCCACTTCAGCTTTTCTTCCAATCCGGGCTGTGACTCCAGCACGGCCGCGCGCAACGCCATGACCTGGGTCTGCTGCCAACCGCCCAGCGCGGTGACGTAGCCGTCGGGGTCGGCCGCGTCAACTCGGTACATCAGCGCGCCAGCGCCTTGATCTCGACCGTGCTGCGCTGCTTGTCCTCGCCTTCGACGGTCAGCGTCAGTGGCACGGTCTCGCCAGCCTTGATCGGGGCCTTCAGGCCCATCAGCATGACGTGATAGCTGCCGGGCTTGAGCGCCACGGCCTGGCCGGCCGGCAGCGCCAGCGCGTCGACGGCGCGCATCTTCATGACGCCGTCGTCCATCTTCATCTCATGGATCTCGACCACGGCAGCCACCGGCGAACTGGCCGCGACGACCTTGGCGGCCTTGGCCGAAGTGAGTTGCATGAAGGCGCCGGTGGCCTTCTGCGGCGCGACAGTGGCGCGCACCCAGGGGTCGTCGACCTTGACGACGGGACTCTGGGCTTGCGCGGTGCAGGCAATGAGGAACAGGGCAGTGGCGAGCAGTGAACGGCGCATGGTGGATGGCGAAGGCGAGAAGACCTGCATTGTGCGCAGTCCCCGCCCGGGCCGCACACCGACGCTGCGAGGCCCCGCAGCGTCGCGCCAGAACAGAGCGCTGCCTGGGAAATACCCCCCGGACCTGAGGCAGATTCGCGCCTTGGACACCTCGACCGGCGAAGGTGCCGTCCTTCCTGGAACTGCGTGCGGGTCAGTGGCACGAGGGCCTGGCCGGTGTGTGTCTTGGATATCTTGGTTATGGGCGAAGGTCTTGCGGGTTCAGGCTTTGTGCCTGTCCAGCACGAAAGCGGCGCGCACGGGGCCGCATCACGGGCAGCAAGACGAGCGCCACGCCCACCAGCGCCAGAGTCGCGGGCTCAGGCAGAGAGCCGCCGCCATCGCTGGCCAGCGTGCAGGTGTTGGACACGGTGTTGCCATCCATCGTGACGGCCGCATGCAGCGCAATCGCTCGGCCGCAGAGGATCTTTGCCGAGGTGTTGAGGGTGACGCTCTGGTCCGCGATGAGGCTGCCTGCGAACAGGGAGTCGGTGCCCAGCGTCGCTGAGCTGCCCACCTCCCAGTACACGCCTCGAGCGCTGCCGTTGAGCAGGGTCACGGCGGAGTTGCTGGCCGTCGTCAACGCGCTGCCGATCTGGAAGATGAACACCGAGTCGGGATCGCCCTGCGCATCAAGCGTGAGGGTGCCGGTGAGCTGGGCCGACGACGCGAAAAAGTAGGTGCCCGCAAAAAGCGTCAGCCCGCCCAGATCCTGCCCCGTCAGCACCGCCGTCGCCGACTGCCCGGCAAGCACGTTGTAGGCGTTCAAGGCATCGGCCTGGGCCTGCATCGCCACGCCATCGTTGTTGTGCACCGTGCCAGTGACGACGACGCTGCCGAGCCCGGTGATGGAATTGCCGGGATGGACACCCAGGTCGCCCACCAGGGTGGTGGCGCCAGTATTGGTGACGGTCGACGCACCCAGCACGGCAAATTGGGCAGCGGTGCCCAGGATCGGAGCGGCCGCTGCTGGCGCGACCCACGCCACGAGCGGCAGGCTCGACAGGAGCAGCCCGGCTGCGGCAAGAAAGCGTGAGGGCAGTCGATCAGTCATGGTGCGCTCGCGTGCCTGGCCGCAAAGGCAGGCATGGGAAAGATGACTGTCGGGCCCTGAGCCCCGACAGCGGCGTGCCCGCCTTGTAAGCAAGGCCGGCCGCAGGGTCTGTGCGCCAGGACACGGACGGATGGCCGTCAGGCTTGTGCGAGACGCACGGTTGAGTTGCCGCCAGCGCCGGGCCAGCCAAGCCCGGACCGGACTTGCAACTTCTCCCCACACCCAACCAAGCCGTGACCGTTTGCCGATCCGCGCCAGCAACGCGTCGGCCTGTCTTGTGTGCGGCAACGCAGGGAGCCAGGCGCTGTCCTCGCCTTCCCCGGGTTTCTTCGGTCGCGGTGGTCCCGCTCGGAGGCCAGTGGATCGGTGGAAATGAGTTTGCGCCTTCATGGGGTCCGAACAACCGCGTGGCGGCACGCTTGACAAGAACTGTCTATGTGTACTATAGTACTAGTACACGTTAGCAGCACACATGGATCTCACCCACTTCGTCCAGATCAACACCGGCTCGCCCGAGCCCATCTACCGCCAGCTGATCGAGCAGGTGAAGCGCCGCGTGGCGGCCGGGCAGCTGAAGGCGGGCGACGAGATCCCCTCGGTGCGCGAGCTGGCCCAGGCGCTGGCCGTGCACCCGATGACCATCTCCAAGGCCTACTCGCTGCTGGAGAGCGCCGGCGTGCTGGAGCGCCGCCGCGGCCTGTCCATGGTGGTGGCGGCCCAGCACCAGCAGGCCCAGCCCACGGCCGACCGCGTGGAGCTGCTGCGCCCGACGCTGGAAAAAGCCGCCGCGGAGGCCCGCCAGCTGGAACTGCCCAGGACCCAGGCCCTGCAACTCTTCAAGACCATCCTCGACGAGCAAGCCCCATGAGCCCTCACTTCCCCCACACCGAAACCGCCAGCGCCGAACTCAGCGGCCTGCACCTGAGCTACCCCAAGGGTCCGATCGTGCTGGACCGCCTGGACTGGCAGCTGCTGCCTGGCCAGGTCGTCGGCCTGCTGGGCCGCAACGGTGCCGGCAAGACCACGCTGCTGGAGGCCCTGCTGGGCCTGCGCGAGCCAAACGCCGGCACGGTGAAGCTCTTCGGCCAGGACGCTCAGCACCTCGACGATGCCACCCGCGCCCGCATCGGCTACGTGCCGCAGCAAAGCGACCTGTTCGAGAGCTTCACGCCGGCCCAGCTGCTGGCCTATTTCCGCACTTTCTACCCACGCTGGAACGACGCCAAGGTGGAGGGCCTGATGTCGCGCTGGGAGATCCCGCGCGAGCAGGCCATCCGCAAGCTCTCGGGCGGCCAGAAGCAGCGCCTGTCCATCATCCGGGCCCTCGCCCACGAGCCCGACCTGCTGGTGCTGGACGAGCCGGTCGCCAGCCTGGACCCGGCCGGCCGGCGCGACTTCCTGCGCGAGCTGGTGGGCGAGGTGCTGGACCGCGGCGCCACCGTCGTGTTCTCCACCCACATCCTGTCCGACCTGGAACGCGTGGCCTTCAACGTGGCCTTCCTGACGCAGGGCCGCATCGCGCTGCAGGCGCCGCTGGACGAGCTGCTGGACCGGGTGCGCGCCTTCACCGGCAGCGTCACCGAGATGGCCGCGCTGATGGGCCGCCTGGGCGCCGAGCCGCTCAAGCGCACGCCGCTGGAAGCCGGCCGCGAGCGCGTGCTGGCCCGGCTGCCGGCCGACGCGACGCTGCCAGCCGGCGTGGCGGCCGAGCGCGTCAACCTCGACGACCTGTTCACGGAGCTGACGTGATGAACGCCGCGCAGCTCTCCCAGACCCTGCTGGCCGCCTGGCACCAGCGCGACCGCAGCTCGCCCTGGGGACGCCGGCTGATCGCCGCGCTGGTGCTGCTGTCCACCGCTGCCAGCCTGACCCTGCTGCAAGGCCAGGCGCGCTGGGCCCTGCCGATGGCCATCCTGCTGGTTGTCCTGTACGGCGTGTGGATGGTGGTCGGCGCCAACCTGCAGGAGCAGAACCACCCCACCGCGGCCCGCTGCGTGCCCGGCCAGCTGCGCGCCTTGCGCGGTGCCGGCCTGCTGGGATGGGCGCTGTGCACAGCCCTGGGCACGCTGATGCTGTGGGCCATGCTGCCGCCGGTGCTGACGTGGCAGACGCTGCTGCTGGGCAATGCGGCGATGGCGACCTTCCTGCTCTGGTCGTTCCGGGCCTGGTGGCTGTGGCTGGGCATGGCCATCTACTTCCCGCTGCTGGGTGCCTTCAGCAAGACCGTGCAGCCGCTGCTGACGGCAGCGCTCACGCTGTGGCAGGCCCAGACCGGTGGCCTGCTCGCCCTGGGCCTGCTGGTGCTGGCCGGCCTCGTGGTGGCCGCGTTCGGCCGCGGCAACGCCAGCCATCGCAAGAGCTACGAGCGCCAGCGCCTGGCGCGCCAGGCCCAGCGCCTGCAGTTGGAGGGGCGGCTGTCCAACCCGGCACAGGCCTGGGGCGGGCTGGAAAGGTTCAGCCGCCCCTTCGACGTGCTGCTGTCGGCCTGGCGCCGCCATGTCATGGCCCGCGCCGACAACGGCAGCCGCGCCAGCGTGCTGGCCCGTGCCGAGCTCGTGCTGCACGGCAGCCAGCACTGGACCTACCAGCTGTTGACGCTGGTCAGCGTCGTTGCCTTTGTGGCGGTGAGCCTCGTGCTGGTGACCACCTTCACGGCCGCCACGGCAGCCGATATCTTCAACAACGGCGCCTTCGGCATGGGCGTCGGCCTGACCAGCATGGTCATCAACCCGGTGCTGTCCCGTCCGATGCTTTGGCAGACGCGCCGCGAGCAGGCCCTGCTGCGACTGCTGCCCGCCATGCCCCAAGGCACAGCGCTGAACCGGGCGGTCGCGTGGATCGGCCTGCGCCATGCGCTGGGGGCCTGCCTGCTGCTCGCCATGATGATGCTGCCGCTGGCCTGGGCCAGCGACAAGATGATGATGCTGTGGTGGCCCGTCATGGCCGTGCCCTGGTCGATCTGGACGGCAACACGTTCACGGGCAAGGATGCAGCCCCCGACCGCGATGAAAGCCGTGCTGCCCGTGTTCGCGTTCTACGTGGCCGGCGGCCTCGCCCACATCGCCTTTGTGAAGCTTGAGCTGCCGGTCGCCGCACTTGCCCTGCCCGTGCTGGCTGCGTCAGCCCCGTGGGCCCTGTGGCGCTGGCGCCGCCTCGACGCCCAGCCCACCGCGCTGCCGGCCGGCCGGCTGGCCTGACACCCTGACAGACGGCCCGGCAAGGCCGCCGCAAGCTTCAAGAACCGCTCGTCGCGAGCCTCGCGCCGCTCGCCGGGCGTGGCCTGAGGGTCGTGAACTGCGGCACGGACAAAACACCGCTTACATCCGCACACTGACGTCCATGCAGTCGGCAAACCCGTCGAAAGGCGGGGACGCAAAGCCACCGGTCTTCGTGCTCTGAAGAGAGCAAAAGACAGCGGGGCCGCCCTAGGCGGACAAGGACATGTCCGCAGCGTGGCACACGGGGAGGTGCCGGCTACTGCCCAGTAGCCCCACCCTTTGCATCAACCCGAAAGACCACGCCATGAAGTTCCAAGCCACCGCCTTCAGCTCAGCCATTGCACTCGCCCTCTTCGCCCAGCCGAGCTTCGCCGCCGACCCCACGGCCCAGCTCACCGGCCTTGTGCGCATCGTCAAGAGCGACGGCCAGACCGTCATCGCACAGGCCGCACCGATGCTCGTCACCGCCGCCGGCACAGCCACAGGCAAGCTGGCCGAGATCACCGTCAGCGAGAAGGACGCCTTCATCTCCAGCCTCGGCCGCTGCGCCTTCAACTTCAAGTACGACGAGGTCAGCAACACCGCGGTGGCGACCAGCACCAACCGCCTCTACAGCAACGACACGCTGATCGCGCAGAACACGCAGATCGCGCTGGCGCCCAAGGTCGTCAAGACGATCTGGACCCAGCCCTATCTCTTCGCTGGCGCCAACAACGTGAAGGTCGTCGTCAATGTCGACGGCGTGCCCAGCACGGGCTGGGTGCGCATCAACGTGACCGGCACCTGCGGCAAGCCCGTCGCCGCGCCGCCCGCGCCCGCCCCGGCGCCGGTCGTCTACATCCAGCCCGGCTCCGGCGACTGGAACAACCTGAACAACGCCTGGGGCTACAGCAACTACGCGGTGACCCAGCTCAAGGGCAAGGGCTATGCGAAGTACGACGCACTCGTCACGCTCAACGCTGCGATCACGGCGGCCATCAACGCCAAGAAGATCTCGACCGGCGACTACGCCACGCTGATGGCCGCGTGGAACGCACTGCAGGCCGACCCGGCCTTCAAGGCCGCGATGGCGGCCATCGTGCCCAAGCCCGGCGTCAAGTAAGCCGAGTTACTGCGGGATCTCCGGCTCGGCGAGCTGGGCCAGCAGCGTCAGCGACTCCTGCCAGCCCATATAGCAGGCTTGCACCGGGATCATGGCCGGGATGCCGCTCTGCTCGACGCGCATCTCGGTGCCGCAGAACACCGGCTCCAGCCAGACCGTCGTCGTCATCTCGCCGGGCAGGTTGGGGTCGTCAAAGCTGGCCGTGTAGCGCAGCTTGCGGCCCGGCTCCAGCTCCAGGTAGCGCCCGCCGAAGCTGTGGCCTTGGCCGGTGGTGAGGTTGGTGAAGGACATGCGCCACTCACCACCCACCACCGGGTTCATCGCATGCACGGTGGCGAAGAAGCCGTGCGGCGGCAGCCACTTGGCAAAGGCCTCGGGCGTCGTGAACGCGCGCCAGATGCGGTCGGGCGGGCAGCGCAGCACGCGGTGCAGGGTGATGGTGTTGGTGGTGCTCATCGGGCTTCCAGGGTGGGCAGAGGACGACCCTCTGCCTGCACGACGATCAGACCCCGGCAGAATCGACACGACCAAGCCCGGACAAACCCAGGGTCGGCAAGCCCGCTGCAAGCCCGCACCGGGGCCGCCCAGGCAAGCTGCCCGGCCAGGCAGGACCCTACGCGCATGATCGCAACCCCCGTTTCCACCGAGTCCCCACCCCATCACCCACGGGCCGGCCTGGCCGCGCTGACGATGGGCACCATCGGCGTCGTCTACGGCGACATCGGCACCAGCCCGCTCTACACGGTCAAGGAGGTGTTCACGCCCGCCACCGGCGTGGCGCTGACGCCGGACGCGCTGATCGGCACCATCTCGGCCATCGTCTGGGCGCTGATGCTGGTGGTGACGCTGAAGTACGTGGTGCTGATCCTGCGCGCCGACAACCGCGGCGAGGGCGGCGGCCTGGCGCTGACGGCGCTGGCCACGCACGCCGTCCAGCACCGCCCCGGCCTGCGCCGCTTCCTGCTGCTGCTGGGCGTGTTCGGCGCCACGCTGTTCTACGGCGACAGCGTCATCACGCCGGCCGTGTCGGTGATGGGCGCGATCGAGGGCCTGGAGATCGTCAGCCCGCAGCTGGAGAGCTATGTGCTGCCGCTGTCCCTCGTCGTGCTGGTGGGGCTGTTCGTCGTGCAGAAACACGGCACCCACGTCGTGGGCCGGGTGTTCGGCCCCGTCATCCTGCTGTGGTTCGCGGTGCTGGCCGTCACCGGCATCCACCAGATCGCGCAGGAGCCCGCCATCCTCGCAGCGCTGAACCCGCTGCGGGCGCTGGACTTCCTGCTGGCACGCGGCTGGCATGTGTTCGCCGTCGTCGGCGCCATCGTGCTGGCGCTGACGGGCGCCGAGGCGCTGTACGCCGACATGGGCCACTTCGGCGCCAAGCCCATCCGCCTGGCCTGGACGGCCGTCGTCTTCCCGGCGCTGGCGCTGAACTACCTCGGCCAGGGCGCGCTGCTGATGCGCGAGCCCGCAGCCATCGACAACCCCTTCTACCGCCTCTTCCCGCCGGCCCTGGTGCTGCCGGCCGTGGTGCTGGCGGCGATGGCCGCCGTCATCGCGTCGCAGGCCGTCATCTCCGGCGCCTACTCGATGACCAAGCAGGCCATCCAGCTCGGCTTCTTGCCACGCATGCAGGTGCGCAACACCTCGGCCTCAGAGTCCGGCCAGATCTACATCGCCGGCGTGAACTGGGCGCTGCTGCTGGGCGTGATCGGCGCGGTGCTGCTGTTCCGCAGCTCCTCGGCACTGGCGGGCGCCTACGGCATCGCCGTCACGCTGACGATGATGATCACCACGGTGCTGACCTTCTTCGTCATCCGCAACGGCTGGCGGCTGCCGGCGCCGCTGGCCTGGGGCGCGACGATCTTCTTCCTCGCGCTGGATGCGCTGCTGGTGGCCGGCTGCGCGATCAAGATCGTCGACGGTGGCTGGTTCCCGCTGGTACTGGGCGGCCTGCTCTTCGTGCTGATGAGCACCTGGGCGCGTGGGCGCAAGGCCGTGCAGACGGTGCTCAGCGCCGAGGGCATCGAGCTGCTGCCGTTTGTGGAGAGCCTGCATGCCTACGGCGACTCCGAGCGCCCGCGCGCCATGCGCACGGCCATCTACCCGGTGGCCAACCCGGCCCTCGTGCCGCCGGCCCTGCTGCACAACCTCAAGCACTACCAGGTGCTGCACGAGCGCAACGTGGTGCTGACCGTGGTGTTCTGTGACCGGCCCTTCGTGCCCGACGGCGAGCGGCTGGCCCTGGAGGTGCTGGCGCCGGGCTTCTGGCGGCTGACCGTCACCTACGGCTTCATGGACGTGCCCGACGTGCCCGCGGCGCTGGCCCTGTGCGGCGCGCGCGGCCTGCCGCTGGAGCCGGCCGAGACCAGCTATTTCCTCAGCCGCGAAACGCTGGCGCCACGCGCCGGCCTCGCACACTGGCGCGAGACGCTGTTCGCGGCCATGGCCCGCAACGCCAACAGCGCTGCCGACTACTTCCGCCTGCCCGGCAACGCCGTGGTGGAGCTGGGCACCAAGGTGCAGCTTTGACGGGGACTGCCATGCCTGAGACAACAAACTACTGGTTCCGCGCCAAGCGCTACGGCTGGGGTTGGGGTCTGCCCACGGCCTGGCAAGGCTGGGTGGTGCTGGCGCTGTTCACCGCTGCCATCGCTGCGCTGGGCGTCGGGCTGATGCCCGCCCATCCGCGGGCCTTCGGCCTGGGCACCGCCGTCACCACGTTCGCCCTTGTGGCCGTGTGCTGGCTCAAGGGCGAGCCGCCGCGCTGGCGCTGGGGCGATTCGCAGCGGTGATCAGCGCCGATGAGCGGCTCGGCGAAGACGGTCAGCGCCAGCGCCCGACGCGCAGCTCCACGCCGGCGACGATGAAACTCGACTCGTCGACGATCGTCAGCGGCATGGTGCCGTACAGCTCGCCAAAGTTCGGCGCCGCCGGGTTGCTGAAGCGGCGCAGGAAGGACCCCAGGTCCGCGCTCGCCTGCAGTTCCAGCGTGTCGGCGTTCAGACGCACCAGGCGGTCGCCCAGGTGGTCCAGGCAGAACAGCTGGCCGGCGCGAGTGGCGCATTCCACGGTGGCGTAGGGCAGTCGCGGCCCGTCGCTGCCGTCGGCGACACGGATCGTGCGGCCGTCGTTCAGGTAGAGCAACTGCGAGCCCGCGTGCCAGAGGTTGTTCGCGAACAGCCCCGTCCGCACGAGGCGGCTGGCGGCCACGTCGGCACCCGTGGCGGCCGTGAAGGGCACAAGCCGCAGCGGATAGGGCTCCACGTTCAAGGTCGTGTAGAGCCGGCCGCTGGCCCAGTCCGCGCCGATCACCAGCGTCGCCCCCACGTCGGCGCGCGCGCTGGCCAGGCCCGGGCCGAACACCTGCACATGCTGCGGCGCAAAGCCCAGGGCGCCGGTGTAGGTGGAGATCACCGTGCCGGCGAGAAAGCGTGTGCTGCCATCGGGCGCCGGGTAGAGCGAGGCCAGCGCCGCGGGGCGGTACAGGCCCGGCGCGTTGGGCTCGGGCACGGCAGGCAGGCGGTAGGTGGCCAGCTCGGACAGGTCAGCGCCGCTGACGTGGTGGATGACGTCGCTCTGCGCGGTGGCGGTGGCCGCGTCGGCCGGCCAGATGGTCAGCAGATTGCGCTCGGAGAACGCCTCCGGCACCAGCACGCTGCGGCCGTCGCCTGCCGCCGCCAGGCAGTAGGTCTGGTTGCCGCTGAACTGGCGTGCGGCGCCGACGCGGGCGCCGGTGTCCATGTCCCACAGCGCCAGCGCCATGCGCGGCGTGCCGCTGGCGAGCTCGCCGTGCTCCGTCGTCACGAAGCGGCGCAGCGCCGGCATGACGATGGCCGGGCAGGTGCTGAAGGGGTCGGACGTCCGTGCCGGCGTCATCGTGACCCGGCTCGGCCACACGGCGCCGTTGGCGTAAGCGCTCTGCAGCTGCAGCGCTTCGTCGGGGCTGCTGGGGTCTGCAGCACCGTCGATCAGCGTCTGGCCCAGCTCCTTCACGATGCCCACGCCGGGCACCAGCCACCGCGTGCTGCGCTCCACGAGGCGGGTGACGGTCGCGCTGGTCTTGGGCAGCACCAGCGTCATCTCGGTGGTCAGCCGCACGGCGCGGAAGCTGCCGGCCGCCAGCGTCACCGTCTCGACGGCGCCGGCGGTCTCGGTGAAGCCAAAGGCGAGCGGCTGCTCGTCGGTGCCGCCGGTGAAGTTCAGCCCCGTGGTGGTGAAGCGCCGCGCGTCGAGTTGGCGAGCGCCCGGCCGCACCGGGAAGCTCTGCGACGGGTACTCGCCGACCACACCCCCAATCTGGATCTGGCTCGGGCTCGCGGGCGCCATGCGCTCGTAGCCCCGGCTCGGTGTCAGGCGGCCGTCGCTGGCACGGCCGTCGACGGGCGTCCACTGCCCGTTGGCCTGCTGGTAAGGCGTGGCACGGTAGCTCCAGCTGCCGTCCGCTGCCATGGTGACGCCGTAGGCGCCACGCAACGTCAGGAGGGCGCGGTCGCCGCGCCCGTTGGTCACGAAGGCGGCGTAGCCGTCAGCCTGCGCGAAGAACGCGCCAACGTCTCCCACGCCGGCGGTCGGCAGGCTGCCGGTGTTGCGCAAGGTGTCCTGCACGTAGCGGGTCGCGTGGTCCTGGGCCAGCGACTGCTGGATGGCGTCGGCAGCCAAGAGCGGGTCGAGGCCGCTGCGCTGGTCGCCAGTGGCGTCGCTGTAGAGAGCGAGCGCTGCCACGATGTCCTTCAGGGTTGCCACGGCGCTGCCTGTGAAGACGGTGAGGCGGCCTGTCGTTGCCACGACCATGCGCACCCAGGCATCCGAGCTGGCATCGACGCGCACGGCGCCGGCATGCAGGTAGGCCCGCAGTTGCAGGCCACCCGAAGTCGCCATCAGCATCCAGCCGCCGTCCACCGTGTTGGTTCCGGCGGGCATGGCCAGCGCGAAGCTGCCGTCCGCGGCGGTGGTGGTCGTCGCGCGGACGGGGCCGAGGCTGCCATCCGCCTGGATGGCGTGGAGCGCCACCGTGATGCCGGCCTTGCGGCCGGCGGCATCCCAGGTGTCCCCGCCCACGGCCACGACGCCGCTGGCCCGGCTGGTGTCGGCCGCCTCAGGCGGCGGCGCCGCCGGCGGCTGGACGGTGGCGTAGGTCACGGACGGCGCGGGCTCGGACCCGCCACCAGCACCGCCGCCACCGCCACCGCAGGCGGTCAACATGAAAACGACGGCGGCCAGCAGCGCGCCAATGGGCTTGTTGCTCATCTTGTTCTCCTCCCTGGAGACCCTGGATTCTGCAACCGTGCCCGCTCGGCCGCGTCAGCTCACAGCGGCAGTTCGGTGAAGTAGCGCCCGCCGTGGAAGATCAGTGGTTGGGCGCCGGCCCGCGCCGTGCAGCGCTCCACCTCGCCGACGAAGATGACGTGGTCGCCCTCCTCGTACTGGCTGCGGTTGGCGCACTCGAAGGTGGCCACGGCGCCGTCCAGCACCGGCGCACCGCCCGCGCCCTCGCGCCAGGGCACGCCGGCGAAGCGGTCGATGTCGCGCGTGGCAAAGCGCTGGGCGAGCTGCATCTGGTCTGCCGCGAGGATGTTGATGGCGTAGTGGGTACCGCTTGCGAACACCGGCATGGAGCCGGCGCGCCGCGCCAGGCTCCACAGCACCAGCGGCGGGTCCAGCGACACGGAGTTGAAGGAATTGGCGGTGAGGCCCACGAGGCCGCCGTCCGCCGAACGCACAGTGACGATGGTCACGCCGGTGGCGAACATGCCGAGAGCGGCGCGGAATTGCTGGCTGTCCATGGGGGGATTGTCACCAGTCCGGCGCTGTCGTCCTACGAAAGGGCCATCGCCGCCATCGCACAATGCCGCCATGGATGCCGCCGACTTCACCGTTAACGACGACCTTCAGTTCACGAACGCGCCGCCGCGCATGTTCGGCGCCTGCGCGGATTGCGCCGCCGGCCAGTGCGCGCCGCCGAGCCAGCGCGGCCGGCGCCTGTTCACCGGCCTGCTCGCCGCAGTTGCCTTCACGCCGGCCTGGGCGCGCGAGGGCGTGGACGTAGGCCCCAAGAGCAAGTTCACCGGCTTCGTGTCCGCAGAGCAGCTGGAGAACGCCGGCGGCCAGCAGTACGCGCAGATGATGCGCGAGGCCAGCCAGCAGCGCGGCCTGGCCCCCATGGAGCACCCGCAGCTGCAAAGGCTGCGCTACATCGCCCAGCGCATCATTCCGTTCAGCTACGAATGGAACGACCGTGCGCGGCAGTGGAAGTGGGAGGTCAACCTGCTGGGCAGCCCGCAGCTGAACGCCTTCTGCATCCCCGGCGGCAAGATTGCGTTCTATTACGGCATCCTCGAAAAGCTCAAGCTGGAGGACGACGAAGTGGCCGCCATCATGGGCCACGAGGTGGCGCATGCGCTGCGCGAGCATGCCCGCGAGCGGGTCGGCAAGACGGCGGTCACGAATGGCATCGTCGAGCTGGGCTCGGCGCTGCTGGGGCTGGGCAACCTGGGCCGCGCGGCGGCCGGCATGGGCGCACAGCTGGTGAACCTGCGCTTCAGCCGCGACGACGAGACCGAGGCCGACCTGGTCGGCATCGAGCTGGCTGCCCGCGCCGGCTACGACCCGTCGGCCGCCGTGCGGCTGTGGGAAAAGATGATGGCCGCTAACAAGGGCGCGCCGCCGCAGTGGCTGTCCACCCACCCGGCCAGCGGCACGCGCATCCGCGACATCCAGGCCAACCTGCCCAAGGTGCAAGGGCTCTACGCGCGTGCGCCGCGGCCGGAGCAGCGCTTCCCCATCGCGCCGCCGCTCAAGGCCGCGCCGCAGGGCAGCCGCTGACCGCCGCTCACCAGCGCGCCGGCAGGTTCTTCAGGCGCTGGTACTCACCCGCCGCCACGCGCCGCAGATAGCCGCCCAGCTCCAGGTCCTTGACGAGCTTGGACACCATCTCGCGCGAGCAGCCCAGGCGCTGGGCCATGCCCTGGTGGGTCAGCGCCAGGTGGCGGCCGTCGCCGGTGGAGTCGTCGACGAGGTTCTTCAACCGCCCGTAGACGTCGTTGAGCGCCAGTTGCTTGGTCGACAGCGTCGCCGCCCGCGCCCGGCGGATGACCTTGGTCAGCAACTCGAAGGCGAACTCGGGGTGCTCGCTGATGTGCGTGAGCAGGCTGGCGCGTGTGACCATGACGAGGCGGCTGCCCTCCTCGGTGATGACGCTGGCCGAGCGCGGCCCGCCGTCCAGGCTCATCTCGCCGACGTATTCGCCGGGGCCGTAGACGCCGTAAGTGATCTCGCGGCCCCGCACGTCGCTGCTGAAGGCGCGCAGCGAGCCGGACAGGATCAGGTAGAGGTTGTCGCCAATCGAGCCTTCCTCGATCAGCACGACGCCCTTGCGGTAGCCGCGCGCCATGCCGCGCGCAGCCAGCAGCCGCAGCGAGGGCGGCAGGGCCAGCAGTTCGTTGTCGAGGGAATCGTCAGCCATCCGGACAGCGCCACGGGCATGAGGCCCTGTGGCGCGCCTGGATGTTAGTTGCTTGCGGGCAGAGCGCCGGGCCTGCCATGAGCCACGGGCTCATGGCCTTGCGCAGGCACAAGCAGTCTGCAGGGACTGCTTGTGTCCGACGCCAGTTCACCAAGGCGGCCCGCGCTGGCGATGTGCTTGCCGGTCGATCGGCAAGCATCGCAGTCCCCCAGGCGGCTGAGCCGGACACGTTGCGCCCAGTGGGCGCGATGTGCCTGCCGAAGAGCTGCGGCGACAGCCACAGCGCGGTCTGCAAGACCGGCCAAGGCACGCCTTAGACGAGGGGCTTCAGTTCACGAGCTTGGCCGGGCGCAGGGAAGACACCAGAGGCGGCAGCAACGCCAGCTGGCGCATCAGCTCGCCGATGCTGTCGGCACCGCTCTTCGCGCGGATGCTCTGGATCTGGCTGCGCACCGTGGAGATGGCCACGCCCTGGCGCTGCGCGACCTCGGTGGGCTTGACGCCGTTGGACAGCGCCTTGAGCACTTCCGTCTCCGCCGGCGTCAGCTGGTAGCGCAGCGCGAACCACTGCGCTGCGAGGTCGCCGCAGAGCTGGCGGCGCTCCAGGATCAGCAGCACCGCAGCCTGGCTGACGTCGCGGTTCAGCGGCACGACGACGACGTTGGTGCGGCCGCATTCGGCGCGGTCGTCGCCCAGGCGCAGCAGGCAGCGGCGGCCGCTCGCCTCGGCGCCTTCCAGCGCCTCGGCCAACGGCACCGCGTCGGTCAGCAGGCGGGCGCGCAGGTGCTGGCCGACGAGTTCCAGCGGATGGTTGTCATCCAGCGCCGCGCGCGCCGCGAGATTGGTGTGCAGCACGCGGCCTGCACCGTTGAGCAGCACGACACCATGGTCGAGCTCCTCCAGCACGAGGCTCATCCACTGGTTGGAGAGCGAGGCCGCTGCACGGCGCTCGCGGGGACGGGAGCCGGGGACTTGGCCCGGCTGCACAAACTCGGACATCCACATCGAAGCACTCCTCGGCCCACCCCATGCGAGCCATCATCAAAGCGTAGGAGAGCACGTTTGACGCGGGGCGTAAATGTTGCAGGACGTGTTTGTGAACGAATTACAGCGGGCCGTCGTTCAGCGGCCATCTGCAACCTAGGGATTGCTGCGCGCGCCGTTCCGATGGTGCCTTGCGGACCATGGCCGGGAATGAAGAGGGTGTCGTCGCCCATCGGCCACAGCCGGCCGCGCATGGCGTCCAGCAGTTGCTGGTGATTGCCGCCGGGAAAGTCGTTGCGGCCGATGCCACCCGCGCACAGCGCGTCGTCCACCGAGGCGCGCTTCGCAGACGCCGAGTGACAGACGACATGGCCCGGCGTGTGACCGGGGCAGTGACGCACGGCCAGCGTCTCGTGGCTGGCATCCGTGCACCTTGAATGCTCAGGACCCGTCCGATGGATGGCGCATGGCGTGCTCGCTACTCGCGGCGCCTGAACGCCAGCCAGCCCGCCAAGGCCGTGAAGATCATCAGCATCACGAAGATGACCGCGAAGCCATAAGGCGCCTCGTTGAACGGGATACCGCCAACGTTCATGCCGAACAGGCCCGTGCAGATGTTGATTGGCAGCCCCAGGACGGTGATCACCGTCAGCGTGAACAAGCTGCTGTTGGTCTGCTCGCTCACCTGTGCGGCGATTTCTTCCTGCAGCAGCTTGATGCGCTCTTGCAGCGCCATCAGGTCGCGCAAGACCAGCGAGAACTCCTCGGTGCCCTGGCGGAGGTCTTCCAGGTCACGCTCTGCAATCCAGGACGGCGGCTGCCGCAGCAACCGGAACATGGCACCGGGTTCAGGCGCCAGCAGCCTTTGCAGCCGAACCAGGACACGGCGCAGCTTGCCGAGATCGGCTCGTCGACGCTGAAGCTTGCCTTTCTGCAAGGTGTCCTCGATCGTGTCCACCTGCACGGTGGCGTCGCGCACGATGCGCACCAGCACATCGCCCTGGTCGTGCATCAGCTGGTTCAACAGCGCCATCGAAGAGTCGAAACGGTGACCATCCTTGACGGCCTGGCGCAGACGGTCGATCGATTTCAAGGGATGGCTGCGCGCGCTGATGGCCATGCGCTCGGTGACGGTCATCCACAGCGTGGCAATCTCGGACGGGTCGAACGAGAACTCGTAGGCGACATCGTTGACCACCGCGACCAGATGATCGCTGGCATCTTCGATCCGCGTCGAACGCGAGCCGTCCCGCAACGCCTCGAAGAACTCGGGAGCCAAGGCGAGATGGGTACGCATCCAGGGTTCGGCCGACACATCGCTGAGGTTGAAGTGCAGCCAGACGAAAGCGCCTGCAGCGTCCGGCGATGCGTCCGTCTGTGCACCAGCAACCCAGGCGCGAACTTCTTCAAGTGATATCGGCCGCCCTGGCGCGTCTGGCGAAAACAGGTAGCCGCAGATCAGCCCGTTGGGATCCGAACCATAGTTGGTAGTTGCCATGTTGCCTTGCTCCTTGCCGCCGGATTGTCTGTGTCGCAAGGACGGGCTTCGTCGAGGCTCCACGCCGGATCGAGGTCGAACAACGACGGCGCAAAGCGATACGTGAGACCGACCAGCCACTCGCAGGTCGTGGCCGCCGTTCTCACGCGGGAGGGGTAGCCGATGTCGGCGTCGCCCGCCTGATTCAGGTCGTGATCCGCGTCACAGCGCTACCCACGCGGTCGTTGCGAATGACTGGCTGCCATCCTGCCGCTGGCCGCGTGTGATCCGATGCGCGGAGGATGGACGGCCATCGAGCGACGCATCCGCACCGCCCCGGGTCATTCCCCCTTCTTGGCCTTGGGGCGCCCGGTCTTGACGGCGGGCACGGCGGTCAGCGCGCGCAGCAGGGCGGCGTTGTCGAGGCTCGCCAGGAGCTTGACGCCGGCACGCAGCAACTCGCTCTTCTTGGCGTGGTGGGCACCGGCCAGCGCGCGTTGCTTGAGCTGGCTCAGCACGGCGTATTCGTCCGACGGCATGGTGAAGCTGTCCCGCACCAGCTTGACCTTGGCAGCCTTGGCCGGGGCCGCCGGCTTGGCCGCCTTGGTGGCGGGCTTGGACTTGGCGGCGGGTTTGGCGACGGCCTTGGCTGCAGCTTTGGCTGCAGGCTTTGCGGCTGCCTTGGCTGCCGGCTTGACCGTGGCCTTGGCGGCCGGCTTGGCTTCCGGTTTCGCGGCTGCGCGGGGGGCTTTGGCGGCGCGGGGCTTGGCGGTGGCCTCGGCCGGCGCTGCGGCCTGGCCTGCTTTTTCAACCATCTGGATCATGTCATTTTTCCTTCATCTGAAAACCGTATATTCAGTTTACACAGTTTCATACTCGGCCTGCTGGGCTGACGACATGCCCGACATGCTGCCCTCATCCTCGCCCACACTGGCAGCCATCGATCTGGGGTCCAACAGCTTCCGGCTCGAGATCGCCCGGGTCGCGCAGAACCGCTATCAGCGGCAGTTGTGCGTCAAGGAGATGGTGAGTCTGGGAGCGGGGCTGGACTCGCGCGGGGTGCTCTCTCGCGAGTCCATGGTGCGCGGCCTGCGGTGCCTGCAGGGCTTCTCGTCCGAGCTGGGGCGGCACGACCTGCACAGCGTGCGCGTCGTGGCCACGCAGACACTGCGCGAGGCCAGCAACCGCGACGAATTCCTGCACCGCGCCCAGACGCTGCTGGGCCTGCCCGTGGACGTCATCTCCGGGCACGAGGAAGCGCGGCTGATCTACGCCGGCGTGGCCTTCATGCACCCCACGCAGGGGCGCCGCCTCGTGGTGGACATCGGCGGGCGCTCCACCGAGATGATTGTCGGGCAGGGTGGCACCCAGCGCGTGACGCGGTCGTTTCCTGTCGGCAGTGCCAGCGTCGCCGATCGCTTTTTCCCGGGCGGCCGAATGACGGAGGACGCATTCCACGCCGCCCAACGGGTCATTGGCGAGGCCGTGTGTCAGGCGCTGGCGCCCTTTGCTGCAGCCCACTGGGATGAAGCGTTGGGCGCTTCAGGAACTGCCGGCAGCCTGTCTAGCGTGCTCAAGGCCACGGGTGTCACCGATGGCACCATCACGCCGAAAGGCCTGCGCTGGCTGATCAAACGTTGCGTGGCCGCGGGGCATGTGGGCAAGCTGGACCTTCCCGGCCTGAAGCCGCAGCGACGTGGCGTGCTGCCCGGCGGCCTCTGCATCATCTACACCCTGGCCATGCATTGTGGTATCCGGCGGATGCTGCCGGCGAAGGGCGCGCTTCGCCAGGGCGTCATCGTTGATTTGATCGGACAGCCCAAGCGCAACGCGGATGTCGGGATGACCGGTGTGCCCTTGCGCAATCAGGTACCGAAGCTGGTTGCCGCCTGAAGGGGGAAATCGTGAAGGCGGCCTGGCTGCCCCAGCTGCCTTCCTTCAGGCTGCGTGGAGGCAGCCGCCCTTCGGAGCGGGCTCAACGGGTGAGACGACTCGGCGAGCGCACTTCGATACTTGGACATCAGGCGGCGCGCATGATCTCTTCGCAACGCGCCCAGAGTTCAACACGTTGCCGCCCCAACTTCTTGACCATTCAAGTCAAACACCATTCAGGGCCGAGTTCGAAACTTTGTTCTCGGCCCCCCTGCTGTCGGCAGCCTAGTCCTTCAGCCCCCGCATCCAGACTTGATGGGCGGCCTCGAACATCGTCGGCGCGGCAAGCGCGGCCGGGTTGCTCGCGAGCGCCAGCCAGACCAGCGTGTCGTGATGACTCCCCGGGATGCGCTCCGTCGAGCGCTGCGCGACGAGCCAGCCATGCAGCCTGCCGTACAGCTCGGGATGGCGTTCTCGCGTCCACGCCAGGCCTACCAGGTCGCCGTAGGCCTCCTCGCGGCGGGCCGAGCGCATCTCGATCCACGCCTGCCGCAGATCAGGGCTCAGGCCGTCCGGCACCTTCGCGGCGACGAAGCCGGCCGGCACGTCGTACCAGGCGCCGTCCAGATAGCGCCGGCAGTGGCCGATCTCGTGGGCCGCCATCAGCTCCAGCGTCGGGCCCAGCAGCGCGGGGTCGATGGCGTCGATCTGCCGTTGGCCCTCGGCGTTTCCGCGCATCGACAACACCAGCTTGCAGCGCCCATCGACGAAGCCCAGCGCCAGCGGCGCCATGCCGGGTGAATCCTGGGGCTGCACGAAAAGGTCCAGCGGCAGGGCCAGCACCTGGCGCGCATGGCCAACAACAGGCGAGATGCCCTGCAGCCAGCGCATTTCAAGCGCGGTGAGTTCAACGGCTTGAGCGGTCTGCGGCAGCGCGACGCAGACAAAAGCGAGGGTGGACAACAGACGTCTCAGCACAGCAGACACTCCTTGAGAGCATCTTCGGCCTGCACCCACCGAGACTTGACGTCACCGCGCGGCGCTTGCGTGAACTATGCAGCCCCCAGACCGGCTAAGGTGTATCCATGCAAACCATGCGCGACCTGATGACACCGCCGGCCCACATCCAGGGCCGCATCGAGGCCATCATCGTGCGCGGCACGCCGCGCGAGCCGGCCCGCTGCATCGAGCAGACGGTGGCGCTGGCCGGCATCGGCCTGGCCGACGACCGCCTGGGCCAACGCGGCGAGGCCGAGCTGTCGACACGCCAGGTCACGCTGATCCAGCAGGAGCACCTGCCGCTGATCGCGGCGTTCGCACGCAGCGCGCCGCTCGACCCGGTGGACCTGCGCCGCAACCTCGTGGTGTCCGGCATCAACCTGCTGTCGCTGAAGAAGGTCAGGCTGCGCGTCGGCGACGCGCTGATCGAGATCGTCGGCCCCTGCGCGCCCTGCTCACGCATGGAGGAGGTCATCGGCGCGGGCGGCTACGCGGCGATGCGCGGGCACGGCGGCATGACGGCGCGCATCCTCGAAGGCGGGCTCATCGCTGTTGGCGATGTGGTGAGCGTGGCCGGGCTACCCTGACCTAGAGCTGCACCCGGTACAGCGTCGTCGGCGAGCCGACGGTGAAGTAGAGCCAGCCTTCGGCGATGGCGGCGCCGTCGAAATCGCCCACGCTGTGCACCAGGCGCTCGCCCTTGCCAGGCATCCACACGTACAGGCGGCTCCCGACGGAATAGGCCACCGCGCCGCTGCCAACGGCCAGCACCACGGCGCCCAGTTCGGTCCGCAGCGTCGTGGTCACGCCATTGCGCCAGGCCTTGATCGCAAAGACCCTGCCGCCGACGGGCTCGCTCCACACCAGAAGGTCGGCCGCCCACTGGGCTGCGCCGGACAAGGACGAGGACAGTCGCTGGGGCGGATTGCTGCCATCCACGGACGCCACCCACAACTCGCTTGGAGAGGTGTTGGCCAGTCGGGCTACACCCCAGGCCACCCACTTGCCATCGGTCAGCGGGGCACTCGCGATGCTGTCCTCGGCGGAGACGCGGCGGTGCGTGTGGGTGGCCTCGTCATAGACATACACCGCAGACGCCTTCACCCCGTCCGCGATGCTGCGTTGAACCGCCGCGTAGGCCGCGACGGCCTTGCCGCCCGCGCCGATGCCCAGTGCAAGACCAGCACCCTCGTTCTGCAAGACTGTCGTGGCATTGCCGCTCAACGGGACGGCTACCGGCGCCGGGGCCGCCGCCGCGAAGTTGGACAGCCACAGCATCGGCTGGCCGCCCACGTCCTGCAGCCAGCCGGCCCGGGTGCCGGCTGTTGAGAAAGCGCCGGCGTCGCCAGCGGAGATCGCCTGCCGCGAACCGTCGGCTTGCCACGCGTAGACGGTGCTACCGCCGCCGTCGGCCCAGGCCAGCCACCGGTCGCCGGCGAACTGCCATTTGCCTTCGATGCCCGCGCGGGCTGTTGGCAGCACGGCGCCTGCCGGCGTGGCGCCGGGGATCACCCACTCGGCGGTGAGATTGTTGTTGAGCACCACGCCGCCGGCGCCCGAAGCGGTCAGGCCGCCGTTGAAGGGCAGGTCTTTGACTCGCTCGTAGACCATGGGCGGATTGGCCTGCCACAGCACGGCGGCCCAGGCGGTGGCGATGCCACCCGCCTGGGCCGTAGGAAAGCCCGTGGCGGAGAGGCTGTAGCGCCCGTCCGGCAGGCCGGTCATGTCGATGTCGGTGCTGAACGGGCCGTAGCCATTGCGCTCCAGCAGCACGCGCTCGCTCAGGTCGGGGAAGCGCAGCAGGACCTTGAGCGTGCCCGAGTAGCTCGGGTCGCCCGTCAACTCGCCGCGCACCTCGACCTTGCCCGCCGTGAATCGGCTCTGCAGCGGGCTGGTCAGCGTGACCTTCAGCGGCGCGGGCCTGACCATGCGGCCCGTCACCAGGGCCTGCAGGCCGTTTGCATCGGCAAGGGCAACCTGCAGCACATGCGGGCCCACGTCGTAGTCGAAGGAGAGCAATTCGAAGAGGAAGGCCTGGACGCAGGCGCTGCCAACGGCGACGACGTGGCAGGCCGTCTTGTTCAGCGTGCCGACAGTCTTGCCATCGACGCTCAGGTTGGCTGACACCACCGCCGCGCCGGACCGGCTCGACGGGATCACGTAGACCGTGGCCCGCGGCGTGTCGTTGCCGATGCTGCTGACGAAAGTGGCCCAGAGGTCCTGGTTGCGCACGGCCACGCCGCGTTCGATCTCGACGAAGGTGCCCGGCGCGTACTGAAGCTGCAGCGTGACCTTGAAATCACCGTCGGCCTGCGTGCCGGCACCCCACGAGGTCTCGAACCTCGGGCCGGCCGTCGAGACAGGCCCGACCTGGGAGACCGGCTGGCTGGTGGAAAAGCGCGCCGAGAGGGCGCCGGCGGGTGCGCCCGCGACGCTGAGCTTCACGTTGCCTCGCACCGGCTCGGGCTGGTCCAGCGCGATGGCAGTGCCCGCCAGCTCCGCCGACACGCCCAGCTTCAGTTCCGCGGCGCCCGAGAGGGCCTTGAGCGCGATCTCCCGGCCGTCTGCCAGCATCGCCACCACACGGTAGGACGTGGGCGACGCATCCAGCGGGCCTGTCCAAGTGTTGGGGGCGCCGGACAGCGACCCGCCCGGCGTGCTCGGCAGCGTGGCGACGGGTGCCCAGGTGTTGTTGACCGACTTGTCGACCCGAAAACCCGTCTCGCCCTCCACCCAGTCCGTCCACCGCAGCTCGGCTTTGCGCGCGGAGGGTATCGAGTAGGCCTGCAACTCGGCAAGCGACGCCGCCTTGACGACCGAATCTGACAGCGGCGCCAGGCCGCTGTCGCCACCACCACTGCCGCCACCGCCGCCACAGGCCACCAGAGCCAGGCCCAAGGCGCAGGCCAACCACTGCTTCATGCTTCCCTCTGCAAGCCGCTCGAACGCGACGTTTGCGGGCAGCTTAGCGCGGCAGCACGACCGCGCTGGCGTATTCAAGTCCCATGGCGAAGGTTCACAGGCTCCTGCCCGCGGCCATCCTCGTGCGAGCCCGCTCTACCGCCACCTGAGCGCTTGCTGCCGCGCTCAATTGCTGCCGCAGGAACTCCGCCACCCGCGGCTGCTGGCTGAAGGCGGCGTTGAAGCGGATGTGGGCGTCGCGCGCGCCGTCGGCGGCAAACGTGGCGCCGCGCACCAGCAGGATGCCGTTGCGGAACGCCTCCTTCACGACGCCGTCCACATCAACACCGGCCGGCAGCGCGCCCCACAGGAAGAGGCCCCCCTCGCCCGGGTGCTCCAGCAGCACGCCGGCCTGGCGCAGCTGCTGCGTGGCGGCCGCGCGCGCCGCGGCCAGGCGCTGCTGCAGGCGGTCCAGGTGCTTGCGCCAGCGGCCGGCGGCCAGCACCTCCAGCAGCACGTACTCATTCAGCGCCGAAGTGGTGAGCACCGAGATGATCTTCTCGCGCATCAGCGCCTTGATCAGCGCGGGCTCGGCGGCCATGTAGCCCAGGCGCAGCGCCGGGCTCATGGCCTTGCAGAAGCTGGAGTAGTAGATGACGCGGTCCAGCCCCGACAGCTGGGCCAGCCGGGTCGGGTTGCCGGGGTGGAAGTGGCCCTGCACGTCGTCCTCGGCGATCAGCAGGTCGTGTCGCTGGGCCAGCATCAGCACGCGGTGCAGGTTGGCCGCCGTGCTGCCCCAGCCGGTGGGGTTGTGCAGCACGCCCTGGAGGAAGAGCAGGCGCGGGCGGTGGCGGGTGCAGGCGGCGTCCAGCGCGTCGAGATCGATGCCGTCGGGGCGGCGCGGCACCGGCACGATGGTCACGCCGGCCTGGCGCAGGCGATCGAAGAGCAGGAAATAACCCGGCGTCTCCACGGCCACCGCGTCGCCCGGGCGCAGGAAGGCGCGGCAGATCAGGTCGATGGCCTGGGTGCCGCCGTAGGTGGTGAGCACGCGGCCGGCGTCCACGGCCATGCCTTGGCTGCGCAGCAGCATCGCAATGCGCTCGCGCAGCTCCGGCAGCCCCTGCGGCGGGCAGCGCGAGGCCATGCCGGCGCTGGCGCGCGCCAGGCCGCGCTGCACGGCGGCGGCGGGGATGGCGTCCTCCAGCCAGGTGGCCGGCAGCGCGCCGCTGCTGGCCAGCAGCACGCCGGCCTTCTGGTCGTTGGCCTGCTGGGCCAGCCAGACGGCCTCCTGTTCCTCGCCGGCCTCCACGCGGGCGGCGTCGGGCATGGCGTCGGCCGGGCCCTCGGCGACGAAGAAGCCGGCCGTGCCGCGCGAGTCGATGAGGCCGGCGGCCACGAGGCGGTCATAGGCGACGACGACGGTGTTGGGACTGACGCCCAGGCGCGAGGCCAGCTGGCGGATGGAGTTCAGCCGCGCGCCGGGCGGCAGCTGGTGGCTGGCGACGAGCGCATGCAGGCGCTGCTCGATCTGGTCGGCCAGGGGGACGGAGGAGTCGCGGTCGAGCGAGAACATGGGGTGTCGAGTCAGCGCATCAGCGTGAAGGCCAGGACGGCCAGCGACGCGGCCATGACCGTATTGAACACCCGCCGCCGCGCCGGGCTCGACAGGAAGCGCCCGATGCCCACGCCGAACAGCGCCCACATCGAGATGCACGGGAAGCCGACCACCGCGCCCACCAGGCTGACCCACAGCGCGCCCGACGCCACGCTCCACTGCGCCGGCATGAACACCGACGCGATCGTCACGGCCTTCACCCAGCTCTTGGGGTTCACCGCCTGGAACAGTGCGGCCTGCGAGAACCTCAGGCGCTCCGGCGGCCGGTCGCTCGCCGCGGGCGCGACGGCCAGCTTCCACGCCAGCCACAGCATGTAGAGCGTGCCCGCGAGCTTCAAGGCCTCGTGCAGCATCGGCCACGCGACGAACAAGGCGCCCAGCCCCAGGCAGGTGACGAAGGTCTGCACCGCCCCGCCGGTGTTGATGCCCAGGATGGCCGGCAGCGTGCGCCGGTAGCCGTAGTGGGCGCCGTTGGCCACCAGCATCATGTTGTTGGGGCCGGGCGTGCCCGACATCAATGCGCAATAGGCCAGCAGGGGCAGCATCTCGTCCATGGGGGCATTGCAGCGCCCGCGGGCTGCGGCGTGAAGCTACAGCGGTGGGGCTCGGCTGCCGTGCTGTATCAGCGCGGCGACCGACACAATGAAAGCCATGACCCTGTTGATTCGCATCGCCGCCGCGGCCCTGGTGTTCGTGCAACCGGCCTGGGCCGAACCGCCCGCCTACCGAACCCAGGGCAGCTGCGACGGCCTGCCGGCCATCACCTCGCTCAAGGTGGCACCCGAGTTCTGCCTGGCGCTGGCCGCGTCCGACCTCGGCCGGCCGCGCGGCGTGCTGGCACTGAGCGCCACGCGGCTGCTCGTCACCGACATGGGCAACTGGACGCCCCGCCGTGGCCGTCTGCTGGAGCTGACGCGCGAGCCGGGCAAGCCCTTCACCGTCAAGGTGCTGCTGACCGGGCTGGACCGGCCGCACGGCATCCGCCAGGACGCGCAGGGCCGCGTGCTGCTGGCCGAGGCCCACCAGATCAGCCGCGTGGAGCTGCCCGCCGGCCAACCGGCGCGCCTGCAGGCCTTCATCACCGGTCTCCCCACGCAGGGCCGGCATCCGCTGAAGTCCTTCGTCGTCGACGCGAGCGGCGCGCTGTTCGTCAACGTCGGCGCGCCCAGCGACCATTGCGAGGCGATGGACGGCGCAGAGGCCGGCACCGACAAGGGCTGCGGCCAGACGGCGGGCCTGTGGAAGTTCACGCCCCAGCCCGATGCTTCGAAGGCCTGGGAAGGCAAGCCCTTCGCCTGGGGCCTGCGCAACTCCGTCGGGCTGGCCTTCCACCCCGACAGCGGCGCGCTGTGGCAGGCCGAGAACAGCCGCGACAGCCTCCCTGGCGAGAAGTACGCCAAGACCAGCCCGCCCGACGAGCTCAACCTCGTCGAGCCCGGCAAGCACTACGGCTGGCCGCACTGCACCGGCGCCGACGTGCTGGACACCAGCTTCGGCGCGCGCCGCTGCCAGGACTTCACCGCGCCCGTGAAGCTGCTGCCCGCCCACGCCGCGCCGCTGGGCATGGGGTTCTACAAGAACGGGGGCCCCGCGAAATGGCAGGGCGCCCTCGTCATGGCCTGGCATGGCTACCAGCCCACCGGGCACCGGCTGATGGCCTGGCGCTTTGACGCGAAGCACCAACCCACAGGCGCACCGCTGCCGCTGATCGACGGCTGGAGCGCCCAGGTGGGCCGGCATCCGATGGGCGCACCAGTCGACGTGGCGCAGGACGAGCAGGGCCGGATCTGGATCACCGAGGACCGCAACGGCACGCTGCTGTTGCTCGCACCTTCGCGCTGACGTGGACTCGCTGATCTCCGCCGCCGCCCGCGCGCTGGCCGCCGGGGATGCGCTCGCCGCGCTCAAGCGCGTGGCCCTGCGCGACGACCCGCCGGCCCTGGCGCTGCGCGGCATCGCGATGGCCCAGCTCGGCGAGCTGGCTCGCGCCCCGCGAGCTGCTGCGGCGTGCGGCGCGGGGCTTTGGCGAGCAGGAGGCCCTGGCGCGGGCGCGCTGCGTGGTTGCCGAGGCCGAGGTGGCGCTGGCGCTGCGCGACTTCAGCGCCGCACCGCGCGCGCTGGAGGTTGCGATGGCCCAGCTGGAAGCCCGCGGCGACCACGCCAACGCGCTGCAGGCGCGGCTGATCGCGGCGCGCCGGTGGCTGCTGCTCGGCCGGCTGGACGCCGCGGCCGCGCTGCTCGCGCCGGTCGACACCGAGACCCTGCCGCCGCTGCTCGCCGCCGTCGCTGCGCTGGCCGCGGTGGAGCTGGCGCTGCGGTCGCTGCGCATCGCCGACGTGCACGCCGCACTGAATCGCGCCCGGCAGGCCGCCGCGCTGGCCGACGTGCCCGCGCTGCAGGCCGAGATTGCCGAAGCCGGCGCCGCGCTCGACCACACCGCTGCGCGCCGCTTGACGCACGGCCAGTGGCAGCCGCTGCGCCTGCACGAGGTGGCTGCGCTGATGGACTCGGGCGCCCTCGTCGTCGACGCCTGCCGGCATGCGCTGCGTGCCGGCGAGTTGCTGCTGCCACTCGCGCGCCGTCCCATCCTGTTCACGCTGCTGCGCACGCTGGCCGAGGCCTGGCCGGGCGGCGCCGACCGCGACGCGCTGATCGCGCGCGCCTTTCGCCTGCACGACGCCGACGAGACGCACCGCGCCCGGCTGCGCGTGGAGATCGGCCGGTTGCGCAAGCTCGTTGCGCCGGTGGCCCGCATCGAGGCCACGGCCAGCGGCTTCGCGCTGAAGTCGCTTGATGGGCGCGCCGTGGCCGTGCTGGCGCCACCCGTCGAGGGCGAGGCCGGCGAGCTGATGGCGCTGCTGTCGGACGGCGCGGCCTGGTCCACGTCCGCCCTGGCCTTGGCCCTGGGCGACAGCCAGCGCACCGTGCAGCGCGCGCTGGCCGAGCTGGAGGCGGCCGGCCGCGTGCGCGCCGTGGGCCAGACGCGTTCGCGCCGCTGGCTGGCGCCGCCGCTGACCGGATTCACGACGATCTTGTTACTCCCCGCTGCGCTGCCGCTTGGCTAAGGTTGCGATATCGCCAATCGCCCAGGAGCAGCAAGATGACCATCGACACCCAACCCGCCGAGATCGTGCGCGAGTACGGCCCCTTCGAGGGCACGAACCGCGTCGCCGGCGTCACCCACGACGGCCAGCGCGTCTGGGCCGCCACGGGCGCGGCGCTGATCGCCTTCGACCCCGCCAGCGGCGAGGCACAGCAGCGCATTGACCGCCCCTGCGACGCCGGCACGGCCTTCGACGGCCGCTTCCTCTGGCAGCTTGCCGAAACGCGCATCGACAAGATCGACCCGGCCAGCGGCGCGGTCGTCGCCTCCATCCCCGCGCCCGGCCAGGGCGGCGACTCCGGCATGGCCTGGGCCGAGGGCAGCCTGTGGGTGGGCCAGCACCGCAGCCGCAAGATCCACCAGATCGACCCCGCCACCGGCGCCATCCAGCGCACCATCGAGTCCAACCGCTTCGTCACCGGCGTGACCTGGGTGGACGGCGAGCTCTGGCACGGCACCTGGGAAGACGACGCGAGCGAGATCCGCCGCATCGACCCCGACAGTGGCGCCGTGCTGCAAAGCCTGCAGATGCCGGCCGGCACGAATGTGAGCGGCCTGGAGTCCGACGGCGCTGACCTCTTCTACGCCGGCGGCGGTGGCACCGGCAAGGTCCGCGCAGTCAAGAGGCCCCTCGCCCAGGATCGCCACGCTGAACGCGGGCGAGCCTGATCGGTCCCCCGCGGGGACGGCGATGCCGGCGGCATTGAGCCGCCTGCACATCGCCAAGCCGGGCCGGCTTGGGAGCGGCCCGGCGCTCGGCCCGCAACGCGACCACCACTGATTTCCCCCCGCAACGCCCACCCGGCCCGGGTGGAGCCGCTGCATTGCCTTTGTCTTTTCAACGCAAGGAGATTGCCATGACCACCGCCCACACCGTCGTGTCCCGCGACCGCTGGATTGCCGAGCGCAAGACGCTGCTCACCCACGAGAAGGAACTGACCCAGCTGCGCGACCGCATCGCCGAGCAGCGCCGCGCCCTGCCGTGGACGCGACTTGAGCAGGACTACGTCTTCGACACGCCCGCCGGCCCGCGCAAGCTGTCCGAACTCTTCCAGGGCAAGCGCCAGCTGCTGGTGCAGCACTTCATGTTCGGCCCCGGCTGGGAGCAGGGCTGCAAGAGCTGCTCCTTCATGGCCGACCATCTCGACAGCATGGCGCCTCACCTGGCCCAGCGGGACATCGCGCTGCTGGCCGTGTCACGCGCAACGCTGGCCGAGATCGAGGCGTTCAAGCGCCGCATGGGCTGGCAGTTCGCCTGGGCCTCGTCCCACGGCAACGACTTCAACCGCGACTTCCACGTCAGCTTCACGCCCGAGGACCGCGTCGATGGCGAGGTGTTCTACAACTTCCACATGACCGCCTTCCCGCAGCAGGAGGCACCCGGCATCAGCATCTTCTGCAAGGACGATGTGGGCGATGTCTTCCACACCTACTCGACCTTCGGCCGCGGCGTGGAAGTGATGATGGGCACCTACAACCTGGTCGACCTGACGCCCAAGGGCCGCGACGAGGCGGGCCTGAGCTACACGATGGCGTGGGTGCGCCACCACGACCGCTACGAGGCCCAGGCGCCTGCCACGGCAGCCTGCTGCGGCACCAAGGCCTGAGCCGCCATGACCAGCCTGTGGCCCTGGCTGGCACTGGCCGGTGCCGGCGCGCTGCACGGCCTGAACCCGGCGACCGGCTGGGGCTTGGCCGCCTGCTCGGGCGACGCGCGCCGGGCCTTGCCGCCGATTGCACTCGGGCATGGCGCGGCCGTCGGCGGCGTGGCGGTTCTCGTGGCCCTCGGCGCCTCGCTGAGCGTCGGGCAGTGGCTGTGCGGCGCGCTGCTGCTTGGGGCGCTGCTGCGCCGGCGCGCCAAGGCGGGCATGGCGCTGTGGTCCTGCCTGGTGGCCAGTGCGCACGGCAGTGGGCTGATGCTGGTGCCGGCGCTGGTGCCGCTGTGCCTGAGCGCCTCGCCGGCTCGCGAGATCACCGCCTCGGGCTCGCTGCTGCTGGCGCTGGCTGCCGTGGCTGTGCACATGACGGCCATGCTGGCAGTGACGGCGGCCCTGGGCATCGCAGGGGCAAAGTGCTGGACTCGCCTGCGGCGTGCATGGATTTCTATACTCGAAACCCATGACCCAAGCCTCCGCCCCCACGCCCGCCCCTGGCGATGAACTGCCCGCCGTCGTCGAGGCGCTGCGCGGCGCCCGGCGGCAGTGGCGCGAGGCCCACCGCCGTGGCGGTGATGGGCGCGAGCTGCCGTCGCGCGAGCTGCTGGCGGCCATGGTGCAGTGCCTGTCGGGCGCACTCTTCCCCATGCGCCTGGGGCCACCGACGCTGCAGCCCGAGAACGAAGACTTCTACGTCGGCCACACGCTGGGCACCGCGATGACGACGCTGCGCCAGCAGGCCGCGCTGGAGCTGCGCCACGATGCGCGCCAGCGTGGCGACGAGGCCCCCAGCCTCGACGCCGCCGAGCTGTCTGTCCGCTTCCTGCGCACGCTGCCCAAGGTGCGCGTGCTGCTGGACAGCGATGTGCTCGCCGCCTTCCAGGGCGACCCGGCCGCGCGCAGCGTCGACGAGGTGCTGCTGTGCTATCCGGGCCTGCGCGCCCTCATCAGCCATCGGCTGGCGCACGAACTCTACGGCCTGGGCCTGCCGCTGATCGCCCGCGTCATCGCCGAGCTGGCGCATGCCGAGACGGGCATCGACATCCATCCGGGCGCCACGATCGGCAGCGGCTGCTTCATCGACCACGGCACCGGCGTCGTCATCGGCGAAACGGCCGTCATCGGCGAGCGGGTACGCATCTACCAGAACGTGACGCTGGGCGCCAAGAGCATCCCCACCGACAGCGACGGCAAGGCCGTCAAGGGCCAGCCGCGCCATCCGGTGGTGGAGGACGAGGTCGTCATCTACGCCGGCGCCACCGTGCTGGGCCGCGTCACCATCGGCCGCGGCTCGGTCATCGGCGGCAACGTCTGGCTGACACGCAGCGTGCCGCCGGGCAGCTTGGTCACGCAGGCCGACTCACTCGCCGGCACGACCTGAGCTCTGATCGAGCCCCAGCCGGCGGGCCAGCGGCGCCAACGTCGGGCCCTGGATGAGCAGCGACAGCAGCACGACGAGGAAGGCCACGTCGAACAACCGCCACGCGCCCGGGATGGCGGCCAGCACCGGGTAGGCGGCCAGCACGATGGGCACGCCGCCGCGCAGGCCCGACCAGGCGACGAAACACTGCTGGCGCCAGCCAAAGCCCAGCGGCGCCAGGCACAGCACGACGCCCGCCGGCCGCGCCAGCAGCATCAGGCCGGCGGCCACGACCAGGCCCGGCCCGGCGAGCTGCCACACCTCGTGCGGCGTCACCAGCAGGCCCAGCAGCAGGAAGAGCACGGCCTGGGCCAGCCAGGTGAAGCCGTTCAGGCCAGGCAGGCTCAGCACGGTGACGCGCTCGGCACGGTGGCGCACCAGCAGGCCGGCGAGGTAGACCGACAGGAAGCCCGAGCCGCCAAACCGGTTCGTCACGGCGAACAGCAGCAGGCCGAGCGCGAGCATCAGCAACGCGGCCATGCCGTCGTGCTCGTCCTCGATGGGCAGGCGTTGCAGCCAGAAGGCCATCAGCAGCCCGGCACCCACGCCGATCAGCAGACCCAGGCCGAGCTGCTCGGCCAGCAGCGGCATCAGCACCTGGACGGTCGAGGGTGCGTCGCCCGCGCCGCCGAGTGAAGTCATCCAGGCAATGAGGCCCACCGTCAGCACCATGGCCATCGGGTCGTTCAAGGCCGACTCGACCTCGATGGTCGCGGCCAGGCGCTCCTCCAGCTGCAGCTTGCTGGCGCTGAACTGCGCGAAGACGGCCGACGTGTCCGTCGACGACACGGCCGCACCGAGCAACAGGCCCTGCGCCCACGGCACGTCCAGCACCAGGTGCGCGATCAGCGCCACACCGCAGGCCGTGGCCGCCAGCCCGACGGTGGCCAGCAGCCCGGCCGGCAGCATGCCCCCGCGCACCCGCGCCCAGCGCGTGCGCAGGCCGCCATCGAACAGGATCAGCGCCAGCGCCAGATTGCCGACGTGCACGGCCCAGGCGTAGTTGTCGAACGGCAGGCCCAACGGCCCGTCCACACCGGCCAGCATGCCGACGACCATGAAGACGAGCAGGTGCGACAGCCCGAATCGGTGCGAGTACAGCGCCCCGGCGATGGCCACGACCACCAGCGTCGCCGCGGCGGCCGTGAGCAGGTCGGGGCCGGCCGAGATGACGCCTGGGATCATGGCGTCAACCCGGCGCCGGCAAGGCGTCAGGCACCGGTTGGGTCAGGCCCTGCAGGCCGACGACGTTGACCGTGTTCGTTGCGAACGCGAAGCGGATGCCGCGCTGCTGCAGCGCGCGCATCAGCGCCAGGTTCAGCGCCTGCTGGCGGTCCATGTAGACGTCGTAGCTCGGGTCCTTCACGCGGTAGACCACTTCGAAGTTCAGCGAGCTCTCGCCAAAGCCCTTGAAGTGCGCCCGCACGAGTTCCAGCTTCGGGTCGGCGGCGATGAGCTCCTTCACCAGCGGCGGCACGGCGGCAGCGTCGTCCGCCGAGGCGTCGTAGGTGATGCCGAAGGTGAACGGCACACGCCGCGTCTGCAGGCGCTTGAAGTTGGCCACCGTGCGCTTGAGCAATTCGGCGTTGGCCATGACGATCTGCTCGCCGCCCAGGCTGCGGATGCGCGTCGTCTTCAGGCCCACGCGCTCGACCGTGCCGGTCACGTCGCCCACGGTGATGGAGTCGCCCACCTCGAAGGGCTTGTCCACCGCGATGGCGAGCGACGCGAACAGGTCGCTGAGGATGTTCTGCACGGCCAGGGCCAGTGCGATGCCGCCGATGCCCAAGCTCGCGACGAAGGCCGTGATGTTGACGCCCAGGTTGGACAACACAGCCAGCACCACCACCACCCACAGCGCGCCGCGCAGGCCCCAGCTCAGCAGCGTGGCCGAGGCCGACAGCGTGGTGTCGCTGCCACCGTGCCGAAGTTGCTGGGCGGTGAGCAGTTGTGCGACCGCCTGCTGCCCCCACAGGCCCAGCTGCAGCGCGATGACGGCGAACCACAGCTGGGCCACGCGGTCGTGCCAGCGGTCGTCCAGCGGCAGCAGCGTCAGGCCCACGAGCAGGCCGACCACCCAGACCAGCGCGCCGTGGGTGCGCTCCAGCACGCCGACAAGGTTGTCGTCCAGCGAGGTGCGCGTGCGCGCGGACAGCACGCGCAGCCGCTGCACGGCCAGGCGCAGGCCGCCCTTGATGAGGAGGATGGTCAGCATGCCGGCCAGCACGGCGGGCAGCACCTCGGTCCAGCCCACGTCGGGCCAGGCGGCTTCAGCGCGCACGAGGAAATCAGGCCAGGTCATCGGAGCCTCTTTCAGTCTCAATCCCGCCACCGTAGGCCCGTGCCGTCCCCACGTCTGTCAGCCGGCACTCGCCAGGCCTGTGGGCCTGGGCTGACAGGGCCGCACAGCTGGACGGGGCCTTGGCTGACACCACAGGACCGCGGGCCACCCTAAGGTCAGGGCCTCACAGATCCCTGTGCAAGGACTCGCCATGGACACCACCACCCACCACGACCTGCCCGCGCTCTTCGCCCAGCTGGGCCTGCCCGACTCGGCCGCCGAGATCAAGCAGTTCATCCGCCTGCACCGGCCGCTGCCGCAGACGCTGAACCTGTCGGAGGCGCCGTTCTGGAACGCCGGCCAGGTGGCCTTCCTGCGCGAGCAGTGGCACCAGGACGACGGCGACTGGTGCGGGCAGATCGACCAGCTGAACGCGATGCTGCGCGAACACCCGGATCCCCAGGAGCTGACCCAGCATGAGGACAACGCCAGCGGGTGATGAAACAGCCATCCTGGTCGGCGCTGCTCAACCGCAACGCCGCCCTCATCAAGCAGGCCACCGCACCGCTGCGCGAGCGACACCGCGCACCGGCCGGCCCGGGCAGCTGGCTGATGGGCCTGGTGATGGCCGCCGACGGGCCGCGCCGCTACTACCTGTTCAGGCCCGCAGGCGTGCGATTTGGCGAGCGGCTGCCGCTGCTGGTCATGCTGCATGGCTGCCACCAGGACGCCAAGAGCTTCGCGGACAGCACGCGCATGAACGCGCTGGCGGCGCGCGAGCGCTTCCTCGTGCTTTACCCCGAGCAGCCTCGGCTGGCCAATGCCCAGGGCTGTTGGAACTGGTTCGACACGCAGACCGGCCGCGCCTTCACCGAGGCGGCCTGGATCATGAAAGCCGTCGACCAGG
The DNA here is from genome assembly GCA_963422775.4 of uncultured Roseateles sp. Taxonomy (GTDB): domain Bacteria; phylum Pseudomonadota; class Gammaproteobacteria; order Burkholderiales; family Burkholderiaceae_C; genus Pelomonas. The sequence continues at coordinate 82,965 of CAUJSJ030000171.1, forward strand.
CGACCCTGCTCTACGCGGCGGATCGCGAGCGCACTGCCGTGGCGGGGCTGTCGGCCGGTGCCAGCATGGCGGCCTTGCTGGCCACGCGCTACCCGCAACGCTTCAAGGCGTTGGTCATGCATTCCGGCATCCCGCCGGGCACGGCGAGCTCCCCGGTCTCGGCCGTCGGCGCGATGCAGGGGCGGCGCCAGCCCTCATCGCCCGCGCCGGCCGAGGACTGGCCGCCACTGCTGGTCATCCACGGCGACGCGGACGGCGTCGTGTCGGCCCGCAACGCCGACGCGGCGGCGCTGATGTGGTCAGAGGCCGGCGGCGCTCGCGCAGGTGAGCCTGTGGCGCAGCAACGCGGTGCGCGCTACCCGATGAAGGTGACCCACTTCAAACGCGCCCGCCGGCTGGTGGCCACGCTGGTGCAGGTTGGCGGCCTGGGCCACGCCTGGAGCGGCGGCGCGGCGCTCCAGCGCTTCAGCGACGCCAACGGGCCCGACGCCTCGCGGATGGTGTGGCGTTTCGCGGTGCGGCAGTTCGACGCACCCAGGCTTGTGGAAACGTCGCCCGACTAGCCGCGCACTTGCGCCTTCATCCATGATTCGATAATAATGGAATCATGGATGAACAAGCCGTCATCAAAGCCCTGGCCGCCCTCGCCCAGCCCCTGCGGCTGCAGGTGTTCCGCGCCCTCGTGGTGGTGGGCGACGCAGGCCTGACCCCGGGCGCCATCCAGGAAGGCCTCGGCGTGGCGCCGGCCACGCTGTCCTTCCACCTGAAGGAACTGGTGAACGCCGGCTTGATCACTCAGGAACGCGCCAGCCGCAACCTCATCTACCGCGCCCACTACGCCAGCATGAACGCGCTGCTGGGCTATCTGACCGAGAACTGCTGCCAGGGCGCCGAGTGCGCGGTCCCAAGCACCGCGGCCTGCTGCAGCTGAAGCCCCCATGACCACCCACGTCCTCGTCCTTTGCACCCACAACTCCGCCCGCAGCGTCCTCAGCGAGGGCATGCTCAACCACTGGGCCGGCAAGCTCGGCAAGGACGTGAAGGCGCACAGCGCCGGCAGCGCGCCGAGCGGCCGGCTGAACCCGTTCGCGCTGGAAGCCCTGCAGAACGCGGGTGTCGACACGGCCGGCTATCGCAGCAAGAGCTGGGATGAGTTCAGCCAGGACGGCGCGCCGCCGCTGGCCATCGTCATCACCGTCTGCGACAGCGCTGCGGCTGAAACCTGCCCGGTCTTCTTCGGTGGCACGAGCGGCCAGCCGGTCAAGGTGCACTGGGGCTACCCGGACCCATCCAATGCCGAGGGCGGCGACGACGGCAAGCGCCGCGCCTTCGAGCTGACGCGACAGGCCATCGGCTACCGGATGCTGCAGCTGCTGCAACTGCCGCTCGCCACGATGAGCAAGGCCGAGCTGCAGCAGGTGCTCGTCGAGATCGCCAAGGCCTGACCATGCGTCGCAAGCTCCTCGCCGAAGGCCTGGGCACCGCGCTGCTGCTGACCGTCGTCATCGGCTCCGGCGTGATGGCCGAGCGACTGTCGGGCGGCAATGTCGCTCTCGCGCTGCTGGCCAACACGCTGGCGACCGTCGGCGGCCTGTACGTGCTGATCGAAGTGTTCGGCCCGGTCAGCGGCGCCCATTTCAACCCGGCGGTCAGCGCCGTGATGGCCTGGCGGGGGGAGCTGCCGGTGGCGGCGCTGCTGCCCTACGTCGCCGTGCAACTCGCCGGCGCCATGCTGGGCGCGTGGCTGGCTCACGCGATGTTCGACATGAGCATCCTGCAGTTCTCGTCCAAGCTGCGCAGCGGCACCGGGCAATGGATCGCCGAGGGCGTGGCGACCTTCGGCCTGGTGCTCGTCATCCTGCGCGCGCCGCCGTCGCGCGTGGCGGCGATGGTGGCGGCCTACATCGGCGCTGCCTATTGGTTCACCGCGTCGACGTCTTTCGCCAACCCTGCAGCCGTGTTCGGCCGCATGTTCAGCGACAGCTTCGCGGGCATCGCGCCGGCGAGCGCGCCGGGCTTCGTGCTGGCGGAACTCGCTGGCGCCGCCCTCGCGGTCGGCGTTCATCGGCTGCTGAGTGCGCCGACGAGGGCAGCCCGTCATGTCTGAGCCGCTGTTTCCCGAAGCCACGTTCCCGGCGCTGCGAACCGACCTCTTCGACGTACCGACCCAGGAGCGGCTGACCGTACCGGCGCCATCACAGCACCGCCCGCGCTTGCTGATGCTCTATGGCTCGCTGCGCGAGCGCTCCTACAGCCGGCTGCTGACCTTTGAGGCCGCCCGCCTGCTGGAAGCCATGGGCGCCGAAGTGCGCATCTTCGACCCGAGCGGCCTGCCGCTGCCCGACGACGCGCCGGACAGCCACCCCAAGGTGCTGGAACTGCGCGAGCTGGCGGCCTGGTCGGAGGGCATGGTCTGGTGCTCGCCGGAGCGGCATGGAGCGATGACCGGTGTCATGAAGGCGCAGATCGACTGGATTCCGCTGACCTCCGGCGCGGTGCGGCCGACACAGGGCAAGACGCTGGCCGTCATGCAGGTGTCCGGCGGCTCGCAGTCCTTCAACGCGGTGAACCAGATGCGCGTGCTGGGCCGCTGGATGCGCATGCTGACCATCCCCAACCAGTCGTCCGTGGCCAAGGCCTTCGCCGAGTTCACCGAGGACGGCCGCATGAAGCCGTCCGCCTTCTACGACCGCGCCGTCGACGTGATGGAGGAGCTGTTCAAGTTCACGCTGCTGACCCGTGATCTCGGGCCCTACCTCGTGGACCGCTACAGCGAGCGCAAGGAGAGCGCAGAGGAACTGTCCCGGCGCGTGAACCAGCGCGCCATCTGAACTCGAACGGGCGGCACGGGGCTAAGGCCCCGTCTCTTTGGCCCAGGTAGTTGCTATTGACAACCAACAAAGCGAACCCCAACATGCACCCAAATAGTTGCTATGCACACCCAGATGACCGAAGCCGCCTCCGGCAGCCTGTTGCGCGAAGTGGCGCGCCTGTACACCCGCGCCCAGCGCGTCGTGGCCGACTGCTGCCGCACCACCAGCACGCAATGCCATCTGCTGACCGAGCTGGGCCGCTCCGGGCCGCTGCCGCTGTCGGAGCTGGGCACGCGGGTCAGCCTGGAGAAGAGCTGGGTGTCGCGTGCCGTGGAGGCCATGGCAGCCCGTGGGCTGGTGAGCAAGGAGCCGAACCCGCTCGACGCAAGGAGCTGGCTCGTCACGCTCACCGCCGACGGCGAACGCACCGTGCGTGAGCTGAACCAGACCCTCGACGACCATGCCCAGCAGCTGCTGGCATCCCTGAGCGAGCGCGAGCGCGCCGCCGTCGAGACCTCGTTGCTGACGCTCCTGAAAGCCTTGCGCGAAGACGCTGCAGCCACATGCTGCCTGCCGCCCACGGCCCCTCGGGAGCCCTCCCAGGATTCCAAACCATGTTGCTGAACACCCCCGTCTCCCTGCGCCAGGCCGGCGCGTCCGACTGGCCCGCAGTGCAAGCCCTGCTGCTGGCGAACAAATTGCCCACCGAGGGCGCCCAGGCTCATCTCTCCACCTACCTGCTCGCCACGCAAGGCGGCGAAGTCGTCGGCTGCGCCGGCGCCGAGGTCTACGGCCCCGTCGCGCTGCTGCGTTCGGTGGCGGTTGCGCCCGGGCTGCACAAGCAGGGCATAGGCCGGCTGCTCGTCGAGCGGCTGCTGCAGGAAGCCCGCTCGCGCGACATCGCAACGCTCTATTTGCTGACCGTGACGGCGCCCGAATACTTCGCGCAATACGGCTTCAAGCGCATGAAGATCGAGGATGCACCGCCAGCGCTCAAGGCCTCGGCAGAGTTCCAGGGTGCCTGCCCGGCCTGCGCAGCGCTGATGACGTTGACGCTGCGCGAGGCGCGGGTGGCCGATGGCTCGCTGCCCGTCGCCGTGCTGGGTGCCGGGCCGGTCGGGCTGGCGGCCGTGGCGCAGTTGATCGAGCGCGGCGTGCCCTTCGTCACGCTGGAAGCCGGCGCGGAGGTCGGCGCCAACCTGGTCGACTACGGCCATGTGCAGCTGTTCTCGCCCTGGCAGTTCGATATCGACCCTGCGATGGCTCGGCTGCTGGCGACGACCGGTTGGACGGCACCTCCGCCGGCCGAGCTGCCCAAGGCCGGCGAGGTGGTCCAGCGCGTGCTCAAGCCCTTCGCCGCCCTGCCACAGGTCGCGGCTTCTCTGAAGCTGGGCGCACGCGTGATGGCCATCAGCCGCGAGGGCTTCGACAAGGTCAAGAGCGCCGGCCGCGACAAGGCGGCCTTCCTGGTGCGCTATGCGCAGCACGGCCAGGTGCACGAGCTGCGTGCACGCGCGGTCATCGACGCGACGGGCACCTGGAACCAGCCCAACCCGGTGGGTGCCAACGGGCTGCAGGCCATCGGCGAGGCAGAGGCGCGGGACCGCATCTTCTACGGCATACCCGACGTGGCGGGGGCACTGCGCAGCCGTTACGAAGGCAAGCGCACGCTGGTGGTGGGCGCCGGCCACTCCGCCGCGAATGCGCTGCTGGCGCTGGCCGAGCTGGCCAGGCAGGCTCCCGGCACGCGCCTGGCCTGGGCCGTGCGCTCGCCGGCGCTGCAACGCGTCTTCGGCGGTGGCGATGCCGACGCCCTGCCTGCCCGCGGCGCCTTGGGCGCCTCGCTGCGCCGGTTGCGCGAAGGCGGCGCGCTGGAGTTCTTCGGCGGACTGCGGATCGCGCGGATTGAGCCCGTGGATGGGCAACTGCGCGTCAGCGGCCTGGACAGCAACCAAGAGCCCGTCGTCGTCGACGGCATCGACGAGATCATCTGCGCGACCGGCCAGCGCCCCGACCTGCGCCTTGCCGGCGAGCTGCGTGTGAAGCTGGACCCTGGGCTGGAATCGACCGAAGCGCTCGGCCCGCTGATCGACCCCAACCTGCACAGCTGCGGCACCGTGCGGCCGCATGGCCACCGCGAGCTGGCCCACCCGGAGCCCGGCTTCTACACCGTCGGCGTGAAGAGCTATGGCCGCGCGCCGACCTTCCTCATGGCAACAGGTTTCGAGCAGGCACGCTCCGTCGTCGCGGCCATCGCGGGGGACATGGACGCGGCCGACCGCGTCGAGCTGGATCTGCCGGCAACCGGTGTCTGCTCGGTCAACCTGGCGCCGGAGGCGGCAGTGGCCGCGCCCAGGTCAGGCTGTGGTCCGAAAGGCTGCGCGCCCGGGCCCACGGTGGCCCCGGTCCCGTCACGCTGCTGCAGTTGAGCATGGCCCAGAGTCGTCCGCGCGTCGTCGCCACGCTGGGCACCGCCCAGACGCTGGCCTGGGCGTCTTCCTACTACCTGCCGGCCATGCTGGCGCGGCCGATGGCGGCCGAGCTGGGCGTGTCGGAGCCGACGGTGTTCGCGGCGTTCTCGGCCGCGCTGGTGGTCTCGGCCCTCGTCGGGCCGCAGGCCGGCCAGCGCATCGACCGCTGGGGCGGCCGGCCGGTACTGGTGGCAACCAGCGGGCTGTTCGCGATGGGCCTGGCCGCCTTGGCCCTGGCGGGCGGGCCGCTCGGACTGTTCGCCGCCTGGCTGGTGATGGGTGTCGCAATGGGCAGCGGGCTGTACGAGGCGGCATTCGCGTCGCTGGTACGCCTGTATGGCCACGAGGCGCGCGGCCCCATCACCGGCATCACCCTGATCGCGGGCTTTGCGAGCACGGTGGGGTGGCCGCTGACGGCCGCGCTGGAGCATGCCTTCGGCTGGCGCGGCGCCTGCTGGGCCTGGGCGGGGTTGCATCTGCTGATCGGCCTGCCGCTGAACGCCTGGCTGCCGAAGGCGGGCTCGGCACCCGCGACGTCGACCCGCGCGCCGACTCCCGCCGCGGGTGAGGCGCCTCCGGTGCAAACGGCCGCGCTGCTCGCCTGGGTGTTTGCCGTCAGCTGGTTCATCAGCACGGCGATGGCGGCCCATCTGCCGCGGCTGCTCGGCGCCGTCGGCGCGGCGCCAGCCGCCGTCCTGCTGGTCAGCGCCCTGGTCGGGCCTGCCCAGGTCGCCGGACGGCTGGCGGAGTTCGGCTTCCTGCGCCACCTGCACCCGCTGCACTCGGCGCGCACCGCGGCACTGATGCACCCGCTGGGCGCCGCCTTGCTGGCGACGCTGGGCGCACCGGCGGTGGCCGCCTTCGCGCTGCTGCACGGCGCCGGCAACGGCATCCTGACCATCGCCAAGGGCACGCTGCCGCTGGCGCTGTTCGGGCCGCAGGGCTACGGGCAGCGCCAGGGCTTGCTGATGTTGCCGGCGCGGCTGGGCCAGGCGCTGTCGCCCTGGCTGTTCGGCCTGCTGCTGGCTGAGCTCGGCACGCGCGTGCTGTGGTTCTCTGCCGGCCTGGCACTGACCGCGCTCGCGGCTCTGTTGCTGATCCGGGTGCCGGCGCGCGCACCAAAGACTTCGTTGGAGAACACCGGATGAATATCCGCACCGCCACGCTGGACGATGCCGCTGCCGTCGCCGCCATCTACGCACCCGTCGTGCAGCACACGACGATCTCCTTCGAGACCGAACCGCCCGACGCGGCCGAGATGCGCGCCCGCATCGACAAGACGCTGGCCAGCCTGCCCTGGCTGGTGGCCGAGGACGCCGCAGGGGCCGTGTGCGGCTATGCCTACGCCAGCAAGCACCACGAGCGGGCGGCCTACCAGTGGTCGGTGGACACCACCGTCTACGTGCGCGAAGACATGCGCTGCCAGGGCGTGGGCCGGGCGCTGTACGCGCGGCTGCTGCCGCTGCTCGCAGAGCTGGGTTACTTCCAGGCTTTCGCGGGCATCGCATTGCCGAACGCGGACAGCATGGGGCTGCACCAGGCAGTCGGATTCGAGGCCATCGGCGTGTACCGGAACGTCGGCTTCAAGCACGGCGAATGGCGCGACGTGGGCTGGTGGCAGCGAAGCCTCAAGCCGCCCGCCGTGCCGAGCGCGCCCAGCCCCTTCAACGCATGGCCCGACCCCCAATGAAAAGGCCGGCGCACAGCGCCGGCCCAGGTCTCAGTTCAGCGAGACCTTACAGGCAGCACAGCAGCTGCTGGATGCAGCAGGCGAGGTCGCCGCAGCAGGCCTGAGCGGCGAAAGCGGCAGCGGACCCGCCCAGCAGGGCGACGGCGGCGCCAAGCTTGATCAGTTTCGATTTCATGGATTTCCTTTGAAAGATGGATGAATGCTGAGCGCAGACATCCAGCTAGTCAGGAGGCGTCCATGGCTCAGGTTGCAGGCCGGTGTCGAACGTTGCCGTGGCGTGGTGCCACATCGAACCGTCGGCAGTCATCGTCAGCGGTTTCTGCGGCGTCGGCGCGAGCTGTGGGGCCGCGCAGGCCTGACAGCCGGCGCTGGCGCATTGCGTCATGCCCTTGCAGCCGTGCAGGCAGCAGTCGCTGTAGACGGCCGCCGTGCTCGCCGTGGCCTGCCCGACCAAGGCCAGGCAGCC
>CAUJSJ030000172.1:0-3937 GCA_963422775.4 uncultured Roseateles sp.
GATGATGACCATGGCCGGGTAGCGCAGCGCCTGCTTGATGCGGGCGCGGATGTCGAGTTCGAACTCCAGGTGTTCGGCCAGGCGTTGGAACACTTCGGTGAGCTTGCCGGTCAGCTCGCCCACCCGCGTCATGGCGACGTAGAAGGCGCTGAACACATGGGGGTGGCGGGCGAAGGCCGTGGCCAGCTCGCGGCCCTGGTCCAGGCTGGCGCGCACGTCCTGCAGCAAATTGATGATGCCGGGGTGGGACGTGGACGCCTCCAGGCCGGCGAGGGCGCGCAGGATGGGCACGCCGGCCTTTTGCAGCGTGTACATCTGGCGCGTCAGCACGAGGGCGTCTTCCTGCGTGATCGGCTTGGCGAGCAGGGCTTCCAGCCAGTTGCTGCCGCCGGCCACGCTGACCGCTTCCGTCGTGGCCTCGATGCTGACGGGCACGACGCCGCCGGCCATCAGCTGGGCGGCGACGGCGTCGCTGCTCACCGCGTCGACGATGCCCTCGACAAGCTCGCCGCGGCCATTGCGCCCCTTGAAGGAGAAATTGCTCATTCGGCCGGCTATTCAGCAACCACGCTGATCCGCACGGCTTCAGCCAGCGAGGTCTTGCCCTCACGAACCAGGGCCAGGCTGCGGTCGGCCAGGGTCTTGCCCTTCAAGGCGCGGCGCGCGGCGGCCAGGAAGGCGCCAGCGTCACTCTTCTGGATGGCCAGGGCCATGTCGGGGTCCAGCTCCAGCATCTCGTAGACACCGCGCCGGCCCTGCGAGCCGGTGCCGTTGCACTCGGCGCAGCCGCGGCCCTTGACGCTCTTCACGGGCTCGGTGTCGCCGTTCTGCGCCTGCACCTCGTTGATCCAGGCCTGCTCCTGCGGCGTGGCCAGGTGCGGTTCGGCGCAGTGCTTGCAGACGCCGCGCAGCAGGCGCTGGGCCAGCACGGCCTGCAGCGACGTGGCCACCATGAAGGGCGGCGCGCCCATATCCAGCAGCCGGAACGGCGTGGAGACGGTGTCCTTCGTATGCAGGGTGCTCAGCAGCAAGTGGCCCGTAATGGCGGCACGCAGGCCGATCTCGGCGGTCTCGGCGTCGCGCATTTCGCCGACGAGGATGACGTCGGGGTCCTGCCGCAGCGCGGCTCGCAGCACGCGGGCGAAGTCCAGCTCGATCTTGTCGTTGACCTGCACCTGCGTCAGGCCCGGCAGGCGGTATTCGACCGGGTCCTCGACGGTGATGATCTTCTGCTGCTCGGCATCGATCTCGGCCAGCGCCGCGTAGAGCGTGGACGTCTTGCCTGAGCCGGTGGGGCCGGTGACGAGAATCATCCCCGAGTCGCGCCCCAGCAGCTCGCGAAAGCGCTTGAGCATGTCGTCGGGCATGCCGATGTCGCCCAGTCGGCGCAGTGCCGAGCCCTGGCCGAGCAGGCGCATGACGACGGATTCCCCGTACTGGCTGGGCATGGTCGACAGGCGCACATCCAGCGTGCGGTCGCTCAGGCGCAGCGTGAAGCGGCCGTCCTGCGGCAGGCGCTTCTCGGAGATGTCCAGGCCCGCCATCAGCTTCAGGCGCTGGGCGAGGGCAGGCGCGATGCGCTTGTCGGCCTGGGTCAGCGTCTGCAGGATGCCGTCGACGCGGTTGCGGATCAGCAGCTCGCCTTCCTGCGGCTCGATGTGCACGTCGGACGCGCCGGCGCGGGTCGCGTCCTCGAAGACGGACTGCAGCAGCCGCACGACGGGCGCACCCTCCTGGCCGACGCTGGCCTGCAGCGCGCCGAAGTCGACGGCGTCGCCGATGTCCTTCTCCAGCGCCTTGGCCAAGCCTGAGATCTCGTCGCTGCGGCGGTAGTGCTTGTCGAAGACGGCGGGCAGCTGGCTGTCGGCGACAACGGCCATCGCCAGGCGGCGCTTGAGGATCTTGGCCAGCTCGTCGAAGCCGAACAGGTCCAGCGGGTCGGCCATGGCCACCAGCAGCGTGTCGCCGCGCTCCTCCAGCACCAGGGCTCGGAAGCGCCGCGCCGGCGTCTCAGGAAGCAGGCGCACCAGCTCGGTCTTGAGCGGGAAGGTCTTGAGGTTGACGAAGGGCGCGCGCAACTGGCGCGCCAGCACATGGGCCAGGGCCTCCTCGGTGATGAGGTTGGCCTCGATGAGGATGCGGCCCAGCTTCTTGCCGGTGGCGCGCTGCAACTCGAGCGCCTGGCCGAGCTGCTCGGCCGAGATCAGCTGCTGTTCGACGAGAACGTCGCCCAGGCGCAGCTTGGGGCGGGGGGCGGCGGCAGTGGTCTCGGCGGGTTCACTCATACGTTGCTGGTGGCGTGGACTTCGGCGAGGGTCGTGACGCCCTGCAGCACCTTGACGATGCCGTCCTGGCGCAGCGAGCGCATGCCTTCGGTCAATGCGGCGTGCTGCAGCTCCTCGGCGCGGGCACCGGTCTGGATCATGCGGCGGATGTTCTTGGAGACGGTCAACAGTTCATGCAGGCCGGCGCGGCCTTTGTAGCCGCTGTGACCGCAGGTCGGGCAACCAGGGCTGGTGAACTTCATCAGCCGGCCCTGCGTGCCGTGATTCTTGATCCAGTCGGCCATCAGCGCGAGCTTGGACGGCCGCGCGTCGGCGGGGAAAACGTGCAGATAGTCATCCAGCAGCTCGCCGAGTTCAGCCTCGGTCAGCGGCTCGCTGGTCTGGCAGGCCGAGCAGCTGCGCCGCACCAGGCGCTGGGCCAGCACGGCCAAGAGCGAGTCGGCGAAGTTGAACGGGTCCATGCCCATGTCCAGCAGCCGCGTGATGGTCTCGGGCGCGCTGTTGGTGTGCAGCGTGGACAGCACCAGGTGGCCGGTGAGGGACGCCTCGACGGCGATCTCGGCCGTCTCCTGGTCGCGGATTTCACCCACCATGATGACGTCGGGGTCGGCGCGCAGGAAGGCTCGCAGCGCCTTGGCGAAGGTCCAGTCGATCTTCGGGTTGACCTGCACCTGGCGCAGGCCGGCCTGGGTGATTTCGACCGGGTCCTCGGCCGTCCAGATCTTGCGTTCGGGCTTGTTGATGTAGCTCAGCGCCGAGTGCAGCGTCGTCGTCTTGCCCGAGCCGGTGGGGCCGACGCACAGCACCATGCCGTAGGGCCGGGCGACGGCCGTCTGCAGGGCGGCGAGGTTGGCAGGCGCCAGCCCGATGCGGTCCAGCGGCATGGGCTTGCTGCTGGCCAGCAGGCGCATGACGACGTCTTCCAGGCTGTTGTTGGTCGGGATGGTCGCAACACGCAGCTCCAGCCGGTGCTGGGGCGAGTATTTGGCGAAGTTGATCTTGCCGTCCTGCGGCTTGCGGCGCTCGGAGATGTCGAGGTCGCACATGATCTTGATGCGCGCGATCATCGCGTTGCGGTAGGTGTGGGGCAGCTCCAGGTAAGGCTGCAGCACGCCGTCGCGGCGGAAGCGGATCTTGAGCTTTTCCTTGCCCGGGTAGGTCTCGATGTGGATGTCGGACACACCCTGGTTGTGCGCCTCGATGATCATCGAGTTGATGAGGCGCACGAGGGAGTTGTCGCTCTGCTCGATGGGCGACTCTTCTTCCTTGTTCGTGCGCTCGCTGCTGTCGCGCTCCAGGCTTTCGATGAGCTTGTTGGAGGTGTCCTGCGCGAAGTCGGGCGTGAAGTCGGGCAGGGGGTCGGTGTTGCTGCGTGGCAGGGCCTCGGTGCCGTAGCGGTCAAAGGCCGCAGGAATGGCGAACTGCAGCGTGCCGAGCTTGGTCAGCGTGGGCACGACCTTGAGCTGGGTGATGAACTCGACCTCGTCGATGGCGTCGCGCCGCGTCGGGTCTTCCATCGCGACGACCATGCGGCCGTCGCGCAGCACCAGCGGCAGCACCTCCAGGCGTTTGGCCACCGCGTGCGGCAGCTTGCGCACGGCGTCGGGCTCGATGGCGAAGTTCTCGACGTCGACGACCGGATAGCCCATCTT
>CAUJSJ030000173.1:0-12455 GCA_963422775.4 uncultured Roseateles sp.
ATCCTCTGCGCCGCCCTCCCCGCTTTCGCTCAGACCGCACCCGCCGCCAAGCCTGCGGCCAAGCCGGCACCCAAGGCCACCGCAGCCAAGCCTGCACCCGCCAAGAAGACCCCCCCGCCTCCGCCGGAGCCCGTGCTGGTCGACGCCGATGAAGCCCAGCTCGCTGCTGCCGAACGCGCCTACCTCGGCGACTACGCCTGTGAGTTCAAGGAGACCGTGCTGATCGAAAAGCACCCCAAGGTGGCTGGCTACATCAACGTGGCCTGGAAGAAGCAGGTCTTCACGATGAAGCCCGTGCTGTCGTCCACTGGCGCGCTGCGACTGGAAGACGTCACCGGCCGCACGCTGATGATCCAGATCGCCAACAAGTCCATGCTGCTGGACACCAAGATCGGCCCAGCGCCTCATCGACGACTGCGTCCACCCCGAGCAGATCAAGTTGATCGAAGCCGCCAAGGCTGCCAAGATCAATGACCCTGAGGCGGAAGCCGCCGCGGCCCGCGCGCAGTGGCCTGGGCATCACGCCCACGGCGGCCGAGACGCCCGCGGCACCTGCGGTGGCTGCGAAACCTGCCAAACCGTCCAAGTCCAAGTGAGTCATCTCACTTGAAATCGGCCGGTTCAGGTATGTAGAATGAATACATACTTTCTCATGCATACCTGAGCCGCCGCCTCCGTAGCGCTCAGCCGCTGGAGGCGCCATGGAAGCTACCGTTGCCGAACGCGGGCAGATCACGCTGCCCAAGGCAGTCCGAGACGCCCTCGGCCTGACCAAGGGCACGACGCTCAAGGTCGAGCTGGACGGCGGGCGCATCATCCTGCGCAAGGACGTGGGCGATGCGCTGTCCAAGATGCGGGGCCGCATCAAGCTGCCCGCCGGCACCACCACCGACGACGTGATGCGCGAGTTGCGTGGTCGCGCCCCAGGTGACCCCTACCCGCCCCCGGATGAAGCTGCGTGATTGCGGTCGACACATCCATCCTCGTCGACTACATCGGCGACGGCCCCTCGGCCGATGAAGCCGAGCAGTTGCTGCGCAGCGCGCTGTCCACCGGCCCGGTGGTCGTCAGCGAGGTCGTCGTCAGCGAAGTGGTGGCGGGCCTGGGTCACAGCGACATCGTGCTGGAGACGCTGGAAGCCATCGGCATCGCGTTTTCGCCGATGGAGCTGCGCTCGGCGCTGCGTGCCGGCGAGATGCAGCGGCGCTACCGCCAGCGCCTGTCGACCAGCATCGACGCTCAGGATGCCAAGCGCACCGTTCCCGATTTCCTCATCGGCGCCCACGCCCTGCTGCAATGCCAGGGCCTGATCACCCGCGACGCCGGATTCTTCCGTGACTACTTCAAGGGCTTGCGCATCATCGCGCCCAGGCCCTGACCGCTTTCGTCCCCCCGTTTCAGGAGTTCTCCCATGCTCACCGCCTACCGCCAACACGCCGCCGAACGCGCCGCCCTCGGCATCCCGCCCCTGCCTCTGGAAGCCAAGCAGGTCGCCGAGCTGATCGAGCTGATCAAGGCCCCGCCCGCCGGTGAAGATGCCTTCCTGCTGGACCTGCTGACTCACCGCGTGCCCCCGGGCGTGGACGATGCCGCCAAGGTCAAGGCGAGCTTCCTGGCCGCCGTCGCACACGGCGACATCAGCGTCGGCCTGATCTCCAAGGCCAAGGCCACCGAGCTGCTGGGCACCATGGTGGGCGGCTACAACGTGCACCCGCTGATCGAGCTGCTGGATGACGCCGAAGTCGCCAGCGTGGCCGCCGCAGGCCTGAAGAAGACGCTGCTGATGTTCGACTTCTTCAACGACGTGGCGGACAAGGCCAAGGCCGGCAACGCCCACGCCAAGGAAGTGATGCAGAGCTGGGCCGACGCCGAGTGGTTCACGTCGCGCCCCGAGGTCGAGAAGAAGATCACCGTCACCGTCTTCAAGGTGCCCGGCGAGACCAACACCGACGACCTGTCGCCCGCCCCCGACGCCTGGAGCCGTCCGGACATCCCGCTGCACTACCTGGCGATGCTGAAGAACACGCGAACCGACGCGGCCTTCAAGCCCGAGGAAGACGGCAAGCGCGGCCCGATGCAATTCATCGAGGATCTGAAAGCCAAGGGCCATCTGGTGGCCTACGTCGGCGACGTCGTCGGCACCGGCTCCTCGCGCAAGTCGGCCACCAACTCGGTGGTCTGGGCCACCGGGCAGGACATCCCGTTCGTGCCGAACAAGCGCTTCGGCGGCGTCACGCTGGGCGGCAAGATCGCGCCCATCTTCTTCAACACGCAGGAAGACTCGGGCTCGCTGCCCATCGAAGTCGACGTCAGCAAGCTGGAGATGGGCGACGTCATCGACGTGCTGCCCTATGACGGCAAGCTGATGAAGAACGGCGAGACCCTCACTGAGTTCAAGCTGCGCAGCGACGTGCTGTTCGACGAAGTGCGCGCCGGCGGCCGCATCAACCTCATCATCGGCCGCTCGCTGACGGCCAAGGCCCGCGAGTTCCTGGGCCTGCCCGCGTCCACGCTGTTCCGCCTGCCCGCGCTCCCGGCCGAGACCAAGGCCGGGTTCACCTTGGCGCAGAAGATGGTCGGCCGCGCCGTCGGCCTGCCGGAAGGCCAGGGCGTGCGCCCCGGCACCTACTGCGAACCCAAGATGACGACCGTAGGCTCGCAGGACACCACCGGCCCGATGACCCGCGACGAGCTGAAGGACCTGGCCTGCCTGGGCTTCTCGGCCGACCTGGTCATGCAGTCGTTCTGCCACACGGCCGCCTACCCCAAGCCCGTGGACGTCAAGACCCACCGCGAGCTGCCCGCCTTCATCAGCAACCGCGGCGGCGTGTCCCTGCGCCCGGGTGACGGCGTCATCCACAGCTGGCTGAACCGCCTGCTGCTGCCCGACACGGTCGGCACCGGCGGCGATTCGCACACCCGCTTCCCGATCGGCATCTCCTTCCCCGCCGGCTCTGGCCTCGTGGCCTTCGGCGCCGCCACCGGCGTGATGCCGCTGGACATGCCTGAATCCGTGCTGGTGCGCTTCAAGGGCGAGATGCAGCCCGGCGTGACGCTGCGCGACCTCGTGCACGCCATCCCGCTGTACGCCATCAAGGCGGGCCTGCTGACCGTTGCCAAGGCCGGCAAGAAGAACGTGTTCTCGGGCCGCATCCTCGAGATCGAAGGCCTGCCGGACCTGAAGGTCGAGCAAGCCTTCGAGCTGAGTGACGCCTCTGCCGAGCGCTCGGCTGCCGGCTGCACGATCAAGCTGAACCCGGCGCCGATCAAGGAATACCTCACCAGCAACGTCGTGCTGATGAAGAACATGATCGCCGACGGCTATGCCGACGCGAAGACGCTGCAGCGCCGCATCGAGAAGGTCGAGGCCTGGCTGGCCAACCCGGAGCTGCTGGAGGCCGACAAGGACGCCGAGTACGCCCACGTCATCGAGATCGACCTGGCCGACATCAAGGAACCCATCCTCTGCTGCCCCAACGACCCGGACGACGCCAAGTTCCTGTCCGAAGTCGCCGGCACCAAGATCGACGAGGCCTTCATCGGCTCCTGCATGACCAACATCGGCCACTTCCGCGCCGCGGCCAAGCTACTGGGCGGCCAGCGCGACATCCCGGTCAAGCTGTGGGTGGCACCGCCCACCAAGATGGACCAGAGCGAGCTGATCAAGGAAGGCCATTACGCCGCCTTCGGCACGGCCGGTGCTCGCACCGAAATGCCGGGCTGCAGTCTGTGCATGGGCAACCAGGCCCAGGTGCGCGAAGGCGCGACCGTCGTGTCCACGTCGACGCGCAACTTCCCCAACCGCCTGGGCAAGAACACCAACGTGTTCCTGGCGTCTGCCGAGCTGGCCGCGATTGCATCCAAGCTGGGCAAGATCCCGACGGTGCAGGAGTATCACGAGGCGATGGGCATCATCAACAAGGACAACGCCAGCGTCTACAAGTACCTGAACTTCGACCAGATCGAAGAGTACGCAGACACCGCCAAGACCGTGGCCGCCTGAGCCTGAAGCGTCCAGAAGAACAGCCCGCCGAGCGCAAGCCCGGCGGGCTTTTTTATCTCCTGGCGGGTCACGCTCCGACAACAACGCGGCGGGGGACGTCACCGCCGCCGCAGAGAGCCTGCGTCAGCACGCCGACCGCCTCACGCAAGCCGTCTTTAGCTTCCAGCTGGAGGGCTGATCAACGGACGGCGCGCCACCCCGATTGAATCCAATTTGGATACATAGACTGATCTGAATATATGCACTGAAGAAATTCAGTCCTCCTAAGCTTTGCTCCACGCGCTGCGGCTCCTTGGTTCGCCACCAGCCAGCTGCGTTTCATTGAGCAAACACCTTTGAGGACATCAGATGCAAACGGTTCGTCTCCATCGCTGCCAGGGCATTGCCGGGCTGGAACACACGCAACGCCAGCTGCCACCGCTGGCGCCCCACGAGGTGCGCGTCGACATGCGCGCCGTGGCCCTGAACTACCGGGATCTCGAGGTGCTGCGCGGCGGTGACGCGGCCGGCCCGGCCATCACGCCGGCTTCCGACGGCGCGGGCGTCGTCGCTGCCGTGGGCAGCGGCGTCAGCCGCTGGCGCGTGGGGGACCGGGTCGCCGCCAGCTTCTTCCCGAACTGGGTCGACGGCCCGCCCACTGACCAGAAGGTGGCCGGCGCGCTCGGCAACCGCGGCCCGGGCATGCTGGCCGAGGCCGTGGTGCTGCCCGAACAGGCCTGGTTCGCCGTGCCCGCGTTCATGAGCATGGCCGAGGCCGCCACGCTACCCTGCGCCGGCGTCACCGCCTGGAACGGCTTGTTCGTGGCCGGCGCGGCCCAGCCCGGGCAGACGGTGCTGCTGCTGGGCACCGGCGGCGTGTCGATCTGGGCGCTGCAACTGGCCAAGGCCGCCGGCCTGCGCGTGATCATCACGTCGTCGGATGACCGCAAGCTGCAGCTGGCGCGCGATCTGGGCGCCGACCACGGCATCAACTATGTCAAGCAGCCCGACTGGTCGGCCCGCGTGCGCGAGTTGACCGGCGGGGGCGGGGCCGACCTGGTGCTCGAAACCTCGGGGCGCGACACGCTCGCTCACTCGATGGCGGCAGTCCGCCGCGAGGGGCGCCTCAGCGTCATCGGCGGCACCTCCGGCTGGGGCGGCGAGGTCGATGCCGACGCCCTCATCGACCGCGCCCTGCGCCTGACCGGCGTGCTCGTGGGCAGCCGGGCCATGGCCGAGGACCTGGTGCGCTTCGTCGAGCAGGCCCGCATCCGGCCGGTCATCGATCGCATCTTCACCTTCGCCGAGGCGGCCTCGGCCTTCGACTACCTCGGCACGTCCAGGCATGTCGGCAAGGTCGTCATCGAAATCGGCAAGAACGCCGCCCCACAGGAGTGAACGTGTCCAAGCTTTGGATCCACCACCCAGCGCGTGCGCTGCTTGTGGCGGCAGCCACTGTCGCCACGATGCTGCCCGCCGCCGCCACGCCGATCCCGACCGGCAACCCCTATCTCGATGGCCTGCTGGTCGGCTCGTTCGGCAGCGTCAGCCACGCCTACATCAACCCGGTTCAGAAGAACGATGTCAACCCGCTCGCGCTGCAGTCGAGCGTGTCCATGTCGAGGTACGACCAGAACACCGGCGTCGACCTCAGCGCGGAGGCGTCGAACTCGCATCTCGACGGCGCCCTGCACGTGCGCACCGCCGCCAGCAGTTGCGCGCAGAGATGCATCTACGGTTACCGCGCCGCTTCGGCCGGCACTGCCTACTGGGAGACGCTGAGCCTGGACATCGGCAGCACGCCCGGGCCGGTGCACATGGCGCTGAAGGTGGACGGCTTCACCCAGGGCGGCGCCTGGGCGCGCATCCGCTACTTCGTCGGCAACAGCCACATCGACACCGACTATCTGAACCGTCAGCCCAGCCTGGGCTGGAAGAGCCTGGTCACCACGGGCAACGACCCCGCCGAATGGCGCTTCGACCTCGGCGAGGTCGAGGTGCGCCCGGGCCTCGACGCCTTCCTGTTCGTCGAGGTGGAAGCCCTCTCCTTCGCGATCGGATCCGGTGATTCGCTGGCGGACTTCGGCCACACGGTCCGCTTTGAATGGCAACGGCCGGAAGGCATGGTGCTGAAGTCGGCGTCCGGCGTCTTCATGACCTCGGCAGTGCCAGAGCCGTCCACGGCTGCGCTGTCTCTGCTGGGCGCGGCGGGCCTGCTGGTACTGCGGCGGTCGCGCCGCCAGCCACCCGTGAACGACGCGTCCTCGCCGCGCGCGACGGACTGAAAGCCGCTCCGTCACCTGTCCGCAGCGGGGCTCGGCCTGAGCCTCGCTGCCCCACCATCTCATTGGAGGTTTACATGCAAGCCTTGCAGCTCACGCGCTTCGGCGCGCCTGACGAATCCGTGGCCCTGGTCGAGATGGACGGCCCGCCGCCGCCCGCCGCGCACGAGGTCCAGATCGCGGTCTCGTACACGCCCATCAACCCGAGCGACCTGCTGATGATCCGCGGCCACTACGGCATCCGCCCGGCCCTGCCCGCCGTGCTGGGCAGCGAGGGCGTGGGCCGCGTCACGGCGGTCGGCGAGCAGGTGTCGCATCTGCGCGCCGGGGACCGCGTGCTGGTGCCCTACCTGGCCAGCGCCTGGCAGGAAAGGCTCAATGCCGACGCGGCGGCACTCTTCGCGCTGCCCGATGAGGCCGACGAGCAGCAGCTCGCCATGCTGGGCGTCAACCCCGCCGCGGCCCTGCTGCTGCTGGGCGAGTTCGCCCACCTGGCCGCGGGCGACTGGGTGGTGCAGAACGCGGCCAATTCTTCCGTCGGTCGTTCGGTGATCGCCATCGCGCGTTCGCGCGGCCCTCAGGACGGTCAACATCGTGCGCTCGGACAGCGCCGCACAAGCCCTGGAGGGCCTCGGCGCCGACGTCGTGCTGGTGGACGGCCCCGACATCGCCAAGCGCATCGCCCAGGCCACGGGCCGGGCCGCGATCCAGCTCGGTCTGGATGCTGTCGGCGGCGCGGCGACGGCCCAACTGGCCAGCGCCCTGGCCGGCGGGGGTGTCGCGGTGGCCTATGCCGCCATGAGCGGCCAGGCCGCCCAGATCGGGCCGCGCGACAGCATCTTTCGCGCGGTCTCGCTGCAGGGCTTCTGGCTCGCGACCTGGGCCCAGCGGGCCAAGCCGGCGCAGCGTGCAGCGCTGTACCGGCAACTGCTGCCCCTGCTCAGCGCCGGCTTGATCCGCACGCCGATCACCCGGCTGGCGAAGCCGGAGCAGGCGGCTGAGGCCCTGGCGCAGGCCGAGCGCTACGAGGGCAAGCTGCTGTTCGCCTTCGGGGCTCGGCACCCAGCCTGACGCGCGGAAATGGTCCGGGCTGCCGGGACTACCGCGCCACGCCGGAGGACATCAGCCGGGCCGTACCCGAGACGCGGATCGAGCCGCCCGGCGCGGCCCCGATCTCGGCCCGCAGGCGGGACGGCACGCCCATGTCCTCGCCCTGCAGCAGGTCGATGACGCCCTGGTGCGGCCAGGCGATGTCGCGCAGATAGCCGGCCAGCGCGGCGGTGGCAGCGCCGGTGGCCGGATCCTCGTAGACGCCGCCCGACGCGAACGGGTTGCGGGTGTGAAAGCGCTGGGCCGTCTCGGCATGGGCCAGCAGGATGGTGACCCAGCCCTGCCGGTTCATCAGCTCACGGCCGGCAGCGAGGTCGTACTGCATGGCCGCCAGCGCGGCGCGGCTCTTCAGCGCCAGCACCAGATGGTTGGCCCCGCCGTGCGCCACCGCGGGCGGGATGCGCGGGTCGAGATCGGCCTCGGTGTAGCCGAACAGGCGCAGGGCCTCGGCCAGCACCTCGGGCGCCACCGCGCGGCTGTGCGTGGGCGGCGACTGCAGCGCAGCGAACATGAGCGCCTGCTGGCGGCGGCCCTCCACGGTGATCTCGGCCTGGTTCAGCGTCAGCGCAAAGCGGCCGTCGCCGTGCCGCAGCGCCAGCGCGGCCCCGAGCGCAATCGTGGCGTGGCCGCAGAAGGGCACTTCGGACTCCGGCGAGAAGTAGCGCACCCGCCAACCCGTACCCTGCGGAACGGCGAAGGCGGTCTCGGAGAAGCCGACCTCCGCAGCGATGCGCTGCATCGCCGCGTCATCCGGAAACAAGTCGGCAATCACGACGCCGGCCGGGTTGCCGCCCACGTCGCCATCGGAGAAGGCTGCGATGCGCTGGATGTCCATCGTGCGTCCTTTCATGCGGCCAGCGGCGCGCGTGTCATCTGTTCCAGCCCGGACTGGTCGGGGCCGACGAAAGGGGCCGCCAGGCGCGCTGCAAGCAGACTTTCTACCAGCAGATCGGTCATGCCGGTCGCCGGGGGCAAATGGCTGCCCAGCACCGCGACCGGGGCCAGCGCCTGCAACTCGGCCAGCGCGTTGGCCAGGGCCGGGGCCGTCAGCTGGCTCAGCCACGGCACGTCGATGGCCTCGCGCAGCGTGGCCGGCGTGATGTCATGTGCATCGCTGAGGATCTTGGGCAGCAGCGCGCCGAAGCAGTCGGAGCTGAACAGCACGCGGCTGCGCATGTCGAGCAGGCCCATGGTTTCGGGCGCGTCGTAGGACGGTGGCCGCAGTGCCAGCAGGCGGCGGTCGCCCACATCCAGTGCCTGGCCCGGGTTGATCAGGTGCACCCGGTCCAGCGGCATCTGCTGCAGCCCGAGCTTGCCCATGCCCAGAAAGTTTGTGACTACCCGCGCTCGGGGCGCCTCGGCCAGCACGGCGCGCAGGTTGCCGACATGGTCGGCGTCGGCATGCGTGATCCAGATCCAGCGCAGGTCGGCCGGGTCGATCAGCCGGCGCAGCTCGCGCATGAAATCGGCCTCCAGGGCGCCGATGCCGGTGTCCACCAGCACCGGCTCGCGCGAGCGGATCAGGTGGGCATTGATGGCAATGACGCCATAGCCGGGAAAGGGGGCATAGGTCTCCAGCACGTCGACGTCGGCGGCGACGCGGCGGCTTGTCATGGTCATGAGGTGTTGCATCAGGAACTCCAGTGGGATGGGGTGTGGGTTGTGCCAGGGCTCAGCCCGGAAACTGCACGAACGGCTGGGCCGGCACCTTGTGAGGCGGCACCCAGGCGGGCGCGGGCTGCCCGGCCGGGCCGAGGAATTTGAGGTACTCGTACAAGGCCGATTGATCGGTCCTGCTCATCGCCCGCAGGTTGAACCACGGCATGGGCGGGCGCGGCTCCATGGTGTTCAAGGCCGCCAGCCACTGCGAGCGCGTCATCTTCCGGACGTAGAGCCGCAGGTTGGGCGCGTAGCTGGTGCCCCAGGGGCCGCGCCAACCGAGCGTGTCACCGGTCAACCAGAGCTTCTCGTCCAGCCGGCCCAGCGCCTGGTTGTAGCCGGCCGTGTGGCAGTCGTTGCAGCCGGAGGTCTGCACCAGGTAGCGACCGCGTTCCACGAGCGCCATATCAGGCCGGGACGGCAGTTGCGCCATGGCAGCCATGCTGATGAGCGCCGCAGCCGCCGCCAGGGTGCGCCGGGCGACGGCCAATCGAGATCTGTGCATGAGGGTTCTCCGCGAACTTGTTGGCCGCGACGACGAACCCCTGTGGCCCACCGACCCGTCACCAACCCATTGACAGCTTCAGTCTATGGAGACAGAAGCTCTCCGTCGGATCAGTTCACGAATCAAAAAGGAGAACCTGAAGAACCAATCAGGTGGCAACCGTCGGCCGTCCCTCGACGCCGCTGCGGGCCAACATGGCGGGCAGCTCGGCGGCCAGCAGGTCGATGGCGGCGCGGGTCTTCATCGGCAGGTGCCGGGTCTGCGGCCACACCGCATGGGCGGCAACCGTTTGCGCATACCGCTGATCGCCGACAACGCGCAGCCGGCCCGCCTGCACATGCGGCGCGGCCAGCCAGCGCGGCAGTCGGCCCAGGCCCGCGCCGGCCAGCACCGCGTCGGCGATCGCCTCCACATCGTCGAAGCGAATGCGTCGCTGCACCTGCAATTCCTGCTGGCTGCCATCGGCATTCACCGCCAGCCACGGCGATTCGGGCCCGTTGCCGGCATAGGCGATGGCCGTGTGGTGCTTGAAGGACTCGTCCGTGTCTGGCACGCCCTGGCGCTCCAGGTAGTCCGGCGAGGCGCAGATGACGAAGTCGAAGCTGCCGAAGCTGCGTGCCGCCAGCGTGGCGCTGTCGCGCAGCTTGCCCAGCCGCACGCCGAGATCGAAGCCCTCTTCGAGCAGGTCCACCACCCGGTCGGAGAAGGCAACCTCGAGTTGCAGCCGCGGGTGGCGCGCCAACAGCCGCGACAGCACCGGCGCCACCATGTGCCGGCCCAGCAGCAAGGGCGCGCTGACACGCAGCCGGCCGATCAGGTCGCGGCCCGACTCATCGAGCGCCGCTTCTGCGGCCTCGATCTCCGCCAGCGCCCGCTTGCAGCGCTCGAAGAACGCCTGGCCGTTCTCGGTCAGGCTCTGGCTGCGCGTGGTGCGGTTGAACAGGCGCGTGCCCAGGCGCTGCTCCAGCCGCGCAATGCTCTTGCCCACCGCCGAGCGCGTCTGCCGCTGCCGCTGCGCAGCCAGCGCAAAGCTGCCGGCCTCCGCCGCCTGTACGAAGGTGGCAATGCCCTTGAGGCGCTCTTCGGTATCGATGGCGTTCAATTGGTGCTCCAGCATCCACTTGCGGGACGCCAAGATACCTTATTGACGATATCCGTTCGACCGCTGCGCGGCCGCGCGAGACACGACCTGGCCAGCGGCGGGCCCACCATGCATGCGCCACCAACAAATGCCCGCTGAACCCAGGCGTTCCAGGCGGAGCGGGTGGGCGCCGTTCAGGCCTTGATGTCCAGCAGCGCGCACGTGGTGTTGATCTGCGTCTGCAAGACCACGAATCGGTGGGCACCCGCCGCGCGCAAGCCCGGCGGGCTTCTTGTGTTGAAGCGGCGACGCCTAGCGCAGGGCGTCGATCAGTTGGCCGTGGCCTTGAACCTGGGCGTGGCCGGCTGCCGTCAAACCCTGGGGATCCCGGTCCGCCTTGCGGGCACCCGCGGCGAGCAGCAGCTCGACCATCTCGTGCGACCCCGCGCCTGCAGCCAGCATCAGCATCGTGCGGCCTTGCGGATCGCGCAGGTGGACCGAGGCGCCGACCCCCAGCGCGGCGCGTGCCGCCGCCAGGTCAGCGCGACGGACGGCGGCCAGCAGGACGGCATCCGCCGGCGCCATCGCTTTCGACTGGGCTGCCCTCCGAAGCGGCGAGGGACATGCGGGTCCGGGCTGAGGCAACGTCCGCCACCGAATCGGCGCGTGCCAGGGCCTGTGCAGGGTTGGACGCCGAGGGCGGCGCCGCCGCTGCCACAGGCGCTTGCAGCCGCTGGTGGTTCCAGCGCGCCCTTGCCCGATTCGGTCGCGGCCGACACCGCCGCTTCGGTCTCACGGCGCAGCTGCGGTGCCGCATCCGCGACCATCACCGGCTCAGCCTGCTTGGCACGCGGCTGGACTCGACCGGCCTTGGCCGCGGCGAGCGGCGCTTGCGCTGCCGGCAACTGGGCCGGCGCGACGGCTGGCTCCGCTTGGGCAACGACGACAGGCATCGAGGCGGACTGTCCTGCCGACAGACGCGGATCGATCTGCTGGCCCGGCGCAGAGGTATGCGTCTTCAAGATCATGAAGGTTGCCAAACAGCAGCCCCGCGGCAAGCAGGCCCCAGGCATAGGGCTGCCAACGCCAGGCCAGTTCGGTGCGGGCCACCGGTACGGCGCAAGCCTCTGGCCGCTGCAGCGCTGCCATCAGCCGCGCGCGACGCTGCTCGCGGCCGCCGTCATCGCCGAGCACGGCCTCGCGGAACGCCGCCTCCGCCGCGTCGTTCGGCTGGGTGGGGTCGAACTCAGCCATCACGCCACTCGCTCAAGCGATGCCGAAGCGCTTCCCGCGCGTAGCGCAGCCGGGTCTTGGCGGTCTCCACAGGGGCCTGGGTCACGTCGGCAATCTCGGCCAGGCTGAGCTCGACGACGGTGAAGAGCAGGAAGGCCTCGCGCTGCTCCACCGACAAGGCCAGCAGGCCGCCCTCCACCGCCTGCACAAGGCGCTTGCTGGCCAGCAGTTGCTCGGGGCTGGCGGCGGACGAGACGAGTTGATCGGGGTCGGCCTCTTCATCCGCAGCCTGGGGCCGGCGGGCCCGCAGATGATCCAGCGCGCGGTTGCGCAGCACGGTGTAGAGCCAGGTCGAGAACCTCGCCTTGGCCGGCGCGAAGCTGGCGGCCTTGCCTGCCACGGCCAGCCAGCCGTCCTGGTGCAGGTCTTCCACCGTGGCGCGGTCCGTGGGGTGCAGCATCTGGCGGATGAAGGCAGAGGTCTTGCGGTCATGACGGCGGTAGAGCCTGTCGAACGCATTCATGTCGCCGCGCAGATAGCTGGCGATGAGTTCTTCATCGGCGGGTTCACTCGCGGGCATCTAGCGCGGATGCTACTCACCAG
>CAUJSJ030000174.1:0-2118 GCA_963422775.4 uncultured Roseateles sp.
CGCTCGACAGCGCGGGTCAGCTCCGCGCGGCCTATCGCGTCGCCGGGCTGCAGCGCCAGCTCGGCCCGCAGCGCCTCGTGGTTGACGCGGCGCGCGCCGCTGATCTTCAGCGCGGCCAGCGGCAGGGCGGCCATGGCGGATTCGGGCGGGCCCAGGCGCCGGGCCTGAAGCGCGGCGGCATCCGCGGGCGCGGCGAGAGCAGCCAGGCGCTCGCCGGCGGCCAGTGCGGCGCGCCGGCCGGTGGCCATGGCCTCGTCGGCACGCTGGAAGTCCATGAAGCCCATGCCGCCGAGGTCGGGATCGATGACGATGTCCTGGGGCCGCAGCTCACGCAGCGAGCGCTGCACGTTCTGCTCGGTCAGGATCTGCAGCATCTGGTTGGCCACCGCGACGGCGCTGGTGATCTCGCGCTCTTCGAGCAGCGGCGTGCCGACGTTGACGGCGATGACGATGTCGGCACCGAGCTGGCGGGCCAGGTCGATGGGCAGGTTGCGCACCAGGCCGCCGTCCACGCGCGGCCGGCCGCCCACGCGCAGCGGCGCGAACACGCCGGGCACGGCCATGGAGGCGCGCAAGGCCTCGAAGAGCGGCGTGTCGGCCTGGTCCAGCATGGCGCCGGAGAGCAGGTCGGTGGCGACCGCGCGGAACGGGATGGGCAGCCTGCGCAGCGGGTCGTCGGTGCGGGTGGCGGGCAGCAGGGAAGACAGCGTCGCCTCCAGCTGGCCGTTGCCGGCAGCGCCGCCCGGCAGCATGGCGCCGCGCTCCAGGTTGAAGCCGAACTCGATGCGCGAGGGCAGGCGCTCGTCATCTTCGCGGCGGCGGATGGCCAGGCGGTCGCGCGCCGGGCGGTCGGCCAGGATGGCGTTCCAGTTGGCGCCCTTCACGAGTGTCTCCAACTCGTCGACGCTGCGCCCCGACGCGTAGGCCCCGCCAACGACGGCGCCCATGCTGGTGCCGACGATGAGGTCCACCGGCACCTGCATCTCTTCCAGCACGCGCAGCACGCCGATGTGGGCCAGGCCGCGGGCGCCGCCGCCGGAGAGGACGAGGCCGATCTTGGGGCGCGGGGTGGTCTGGGCGCTGACGGCCTGGGCCAGGATCAGCAGGGCGACAAGTGCGAGTCGTTTCATGGCGGGCCGCACCTTAGCAGCCTCCGCGACAATCGCGGCATGAGTCTTCCACTGCTTCGAATCGGCGAGGGTTGGGACACGCACCAACTCGTCACCGGCCGGCCGCTCATCCTCGGCGGCGTCACCATCCCGCACACGCACGGGCTGCTCGGCCACTCGGATGCCGACGCACTGGCGCATGCCATCACGGACGCGCTGCTCGGCGCCGCCGCCCTGGGCGACATCGGCAAGCTCTTCCCGGACACCGCTGTCGAGTTCAAGGGCGCCGATTCGATGGTGCTGCTGGCCGAGGCCTACCGCCGCGTGCGCGAATCGGGCTGGGCTCTGGTCAACCTGGACGCGACCATCGTCGCCCAGGCGCCCAAGATGGCGCCGCACATCGTCTCGATGCGAGAGCGCCTTGCCGCAGTGCTGGGCGTGGACGTGGACCAGGTCAACGTGAAGGCCAAGACGGCCGAGAAGATGGGGCCGGTGGGTGAGGGCCGCGCCATCGAGGCGCGGGCGGTGTGCCTGCTGAGTGCCCGCAACAGCGCTTGATTCAACGCACGCCGAACTCGGTCAGCTCGCCGTTGCGGCGCAGCTGCTCGATGCCGGCATGCAGGCGTTCGACAGTCACCGCCGAAGTGCCCGGGTGGCAGGCGACATGGAGTTCCATGCGGCCGAAGGTGTAGAGCACGCGCGGCACGGGCCCGCTGCTGGCCTTGATGACCAAACGTGCTGTCAAGTCGCTGCCCAGCCAGAAATCGACGCGGCCGGCATGCAGGATGCGCAGGCCAGTGATCGCGTCGTTGACCTCGTAGCCCGTCATCCCATGTTCCTTGAGCCAGGCCGCAGGGATTGAATCGCGCAGCACGGCGATCTGGGCACCGCGCATGTCCTCCGGTCCGTTGACCTGGCGTGTCTCGTTGGCGCGGCCGTACAGAGAGAAGGCGCTGACGGCCCAGGGGCCGGCCCAGTGGTACTGGGACTCACGGTCGGGCGTGCGCGG
>CAUJSJ030000175.1:0-34872 GCA_963422775.4 uncultured Roseateles sp.
GGCCGCCCACGCCGACGCGCGTGTTGGAAGTAGCGCGAGCTTTGCCGTGAGTGCGAATCTCGCGCATCGCCTGCGCGAGGCCATCGTCGCTCGTGAACAGGGCGCCGCCGTCACCGTAGCAGCCCAGCGGCTTGCTCGGGAAGAAGCTGGTCGCACCGATCTTGGAGACGTTGCAGCTCATGCGGCCCTTGTAGGTCGCGCCGAAGCTCTGCGCCGCGTCCTCGATGACGACCAGGCCGTGCCTTGCGGCGATGGCGTTGATCTCGTCCATGTCGGCGACCTGGCCGTACAGGCTCACCGGCATGATGGCCCGCGTCGCGGGCGTGATGGCAGCCTCGATGAGGGCCGGGTCGATGTTGCAATCGCCCGGCTTGATGTCCACGTAGACCGGTTTGGCGCCCGCCAGCACGATGGTCTCTGCCGTGGCGGCAAAGGTGAAGGGCGTCGTGATCACCTCGTGGCCGGGGCCGATGCCCTCGGCCATCATGGCGATCAGCAGGGCCTCGGTGCCGCTGGCGACGGTGATGCAGTGCTTGGCCCCCGTCAGCTGCGCCAGCGCCGCTTCGAGTTCAGCCACTTCCGGCCCCATGATGTACTGACCATGGTCCAGCACCTTCTGGATGCGGGAGTCGATGCTAGTCTTGAGCGCCTGGTACTGGCTCTTGAGATCGATGAATTGCATGTTCAGCCTTGGATCAGGTCACAGCGACCCGCAACGGTGCGGTATCGGTCGCCGGTTTGAGGGCAGATGGCCTCGTCATTGATGAACTCGAGCCGCTCGCCATGACGGCTCATCCAGCCGGCGCGTCGCGCCGGAACGCCGAGCATGAGAGCGAAGTCGGGCACGTCCCGATTGACGACAGCCCCCGCACCGATGAAGGCGTAGCGACCGACCGTCGTGCCGCAGACGATGGTGCTGTTGGCGCCCAGCGTGGCACCTTGACGCACGAGGGTGCGGCGGTACTCGTCCTTGCGAGTCACGGCCGAGCGGGGGTTGTAGACATTGGTGAACACCATGCTCGGCCCGCAGAAGACGTCGTCTTCCAGCGTCACGGCGTCGTAGATAGACACGTTGTTCTGGATCTTGACGTTGTTGCCGATGCTTACGTCATTGCCGACGAACACGTTCTGGCCGAAGGAGCAGCGCTCGCCGATGCGTGCGCCGGCGCAGATGTGCGCAAAGTGCCAGACACGGCTGCCCTCGCCGATCTGCGCGCCATCGTCGACGATGGCTGAAGGATGGATCGTGACGCTCATGTACTTCAGTACTGCAGCGGCAGGTTGACGCGGCGACCGTCGCGGGCGGAGTGGTACATGCCGATCAGCAGTTCCAGCGACTTCAGTCCTTCGCGACCGTCCGTCTCGGGCTTGGCCTCGCCACGCAGCACGTCGATGACATTCTTGTAGTACAGCGGGTGTCCGAAACCGTAGACCGATGTGGTCTGGTAGCTGGCGTCCTTGATGCTCGCGTCCATCGGGTCCGGGGTCTGGAACTCCCAGTGCTTGATCTCATTGACGGCCACGCCGCCTATGACCGCCGAGCCCTTCTCGCCCAGTATGGTGATGGACCCCTCCAGGTTCTTTGGATAGGTCAGCATGGTCACATTGATGGAGCCCATGGCGCCGCTGCGCCACTTGATGGCCGCCACACCGGTGTCCTCCACCTCGATGTCACGCGCCAGCGTGCCGGTATAGGCCATCACGCTTTCCACGGGTCCGACGATCCAGTCCAGCAGATCGACGTAGTGGCTGGCCTGGTTCATGAAGGCGCCGCCGTCGAACTCCCACGTGCCGCGCCAGGCGGCGCTGTCGTAGTAGGCCTGCGGGCGCGTCCAGAACACATTGACGTTGACCATGTAGATCCGGCCGAAGCGGCCGGACGAGACGGCGTTCTTCAGCACCTGCAGCGTCGGGTTGCGGCGGTTCTGCTTCACGACGAACAGGCGCACGCCCGCCTCGTCGCAGGCCCGGACCATGTCCAGACCCTCCTGCCACCGGGTCGCCATGGGCTTCTCGGTCACCACATGAAGTCCTGCCTGGGCGACCTGGATGGCCTGGCGGGAGTGCAGACCGCTGGGCGTCGTCAGGATGACGCAGTCGGCCGTGGTGGCGGCCAGCAGGTCGGTCAGGTTGGCGTGGCCGGCGGCGCCCGTGGACGCGGTGGCGGCCGCCAGTGCGTCGGCGTCGATGTCGCACACATCCACCAGTTCGCACTGGTCCGCCAGTTTCTTGATCGAATCGAAATGGTTGTTCGCGATCCGGCCGCAGCCGACCAGGGCGAAACGCACCTTGCGGTTCAGGATGGGTTTGGAGGAGGCATTCATGGCGGGAAACTGCTCTGTGTCGGGTGAACGGGCCTCAGGCTGAACGGGGGTTCGCCTCAGGACCGGCGCGCGCTAGATTCGGCTCTTGGCGCGTTGGCGAACCAGCGACAGCGCCGTCTGGACAGCGACCGCGATCAGCGCCAGCACGAAACCGGCGATCATCAACTGGCTGCGCTTGGGCTTGGACTTGCGCTCGGGCACCTGTGCCGCGTCGATGACCTGGAGCTGGCCACCATCCCGACTTTCGTCCACGCGGGCCAGTTCATACTGGCGGGCGATCAGGTCGAACAGGCCTTCCTGGTACTTGAACTCACGGTAGGCGCCGATATAGCCGCCTGCTGCCGACTGCTCGGCCTGGCTGGCGCGCGACAGTTCGCTGCGCAGCCGGGTGACCGCTGCGGTCTGCTGGCGCACTTCAGGCGTGCCCTCCGCCAGGCTGCTGTTCAGCATCTGCAGGCGCACTTCCGCACTGGTGACTTCGGCGCGCAGCTTGGCCAATGCCTCCACCGCGGCCTTGGGTTCGGCCTTGATCGTCTCGGCCGATACGCCACTGCCCTGCAGCGCGGCCTGCGCAGCGTCGAGCTTGGCCCGGACCTGCTTGAGCTGTCCCTCGAAGAACGCACGGCGCTGCTGCGCCTCCGTCAGCGTCAGGCCGGCCGTGAGCTTGCGCAACTCCTCGACATAGGCGTTGGCCATGTCGGCTGCCCGCTTGGGGTCGTGGTCATCGACTTCCAGCGTGATCACGCCGTCCTTCTTGCCCAGCGTGACCCGGGTGGCCTCAGCCAGTTTCAGGCGCGTGTCATGCGCAAGCTTCTCGTCATAGACGGTCTTCAGATCGAAGCGCTCGATCATCCGGTCCGCGACGGTGCGGCTCTGGGCAAAGGTGACGTGTTGGTCACCCGTGTTGCGCACACCGCCCGACAGGCCTGCAAGCGCCCCGAGCGACGCCAGCGCGCCGGCCGCGGCGCCCTGCTGCTGCTGAGGCGGCATGAAGGTGGTGCGGGCCGTGAACGTCGGCGTGATGAGGTAGCTGGCCCCCAGGGCGAGCGCCGCGGCCGCCAGCGGCACGGCCACCATGCGCCGCCAGTTCGAGAGCAGCGCTGCGCCGATCTCGGACAAGGTCAGTTCTGAATCTGGAGGCGCGGCCGCCGCATCGGTGGGAAGCATTGACAAGTCTTGCTCTTAGTTCTTGAGGGTCTTCAATGCGGCAGCACCCAGGCCGAACTGGTAGAGGATCTGTGTCCACTCCTTGGCTTCCTGACTGAAGCTCGTGCGCGTCAGGTCTTCCGGTACGAAGATGGTGTCGCCAGGCAGGGCGGCAAGGGTCGAGAAGCCGCTGCCCAGCGAGATCCAGCCGCTGGATTGCTGCTTGGCGCTGACGACGCTGCCGTTGGCGCGGATGACGAACGTGCTCGAATTGTCGGCACCGCGAGTCGGGCCGCCAGCAAGCTTGAGCATGTCGTCGAGGCTTGAACCCTGGTTGAAGACGAAGCTGCCACCGTTGAACACGCTGCCGAACACACCGACCGTCGATGGCCGGGCCGGCACGATCAGGCGGTCGCCATCTTCGAGCGACAGGTCGGGCAACTTGGCGGCGGAAGGTTGGATCTGCAGCACGATCCGTCCCGTCGGCCGCACGGCGCGCAAGCGCTCGATCAGTCGGCTTGAGCTCTGCGCACGGGCACTTTGTCCGCTGGCTTCATCGGCGGTCAGCGCCTTTTGCGTGACCTGAACGCGGGCGAATTCCGTCTCGAGATCGCGCAATGCGCGCTCGTACTGCGCCTGCTGGGTGATGCGCACGCTCTCCCGACTGAAATCAGCGCCGTAGACGAAGGCGCCGGTAGTCAGGCCGCCGGCGGCCATGACGGCGTCGCTCAGCGTGCTGTTCGGTGGCAGGATGTATTCGCCGGGGCGTTGGACCTCGCCCTCGACATGCACGCGCTTGTTCTGGCGGTGCTGGGGCAGCAGCGAATCCAGCGCGTTGAACGCGCGCACGACGTCGCCGCCCTTCAGTGCCGTCCGTCCTTGTGCCGGCAGCTTGAGCTCGGCGATCCGGGCGTCGTTGCGTGTGTCGAGGCTTTCTACAGCCAGACGGGTGCGATCGGCCACGGCACTCAGCCCGCCACCCATCAGCAGCAGGTCATCGACGACCTCGCTCGGCTTGAGTTCGAAGATTCCCTGTCGGTTCACGCTGCCGATCAGAGCAACCTGCTGGCCGACCGGTCCGATGTGCACCACATCTTCGGCCTGAAGCACGCGGTCGCCACTCTTGTCGCCGCGCAGCAGCAGGTCGTACAGATCGAACTGGCTCATCAGTTTGCCGCGACGGCGCAACTCGATGTTGCGGTAGCTGCCTGCCGCCGAGGGGCCTCCGGACTGGATCAGCGCATTGACGATGGTCGAGAGGCTGCTGACGGCATAGGCGCCGGGGCGCTGGATGAAGCCCGTCACATAGACGCGGATGCTGCGCAGCTTGCCAAGCGACGTGCTCAGGCGGTAGTTGCGAAAGACCTGGGCCACCCGCTGGTCGACCGCTGCATTGAGGTCGGCATACTGCAGACCCGCCACCAGCACTGGCCCTACGCGGGGGATGGTGATGCGGCCGCTGCGATCGACGATGAGGCGCAGATCAGCCTCGACGGAGCCCCACAGATTGATTGCCAGCTCGTCACCGACGCTGATGACGTAGTCCTGGGGGATCTGACTGGACGCCTCGCCAGGGTTGAAGTTGCGCTGGGACAGCAGTTCCATGCCGAACCTGCGCACATCCGAGTCTTCTCCGGCGCCGCGGCGCACGTGACGCTCGAATTCAGTCAGGTTCAGCTTGCGGCCCGTCGGATCCACCAGGCCGGGCAGGAGGGAGTCCCGCTCGCGATCGCGGTCCCTGTCACGTTCCCGGTCGACCTCGCGATCCCGAAGGGTCGCAGGCTGCTGCTCATTGGCAGTCTCTGGATTCGCTTGCCGCAACGGGGCCACGAGCCTGACCGGCCCGGTTGACTGGCTGTCGGTGTTCTCGTTGGCAGCCATTGCAGAGGTGCTCAGCCCCGACAGCATGGCCAAGCCCAGCGTCAGGAGGCTGGCGCGAAGTCCTTGAAGCAGGGCGCGGTTCGACAAACTGGAAGTTTCCCAGGAGCCGGGAATAGTCATGGAGAGGCCGGAGGTTGTGATAGCGGCGCTTTGGGTCAGAGAACGCCAAGCCGCAAAATGGCTGCGGATTCTATCCATCGCCCGTGTGCGTCCGGCTCAGGCAGTGCTCCGACTATCCGGGCGAGCCCCTAGGTACACTCCCGGAATTGGTTCGACAGGCGGAATGGCCGCTCGACACGTCGCCTTCCTGGTCCCGGCTCATGCTGCCTATCCTCGCGCTCAGTTTTGCCGTCGCTGCAGCGGTGACGCTACTCATCATGCGCTCTTCGCACCTTCATGGGGCGCTGTCCGCGGACCACGATTTGTCAGGTCCGCAGAAGTTTCACTCCCGCCCCGTGCCGCGTATCGGCGGATTGGCCATCTTCAGCGGCTTTGCGGTTGGCACGGCCCTGCTGGCTTGGCGCTATCCCGCGACACGACAAATCGCTGCGGTGCTGCTCGCTTGCAGCGTGCCAGCTTTCGCGTCCGGCGTCATCGAGGATCTGACCAAGCGCGTCAGCCCGCTGCGCCGCATGCTCGCGACGTTGCTGGCGGCTGCGCTGGGTGCCTGGCTGCTCGGAGCCCAGATCAAGCTGACGTCCGTCCCCGGCCTGGATCTGATCGCCGCCACGACGGTCGGCGGCTACGTGCTAGCGCTGCTGGTCGTCAGCGGCGTGTCCAACTCCATCAACATCATCGACGGCATGAACGGCCTGGCCTCGATGTGCTCGGCCATCATGCTGGCGGGGCTGGCCTACGTGGCCCTGCAGGCGGGCGACCAGCTGGTTGCGGCGATGGCCATCGCCGTCATTGGTGCCGTGCTCGGCTTCTTTATGTGGAACTACCCGTTCGGGCTGATCTTTCTGGGTGACGGTGGTGCCTATTTCCTCGGCTTCATGCTGTCGGAGCTGTCCATCCTGCTGCTCGTTCGAAACCCCGACGTGTCGCCGATGTTCCCGCTGCTGCTGTGCGCCTACCCGGTTTGGGAGACGGTGTTCTCGATGTATCGGCGCAAGGTCGTGCGCGGGCGCCCGGTGGGCATGCCGGACGGCATCCATCTGCACAGCCTGATCTACCGGCGCCTGATGCGCTGGGCCCTGGGCAGCAAGGACGCCGCCGTGCTGACGCGCCGCAACGCGCTGACCGCTCCCTACCTTTGGGTGCTGTGCAGCCTGTCGGTCGTGCCGGCCACCATTTGGTGGGACGACACGGTCATGCTGCAGATGATCCTGGGCCTCTTCGTGCTTTGCTACGTGCTGCTGTACTGGCGCATCGTCCGCTTCCGCACCCCGCGTTGGATGGTGCTGAATTCGCGCAGTGAATCCCAGTCTCCCGTGGCCCGGTCGGAGGAGCATTAGAGGTCTTCCCGGTCCATCCGGGATAATCACCGGATGCAAGAAACCCCCGAGTCCGCAGTCGCGGCGTCCGCCGAGGCGTCCGCGCCTGCCCGTTTTGACAGTTTGCCCCTGGATATCAAGCTGATTCGCGCAGTCGCCGATTCCGGCTATCTGACGATGACGCCGATTCAGGCCAAGGCGATTCCGATCGTCCTGGAAGGCCGAGATGTCATGGGTGCCGCACAGACTGGCACGGGCAAGACTGCTGCGTTCTCCATCCCGCTGCTGCAGCGCATGCTCAAGCACGAGACGGCCAGCGTGTCGCCCGCCCGCCACCCGGTGCGCGCCCTCGTGCTGGCGCCCACCCGCGAACTGGCGGACCAGGTCGCCGAAAGCGTCAAGAAGTACGCCAAGCACACCCAGCTGCGTTCGGTGGTCGTCTTCGGCGGCGTCGACATGAAGCCGCAGACGGCCGCGCTGAAAGCCGGCGTCGAGGTGCTGATCGCCACGCCGGGCCGCTTGCTGGATCACATCGAGGCGAAGAACTGCGTGCTCAACCAGGTCGAGTACGTCGTGCTCGACGAGGCCGACCGCATGCTGGACATCGGCTTCCTGCCGGACCTGCAGCGCATCCTCAGTTTCCTGCCGAAGGCGCGGCAGACGCTGCTGTTCTCGGCCACTTTCTCTCCCGAGATCAAGCGCCTGGCCCAGAGCTATCTGCAGGACCCCATCCTGGTCGAGACGGCCCGCCCCAACCAGACCGCGTCGACCGTCGAGCAGCGCTTCATCAGCGTCACCGACGACGACAAGCGCGCCGTGGTCAAGCAGATCCTGAAGCAGCGCGCCATCACCCAGGCCATCGTCTTCGTCAACTCCAAGCTCGGCGCCGCCCGCCTGGCGCGCTCCTTCGAGCGTGATGGCCTGCGCACTGCGGCCCTGCACGGCGACAAGTCGCAGGACGAGCGCCTCAAATCGCTCGATGCCTTCAAACGGGGCGAGGTGGACCTGCTGGTGGCCACGGACGTGGCCGCGCGCGGCCTGGACATCGCGGACCTGCCGGCCGTCTTCAACTTCGACGTGCCGTTCAATGCCGAGGACTACGTCCACCGCATCGGCCGTACCGGCCGTGCCGGCGCGTCGGGCATGGCGGTGACGCTGGTCAGCAAGTCAGACGCGCGTCTGGTCGCTGATATCGAGAAGCTGATCAAGAAGACCATCGAGCTTGAGCCGATGGAGCTGGAAGACAGCCGCCCCGCACGTCCCGAGCGCGCTGAGCGCGCCGAGCGCCGCCCCTTCGAAGAGGTGGCTGAGCAACCTCGCGAAGCCCGCGAGCCACGTGCAGCGTCGCCTCGCCCCGCCTATCGCCCGCCTGCGCCGCCGAAGGACCCCTTCTTCGACAAGCCCTACGAGTCCAGCGCCAGCAGCGAGCCGCCCGCCTGGGAGAAGGCCAAGGCCTCGGCGCCTGCAGGCGGCAAGAGTGGACTGTCCAGCTATATCAAGCCCAAGAAGCAAGTCGCGGCGCTGTTCGGTGCCAAGCCTGCAGCCGCATCGGCCGCACCGGCCGACTCGTCCTCAGGCCAGTAAGGCAAACACCGCCGGGATACGCTCGGGCAGCTTGGTGCCGTTGGAGCGCCAGTCCGCCACCGTGGCGGTCTGCGTCCAGCCGCCGGGCAGTGTCAGGCCGACGCTGATCGACAACCGCGTGCCGGGCTTGAGCGTGGCCAGCAGCGCCTGGCGCAGGGCCTCGTTGCGGTAGGGCGTCTCGATCAGCAACTGCGTCTGCTGGGTCCTGGCCGACAGCGCTTCGAGTTCGCGGATGCGGGCCGTGCGCTGTGCAGCGTCCACCGGCAGATAGCCGACGAAGGCAAAGCTCTGGCCGTTCAGCCCGCTCGCGGCAAGCGCCAGCAGCAAGGAGCTGGGCCCCGACAGCGCGACCACCTCGATGCCCGCCTCGTGCGCCAGCGCCACCAGCCGGGCACCCGGGTCGGCCACGGCGGGCAGGCCGGCTTCCGAGATCAGGCCGAGGTCGTGCCCGGCATGCACCGGATCCAGGAGGGTCAGCCAGGCGGCCACGTCGTCACCATCACCCCGGCCACCTTTGGGTGGGCGCGGCAGCTCGGCGATCTGCATGGCCTGCAGCGGCTGGTTCAACGGCGCGATGGCATCAATGCGCTTGAGCAGCGAGCGCGTCGTCTTCGCGCTCTCGGCTGCCCAGTGCGTGAGCTTTGCCGCCTGTTCAATGACGCGTTGGGGCAGCACCTCGCGCAGGTCCAGCGAATCGTCCACGCCGAAATCCAGCGTGTTGGGCATCAGGATCAAGCGGCCCGTCTTCATGCCAAGGGCTCCAGGCCAGCGCGGCGCAACAGTGAGCAGGTGCGGATCAGCGGCAGGCCGATCAGCGCGGTCGGGTCGTCGGACTCGACGGCCTCCAGCAGTGCGATCCCCAGGCTTTCGACCTTGGCGCTGCCGGCGCAGTCATACGGCTGCTCGGCGTGCAGATAGGCCTCGATGGCCGCATCGCTCAATTCGCGAAATCTCACGCGCACCTCGGCGCGCTCGATGGCAGCCAGGCCGGGTGCCACGACGGCCACTGCGGTCTGGAAAACCACCTCGCGCCCGCTCATGCGCCGCAGCTGGGCGCCGGCAGCCGCGTGCGTACCCGGCTTGCCGATGGACTCTCCCTGCAGGTCGGCGACCTGGTCCGAGCCGATGACGACGGCGCCCGGGTGGTTGGCAGCCACGGCCCGGGCCTTGGCCAGCGCCAGCCGTTCGGCCAGTGCGGCGGGCAACTCGCCGGGCAAGGCGGTTTCGTCGACTTCGGGCGCCACCGTATCGAAGGGCAGGCGCAGTCGGGCCAACAATTCCTGTCGGTAGCGCGAGGTCGAGGCGAGGATCAACTGAGGCATCAGGGCATTCTCGCCCGCCTAAACTCTCGCCCATGAAAACGCGTGCCTTTGTTCCCGAGAAGCTCGACGTTGCGGCCCTTGCCCATGATGACGCCAGCCTGGCCGGCGAGTGGCCGGCGACCTCGCTGCAACGCCTGGCCGATTCGGCCGCCCCCGACGCGCCTGCCAACGCCTGGCCTGCGCTGCAGTGGAGCCTGCACGGTGAAATCCGTCAGCCGACCCCGGCCCATCACGGCGGCAAGGCCCAGACCTGGTTGCACCTGACGGCCTCGGGGCAGGTGGCGTTGACCTGCCAGCGCTGCCTGAAGGCGGTTCGTGAAGACATCGACATCGACCGCTGGATCCGCTTCGTCGACACCGAGGCCGAGGCCGCCGCGCTGGACGTCGACAGCGACGACGATGTACTGGCACTGCCGCGTCACCTCGATGCCCGCGAACTGATCGAGGACGAGCTGCTGCTGGCCCTGCCGCTGGTGCCTCGCCATGAGGTCTGCCCCGAGCCGTTGGTGCATGTCGACGAACAGGCCGAACCAGAGGACGAGGAGCGCCCCAACCCCTTCGCCAAGCTCGCCGCACTGAAACGCAGCGACGGCTGACAACGTGGGCGCAGCCGCCATTCGCCGCACTCCTCGCGGCCCGGCTTGGCGACTTGGCGATCCGCTGCTACAATCATGGGCTTTTCTGCGGTCTGGAGTTCGAGCGTTGACCTCACTCCCTGGGGCAGTGCCCCAAAGTCCGCCCCCAAATCCCGCAGAGTCTGGAGAATTTCATGGCTGTTCAGCAAAACAAGAAGTCGCCTTCCAAGCGCGGCATGCACCGTTCGCACAATGCCCTGGTCACCCCGGGCACCGGCATCGAGCCGACCACCGGCGAAGTCCATCTGCGTCACCACATCAGCCCCACCGGTTTTTACCGTGGGCGCAAAGTGCTGAAGAGCAAGGCCGACGCGGCCTGATGGTGCCCGGTGCCGCTTGCCGCGGCGCCAAACTGTCGATGAATCTGCCGACCCGGCCTGCGTACCGCGCAGCGCCGGGTTTGGTCTTTGTGGCTCACAAAAACCACTGACATGACCTCGCCCCTGCCCGAACCGATCCGCCTGGCCGTCGACTGCATGGGCGGCGACCACGGCCCGTCGGTGACGCTACCGGCCTGCCGCGCCTTCCTGGACAAGCACCCCGGCGCCGAGCTCATCCTCGTCGGCAAGCCCGAGGAGCTGACCGCCGCTGCTGCCTGGCCGCGCTGCCGCGTCGTCGCGGCCAGCGAGGTCGTCACGATGGACGATCCGATCGAGATTGCGTTGCGCCGCAAGCGCGATTCGTCGATGCGCGTGGCCATCCAGCAGCTCAAGGCCGACCGCGAAGGCAATCCGGCGCTGGCCCACGCCTGCGTGTCCGCAGGCAACACAGGCGCGCTGATGGCTGTCGCCCGCTACCTGCTGAAAACGCTGGACGGCATCGACCGCCCCGCCATCGCCACCGTCATGCCCAACCAGCGCGGCGGCTTCACGACCGTGCTGGACCTCGGCGCCAACGTCGACTGCACGGCCGAACACCTGCTGCAGTTCGCCGTCATGGGCAGCGCGCTGGTGTCGGCCGTCGAGGGCAACGAAGAGCCCAGCGTGGGCCTGCTCAACATCGGTGAGGAGGCCATCAAGGGCAGCGAGACCATCAAGCAGGCCGGCGAGTTGCTGCGAGCTGCAGGCGCGGCGGGCCAGCTGAACTTCTTCGGCAACGTCGAAGGCAACGACATCTTCAAGGGCACGACGGACATCGTCGTGTGCGACGGCTTCGTCGGCAATGTCATGTTGAAGACCTCCGAGGGCCTGGCCACGATGATCGGCGCCTTCATCAAGGAAGAGTTCAGCCGCAACCTGCTGACCAAACTCGTCGCCGTGCTGGCCCTGCCCATCCTGAAGGCCTTCAAGCACCGGGTCGACCATCGCCGCTTCAACGGCGCGGCCCTGCTGGGGCTGCGCGGGCTGGTCTTCAAGAGCCATGGCTCGGCCGATGCCTTCGCGTTCGAGATGGCTTTGGCCCGCGCTTATGATGCCGCCCGCAACCGGCTGCTTGACCGGGTCCACGACCGCATCGTCGCCACGCTTCAGGCCAAGGCGAGCGATGCTGGAGACAACGCGACAACCGTCGCGCAGGCTGCGTGAGCGTCGCACGGCCGCCCGAAGGCGCTCGCGCCTCAGTGCGCAGCACGGAGGCTACCCATTGATCCCCACTGGAATTCATACCCCCCGCTACTCACGCATCCTCGGCACGGGCAGCTTCCTGCCTGCCGATCGGGTGACGAACCGGGACTTGGCTGAGCGCCTCGCGGCCGACGGCATCGAGACCTCCGACGACTGGATCGTCGAGCGCACCGGCATCCGCGCCCGCCACTTTGCCGCGCCCGACCAGGCCGCCAGCGACCTGGCCTTCCCGGCCGCGCAGGCCGCGCTTGAAGCCGCCGGCATCGTGGCCGAAGAGATCGACCTGATCATCGTCGCGACGTCCACGCCCGACATGGTCTTCCCGTCGACCGCCTGCCTGCTGCAGAAGAAGCTCGGCGTGCACGGTTGCGCCGCCTTCGACGTGCAGGCCGTCTGTTCGGGCTTCGTCTACGCGCTCAGCGTGGCCGACTCGATGATCAAGAGCGGTGCGGCCCACAAGGCGCTCGTCGTCGGTGCGGAAGTGTTCTCTCGCATCCTCGACTTCAAGGACCGCACGACCTGCGTGCTGTTTGGTGACGGCGCCGGCGCCGTCGTGCTGGGCGCCAGCGCCGAGCCCGGCATCCTCGCCACGGAGTTGCATGCCGACTCGCGCCATGTCGACGTGCTGTGCACGCCCGGCACCGTCGCCGGCGGCCAGGTGCTCGGCAGCCCCTTCCTGAAGATGGACGGCCAGGCCGTCTTCAAGCTCGCCGTCGGCGTGCTGGAGAAGGTGGCTCGCTCCGTGCTCGACAAGGCCGGCATGACCGAGACCGACCTCGACTGGCTGATTCCCCACCAGGCCAATATCCGCATCATGCAGGGCACGGCCAAGAAGCTGAAGATGGACCTGAACAAACTCATCGCCACCGTCGACGAGCATGGCAACACATCGGCCGCCTCCGTGCCGCTGGCGCTGGACGTCGCCGTGCGCAGCGGCCGTATCCAGCGTGGCGACACCGTGATGCTGGAAGGCGTCGGCGGCGGCTTCACGTGGGGCGCGGCCCTGCTGAAGTACTAGCCGGCAAAGCGCTGCCGCATCGGCACCTGCGTCCGCCATTGATTTGGAATTGATCTCATGACTGCACCTTTCGCCGTTGTCTTTCCCGGCCAGGGCTCGCAGGCCGTCGGCATGCTCGACGCCTGGGGCGATCACCCGGAAGTCCGACTCGTTCTCGAGGAAGCCTCTGCCGCGCTGGGCGAGGACATCGCCGCGCTGATCCACGCCGGCCCCAAGGACCAACTCGACCTGACGACCAACACCCAGCCCGTCATGCTGACGGCTGGCATCGCCTGCTGGCGCGCCTTCGTCGCCGAGACCGGCGCCGTACCCTTGGCTGCGGCCGGTCATTCGCTGGGCGAGTACACGGCGCTGGTGGCCGCCGGCGCGCTGAGCCTGGCCGACGCGTTGCCACTGGTGCGCTTTCGCGCGCAGGCGATGCAGGAAGCCGTGCCGGTCGGAGCGGGTGCGATGTACGCCATCCTGGGCCTGGACGGTGACGCCGTGCGCGCAGGCTGCGCCCAGGCTGCGGCCGAGACCGGCGAGGCGGTCGAGGCCGTCAACTTCAACGACCCCAAGCAGACGGTCATCGCCGGCAGCAAGGCCGGCGCCGACAAGGCCGCCGAGATCCTGAAGGCCGCGGGCGCCAAGCGCGCGCTGCCGCTGTCGGTGTCCGCGCCTTTCCACTCCAGCCTGATGAAGCCTGCCGCCGAGCGGTTGAAGGAAAAACTCGCCGGCGTGGTGTTCAAGGCTGCGGCCTTCCCGGTCATCAACAATATCGACGTCGCGGTTACCGACAGCGACGCCGGGCTGCGCGACGCCCTGTACCGCCAGGCCTTCGGCCCGGTGCGCTGGGTCGAGGTCGTGCGGGCACTCAAGACGCGTGGCGTGGGCCACATCATCGAAGCCGGTCCCGGCAAGGTGTTGACCGGCATGGCCAAGCGCATCGATGCCGAATTGCAGGCTGCCTGTGTGTTCGACCCCGCCTCGCTCGCCGAGGCCCGTGCGCTGCTGGGAGGTGGCTGACATGACTGAATCTGCGAGCAAGGGCGTTGCCTTGGTCACCGGCGCCAGCCGCGGCATCGGCCGTGCGATCGCGCTGGCCTTGGTCAACGAAGGCTGGCGCGTCATCGGTACCGCCACCAGCGAGTCGGGTGCCGCCGGCATCACCGAGGCGCTCGGCCCTCAGGGCGGCCGCGGCATCGTGCTGAACGTGACCGACGCGGCCGCGAGCCAGGCGGCGGTGGACGACGTCGTCGCCACGGAAGGCGGCCTGCACCTGCTCGTCAACAACGCCGGCATCACGCGCGACGGTCTGTCCATGCGCATGAAGGACGATGACTGGGACGCCGTCATCGACACCAACTTGAAGGCGGTCTTTCGGCTCGCCCGCGCAGCCACCAAACCGATGATGAAGCAGCGCAGCGGGCGCATCGTCAACATCACGTCCGTCGTGGGCGCCTCCGGCAATGCCGGCCAGGCCAACTATGCTGCGGCCAAGGCTGGCGTGGCGGGCCTGACCCGCTCGCTGGCCCGTGAACTGGGCAGCCGCAACATCACGGTCAACTGCATCGCGCCGGGCTTCATCGCCACCGACATGACCGAGGTGCTGCCCGAGGCCCAGAAGGCCGCGCTGCTGTCGCAGATCCCGCTGGGGCGCCTGGGCGCGCCAGAGGAAATCGCCGCTGCTGTCGTCTTTCTCGCGTCACCCGGCGGTGCTTACATCACTGGGTCCGAGCTGCACGTCAACGGCGGCATGTACATGGGCTGATTTGGCCCGGGCGCCTAGATTTAGGGGCGCCCATCTAGAGCCCGTAGAATGCCGGGCTGTTTTCAGCAAATCCCTCCTGGAGGATTCATGAGCGATATCGAAGCACGAGTCAAGAAAATCATCGCCGAGCAACTCGGCGTGGCGGAAGCCGACGTTACGAACGAGAAGGCTTTCGTTGCCGACCTGGGCGCCGATTCTCTGGACACCGTGGAACTGGTGATGGCCCTCGAAGACGAGTTCGGCATCGAGATCCCGGACGAAGAGGCCGAGAAAATCACCACGGTGCAGCTGGCGATCGATTACGCCGTCAAGCACCAGAAGGCCTGAACGCCTTCCTTCTCTCGAAACTCTGATCCGCACTGCATGAGTCGTCGTCGCGTCGTCGTCACCGGTCTTGGCCTGATCAGTCCCGTCGGCAACTCCGTTGCCGAAGGTTGGGCCAATATTCTCGCCGGTCGTTCCGGTATCGCCACCGTCACCCGCTTTGATGCCAGCAACCTGGCATGCCACTTCGCGGGTGAGGTCAAGGGCTTCAAGATCGAGGATTACATCCCCGCGAAGGAAGCCCGGCACATGGATAACTTCATCCATTACGGGCTGGCGGCAGCGATCCAGGCAGTGCGAGATTCCGGCATCCCCACCGGCGATCAGCTGACCGAAGAGCAGGCCGAGCGCATCGGCGTGCTCGTGGGTTCAGGCATCGGCGGCCTGCCGCTGATCGAGGACACCAAGACCGAGCTGATCAACCGCGGCCCGCGGCGCATCTCTCCGTTCTTCATCCCGGCCTCGATCATCAACATGATCTCCGGGCATGTTTCCATCCAGTTCGGTTTCCAGGGCCCCAACCTGGCGATCGTGACGGCCTGCACCACGGGTCTGCACGCGATCGGGGAAGCCGGCCGCCTCATCGAGTACGGCGACGCCGATGTGATGATCGCGGGCGGTGCCGAAGGCGCGGTGTCGCCGCTGGGCATCGGCGGCTTCGCTGCGGCCCGCGCCTTGTCCACCCGCAACGATGACCCCGCGACCGCGTCCCGCCCCTGGGACAAGGACCGCGACGGCTTCGTGCTGGGCGAGGGCGCGGGGGTGGTGGTGCTCGAAGAGTACGAGCACGCCAAGAAGCGCGGCGCCAAGATCTACTGCGAGCTGGCGGGCTTCGGCATGGGTGCCGACGCGTATCACATGACCGCTCCCAACGTCGACGGCCCCAAGCGCTCCATGCGCGCGGCGCTGCGCAACGCGGGCATGAACCCGGATCAGGTCCAGTACATGAACGCCCACGGCACCTCCACGCCGCTGGGCGACGTGAACGAAACCAACGCGATCAAGTTGGCCTTCGGCGATCACGCCAAGCAGATGGTCATCAGTTCGACCAAGTCCATGACCGGCCACCTGTTGGGCGGCGCGGGCGGCATCGAATCGGTGTTCACCGCACTGGCCATCCACGACCAGGTGGCGCCGCCGACCATCAACATCTTCAACCAGGATCCCGAGTGCGACCTGGACTACTGCGCCAACGAGGCGCGGCCGATGAAGATCGACATCGCCGCGAAGAACAATTTCGGCTTCGGCGGCACCAACGGCACGCTGATCTTCAAGCGCGTCTGATCGCGCAGGCCGGCGATGCGCCGCACGCCGCCGGTCGTCGTGCATCTGCAGCCGCAGCCAGCCGTGCAGGCGGTTGTCGCGCTGATCGCGGCGTTGACCTCGGGCGGCTTCGCTGCCTGGGCTTGCAGTCACCAACCGCTGGCCTGGCCCGTCTGGCTGGCCGTGCCGCCAGTTGCCTGGTGGGCTTGGCGCGTGGCCATCGTGCTGCCGCGACGGCTGCGCTGGGATGGCGAAGCCTGGTGGCTGGATGAGCCGGGTCGCGATGACGGCCCCCGGGTGCAACTGGCCGTGCTGATCGATCTCGACGCCTGGCTGCTGCTGCGCGCCAGTCCCGGCCCGCGCTGGCTGCCGCTGTCGCGCGGCCAGCAGTCGGCGCACTGGGGCGCGTTGCGCGCGACGCTGTTCGCTGCGCCAAGCGGCGCCGTGCATCGATGAGCACCGACGCCGACTCGCTGCTGGTGCGCGAAGCCCAGGGCGGCAGCCGCGCTGCCTTCGACATGCTGGTGCTGAAGTACCAGCGTCGCGTCGAGCGCCTGCTGTCGCGCAGCGTGCGCGACCCGGCCGACGTGGCTGACCTCTGCCAGGAAACCTTCCTCGCCGCCTACCGCGCGCTGCCGGCCTTCCGCGGCGAGAGCGCCTTCTACA
This sequence comes from uncultured Roseateles sp., assembly GCA_963422775.4. Lineage (GTDB taxonomy): Bacteria > Pseudomonadota > Gammaproteobacteria > Burkholderiales > Burkholderiaceae_C > Pelomonas. The sequence goes on from CAUJSJ030000175.1 coordinate 16,912, forward strand.
CCTGGATCTATCGCATCGCGATCAACGCAGCAAAGCGCCACAACGGTCAGCGCGCCCGCCAGCGTCCCGTCGAATCCCTCGACGACGCAGGAACTTTCGGCACCGACGCGTCTCCAAGCGACGATGCGACCCCCGAGTCCCTGCTGGCCGGCCGCCAATTGGCGCGGGAGCTGGATGCGGCGGTCGAGTCCCTGGCCGACGACCAGCGTCGGGCGCTGCTGCTGCGAGAGGTGGATGGCTTGAGCTATGAAGAGATCGGCGATCTGATGGACTGCCCGCCGGGTACCGTGCGCTCGCGCATCTTCCGCGCCCGCGAGGCGGTCGCCGCCCGCTTGCGCCCGCTGCTGAGCGGCAGGGGAGGGCGGCGATGGTGAGACCCGCTGACACGCTGAGCGTGGCCCTGTCCGCCGTGATGGACGGCCGCGCAACGCCGGACGACTGGGCTTGCGTGAACGCCGCGTGGGCCGGCGACCCGGCGCTGCGTGAGCGCTGGGCGCTGTGGCATGCGGCCGGCGACGGCTTGCGTGCCGCCGAGTTGCCGGGCTTGCATCGTGAACCCGAGGCCTTGCTCACGGCGTTGCATGCACAACTGCCGGCTGCGATGGCCCAGCACTCGCGTCGGCGCGACTGGTTTGCGCCGGTTGCCGTCGCCGCCAGCTTCGTCGCCGCGGCCATCGGCATCGGCGCGTTGCGACCCATGCCGGTCGCGGACGCCTTCGTCGCTGCTGCACCGATCACAACACCGCGCGCGCAGGGGCTAAGCGGCCTGAGCTTTGCGCAGGCTGCTGCGGGCCGTACGCTGCCGGCCGTCGGCGCGGCGCGGGAGAGTGGCTTGCCGGCTGATGCCGCGCCGGAGACGATTGATTGGGCCCTGGCCCTGCCGGGGCCCGGCTCGGCCGCCTCGCAGCCCCGACCTTGAAGTGCCACCCCAGCGCCCCATCTGTCTGCACCGCACCCGTACCCGCCGAATTCCTGGAAATCCAATATGCACGCTGAGAACCGCCTCCATCCCGCGCGCGCGCGCTTCCTGCTTTCAAGCGCGACCCTGGCATTTGCCTTGACCCTGGGCCAGGCACCGGCCGTTGCGCAGGCGCGCGAATTGCCGGACTTCGCCGAACTGGTGGAGCGCGTCGGCCCGGCCGTCGTCAACATCCGCACCGCCGAGAAGGTCAAGATGGCCGAGGGCCAGGCCGAGATGAACGAGCAGATGCAGGAGTTCTTCCGCCGCTTCGGCATCCCCGTGCCCAACCAGCGCCGCGGTGCGCCGCGCGGCGGTGGCACACCGGACGACGATGGCCCGACGCGCCGTGGCGTCGGCTCCGGTTTCATCCTCAGCGCCGACGGCTATGTGCTGACCAATGCCCACGTCGTGCAGGGCGCCGACGAGGTCATCGTCACGCTCACCGACAAGCGCGAACTCAAGGCCAAGATCATCGGTGCCGATCAGCGCTCCGATGTGGCTGTCGTCAAGGTCGAGGCCAGCGGCCTGCCCGTGGTCAAGGTCGGCGACAGCAACAAGGCGCGCGTGGGAGAGTGGGTCATGGCCATTGGCTCGCCCTTCGGCCTGGAGAACACCGTGACCGCCGGCATCATCAGCGCCAAGCAGCGTGACACCGGCGACCTGCTGCCGCTCATCCAGACCGACGTGGCCATCAATCCCGGCAACTCCGGGGGCCCGCTCGTCAACATGCGCGGCGAGGTCATCGGCATCAACTCGCAGATCTACAGCCAGAACGGTGGCTACATGGGCATCTCGTTCGCGATCCCCATCGCCGATGCCGTGCGCGTTGCCGATGAGCTTCGCAGTGGCGGCCGCGTCGTGCGCGGCTACCTCGGCGTGCTGCCCGACGACATCAGCAAGGAAGTTGCCGAAGCCATCGGTCTGGGCAAGCCGCAGGGCGCCGTGATCCGCTCGGTCATCGCCGGCAGCCCGGCCGAGAAGGCCGGTGTGGAAGGCGGCGACGTGGTCACCAAGGTCGACGGCAAGATCGTCGACAAGGCGGCCGACCTGCGCCGCCTGGTGGCCAATGTGAAGCCCGGTGCCAAGACTACGCTGACCGTGTTCCGCCGCGGTGCGACCAAGGACATCGTCGTCACCATCGGCGAGGACGAGCGCAGCAAGAAGCCGGGCGCCGGCAGCGAGAGCAGCAGCGAACCCGCACCGGCAGCCACGGCCCCCAGCGCGGCATTGGGGTTGAAGGTGTCCGAACTGACCGAAGCCCAGCGCAAGGAGATGAAGCTCAAGTCGGGCGTGAAGGTGGACGGGGTCACGGGCGCCGCCGCGCGTGCCGGCCTGCGCGAAGGCGACCTCATCCTGTCGGTGGACAACGTGGAGGTCGCGTCGGTCAAGACCTTCCAGGCCCAGATCGCCAAGGCAGACAAGAACAAGGCCCTCAATCTGGTGGTACGCCGCGAGGACGTCACCACATTCGTGTTGCTCAAGCCCGCGAACTGATCCGGCAAACCTAGGCTGTCTGCTCGGGCTTTCCGCGATGCGGCAAGCTTGGCCAGATCGGCATCCCAGGTTGTCCACCGATTTTGAAAGTTGGCGCCGGCTAACTTACCGAGAAAGATTGGGATTGTTCGCGCAGGCCGCTAAAATCGAGCTCAGATATGCCAGGAAATGGGTGTCTGGAAGGGGGAATCGACGTCCCCCGGCAACACCCTGTTTTGATCCACAGGCGATCCACAGGTACTTGTGGATAACCTGTGGTTAAAAATCCTTGTTGGCAGCCTGCAACGGCCGGAAAACCAATGCTGGTGCGGCTTCCCGGCCGGGCCTTTTGGCTACAATGAAGGCCCAACAAGCAGTTGCCATACCTTTTGTTGGAAGGCACGTCGCCTCTTCGACGTGCCTTTTTTTTAGCTTCAGCACGGCGCTTTGCGCCTTCACATCGCTTCGCGATATGAGCTTGCGCTGCAAGGGCTCCCGCCCTTGTGTCCTCCTCCGGCAGCGCAGAACACGACTTCATGAACCACATCCGCAACTTCTCCATCATTGCCCACATCGACCACGGCAAGAGCACGTTGGCCGACCGCATCATTCAGCGCTGCGGCGGCTTGAGCGACCGCGAGATGGAAGCGCAGGTGCTGGACTCGATGGACATCGAGCGCGAGCGCGGCATCACGATCAAGGCGCAGACCGCAGCCCTCCAGTACAAGGCCAAGGACGGCCAGATCTACAACCTCAACCTGATCGACACGCCGGGGCATGTGGACTTCTCTTATGAAGTCAGCCGCTCGCTGTCGGCCTGCGAAGGCGCGCTGCTCGTCGTCGACGCCTCGCAGGGCGTGGAAGCGCAGACGGTGGCCAACTGCTACACGGCGCTGGACCTCGGCGTCGAGGTCGTGCCGGTGCTCAACAAGATGGACCTGCCGAACGCAGATCCGGAGAACGCGCGCGCCGAGATCGAAGACGTGATCGGCATCGACGCCGATGACGCCATCCCCTGCAGCGCCAAGACCGGCATGGGTATCGACGAAATCATCGAGGCGGTGATCGCCCGCATGCCGCCGCCCAATGGCGTGGTCGATGCGCCGCTGCGCGCGATGATCATCGACAGCTGGTTCGACAACTATGTCGGCGTGGTGATGCTGGTGCGCGTGGTCGACGGCACGCTCAAGAAGGGCGAGCGCATCCGCATGATGGCGTCCAACGCCGTCTACCCGGCCGACAACCTGGGCGTGTTCTCGCCCAAGTCGGAGCCGCGCCTGGAACTCAATGCCGGCGAGGTGGGTTTCATCATCGCGGGCATCAAGGAGTTGCAGGCTGCCAAGGTCGGCGACACCATCACGCTGGAAAAGAAGCTTCCCAACAACCTGGGCCCCGCCGAAGAGGCGCTGCCGGGCTTCAAGGAAATCCAGCCCCAGGTGTTTGCGGGCCTGTACCCGACCGAGGCCAGCGAGTACGACCAACTGCGCGACGCCCTCGAAAAACTCAAGCTCAACGACTCCTCGCTGCGCTACGAGCCCGAGGTGTCGCAGGCGCTGGGCTTTGGTTTCCGCTGCGGCTTCCTGGGCCTGCTGCACATGGAGATCGTGCAGGAGCGCCTGGAGCGCGAGTTCGACCAGGACCTGATCACCACCGCCCCCAGCGTGGTGTACGAAGTGGTGCAGGGCGATGGCACGGTGATCCTCGTCGAGAACCCGAGCAAGATGCCCGAGGTGGGCCAGATCCAGGAGATCCGCGAGCCCATCGTCACCGTGCACCTGTACATGCCGCAGGACTATGTCGGTCCGGTCATGACCCTGGCCAACCAGAAGCGCGGCAACCAGCTGAACATGGCCTACCATGGCAAGCAGGTCATGCTGACCTACGAGATGCCGCTGGCCGAGATCGTGCTGGACTTCTTCGACAAGCTCAAGAGCGTGTCGCGCGGCTATGCCTCGATGGACTACGAGTTCAAGGAATACCGCGCGTCCGATGTGGTGAAGGTCGACATCCTGATCAACGGCGACCGGGTCGACGCGCTGTCGATCATCGTGCATCGCGTGCAGAGCCAGTTCCGCGGCCGCGGCGTGGCGGCCAAGATGCGCGAACACATTCCGCGCCAGATGTACGACGTGGCCATCCAGGCGGCGATCGGCGGCAACATCATCGCGCGCGAGAACATCAAGGCGCTGCGCAAGAACGTGCTGGCAAAATGCTACGGCGGCGACATCAGCCGCAAGCGCAAGCTGCTGGAAAAGCAAAAAGCCGGCAAGAAGCGCATGAAGCAGATCGGCTCGGTCGAGGTGCCGCAAGAAGCCTTCCTCGCCATCCTGCAAGTCGATGACTGAAATCCACTGCCCCAATCTCCAGCCTTGAAAACCTCCTTGATGAGCGCTCTGACCGGTGTTTTGTACGCGGCCCTGGTGGCCTACCTGGGCGGCTGGTACGCCGGTCGGTGGAACGGCAACTTCGCGCTGCTGCTTTTCGTCCTGACCTCCGTCACGATGTTGTACTGGCTGGCCGAGCGCTTGCATTTCGCGCCGGCCCGCCGTGCCGCTGCCGATGCGCTGGCAGCCAATGACGCCAAGCGCCGCGAGACACTGGCCGCGCAGGGCATCGCCCGGGTGGATGGCGACATCGAGCCGGCCCGCCAGCAGATCCTGCAGCAGCCCTGGTGGCTGGACTGGACCGCCGGACTCTTCCCCGTGATCCTGGTCGTCTTCCTGCTGCGCAGCTTCCTGTTCGAGCCCTTCAAGATCCCGTCGGGCTCCATGGTGCCCACGCTGCTGGTGGGCGACCTCATCCTCGTCAACAAGTTCCACTACGGCATCCGGCTGCCGGTGCTGAACAAGAAGATCATCGCCAACAACGACGTCAAGCGTGGCGACGTGATGGTCTTCCGCTACCCCGAAGACCCCAGCACCGACTTCATCAAGCGCGTCGTCGGCATCCCGGGCGACGAAATCAGCTACGCCAACCAGAAGCTCTACGTCAACGGCCAGCCCGCGCCGGTGCAGCCTCAGGGCAATTTCTACGACGAGGACGGACGCGTCTACCGCCAGCGCTTCCTGGAGAAACTGGGCGAGAAGGAGCACCAGATCCTTGTGCAGCCGGACGCCCAGCGCTTCTTCCGCGCCGATCGCGCCGACGGGCCCTTCCCCTTCTATGAAAACTGCCGCTACACCCTCGAAGGCGTGACCTGCAAGGTGCCGGCCGGCCATTACTTCATGATGGGCGACAACCGCGACAACTCGCGTGACTCGCGCTTCTGGGGGTTCGTGCCGGACGAGAACATCGTCGGCAAGGCCTTCTTGGTCTGGATGAATTTCGGTAATCTCAAGCGCGTCGGTACCTTCTTCAATTGATGCCCAGATGAGCCCCAGCCGCCGTCCTTCGTCGCTCCCCCGCCGCCAGCAAGGCGTCACGCTGATCGGCCTGCTGTTTTGGGGCTTTGTCATCGCCGTGACCTCCGTCGTCGGCATGAAGGTCTTCCCGACCGTGCTCGAGTACTACACGGTGCAGCGCGTCGTCGACCGCATCGCGGCCAGCAACCCGCCCACGGTGCCGGCCGTGCGGCAGGACTTCGACAAGGCCGTCCAGGTCGAATACTCCATCCAGAGCATCAAGGGCAGCGATCTCGTCGTCACCAAGGACGGCAACGACAAGGTCGTCATCGAGTTCGCCTGGGACAAGGAGATCGACCTGTTCGGGCCCGTCTACCTGATGATCAAGTACCAGGGCAAGTCACGTTGACGCCTGCCTCGCGTCAATGAACGCCTCACTGGACGACCTGCAACGCCGCCTCGGCCACCGTTTCCAGCGGTCCGATCTCCTGGCCCGCGCGCTGACCCACCGCAGCTACGGCGCCGACCACAACGAGCGCCTCGAATTCCTCGGCGACGCCGTGCTCAGCCTGGCCGTGTCCAGCCTGCTCTACGAGCGCTATGCCGGCTCCGACGAGGGCGACCTCACCCGCGTGCGCGCCCACCTCGTGCGCGAGGACAGCCTGCACAAGCTGGCGCTGACCCTGGGCCTGCCGGGCGTGCTGAAGATGTCCGACGGCGAAGCGCGCGGCGGCGGTGCGCAGCGGCCCTCCATCCTGGCCGATGCCGTCGAGGCCCTGCTCGGCGCCGCCTACATCGACGCCGGCTACGACGCGGCCCTGGGCATCGTGCGCCTGCTGCTCAGCGAAACCATCGCCATGGCATCCAGTACCGGCGACTTCGCCAAGGACGCCAAGACCGCTTTGCAGGAATGGCTGCAGGCCCGCCGCATCGCCGTGCCCAGTTACCGTATCGTCGCGACTCGGGGCCAGGCGCATGCCCAGACCTTCGAGGTCGAATGCGCGGTGCCCGCACTTGACGTGGCCGAATTGGGCGTCGGCCGCTCCCGCCGCAGCGCCGAGCAAGAGGCTGCCCGCCGCCTGCTGGATAGACTCACCGCCGAACGAGGCAAACCATGACCACCGACGCAGTTCCTCCCGCCGCCCCAGCCGCTGATGGTCCCCCTCAGCGCTGCGGCCTGATCGCCATCGTTGGTCGGCCCAACGTGGGCAAGTCCACGCTGCTGAATGCCCTCGTCGGCCAGAAGGTCAGCATCACCTCCGACAAGGCGCAGACGACCCGCCACCGCATCACCGGTGTGCGCACCGTGGATGAGGCGCAGTTCGTCTTCGTCGACACGCCCGGCTTCCAGACCAAGCACAACGCCGCGCTCAACCGCACGTTGAACCGCACCGTGCATGGCGTGCTGGGCGACGTGGACCTGGTGCTGTTCGTCGTCGAGGCCGGCCGCTTCGGCCTGGACGACGCCAAGGTTCTGGGCCTGCTGCCCGAGGACAAGCCGGTCGTGCTGATCGCCAACAAGCTCGACGCCGTGCACCGCCGCGCCGAGCTGGCACCCTGGCTCAAGGGCATGGCCGAGCGGCGCAATTTCACCGAGTTCGTGCCGCTGTCGGCCAAGAAGGAGGCCGACGTCACGCGCCTGTTCAAGATCCTCAAGCCCTACCTGCCCGAGCAGGGCTGGTTCTACGCCGAGGATGCGCTGACCGACCGCAGCGAGAAGTTCCTCGCCAGCGAGATCATCCGCGAGAAGCTCTTCCGCCTGACCGGCGACGAGCTGCCCTACACCTCCACCGTCGTCATCGACAAGTGGGAAGAGGAGGGCGAACTGCGCCGCATCAGCGCCAGCATCGTCGTCGAGCGCGACGCCCACAAGGGCATGATCATCGGTCAGGGCGGCGAGCGGCTCAAGCGCATCGGCTCCGAGTCGCGCCAGGAACTGGAGCACCTGATGGACGGCCGCGTGTTCCTGGAGCTGTGGGTCAAGGTGCGCTCGGGCTGGGCGGACACGGAAGAACACTTGCGCAGCTACGGCTACGAGTGACATGACGCCGCCGTCGGGCCGAGCGCCGGGCCGCTCCCAAGCCGGCCCGCGTCCCCTCGGGGGACCGTCCGGCGTACCCGCCGGACGAGGGGCACCAGGACCGCAGCCGGCCTACGTGCTGCACCAGCACGACTGGAGCGAGTCCAGCCTCATCCTCGACCTGTTCACGCGCGAATCCGGCCGCCTGGCCGTCGCTGCCAAGGGTGCCAAGCGGCCTTATTCGCAGCTGCGCGCCGTGCTGCTGCCGCTGCAGCGCATCAGTGTCAGCCTGTCCAAGCCGGCCAAGGCCGAAGGCGGTGAAGTGCAGACGCTGCGCAGCGCCGAGTGGGGCGGCGGCGCGACGCTGCCGGCAGGTGCCGCGCTGTTCTCGGGCTACTACCTCAACGAGCTGCTGATGAAGCTGCTGGCCCGCCACGACCCGCATCCCCGTCTCTTCGACGCCTATGCCGACACGCTGGCCCATCTGGGCGAGGGCGACACCGCGCTGCGGGCCTTCGAGATCAAGCTGCTGTCCGAGCTGGGCCTGCTGCCCGACCTCAGCGTCGTCACCACCACCCAGACGGCCATCGACCCCGCGCGCCGCTATCAGCTCTCGCCCGAGTCCGGCCTCATCCCGCCCACCAGCGATGCCAGCCTGCCCGGCACGCTGCTGATCCAGTTGCAGGCCGCGCTGCTGCACGGCAGCACGGCCGCGCTGCGCCAGGCCTGCGCGGCCGAGCCGCAGGGCTTGAAGACCACGCTGCGCAGCCTGCTCCACTACCATCTGGGCCACCAGCCGCTGCGCACGCGCGCACTGATGGTCGACGTGCAACAACTTCTGGATTCATGAACCCGTTCGCTCACGCCGGCGCCCGCTGCGCCCTGTCGGTCAACGTCAACAAGGTCGCGCTGCTGCGCAACACGCGCCACCTGGGCATCCCCAGCGTGCTGCGTGCGGCCGAGCATTGCCTGCTTGCGGGCGCCCAGGGCATCACCGTGCATCCGCGGCCCGATGAGCGCCACATCCGCTCGGGCGACGTCGACGACCTTGCCGGCTTCCTCAAGGACTGGCCCCACGTCGAGTTCAACATCGAAGGGAACCCGACGCAGAACCTGATGGACTTCGTGCGCAAGCATCGCCCGCACCAGGTCACCTTCGTGCCCGACTCGGAAGACCAGTTCACCTCCGACCACGGCTGGACGCTGCCGCAGGATTCGGTACGCCTGAAGCCGCTGATCCAGGAGGCCCAGGCCATGGGAGCGCGGGTCAGCCTCTTCATGGACCCCAACGCCGCCGCCATGGCCGCGGTGGCCGAGTTGGGCGCTGACCGCATCGAACTCTACACCGAGACCTTCGCCAGCGCCTTCGGCACCGAGCGCCAGGATGCGGTGCTGGCCGGCTTCACGGCAAGTGCGGAAGCGGCGCTGAAGGTGGGGCTGGGCATCAACGCCGGCCACGACCTCAACCGCGACAACCTCAGCGTCTTCCTGCGCCATGTGCCGGGCGTGCAGGAGGTGTCCATCGGCCACGCCCTGGTCGCCGATGCGCTGGAGATGGGCTACGCCGAGACGGTGCGCGCCTACCTGCGCGTTATCGCCACGGCCTACACATGATCCTCGACCCGACAGCTGGGCATTGCCCGCCGGTCTGGCGTTTCTGGTCGCTGGACTGCGTTGCTCCTCCTGGCGGGCATCAGCCCGCATCGTCGTCACGCCTTGCCAGCGACCCGCCTCGCCAGCCCTTCGGTCACGCCCAGCCGTCGAGTCGAGGATGATCTACGGCATCGGCACCGACATCTGCGACATCCGCCGCATCGAGGCCACGCTGGCCCGGCGCGGCGAGCGCTTCGCCGAGAAGGTGCTGGGCGCCGACGAGTTGCGCGTCTTCCGCGCCCGCCGTGCGCGCTCCGAGACGCGTGGCGTGCGCTACCTGGCCACGCGCTTCTCCGCCAAGGAGGCTTTCAGCAAGGCCATCGGCCTCGGGCTGCACCTGCCCATGCGCCTGCCCGACTGCCAGATCCTCAACGAGGCCAGCGGCAAGCCGGTGCTCAGGCTCAGCGGCCCGCTGGCGGACTGGTTCGCCGAGCGGGCCTTGAGCGGCCTGGTGACGCTCAGCGACGAGAGCGACTACGCGGTCAGCTTCGTCGTCGTCGAGAAAACCGCCGCCTGAGGCGCGGGGCCGTCGCGCTCAGCGCGCGTGGAACAGCAGCCGCTCGGCCAGCTCGCGGCGGGCAGGCGGCTGGGCCTGCAGGCGGTCCAGCATCGCGATGACCGGCTCGCAAGGCGCCCCGACGGCGGTGGCAGCGGCATCCGGCGCGTCGACCCACAGGCGCGACAGCATGCCCATCGCGGCGGAACCCACGGAGCGGTCGAGCACCTCGACCTCGATGGCGCTCGGTGGCTTCGGGGTCCAGCGCGGCGGCGTGCCGTTGGCCGCATCCAGCAGCCACGCCGCCTCGCGGGCCTGCAGATCCAGCGGCAGTTGCTGGCGCGCGCTCAGCCGGCCATCCAGCAGGTCGCGGCAGGCCGGGCGCGTACCGGGTTTGGCCGGCGTGCGCAGGGCCTTCAGCTGGTCCGACACGATCTGCACATAGCGCCGGCGCAGCACGCCGTCGGTGCCGTTGACCAGGCCGGGCATCTGGCCAGCCAGCGGGGCCAGCGCGGTGGCCTGCACGTCTTCGTCGGCCACACCCGCCGCGCGAGCCGCAAACATGCGCTTGGCGACGGCGTCGATGGTGCCGGCATTGCGCCTGTTCAACGCCTCCCAGACCGGATGGATGCGCAATGCGTCGTCGAAGTCGGCCAGCGGTGCGTTCGCCGCCGGCAGCGGGATTGCCATCGTGCGCGGCGAGGGCGCGATCAGCGCATACGCCTGCAGTTCCTCGCGCGGCACGAACCACATGCTGCGCGACGGCGTGCGCAGTGTCTTGTCGATCATGGCCTGCGGCAGTCCCAGCTCGCGGTAGGTCTTGGCGAGTTGCTGGTTGGCCAGTTCCTCGAAGACCGGGTTGTAAGTGCCGGTCGAGGCCCGGTGAAAGCCCAGTTGCCCGTCCGGCGCCAGATGGCGTGGGTTGCCGGCCAGGAAGACCAGCGTGCACGCGCTGGCACAGGTGCCCACGGCGCGCGCCTCCTGACCGTGTTCCTTCAGCGCGCTGGCCATGCGCTCGGCTTCGCGAACGCGGCCGCCCGGTGACGACAGCTCCACGCGCTTGAGCCCGCGCGCGGCTTCGCTGCCCAGCAGCGCGCGCAGCCGCTCGCCGTCGCCCATGCCGATGACGCCGTCCAGGCGCAGGCTGCGGCCATCCTCCGAGAGGCTGAACTTGGCCTGACCGATCGGGTCGATGCCGCGCGCCATCTGCAGGTACTCCCCCAGGCTGGGCAGGAAGCCGAACACCACCGAGGCGGCCAGCTGCAGCGTACCCAGCACGAGGGAGATGCGTGCCAGCCAGCCCCACAGCGACGAGCCGTGCTGGTGCAGATAGGCCGCGGCAGACCGCCAGGCGCCGACGAGGCACCAGACGTTCAACGCCAGCAGCAGCGGGAATCCCAGCAGCACGACGATGGCGCTGATCTGCAGCGAGTCGCCCTTGACGCTGATCCAGCTCATCAGGCCGGTCAGCAGCATGGCCAGCGGCGTGGCGACGAGGAAGTTGTTCAGCCAGTAGCTGCGCAGCAGGCTGTGCTCGCCGCGCCAGTGGGCCTTGAAATAACCCGTCTTCGGTGCCTGCGGCGCGGCGCGTGGCGGGCGGCCGGGCGTGGTGCTCGGACGCGGGTGATGCGAGGCCTGCTGCCAGGCGGCAGGCGCCTCCTTGGGAGGCGGCGGGCCGAGGGCATCGGCCGCTGCCGACGTGGGGTCGATGTAGGGACGGTGAGTCATCGTTCAGCCAGAGGTCTCAGCCTGTGTGAGGAGCCGTCGGAAAAAGAAATGCCGCCCGGTCAGGCCACCGGGCGGCATCGTAGAGCGCTGCGAGCGCGCCGTGCGGCAATGGGCGCGGGTAATTTCACCCAGGCCGGCCGCGCGGCCGTCAGGGTCGGTAGTTGTTCAGCATCGTGTAGCGCCTGGCCACCAGCGCGAACAGCGCTGCGGCCACCAGCGCAAAGCCGGCGAAGAAGAACATCAGGCAGGCTGTCTCGCTGTAGCCGCTGGACTTGATGGCCGCCAGCGCCCCTGGGCTCTTGATGCTGACGTTGGAGAGCAGCACCCACAGGTTGCCCACCGTCACCGACAGGCTCCAGAAGCTCATGATCGTGCCCTTCATGGACAGCGGCGCCTGGCTGTACGCGAACTCCAGCCCGGTGGCCGACACCAGCACCTCGCCGAGCGTCAGCAGCGCGTAGGGCAGCATCTGCCAGACGATGCTGACCGTGGCGCCCTCGTCCAGCCACAGCTGCAGCACGCCGGCCACGATCCAGGCCGCGCCGGCCAGCGCGATGCCCGCGCCCATGCGGCGCAGCGCCGTCACCTGCAGGCCCATGCGCTGCAACGCGGGGTAGAGCACCAGGTTGTTGAAGGGGATGAGGATCATCACCAGCGCCGGGTTCAGCGCCTGCATCATGGACGACTGGAACCAGGCGGGCTTGGCCATCTGGTCGGCCTGCAGCACCCAAGTCGAGGCCTTCTGGTCGAACAGCGACCAGAACGGCGTGACCAGCGCGAACAGCACCAGCACGCGCAGCACGGCGCGCACGCCGTCCACGGCTTCGTCCGGGTGCGCGCCGCGCGCGCGGTCCAGTTGCAGCGAGGCGCCGACACCGCCGAAGCCCATCACCAGCACCAGCGCCAGGCAGACGGCAGGCACGAAACCCAGGCTCGCCATCTGGCTCAGGCTGTAGGCCGCACCGACGAGGCCCAGCGCTGCAACGCCCAGCCCCAAGCCGCCGCCCTTCAGCGCTGTCCACACCACCTTCAGGAAGCTGTGCGGGTTGGCGCCACGCGCCGGCTGGTGCACGTACTTCTGGCGGCCGCTCCACAGGATCAGCGTGGCCAGCGCCATCAGCACGCCCGGCAGGCCGAAGGCGACGCCGGCGCCGAAGTTCTTCAGGATCAGGGGCATCAGCAGCGACGCGAAGAAGCTGCCGAAGTTGATGATCCAGTAGAAGGCGTCATAGACCTTCTGCGCCAGCGACCGGTTGCTCTTGTCGAACTGGTCGCCGACGAAGGAGCTCACCAGCGGCTTGATGCCGCCAGAGCCCAGCGAGATCAGGAACAGCCCGAAATAGAAGCCGCGGATGTTGTTCTCGAAGATCGACAGGCAGGCGTGGCCGGCGCAGTAGACCAGGCTCAGCCAGAAGATCGTCGGGTACTTGCCGAAGAAGCGGTCGGCCAGCCAGCCGCCCAGCAGCGGGAAGAAGTACACGCCGATGACGAAGGTGTGGAACACCTCCTTGGCCTCGGCCTTGCGCATGTCCTCGGGAATGGCCAGCAGCAGGCTGGTCATCAGGAAGACCGTCAGGATGTTGCGCATGCCGTAGAAGCTGAAGCGCTCGCATCCCTCGTTGCCGATGATGTAGGGGATCTGCGGCGGCATCTTGGCCGCGCGGCTTGCCGCGATGGCGGCGTCTGCGGTGACAGTGGTCGTCATGGGGGCCTCGGAGTGGGGCTCTGAAGTGAGAACGCCGCCCGGCTTGTGGCCGAGCGGCGTTGGAGGTGGGATCAGCCGACCTGGATCATGCCTCGAAAGGCAGCTTCACCTGGCTCAGATCCTTGCGGGTTTCCACGAGCACCAGCGGGCCCTCGTCGACGACGACGACCGCTGCCGGCTCGCGGCCCAGCGGTGCCGGCGCGGGTTCGGCGGCGATGGCCGCCTGCACGGCGGCGATCTTGTCGGCGTCGGAGTTGACCCACTGCAGACCCGCGCCTTCGGCGATGGCGTTCAGCTCACCCAGCGGCAGCTTGAAGGCCTCGACGACCGGTGCCGGGGCGGGGGCCGCGACAGGAGCCGGGGCCACAACCACGGGTGCCGGGGCCTGGGCCGGTGCCTGTGCCGGTGCCTGGACCGGAGCCTGAACCACCGGGGCGGTGCTGGCCATCGCGTCTTCGATCAGCGAGCTTTGCGAAGGCGCGGCAGCAGTGACTTCCTCACCAGCAGCGGCCTCCTGGCCTTCGACGCCTTCCTCACGACGGTTGCGGTTGCGATTGCGGCCACCGCGGCGGCGGCTTTCGCGGCCGTGGCCTTCGCCGGCGTCATCGCCCTCGACGGCCGGAGCGGTTTCGGCAGCAGCGTCAGCCACGGCCTCGGCCGGTGCTTCCGCACCGGTCTCGGCGGTGCCCTCGGCGCCAGCGCCGGCCTGGTCGTCACGGTCGCGGCCACCACGGCGGCGGCGGCGGCCACGGCCTGCGCGCTCCTCACCGGCCGGCGTGTCGCCGGTCGGCGGCAGGGCGGACTCGGCCTGGCTGTCGACGAAGGCGGGCGGCGCGTCATGGACGGCGGCCAGGTCTTCGTTCAGCGAGGCAGCGACCGGCAAGGCGGCCACCGTCTCGGCCGGCGCGCGGTCCTGGCGCTCCTGGCGCTCTCCACGCGGGCGACGCTCGCCGCGCTCGGCACGTTCGCCACCACGGTCACCACGCTCGGCCCGCTCACCGCGCTCCGGGCGCTGCTGCTGTTCGGGCTTGTCGCTACCGCCTTCGGCGCGCGGTTTGCGATCACCGCGCTCGCCGCGGGCTTCGCCGGGCTTGCCGTCGCGGCGGCTGCCTTGGCCACGGGGCTCACCACGTTCGCCACCACGGTCACCGCGCTCCCCACGGCGCCCGCCGTCGCGGCCACGGCCATCACGGCCACCTTCGCGCTTGGGCTTGTCGGTTGCGGCAGCTGCCGGCGCGGGCGCCTGGACCGCCGGCACGGGGGCCGGGGCAGGCTCGCCACCGCCGAAGAAGCTGAACAGGCGGCTGAAGAAGCCCTTGGACTCGGGTGCTGGCGGGGGCGGTGCCACGACCGGCGCCGGCGCAGGTGCGGCGACGGGGGCGGGCGCCGGTGCCGGCAGGGGCGCGGGCTGCTCGGGCAGGATGCCCTTGATGACCGGCTCCTGCTTGTTCTTCTTCTCGACGTCGCCACGGCGCGTGATGCCCACCTCGTCGGTCGGCTCCTCGATCATCGTGTAGCTGGCCTGCAGGTTCTCCAGGCGCGGGTCGTCGTGGCGCAGGCGCTCGAGCTTGTAGTTGGGCGTCTCGAGGTGCTTGTTGGGCACCAGCAGCACGGTCACGCGCTGCTTGAGTTCGATCTTGGTGATCTCGGTGCGCTTCTCGTTGAGCAGGAAGGACGTCACTTCCACCGGCACCTGCACGTGCACGGCAGCGGTGTTGTCCTTCATCGCCTCTTCCTGGACCATGCGCAGGATCTGCAGCGCCGAGCTCTCGGTGTCGCGGATGTGGCCGGTGCCGTTGCAGCGCGGGCAGGTGATGTGGTTGCCTTCGGACAGCGCCGGGCGCAGGCGCTGGCGGCTCATCTCCAGCAGGCCGAACTTGCTGATGGAGGCGAACTGCACGCGGGCGCGGTCGTTGCGCAGCGCGTCGCGCAGGCGCTGTTCCACGTCACGGCGGTTCTTGCTCTCCTCCATGTCGATGAAGTCGACGACGATCAGGCCGCCCAGGTCGCGCAGGCGCATCTGGCGGGCGATCTCGTCGGCCGCTTCGAGGTTGGTGCGGGTCGCGGTTTCCTCGATGTCGGTGCCGCGGGTCGAGCGGGCAGAGTTGACGTCGACGGAGACCAGCGCCTCGGTGTGGTCGATGACGATGGCGCCGCCCGAAGGCAGGTTCACCGTGCGGCTGTGGGCCGTCTCGATCTGGTGCTCGATCTGGAAACGGCTGAACAGCGGCGCGTCGTCACGGTAGCGCTTCACGCGATGGCCCTGGTCGGGCATCACGTGGTTCATGAACTGGTGGGCCTGGTCGAACAGGTCGTCCGTGTCGATCAGGATCTCGCCGATGTCGGCGGTGAAGTAGTCGCGGATCGCGCGGATGACCAGGCTACTCTCCTGGTAGATCAGGTAGGCGCCCTTGCCACCCTTGGCCGCGTCGTCGATCGCGGTCCAGAGCTTGAGCATGTAGTTCAAGTCCCACTGCAGCTCGGGCGCCGTGCGACCGATGCCAGCCGTGCGGGCGATGAGGCTCATCCCCTTGGGGTACTCGAGCTGGTCGAGATTTTCCTTCAGCTCTTCGCGGTCCTCACCCTCGATGCGGCGCGACACGCCACCGCCGCGCGGGTTGTTGGGCATCAGCACCAGGTAGCGCCCGGCCAGGGACACGAAGGTGGTGAGAGCCGCGCCCTTGTTGCCGCGCTCTTCCTTCTCGACCTGGACCAGCAGTTCCTGGCCTTCCCGGATCGCGTCCTTGATGGTCGCGTTCTTGACGTCGGCGCCTTCGCGGAAGAACTGGCGCGAGATTTCCTTGAAGGGCAGGAAGCCGTGGCGGTCCTCGCCATAGTCGACGAAGCAGGCTTCGAGCGAGGGCTCGACCCGCGTCACGACGGCTTTGTAGATGTTGCCCTTGCGCTGCTCGCGGCCTTCGATTTCGGTCTCGAAGTCCAGCAGCTTCTGGCCATCAACGATCGCGAGGCGCCGCTCTTCCGGCTGCGTCGCATTGATCAGCATGCGTTTCATGTCATCACTCCTCGCGCGTCGGGCAGGTCAAAACCGCCGCAAAACGCGCACGTTCATCGCGCCGCCTGAAGGCGGCATCCAGATGCACGGGCGATGGCTGAGAACCGAGGAAGGAATCGCCCTGGACCGAAAGCGCAGCCGACCGGGGGGTCAGCGTGCAGTCGGCGTTGGCGCGTGCTTCGCAGCAGCTGCCACGCGAGCCGAGCCGCCGGCTCCCGCGCGCACCCGCCCGGCAACAAGCCGGGGCAGGGCGGCCACACCGGGATCTAGCCGGGGCCGCTGGGGTGCGTGTGGGGGGAGGGGCATGCTCATCTGCGTGGGCTGCTGGACGCTGGTGACAGCTTGCTCGGGCCGAGGCCAAAGCGCTCTGTCGCCATGGAAACCTTGTTGTCTGCGGGCGCCGGTTGCAAGTCAGCAGCGGGGCTCGCGGGGTTCTTGTGTCATCGCTCTGCCGCGTCCGTCAGCGGGCCGTTCGCTCACTCGGGGAGGAAACCTGCCGGCCGTCTTTCGCGTTGCATCGCCTGTGGCCGGCAGGGCTGTGCCCCGTCGGCCACACGTTACCGCCGCTAAAATCAAGCAAATCAAATACTTACGGCAGCAACGTGGTGAAAAGGATTATAGGGGCAGGCCAGGTGGCGCCCGACACCACGCAAACCCCTCCCAGAGCGGGTACGGCGACCGGCGTAGTGCCGGCGGTCAGGCGGGTGACGGTGGACGAAGGTTCCGCCGGGCAGCGGCTGGACAATTTCCTGCTGCGTGAGCTCAAGGGCGTGCCCAAGACCCATGTCTACCGGGTCATCCGGGCGGGCGAAGTGCGGGTGAACAAGGGCCGCGCGCACGCCGACACGCGGCTGAAAATTGGTGACGAGGTGCGTATTCCACCGGTGCGCCTGCCCGAGCGGGCGCCCCAACCAGAAGCGCCGGCGCGCGAATTCCCCGTCATCTTCGAGGACGAGCACCTGCTGGTCATCGACAAGCCCGCCGGCGTGGCGGTGCACGGCGGCTCGGGCGTCAGCTACGGCGTCATCGAAGCGCTGCGCCGCTCACGGCCGACGGCCAAGTTCCTGGAACTGGTGCACCGCCTCGACAAGGAAACCTCGGGCCTGCTGATGATCGCCAAGAAGCGCAGTGCGCTGGTCAACCTGCAGGACCAGCTGCGCGAGCGCGAGACCGGCAAGACCTACGCCGCGCTGGTCTGGGGCGACTGGCCGGCCAAGCTCAAGGTCATCGATGTGCCGCTGGTCAAATTCGTTGGCAGCGACGGCGAGCGCTGGGTGCGCCCGGGCAAGCTGGATGAAGAAGACGCCAAGCGCTCGATCAGCCTGGTGAAGGTGATGCAGAAGACGCCGCAGTTCAGCCTGCTCGATGTGACCATCAAGACCGGCCGCACCCACCAGATCCGCGTCCATCTGCAGCATGCCGGCCACTCGATAGTCGGCGATCCCAAATACGGCGATTTCGAGCGCAACCGCGAGTTGGCGCGCGGGCCAGCCAAGTTCGATCGCATGTTCCTGCATGCTCGGCGGCTGCAGTTCCAGCATCCGGCGACTGGTGAAGCCGTTACCTGCGAG
>CAUJSJ030000176.1:0-3146 GCA_963422775.4 uncultured Roseateles sp.
CGCCGACGTGCGGCCGCTGATCGACCGTGCCGACGGGGCGCTGTACGAGGCCAAGCGAGGCGGCCGCAATGCCGTCGTGCTGAAGACGGCCGAGGCGGCAGCCTAGGCCTTGCTGCAAGCGGCCTGACAGGCGGAGTCAAGAACTCCCGGCAGCGGCTTTGTGAGCCGGCGCATAGGCTGCGCCATGCCCGCCGCATCGCTTGCACTGCCACATCCCCACAGGGCCCAGCACCCGGCGACCTGCGGTGATGCCATCGCCGCCATGGCCCGTGAGGACGCATGGGTCGGCGGGGGGCCGGAACTGCGCGAGCCGACCTACGGCTGCCTCAGCGGGCTGCTGCTCGACACGCTGGGCCTGAGCTTGTCGACGACCCGCCGGGCCGTGGTCGCGTCACGGCTGGCACCGCGGCTGCAGCGCTTGGGCCTGGCGAGCTACGAGGCCTATGTCGCACTGATCGCCGGTGCCGACGGCGGCAGCGAATTGCAGATGGCCGTGGACCTGTTGACCCAGCCCGAGCCCCGGTTCTTCCGCGAGCCGGCCCATTTCGACCTGCTGGAATCCGAGCTGGGCCGGCTGCGCCCGCAACGGCTGCGGTTGTGGAGCGCGGGTGCGTGTTCCGGCGACGAGGCCTACGGCCTGGCCATGCTGCTGGCCGACCTGCAGCAGGCCGGCCGCATCGGCGCGGACTGGCGAGTGCTGGGCACCGACGTCAGCGAGCGCCGGATGCGCAGTGCGGGCCAAGGCCTCTACCCGCAGTCGCAGCTGCGCCAGGTTACGCCGCAGCGACTGCGGCGCTACTGCGTGGGCGGCGATGCCGGGCCGCGTGGCCTCGTGCAGATGCAGGCCAGCCTGCGCGAGCGCGTGCGCTTCGAGCGCCACGACCTGCGCGCGCCGCTGCAGGGGGTCGAGGGCCCCGAGGGGTTCGATGCGGTCTGGCTGCGCGACGTGCTGGTCTATTTCGACGCGCTGACGCGCCAGGCCGTGCTGGCCCAGGTGCTCGCGCGGCTGCATCCCGGCGGGCTGTTCTTCGTTGGCGCGCAGGAGCAGGGGCTGGTCACGACGCCCGGCCTCGAACTGCTGGCACCGGGCGCCTTTCGCAAGCGCTAGATGAGCTGCAGCGGTGCGCGGAAGACATAGCCCACGCGCGACTTGCTTTGCAGCGGCACCAGCGTGGGCGTGGCCCGCTCGATGCGGCGGCGCAGGCGGTAGATGGTGGCCGAGAGGCCGTCGTCGGTCTCACCTTCGGGGACTTCGCGGCCGAGCTTGTTCAACAGGGCCTCGCGCGTGACGGGCTCGCCGCCGGCCGCGGCAAAGCATTCGAGCAGCTGGCGGTCGGCTTCGCTCAGCTGGATGCGCGTGCCATCGGGCACGACGAGTTCGCCACTGGCGCGGTCCAGCTTCCAGACCGCATCGGCCGCCGACGGCTTGGCCACGCGGCGCTGCACCGCGGCAATCGCCAGCGCCACCTGCTCGAACTGCACCGGCTTGACGAGGTACATGTCGGCGCCGGCCGTGATCACCTCGCGGAAGACCTCGGTACCCAGGCGGCCCGACACGACGACGACGCCGGCATCGGTGCGGCGGCGCAGGATCTTGATGAGCTCCACGCCGTTGACGCCGGGCAGCATCAGGTCGACGAGATAGAAGTCGTAGGAGAAGGCGTCGGGCGCGGCCAGCAGCGCGTTGCTGTCGTCGAAGCGGCCGACGGCGATGCCCTGCTCCTGAAGGAACTGGGCCAGGAATTCCGAGTACTCGGCGTCGTCGTCGATGAGGGCGAGGGTCTTGGGCTGCATGGCGGCGTTGGGCTCGAAAGCAACCGCGAAGTTTGCCGCATGATGGAGGCGTCAGCATGCATTCAATCGGCCTTAGCGTGCCGATTTGCGCAGTCTTCAGGCCATAAATGATTGACAACGGCCCGGCACCGTGTGAAATCTGAAAAACAACGGAGACAAGCGATGGACGATGTCCCACGCGACGATGGCGTCGACCCGCTGAGCTGGCTGCTGCCCGGCCATCGCGCTGCGCCCGCCGAGGCGCTCAGGCGCATCCAGGCGCTGTGCGCGGCCTGGCCCGATCTGCATGCGGCGATGCTCGTCGTGCTGGCCACGCATCAGGAGCTGCCGCGCGATGTGCTGGCCGCGGCGCTCAAGCAGTTCCGCAGCGATCTGGACGCCTACACGCGCGACGACGTCGTCAGCCTGCTGACGGCGATCTGGAACGGCGGCAAGAGCGGCTTCGACGCGGTGCTGCGCACGCGGGCCAACTCACCCAAGCGCGGCGCGGGCGGCCTGTCCTGGGTCAAGGAGTAGCAGCTACTTCTTTAGCCCGAGCGCGGCCCAGCCTTCGTGGCCGAGCTTCTCCAGCGTGTCGAGGTTGCCCTCGAAGATCGCGGCCGTGTCGGGCATGGACTCGACGGCGCGCGTGATGCTCTCCTCGCGCAGCAGGTGCAGCGTGGGGTAGGGCGAGCGGTTGCTGTAGTTGGCGATGTCGTCGGGCTCGCTGTCGCCGAACTGGTAGTCGGGATGGAAGTCGGCGATCTGCAGGATGCCGTCGAGCTTCAACTCGTCGACGAGCGCATCGGCGGCGTCGAGGAAGTCGTTGAAGTCCAGGAAGTCGGTCAGCACGCCGGGGTGGACCAGTAGCGTCGTGTCGACCTCTTCCGGGTCGGCGCGGTTCAGCGCCAGCAGCTCGCGCGCCAGGTCCTTCAGCAGCGCCTCGGGCTCGGTCGCGTCGCTGACGATATAGCGGAAGCGCTCGTTGACGTGCACCGCTTTTGCGAACGGGCACAGGTTCAAGCCGATGACGGCCTTGACGACCCAGTCGCGGGTGTCGGCGATGACTTGTTCGTGGTTCATGCTTTGGGCGTGTTCAGCCAGGTCTCGGCCATCCGGACCCACATCGAGCCGCCGAGCGGGATGAGGTCGTCGTTGAAGTCGTAGCTGGGGTTGTGCAGCATGCAGGGGCCCATGCCGTGGCCGCCGATGCGGTGCTGGCCGTCGCCGTTGCCGATCAGGAAATAGCAGCCCGGCTTGTCGAGCAGGTAGTAGCTGAAGTCCTCGGCGCCCATCGTCGGCTCGAACTCCTGCACGTTGGGCGCGCCGACCATGTCGGTCAGCACGCGGCGCACGAACTCGGTCTCTTCGGG
>CAUJSJ030000177.1:0-56873 GCA_963422775.4 uncultured Roseateles sp.
GGTTCATGGGCGGCGTGGGTTGGGCGGCCTGCACCTTGCGCTGGCCCGCCACATTGGCACGCAGTGCGGCGGTTTGTTCCCCGGCGAACCGGTGCGTGGTGAGTGGCGTCTGGGGGCCGACGACCTCCAGCTTGAAGCCGCGTGCCCACACCTGCCCGTTGCTGATCACGGCCAGGCCGACGGTGGCGGCACCGAAGCTGTCGGCCGGGATGTCCGCGACGACGCTCACTTCGCACCAGTCCGGGCAGGCGGGCGAACCGGCTTCGGCGGCGGGCTCGGCCTCGGCGGGGTCGGCGGGCAGGATGTACAGCGGCAGGAAGCCCTCGCGCACCACCAGGCCGGCCCAGGTGTCCACACCGCTGGCCTTGACCTGGGCCGTGAAGCGCACGCGCTTGCCGGCATAGCCCGTCACGCTCTGCCAGACGGCGCCCAGCTCCCGGGCATGCCGTTGGCCCACAGATTGGACGGTGAGCGTGCGCAGGCCGGCGGCCTCGGTCTCGGGCGCCACGCCGGTGAGGTAAGTGCTGCTGGCCGGCCAGGTGAAGCTGGCGCCGGCCTGCCAGCCCGACGGCACGCGCAGGGATTCGGCGCTGCTGGCGCTGAGGGCGAGCGCGGCCAGGGGGATCGCAAGGAGGCTTCGGTAGTCCATGAAAGGTTCCTGTCCAGGGTTGGGGTGGCTGAAGTCTGCGCAGCGGGCGGGTGGGCGGCCAGCCCGGTGCGACGAGCCACCCGTCGGTGGCGACAGGCCATGCCCCGCGGCGATGAGGGCCCGGTGCTCCCGCCCCTTCAGCGCGACGGGTGGCCGCGACAGGCCGCCAGCGCCGCAGCCAGCGCGTCTCCCGGCGTTGCCGCAGGCGGCCCGATGGCCAGGCCGAGCAGCGCTGCAGCTTCGTGCAGTCGGGCCGCCGGGTCGCTCAGATCCAGCGCTGCCGCGCCGTTCTGCTTGGAAAGCTTCTGCCTGTCTGCCGCCAGCACCAGCGGCGTGTGCAGATAGCGAGGAGTGGGCAGACCGAGGGCCCGCTGCAGGGCGATCTGGCGGGGCGTGTTGTCGGCCAGATCCTCGCCGCGCACGACGTCGGTGATGCCCTGAGTGGCGTCATCCACCACCACAGCGAGCTGGTAGGCCCACAGGCCGTCGGCCCGCTTGAGCACGAAGTCGCCCACCTCGGCCGCCAGGTCCTGCGTCTGGCCGCCTAGCCGCCGGTCCTGCCAGTCGATACGGCCTTCGACCCGAAAGCGCCAGGCTCGTGCGGGGCGGCCAGCCGTGCCGTGCCGGCAGGTGCCGGGGTAGACCAGCTCGCCATGCCGGGGGCGGGGGCCGGACGCACGTTCGAACGCGGCAGCGATCTCGGCGCGGGTGCAGGCGCAACCGTAGGCCTGGCCCGACGCGATCAGGCCGTCCAGTGCGGCCTGATACAGGTCACCGCGGCGTGATTGCCACACCGGCGGCTCGTCGGGAAGCAGGCCCAGGGTGGCGAGTTGGCCGAGGATGACCTCGCTCATGCCCGGCAGGCAGCGCGGGCCGTCCACGTCTTCGATGCGCACCAGCCACTGGCCGTCGTGGGCGCGCGCGTCAAGCCAGCTGGCCAGGGCAGCGACCAGCGAGCCGGCGTGCAACGGGCCGGTGGGCGAGGGGGCGAATCTGCCGCGGTAGCGCATCGCGGCGAGGCTAGAGCAGGAGGCCTTCATGCTGTTCCAGCAAGGCCCGCTGCGTTGCGGTGCCGCGCAGTTTCTCGATCCACCACGACAAGGCCTTGCCGGGCGCGTGGCCGGTGTCGCGCCAGGCGTAGTGCATGCGGCTGACGCGATGGCCCTCGTAGGTCGTCTTGCGCACGAGACGGCCGGCCTCGACATGGCGGCGCACCATGGGCGCCGGCAGTGAGCCGCAGCCCAGGCCGCGCAGCAGGGCCTCCAGCTTGGTGGCCAGCGACGGCACGGTCAGCACGTCCTGGCCGGGCAGCAGGCCGACGGTGATGGGGGTCAGCAGTCGGGCGCTGTCGGCCACGGCAATGATGCGGTGCTCGGCGATCTGGCTGGCGGTCAGCGGTTCGGGCAGGTTGGCCAGCGGGTGGTGGGGTGCAACGCAGAACGCGAACTCCATCTCGCCACCGGGCTCGCAGATGATGTTGCTGCTGGCCAACTGGACGGGCACGCCGATGGCAAGGTCGGCCTGGCCGTGCATCAGGGACTCCCAGGTGCCGGCAAGCACCTCCACGCGCAGCCGCAGCCGC
The DNA here is from genome assembly GCA_963422775.4 of uncultured Roseateles sp. Classification (GTDB taxonomy): domain Bacteria; phylum Pseudomonadota; class Gammaproteobacteria; order Burkholderiales; family Burkholderiaceae_C; genus Pelomonas. The sequence goes on from CAUJSJ030000177.1 coordinate 2,232, forward strand.
GTCGGTGGCGGCCCGCCGCCTTCGATCTTCTCGGCGTAGAAGGCCTCGACGAGGTCGAAGAGGGCACGCCGCGCGATGGCGTCGTCGATGGCCAGCGTCAGCTCGCTCTCCCATCCGGTGGCGATGCGGCGCACGCGGTTGGCGATGGCGTCCAGCTCCTGCAGCAGGCGCCGGCCCTCGTGAAGCAACTCCAGGCCGGCCGCGGTCAGCACGGCCTGGCGGGAGCTGCGGTCGAAGAGCAGCACGTCCAGCGCGTCTTCGAGCTGGCGCACCGAGTAGGTCAGCGCCGACGGCACCCGGCCCATCTCGCGGGCGGCGGCCGCGAAGCTGCCGGTGCGGGCGATGGTGTCCATCATGGCCAGCGCCTCGGGGGTGAGGGCGCGGCGCTTGTCTTGGGTGTTCGGCATGGATTCAGTCTATTTGAATGATGTCCACGCGCCGGGCTCATCGATTGCCCCGGGAGCGGCTCCTACATTGGCAGCACTGACCAAGAAAGGATCCCGGCAATGCAAACGCAATTGATCAAGTCCTGCGACCGCGGCTATGCCGATCACGGCTGGCTGAAGTCCTTCCACAGCTTCTCCTTCGCCGACTACTACGACCCGGCCCGCATGGGTTTTGGCGCGTTGCGTGTCATCAACGAGGACAAGGTTGCCGCCGGCAAGGGTTTCGGCACGCATGGCCACCGCGACATGGAGATCATCAGCTACGTGCTCTCGGGCGAACTGGCGCACAAGGACAGCATGGGCAACGGTGAGGCCGGTGGTGCCAATGCCGGCGTCATCCGCCCCGGCGACGTGCAGCGCATGAGCGCCGGCACCGGTGTGATGCACAGCGAGTTCAACCACGCCTCGGACCAGACGACGCACTTCCTGCAGATCTGGATCCAGCCTGACCAGCGTGGCATTGCGCCGAGCTACGAGCAGAAGCACTTCGATGCCGATTCCAAGCGCGGCAAGCTCCGCCTGGTGGCGGCCAACGACGGTGCTCAGGGGTCGGTGACCATCCACGCCGATGCGCGCCTGTACGCGGGTCTGTTCGACGGCAGCGAAGCCACCGAGCTGGACCTGGCCCCAGGGCGATTGGTGTATGTGCATGTCGTGCGCGGCGCGCTGAGCGTCAATGGCCAAGACCTGACGGCGGGTGATGCCTTGCAAATTCGTGAAGCATGCCGCCTCGCGCTGACGGCCGGCCGCGACGCCGAGGTGCTGGTCTTCGACCTCGCCGCCTGATTTCTTCATTTCCCCACCCCCAGAGGAATTCCTCATGAGCAAGATCGTCGTTCTCTACCACTCCGGCTACGGCCACACCAAGAAGGTCGCCGAGGCCGTGGCGGGCGCTGCCGGCGCGCAGCTGATCGCCATCGACGCCGAGGGCAACATCACCGAGGCCGACTGGGCTTCCCTGGCTGCGGCCGACGGCGTGATCTTTGGCACGCCGACCTACATGGGCGGCCCGAGCTGGCAGTTCAAGAAGTTCGCCGACGCCAGCAGCAAGCCCTGGTACGGCCAGGTCTGGAAGGACAAGATCGCCGCCGGCTTCACCAACTCCGCCACGCTCAATGGCGACAAGCAGGGCACCCTCCAGTACCTGCACACGCTGAGCCAGCAGCACAGCATGATCTGGGTGGGCATGGGCCTGAAGGCGCCCAACAGCAAGGCCGCCACGCGCGACGACGTGAACAACCTGGGCGGCTACGCCGGCCTGATCACGCAGACGCCCAGCGATGCGTCCGCCGAAGAGATGGTGCCGGGCGACATCGCCACGGCCAAGCACTTTGGCGAGCGGGTGAAGGCGGTCGTTGAACGCTGGGCTCGTTAAACCAGGCCGAGATCGCGCGCGCTGGCCCCGGGGAAGACCGTGGCCAGTTGCGCGTCGTTCAGGCCGTATAGGCGCTTGAACAGCCCACCGAACAGGGCGCGGTACTCGTTGAGCACCGGGTAGTCGCGGTTCTGGAACAGCGTGGACGCATTGACCGCGACCTGCTCGCCGGCAATGCGACCGCCCTTCACGCCGCCGCCCAGCACCCAGTAAGCGCTGCCGTGGCCGTGGTCGGTGCCGCGGTTGCCGTTCTCGCGGAAAGTGCGGCCGAACTCGCTCACCACGACGACGACGGTGTTGCCCCACTGCGGCCCCATTTCGTCGGCAAAGAGCGCCAGGCCCTTGCCCAGCTCGCCGAGCTTGGTGGCGAGCTGGCCGGTGGCGCCACCTTCGCCGACATGCGTGTCCCAGCCGCCCACGTCGATGAAGCCCAGCGTCACGCGCTCGCGCATCAGCCGCGCGATGCGGCGCGCCTCCAGCGCAAAACCCTTGGCCGCGATGGCGCCACGGCTGGCGGCTTCCATCTCGCCGGCCCCTTCCCCGGACATTGCGCGCGACACCTCGTCGCGCACCTCGAAGCCGCCGCTGACCGTGCCGGCCATGCGCGTGCTGGCATACATGCCGGCGATGACCTGGGCCTGGGCTGCATTGATGGACGGCTTGCCGAGATCGCGCAGCGCCTGGTTGGCCACGGGCAGATTGCCGCGCAGGATCAGCGGCACCTGGTCGGTGAAGGCCATGGCCTCCAGGCGAGAACCTGACCCGAGTACGCCGGCCAGGCGGTTCATGAAGCCGCTGCGGAAGTCGCGCGTGCCTTCATCAGCCTGGCCGAGCTCGATGTGGTCCTGGGTCTCGAAGTGGCTGCGCGTGGTGTCGTTGGTGCCCGCAAAGGGCACGAAGGCCGCCTGGCCCTTGAGCCACAGCGGGTGGATGCTGTCGGCCACGGCGGGCGCCAAGCCCCAGTCGCCGTCCAGCGGCAAGGCAGCGGCCTTCGCGATGGCGATGTTGGGCCGGGCCTCGTAGTAGAAGCTGGACGACGTCGGCACCAGCAGGTTGGCCGCGTCGTAGGCGCCGCGCAGGAAGACGACGAGCAGGCGTGGTGTGTCCGGCGCGGCGGCCCAGAGCTGGATCGGCAGCGTGGCGCCACAGGCGAGTTGAAGCAGGTTGCGGCGTTTCATCGGGTCACCTGTGCATGAAGTCGGGCGAGGCCAGCAGGTAGGTGTTCCATTCCTGCGGCGACGTGGCCTGGGTCAGGGCCTGCTGCGTGGCCGAGGCCAGGCGCGGTGCGATGCCCTCGTAGTACAGCGGGTGCGCGATCTGCGGGAAGGCCGGCCTGTCCTTGGCCTCGCCCTCGACCTTGAAGAGGCCGGCGCTGCCGCTGCCGACGGCGCGGGCGATCTCGAAGCGCGTCGTCATCTGGCCCGGACCTGCCCAGGCGCTCTCGTCCAACGCGTAGCCGTCGGGCGTCTGGCGGTTGTAGGGGGCCTGGCCCAGGCGGTAGAGCCATCCCAGCATGGGGCCGGTGTTCAGCACCACCTTGTCGGCATAGGCCAAGCGCACGGCGGAGACGACGTAGTGCGTCGGGTCCTTGAATTTGCGGCCCAGCGACGCCTCGAACTCCGGCGAGCCGATCATCACGCGCAGCACCTCGGCGATGCGGCCGTCACTCTGCTGCCAGCGCTCGGCCATGCGTTCCACGAGAGCCGGCGGTGGCTCGTCGGCGACGAAATACTGGGCCAGCTTGCGCGACACGAAGCGGGCCGTGCTGGGGTGCCTGGCCAGCAGGTCCAGCACCTGGTCCAGCTCGGCATAGCCCTGGCCCTTGACCATGATGCCGAGCAGGGTCTTGTCGCCGAAGTCGTGCCGCGCCGGGTTGAACTCGGTCAGCCCGTCGCGGCGGTACTGCGCTTCCTGTGCGGGCTTGAGCTTGGGTTTTGCATCGGTCACGTTCACGCCCAGGCCGGTCAGCACACGGGCCAGTTCCTGCACGTCGCGCTGGCTGTAGCCGCCGCCCACGCCCAGTGTGTGCAGCTCCAGCAGCTCGCGGGCGTAGTTCTCGTTGATGCGGTTGGCAGCGTTCTGCTCGTTGTCGAGGTAACGCAGCATGGCCGGGTGGTGGGCCGTGTAGCCGAGCAGCTCGCGGAAAGACCCGAGCGAGCGCTCGCGCAACCCCTGCTCGTAGTCGCCCACCATCACGCGCAGGTTGCCCTTGTACTGGTGGACGTTGAAGTGGTTGAACCAGAACCAGTTCAGCTGCTCCTGCACCTGGCTGGGCGAGTACAGCGCCTGCAGCAGCTGCCGCGCCGAGGCCTCGCGGGCCAGCTTGGTCAGGGCCTGCTGGTAGTTCTTCTGCGCCTCGGCCTTGGCCATGTCGTCGGTCAGCGCATCGGCGGCCTTGCGCTGGGCCTCCATCTGCTGCACGAGCGGCAGCAAGGTCTGCTGGCTGATGGCGAGGGCCTGGATCTGCGTCTGGGCGGCCTGCGGCAGCGGCGTCGAGCCGCGGGGCTTGAGCTGGGTGTCCAGCCAGGCCTCGCGCCCCCTGGCCCGAACGGCCGCGAGGTCGGCACTGCTGGCACCCCAAGTGAGACGGTCCAGCCAGAGCGTGTCTTGGGCTGGACCGTGTGTCGAGGTCGCCGGCGGCGGCGCCGTGGCGCAGCCGACGAGGCTGAAGAGGAGGGCGGTGCTGAGCGCGAGTTTTCTCATGGCAGCCTCATGATGAGGCCGCCCAACGCCGGCTGTCGAGGCCGGGTTGACTGGCGCAACAAGACTTCACAACCCGGCTTGGCGCGAGGCCGTGCCGGCTGATTTCTGAGGCTTACTTCGAGCCCGGTGCATAGATCTGGTCGAACACGCCGCCGTCATCGAAGTGGGTCTTCTGGGCCTGGCGCCAGTTGCCGAAGTACTCGTCCAGCGTGAAGAGCTTGACCGGGCCGAACTGCTTGGCGTACTTGGCCGCGACCTTGGCGTCACGCGGACGGTAGTAGTTCTTGGCCGCGATCTCCTGGCCCTCGGGGCTGTACAGGTAGTTCAGATAGGCCTCGGCCTGCTTGCGCGTGCCGCGCTTGTCCACGACCTTGTCGACGATGGCCACCGGCGGCTCGGCGAGGATGGACACGCTGGGCGTGACGATCTCGAACTTGTCCGGACCGAGCTCCTTCACGGCCAGGTAGGCCTCGTTCTCCCAGGCGATCAGCACGTCGCCAATGCCGCGTTCGACGAAGGTCGTCGTGGAGCCGCGGGCGCCCGAGTCCAGCACCTTGGTGTTGGCGTAGATGCGCTTGACGAAGTCCTTGGCCGAGTCCGGCGTGCCGCCGTTCTTCAGCGCATAGCCCCAGGCCGCCAGGTAGTTCCAGCGTGCGCCGCCGCTGGTCTTGGGGTTGGGGGTGATGACGTCGATGCCGCTGCGTGCCAGGTCGGGCCAGTTGTTGATCTTCTTCGGATTGCCCTTGCGCACCAGGAAGACGATGGTCGACGTGTAGGGGCTGGCGTTGTTGGGCAGCTTCTTCTGCCAGTCCAGCGGCAGCAGCTTGTGGTCGGCCACGGCGTCGATGTCATAGGCGAGGGCCAGCGTGACGACGTCGGCCTCCAGCCCGTCGATGACCGCACGGGCCTGCTTGCCCGAGCCGCCATGGGAGGCCTTGATGCTGACGGTCTCGCCGGTCTTGGCCTTCCACTGCGCGGCGAAGGCCTTGTTGAAGTCCTGGTAGAGCTCGCGCGTCGGGTCGTAGGAGACGTTCAGCAGCGAGGTGTCGGCAAAGCTGCCGGTGGCGGCGAGGGCGAGGCCGGATGCGAGAGAAAGGGCGGTGAGAAGGCGGCGCATGGTGTTCGAGTTAGGGGGGAGGCGGTTCACTCTAGGGATGAGGGGCGAAACGGGGAAAGAAGAAGTTGTCGCAAGCTCATGCGGCTTTTGACCAGGCCAGCACGGGCTCGGTGGAGACGGCCGGCAGCTCGTGGCGCGCCGCATCGACAACCTCGCGCCCGAGCGGTGAGGCGAAGGTCTGGATGAACTCGTAGACGTAGTCGCGCAGATAGGCGCTGCGGCGCACGGCCAGGCGCGTCATGTTGTCGGCGAACAGGTGGCGGGCGTCGATGGCGCGCAGCAGGCGGTCGCGCTCCTCGTCGAAGGCGATGGCCGCGACGATGCCCACGCCCAGGCCCAGCTCCACGTACGTCTTGATGACGTCGGCGTCCATCGCGCTGAGCACGATGCTGGGGTTGAGCTGGGCCGCGGCGAAGGCCTCGTCGATGTGGGAGCGGCCGGTGTAGCCGGGCTCGTAGGTGACGATGGGGAACTGTGCCAGGCGGGCCAGCGTCAGCGGGCCGTCCAGCAGCGGGTGGTCGGGCGGCACGACGACCGAGTGCGTCCAGCGGTAGCAGGGCAGGGCGACCAGCTCCGGGTACTGGGCCAGCGCCTCGGTGGCGATGCCCACGTCGGCCTCGCCATCGAGCAGCAGCCGCGCAATCTGCTGCGGCGAGCCCTGCTGCAGATGCAGGCTGACGTCGGGGTGGTGGGCGCGGAAGTCGCGCACGGCAGGCGGCAGTGCGTAGCGCGCCTGGCTGTGCGTGGCGGCAATGCGCAGGCGGCCGCTGCCGGCCTGGGCGAAGTCGTCCGCCGCGCGCTTGAGGTTCTCGGCCTCCTGCAGCAGCCGCTCGATGACGGGCAGCACCTGCTCGCCCGGCTCGGTCAGGCCCGTGAGGCGCTTGCCCACCCGCACGAAGAGCTCGATGCCGAGTTCATCTTCCAGCTCGCGGATCTGACGGCTGACGCCGGGCTGGGAGGTGTGCAGGGCCTGGGCGACTTCGGTCAGGTTGAAGCCGCGGCGCTGGGCCTCGCGGACGGAACGGAGTTGCTGGAAGTTCATACGCGCCGATTCTGCGAACTGGCGCTCATGCTGTCGCCGACGTTTTTTCCATATCGTTATGCGTAACGGCGTTGATGCATCATGCGGCGCGATGAATTCGCTGATCCAGGCCTATCGCTATCCGCAGGAGTCCTTCCTCAGCGACGAGACCCGCCCGCGGCTCGCGCTGGCCACGGCGATGGCGCCTGACGGCGGCGCGGCTCCGCACTTCTTCGAAGGCCGCCTGCTGCAGCCGCGCCGTGCAGCCGACCTGCTCACGGCCCTGCATCTGGTGGTGGGCGCGCGTTTCTTCACGGCGGCCAACAGCGTGGCGCGCGCCGTCATGCTGGCCGACCCGGTCGTCACCTCGGGCGGCGGCCTGCTGCGCTTCGAGGGCTTCTCTTCCTGCTGCAGCACCTATGCGCGGGTGGACCTGCTGCCAGCGGCCTATGACGGCAGCGTGGCCGGCAAGGGCACGACGAATGTCGACTTCAACGCCGGCATGCGCGCCGCGCTGGCCCGCATCCGTGACGACGCCGGGCTGCATCTGTCCCTCGGCGCCGACGCGCTGACACTGCGTTCCGGCGCTACCGAGGTTGTCGAGCGCAAGGTGGCGTTGCCGACGCGCTGGCTGCGCGGCATGGTGGAGGTGCAGTCCTGCCAGGCCGCCATGCGGCGGCGCTTCGAGGTGTCGGGCCTGGAGGCGCTGCGCTTTCTGCGCACCCTGCCCAAGGCTTCGACCAGCCGCACGCCGCTGTGGGTCGCTCCGGGGCCGCGCGGGCTGTTCACGTCCACCCGACCCGGGCCTGGCGCCGTGCGCGTCACCGACGCGCGGCGGCTGGCGGTGCTGAACGGCCTGCTCGCCTCGGCGCGCTCGCTGACGGTCCATGCCGATGACGCCCAACAGGCCAGCGCCTGGGTGGTGGACCACGGCAGCGCCCGCTTCACGCTGGCCCTGAGTGCCGAGGTGTGGCGTGGCTTTTCGGGCGAGGGCCAGGCGCTGCGCGCCTTGCTGCAGGCCGGCCTGCGGGGTGCGCCCGTGCTGGCCCGGGTGCGCGCGGCATTGAGCTGGCAGGCCAGCCTGGATGCGGTGCAGCTCGGTGGCGAGCTGTCGCTGTCAGCGGCCGAGGTGGGTGATGCGCTGCGCGTGCTGGGCGCCTCCGGCCTGGTCGGCTACGACGTCAGCGAGGGCCGCTACTTCCACCGCGTGCTGCCGCTGGATCTGTCGGGCATCGAGGACATGCATCCCCGCCTGGCCGACGCCCAGCGCCTGCTGGAGGCCAACGCCGTCACGGTGCTGAAGCGGGACCCCTTCGAGGCGACGGTGCGCAGCGGCGAACTGGACCACCGTGTGCGCGAGGTGGACGGCGAGCTGCGCTGCACCTGCCCCTGGTTCGCCGCGCATCAGGGCCAGCGCGGGCCTTGCAAGCATGTGCTGGCCACCGAAACCCAACGAACCCCTTCGACATGACCGGCATGACCCTCGAATCCGCCCTGCGGGCCGGGGACGCCCGGGCGACTCTCGAACTGCTGCGTGCCATGCCCGCGGCCGAGCGCGAGCGTCAGCGCGACCGCGTCATGGCGCTGGCCCTGGTCGCAACCGAGCGGCACCAGGCTTTGGACACGGCCGTCATCCTCTGCGGCACGGCGCAGGACGTGGCAGCCGCGGGCGTCGTCGACAAGGCGCTGCTGATCAAGCTGTGCCGCGAATTCCAACCCCGCAGCGCTGAGCGGTCCGGCCTGATCGAGGCCATGAGCGCTCACTCGGCCTGGGCCAAGGCGGTCTGGCCCGTGCTCTATACCGGCATGCTGAGGCCCACCGACGAAGAGGGCCATGTGCTGCGTCTGATCGGCCTGCCGCATGCGATACGCAGCCGCGACAAGCTGGACGAACTGTTTGCCGCCGACCCCGGCTTGCGGCCTTCGCTGCTGCGCGTGTTCGAGATCGAAGGCACGGCGGAGACCTCGCTCGCATCCAGCGACAAATACTGCAAGGACCCGGCGCTGACTTGGGGTCCGCTGCTGCGGTCACTGGTGGACGACGGCACCGCGACCCGCGTCCAACTGCTGGACCTCACTCTCGGTGCACTGGAGAAGGACTGGCCGCAGTACCGCTCCAGCTGGTTCTCACGTTTTCATGCCGAGCTGGCGCCGACGGTGGCCGAGCTGCAACCACATCTCCCGCGCTATCTGGCCTTGTGCGCCAGCCGCATCCCGCCCACGGTGAGCATGGCGCTGGACGTCCTGAAGCAGTGCGACGAGGCGGCGCCCATCCCCGGTGACGACTTGCTGGCGGCGCTGGCGCCGGTGTTGATGGCCACCGGGAAGGCCCAGGTGGAGGCGGCGCTGAAGCTGCTCGATCGTGCGGTCAAGCGCGAGCCGCTCCTGGCAGGGCCGGCCGCTGAGACCGTCGTTGCTGCGCTGCTGCACGAAGCCTCCACGGTGCAGGCCGGCGTGCTCAAGCGTCTCGAAACCTGGGGCCTCACGCCGGCGGCGCATGCGCAGCTCGGTGCGTTCGCTGCCACGTTGGCTACCGCTCACCAGCCCCGGTTGCAGCGCCTGCTGGGCCACGAGGCCGAGGCGATTCAGGAACCGGTATCCATGCCGACCCCGCCTTCCCGGCAGGCCCAGCCCCTGGACGACGACCGCTGCCTGCCGCCCATGGCTGATGTCCAGGAGCTGGTGGAGTGCATCGCTCACGTCTTCGAGCATGGCGACGACGCCGACGCCTTCGAGCGCGCCGTGCTCGGCCTGGCCACCATGGCGGGGCTGACCAGCGAAGACCGCAAGCGCTTCGCGCCGGTGGCCAAGCGGGCGCTCAAGGTGCGCAAGCCGTTGGCACAGGAGCTGGCGCGGCTGCTGTGCTTCGTGCTCGATGGCAAGCGCCTGCCGCGCCAGGTCGATCCGGAGATCGGCGACTCCGCCGCGGCGGCTTTGCTGGCGGCGCGCATCGAGGCGTTGATGGCATTCGTCGCCACTGGCCGGGGGCTGGTGCCCTTGGCGTCTCCCACGCACCGGGGCGGGTTCATCGCGCCCGAGGCACTGGCCGAGCGCATCGCGGCCCACGCCGCGGCCGGTGTGAAGGCGGCCGAGATCGAGCAGGTGCAGGCGCTGCTGCGCCTGGTGCCTGGCAGCGCTTCGGCCGATATCGCCCGCGCATTGCCCGATTCGCCGCTCACACGCGCATTCCGCTACGCATTGGGCGAGAGCGCCGAGCCTGGGCCCGAGATGGCCCTGTTTGCCGCCGCCGCGCGCATCCGCCATCCGCGTGCAGACGACGCTGCGCTGGATAGGCACCACCCCGGTCTCGGGCCGGACGGCGCGCTCGCGGCGACCTTCGCCTGGCACACCACCGCCAAGACCTGGGAGGTGCAGGGCAAGGACTACACGCATCACGACTTCCACGTCACATCGCCGCCCGCGCCGCGCGACACCCCGCCGTCCCACATCGCCGTGCTGCGCCACATGCCCACGGGTTGGCCGCAGGACAGCTTCAGGGGCTGGTCTTTCTGTGGACGCGAGGCCGGCCTGATCCGCTACGGCGCCTCACTGCTGCCCTCCGACCTGGAGGCCTGGTGCGCCCAGGGGGCCTGGGCCTTCGGCAACAACCTCGACTGGTGGGAAGCGGAATGGCACAACCGCGCCTACCTCGACGTGCTGCTGGACCCGGTGGTGCCCATGACGCCGATGGCGCGGCTGCTGTTGATGCTGGCCCTGTGCGGCAAGGAGCCTGGCCAGACCGCCACGGCGGTGGACCTGCTGCTGCAGTCGCATTCGCAGGGACGGCTGCCTGCCGGCGCTGATCTCGCCGACCTCGTGCGCACCCTGTTCGCCACACCCCTGCCCAAGCCCGCGCGCCTGCACAAGAGCCTGCTGGCAGCCCTGCGCGCCGATCCCCAGGTGCATGGCCTGGCCTTCTTGCTGCTGTGCGCCGTGGTGCAGGGACGGCCGGCCGACCCGCCGCGCGACATCGGCGTGGTGCTGGACTTGATGCTGGAGCTGAAGCTGCGCCACGCCCTGACCTTGCCCGACGACGCCCGCGCGGCGCTGGCCGACATGAAGCTCGGTGGCAATTCGCGCAAACTGCAGGCGTCCCTGCTTGCCTGACTTTCGAAGGAGACCGCATGAAGCATCACGACATCCCGGCCCAGGCCTGGTCGCTGTTCGACCGTTATGTGCATGGCGACCTCAGCCGGCGCTGCTTCCTGGAGCAGGCCGCCAGCTTTGCCGGCGGCCCGGCCGGCGCCGCGGCCTTGCTGGCCGCGCTGAGCCCCAACTTCGCCGCGGCCCAGCAGGTCAAGCCCGACGATCCGCGCCTTTCCACGCGCCGCCAGGCCTTCGATTCGCCCCAGGGCAATGGCAAGGTGCAGGGCTATCTGGCCAAGCCCGCAGGCGCCGCGGGCAAGCTGCCGGCCGTGCTCGTCGTGCACGAGAACCGCGGCCTGAACCCGCACATCGAGGACATCGCCCGCCGCATCGCGCTGGCCGGCTACGTGGCCTACGCGCCCGATGCACTCGCGCCGCTGGGCGGCTACCCGGGCGACGAGGACAAGGCGCGTGAGCTGTTCGGCAAGCTCGACGCGCCCAAGACCCGTGCCGACATCGTGGCCGGTGCGCGGGGGCTGCTCACGCTGGCGGATGCCAACGGCAAGGTCGGTGTGGTCGGCTTCTGCTGGGGTGGTTCGTTGTCCAACTACGTGGCCACGCAGGTGCCCGAGCTGGCCGTGGCCGTGCCGTTCTATGGCGGCGCGCCGGCGCTGGACGACGTGCCGCGCATCAAGGCGCGGCTGCTGCTGAACTACGCGGGCAATGACGAGCGCGTCAACGCCAGCTGGCCGGCCTATGAGGCCGCGCTGAAGGCGGCCAGCGTGCGCTACGAACAGTTCTTCTACGCCGGCACCCAGCACGGCTTCAACAACGACACGACGCCGCGCTACGACCCGGCGTCGGCCCAGCTCGCCTGGGACCGCACGCTGGCGGTCTTCAAGGCCACGCTTGGCTGAACCTCAGACCGCGAACGCCCATTCGCGGAATTCCGCGTGACTCGGCCGCTGTTCGGCAGCGGCGCGTGCGCGGGCCGCCTCGATCCAGCTCTTGGCAATCGGGAACGGCCCGAAGCCGGCCTCGGCGTTGATGTGGCCCACGGGGCCGAGGTTGCTGTAGCTCGACCCCCAGCGGTGCGCCCAGCGCGCGGCGCTGGCGGCGCTCATCCACGGGTCGGTGCTGCTGGCAATCAGCCGCGAGCGGCGCGGCAGCCGGTGGCGGGGCAGGGACTCGGCGATGCCGAACTTGTCCGGCTCGGCGGGTGCCACGAAGAGCGCCTCGCGGATGGGCGAGCCGGGCTTGTCGGCCAAGTGGTGGGCCAGCGCCAGGCAGCCGAAGCTGTGCGCCACGGCAAGCCAGGGGCCGTCGCCAGCCACCTCCAGCGTGCGCTGGATGCGTTCGGCCCAGCGTTCCAGCTCGGGCTTGCTGGGGTCGCGCTGCGTGACGCGGCGGGCGTCGCGGTACTGGCCCTGCAGCCAGGTCTGCCAGTGCGCCGGGCCGCTGTCGTGCAGGCCCGGGATGATGAGGATGCGCGGCGGCTTGTAGCTCATGGCTTCACAGCGTCGCGATGGCCACTTCGGTCGACTTGACGAGGGCCACCACCTCGCGGCCGACCTCCAGGCCCAGGTCCTTGACCGAGCGCGTCGTGATGACCGAGGTGACCACGTCGCCGCTGCGTGTGACGACGTCGACTTCCGAGACGACCGGCCCTTCGATGATTTCCTTGATGGTGCCGCGGAACTGGTTGCGCACGTTGATGGCGGTGATGCTCATTCGGAACTCCTTGCACAGTGGATGACCCCAGTGTGGTCAGCGCTCCTCGATCAAGGAACGAAGCAATGTGCAGCAGCGCATGCGCGGGCCGCATATGCGAGCTCACCGCGGTCTGGCGGCGCCCCCGGGCTTGGGCGGCGTGTCGGGCAGCAGCGCCGAGCAATCGGTGGCGAGGCCGTCTGGCGAGGGATGGTCGATGCAGGCCTCGTAGTCGGCCCGTGTCGGGTGTCGCGGCCCGGCCGCCGGCGGATTGAAGCGCAGCGCCGCATCGGTGCGGCGTTTGGCGGTGCTGGCCGAGGACTCTGGCACGACGGCCGACGCGGGGCGCGGCAGGCCGCAGGCGTCGGCAGGGTGGGTGAGGTGGTGGACGCCGAGGAGGGCGAGGGCGGCGAGGCCGATCAGGCGGCGCCGTGAGGCTTGGACGGACATGGGGGAGCTCCCTGGCAGGGCCTGCCGACGGACGCCGTCGGCGCTGGCCCTTGCCTGAAAGGACGCAAACCGCGCCGCAAAGCGGACAGCGGCCCCGCACCCGGCCCAGAGCCCGACAGCCTCCTAGATGCCGGCGCCGGCCTCGAACAGGCTGAGCCTGGCCGCGCTGAGCTTCACGCGCTGGCCGCCTTGCAGCTGCAGCGCTTCGGCCTCGTGGCGCGTCAGCTCGGCCTCCAGCGGCTGCCCGTCCGGTCCGATCAACTCGACGCGGGCGCTGGCGCCGAAGGCCAGCACGCGTTCCACCGTGGCGGACAGCCCCGGAGCCGATACGTCCGTCAGGATCTGCAATTCATGCGGCCGCGCATACGCCTGCACTTCGCCATCGCCGTGTGCGCCCTGGTGCGGCAACTGGTGCTCGCCCATGTGCAGCACGCCGCCGCGCGCATGGCCGACGAAGCGGTTGACCGCGCCCAGGAAGCCATAGACGAAGGGCGTGGCCGGGCGCTCGTAGACCTCCTGCGGCGTGCCGACCTGCTCGACGCGGCCGTGGTCCATCAGCACGATGCGGTCGGCCACTTCCAGCGCTTCGTCCTGGTCGTGGGTGACGAAGATGCTGGTGATGTGCAGCTCGTCGTGAAGGCGGCGCAGCCAGCGGCGCAGCTCCTTGCGCACCTTGGCGTCCAGCGCACCGAAGGGCTCGTCCAGCAGCAGCACCCGTGGCTCCACGGCCAGTGCGCGGGCCAGCGCGATGCGCTGGCGCTGGCCGCCGGAGAGCTGCGGCGGGAAGCGGTCGCCCAGCCAGTCGAGCTGCACGAGCTTGAGCAGTTCGGTGACGCGCTTCTTGATCTCGGCCTCGGGCAGGCGCTGCTTCTTGGGCTTCACGCGCAGGCCGAAGGCGACGTTGTCGAACACGGTCATGTGGCGGAACAGCGCGTAGTGCTGGAACACGAAGCCGACCTGGCGTTCGCGCACATGCGTGTCCGAGGCGTCCTGGCCGTCCAGCAGCACGCGGCCACGGTCGGCCTGTTCCAGGCCGGCAATGATGCGCAGCAGCGTCGTCTTGCCGCAGCCGGAGGGGCCGAGCAGCGCGACAAGTTCGCCGCGTGGAAACTCCAACGACACGTCACCGAGGGCGGTGAAGTTGCCGAAGCTCTTGTGGATGTTTTGGACTTCGATACCCATATGTCTACCCCTCGACTGGCGAGTACGCCAGCCGATCCCCCGAGGGGATGCGGGCCGGCTTGGGAGCGGCCCGGCGCTCGGCCCGCTCCGAAGAATGACCGCGTCGAATCACGACGCGTTCCCGTGCGACTGGCTGGCTCGCCACTCGATGAATTGCTTGATCACCAGCGTCACCAGCGCGAGCAGCGCCAGCAGCGACGCGACGGCGAAGGCGGCCGCGAACTGGTATTCGTTGTAGAGGATCTCGACGTGCAGCGGCAGCGTGTTCGTGAGGCCCCGGATGTGGCCGGAGACAACCGACACGGCACCGAACTCGCCCATCGCGCGTGCATTGCACAGGATGACGCCGTACAACAGGCCCCACTTGATATTGGGCAGCGTCACGCGGCGGAAGGTCTGCCAGCCGCTGGCGCCGAGCACGGTCGCGGCCTCCTCCTCGTCGCGGCCCTGGGCCTGCATCAGCGGGATCAGCTCGCGCGCGACGAAGGGGAAGGTCACGAAGACGGTGGCAAGCACGATGCCAGGCACCGCGAAGATGATCTTCACGTCGTGTTCCTGCAGCCAGGGGCCGAACCAGCCCTGGGCGCCGAAGATCAGCACGTACATCAGGCCGGCGACGACCGGAGACACCGAGAACGGCAGGTCGATCAGCGTGATCAGCAACTGTTTGCCACGGAACTCGTGCTTGGCGATCAGCCAGGACGCGCTGAGGCCAAACACCAGGTTCAACGGCACCGCGATGGCCGTGGCGATCAACGTGAGCTTGATGGCGGAGAAGGTTTCCTCGTCGGTGATGGACGCGAAGTACACCTCCCAGCCCTTGCGCAGCGCCTCGGTGAACACCGCCACCAGCGGCAGCAGCAGGAAGATGGCGAAAAAGCCCAGGCCCAGGGCCAGCAGCGTGAAACGCACGGCCGGTGATTCGCGCGTCGCCGGGTTGTCCTGGTATTTGGCGCGGGCTCGCGCCGGGGCGAGGTGCAGGGCGGTGCTCATCGCTTGCTCCCCCGCTGCGAACTCCAGGCCTGCAGGCCGTTGATGAGCAGCAGCAGCACGAAGCTGACGATCAGCATGACGGCGGCGATGGCCGTGGCGCCGACGTAGTCGTACTGCTCCAGCTTGGCAATGATCATCAGCGGCGTGATCTCGCTGACCATCGGGATGTTGCCGGCGATGAAGATCACCGAGCCGTACTCGCCGACGGCGCGGGCAAAGGCCAGCGCGAAGCCGGTCAGCAGTGCCGGCAGCAGCGTGGGCAGCACCACGTAGCGGAAGGTCGTCCAGCGCTGCGCGCCGAGCGAGGCAGCCGCTTCCTCCAGCTCGGTCTCCATGTCCTCCAGCACCGGCTGCACCGTGCGCACGATGAAGGGCAGGCCGATGAAGATCAGCGCCAGCAGGATGCCCAGCGGCGTGAAGGCGATCTTGATGTCGTGCTTGGCAAAGATGGCGCCGACCCAGCCGTTGGGCGCGTACAGCGCCGTCAGCGCGATGCCGGCCACGGCGGTGGGCAGGGCGAAGGGCAGGTCGATCAGCGCGTCGACCAGCTTCTTGCCGGGGAACTCATAGCGCACGATGCACCAGGCCAGGATGAGGCCGAAGAACAGGTTGATGAAGGCGGCGATCAGCGAGGCGCCGAAGCTCAGGCGGTACGAAGCCATCACGCGCGGCGACGTGGCAGCGGTCCAGAAGGCGTCCAGGCCGTGGCCCGAGGACTTCAGGAACACCGCGGTCAGCGGCACGAGCACGATCAGCGACAGATAGAACAGCGTGAAGCCGAGCGTCGGCGCGAAGCCGGGCAGCACGCGGCGGCGTGCCGATAGAAAAAAGGCCATCAGCGTTTGATCCCGGCCATGACTTGGTCAAACGTGCCGCCGTCGGCGAAGTGGGTCTTGCTGACCTTGGCCCAGCCGCCCAGTGTCTGGTCGACGGTGAAGAGCTTGATGTTGGCGAAGCGCTGGGCGTGCTTCTTGAAGATGGCCGGGTCGCGCGGGCGGAAGTTGTTCTTCGCGATGATTTCCTGGCCTTCCGGCGTCCAGTGGAAGTCGAGGTAGGCCTTGGCCAGGGCGGCCGTGCCCTTCTTGGCGTTGACCTTGTCGACCAGGGCCACGGGAGCGTCGGTCTCGATGGAGATGCTGGGGTTGACCTGCTCGAACTGGCCCTTGCCGAACTCGTTCTCGATCAGCTCGACTTCGGCCTCGAAAGTGACGAGGACGTCGCCGATGCCGCGCTGCGTGAAGGTTGTCGTGGCGCCGCGGCCGCCGCCGTCCAGCACCGGCACATTGGTCAGCACCTTGGTGACCAGCTCCCTGGCCTGGGCTTCGCTGCCGCCGTTGGCGATGACGCTGCCCCAGATGGCCAGGTAGCTGTAGCGGCCGTTGCCGGTGACCTTGGGGTTGGGGATGATGACCTGCACGCCGGGGCGGGCCAGGTCGCTCCAGTCCTTGATGCCCTTGGGGTTGCCCTTGCGGACGAGGAAGGTCATGGTGGACGAATAGGGCGCAGCGCCGTTGGGGAAACGGCTGCGCCAGTCGGCTGGCGTCAGGCCACTGGTGGCGAGCTGGTCCACGTCAGTGGCCTGGTTCATCGTGACGACGTCGGCCTCCAGGCCGCCGATGACGGCGCCGATCTGCTTGCTGGAGCCACCATGGCTCTGGTTGATGACGACGGTCTGGCCCTTGGCCTTCTGCGCGGCGACGAAGGCGGGGTTGATCTGCTTGTAGAGCTCGCGCGCGACGTCGTAGGAGACGTTGAGCAGCGCGGCGTCGTTGGCCAGCGCAGGCAGGGCCGGCAGGGCGGCCGCCGAGGCGATGAGCGCCAGAACGGCACGGCGGGAGGGCAGGAAGAGGGGCATGGCGGGGCCGTCGAATGAACGAAAGCCGAGAGGGTGCCAAAGCCCGCTTATTCAGGGAACGATAGTTTTCCTATTTGGTTATTCGAAACATGAATTTGAAGCGGCAACCTCCTGCAGGCATGAAAAAAGGGAGCCGAAGCTCCCTTGCGGTTCCGTTTGCGGCGCCTGTTCAGACGGCCGAGCGTGCCTTGCGACGGCTCAGGCCCAGACCTGCCAGCGCGACGCCCAGAAGGCCCAGCGTGGCCGGCTCGGGCAGTTGGCCGACGTTGGCGGTGGCGAAATCGAACTCGCCGCCCAGCACATAGCCGATGGTCAGGCCGGTCTGCAGATGCTGGCCCGTCTTGCTGTACTGCTGCATCGTGCCGCTGGTGTCCACCATCCACAGCGTTTGGTCGACGTGATCCAGGGCCAGGCCGCCGGTGATGCCGTTGGCCAGGGCGAAGCTGCCCAGTTGGGTGCCGTTCATGCCGTAGTGGCGCAGCAGGTTGCTGCTGAAGCCGATCATCCACAGCGAGTTGTCCGTCTCGTCGTAGGTGATGCCGATGCTGCTGCCGCCCGCGTTGAACAGCGTGGTGGCGCCGATGAAGTTGCGGTCGGTGCGGATGACGTTGCCCGTCGAGTAGGAGACCGTGTAGTTGTACTGGCCGTCGGTCGTGGAGTCGTCGGTGTCCTGGTAGCCGCCCACTTCTTCGGCGTAGCTCACGCCGGTGTAGGTGCCGCCCAGCGTGTACTGCGCGCCGCTGCCGCAGTTGGTGCCGGCGGGATTGGTGCGCACGTCGTTGTAGACGTTGATCGACCATTCGCAGCCGTGAACGGCCGTCCACTGGTTGACGACGGCATTGCCTTGCACGACGGCAATGCTGCCGCCGGACAGGGAGGCGTAGTACTTGCCCACCGGGCCGGCGAAGGCGGCAGAGCCGGCCAGCAGTAGGGCGGCGGTGCAGAGGAATTTCTTCATGATGGGGTTGAACCTTGTTGGGGATCGATATTCATCCCTAGAACTAGGGGTGACGCTCGACATGCACTAAGCAGTGAGCGGGCCAACATGCCCCCTCGATCCGGTGGTTTCTCCATGGTGGAGACGCGGTGCGGCGATGTGCCAGTGCCGCGCTTTCACCGGTGCTGTCAGACGCGTCGACACCCGTGTTTGAGTGGACCTTCCACCCGTCCGTGAACTGGGTCACGGACCGCTTCTGGCGGCTTTCATGCGTCCTTGGGCGGCTCGCTGCGCACGGCCAGCATGACGGCATAGGCCTTGAAGCAGGCCGTGGCCGGCTGGCCGACGGCCAGGCCCAGCGCATCGACCGCGTCGTTGGTGACGCTGGCCGTGACGGTGGTGCCGCCCGGGAGCGTGAGCCCCACCAGCGACGACACCGCGCCCCGCTCAAGGCGCGAGATGGTGCCCGCCAACTGGTTACGCGCCGACAGCCGGTAGCCGGCAAAGTCGCTGACCAGCACGATCTCCGACGCCTTGACCAGCGCCAGCGCGTCCTGCTCGACGGCAACGCCCAGCTCCTGGGCGGCGGGCGTGGTCAGCGACACGCTGATGTCGGGGTCGCCACCGGTCAGCGCCACGCGCACGAGGGTGGTGGAGGGGCCGGGCTGTACCGCCTTGATGGTGCCGATGAACTGGTTGCGGGCGGTGGTTTTCATGGCCATCCTCTTCAGCAGCGCGTCGAGCGCGGGTTGGGTTGCCAGCCAGGCGGCCTGCTCGTGCAGGAAGGCGGCGTGGCGGGCCTGCAGCGTGCGCCAGGCGGTGAGCAGGGCCTGGCCATCGGGGGTGAGGTGCGAGCCACCCCCGCCCGTGCCGCCGGTGGTGCGTGCCAGCAGTGGCGCATGGGTGAGGGCCTGGGCGGCGTCCAGCACCAGCCAGGCGCCCTTGTAGCTGTAGCCGGCCACGCGGGCGGCTTTCTGCAGCGAGCCGGTCAGCGCCAGCGCGGCGAGCAGGTCGAAGAAGCGGCCGTCAAGGCGGCCGGCCAGGCGCAACTCGCCCTGCAGCAGCGGGTGGTCGCCGGCGCTCACAGCGGGCGCTCCAGTTCGGCGCGCAGCGTGGGGTCGCTGGCGAGCAGGCGCCGCTGAACGCCACCGCCATCCAGCACGAAGACCTCGTCGGCCAGCGCGAGCACGTCGTCGGGATCGTGGCTGACGATGATGGCGGGGATGCCGAGGCGTTGCCGCAGCGTGCGCAGGTCATCTCGCAGCTGGCGGCGCAGCGTGGTGTGCAGCGCCGCGAAGGGTTCGTCCAGCAGCAGCACCTGGGGGTTGCAGGCCAGGGCCCGCGCCAGCGCCACGCGCTGCTGCTGGCCGCCGGACAGCGTCGCGGGCTTGCTGCGCGCCATGGCCGTGAGGCCGAAGGACTCGATCAGCTCGTCCACGCGCGCCGCGTCGTCGGGCTTCAGCCGGCGGCGCCAGCTCGTCAGTCCGAAGGCGATGTTGTCGCGCACGCTGAGGTGCGGGAAGAGGGCGTAGTGCTGGAACAGATAGCCCACGCCGCGTTGCTCCGGCGGCAGCTTGATGCCGGCGCCGGTGTCCAGCAGCGCGCGGCCGTTCAACCTCACGTGGCCGGCGCGCACGGGCAGCAGGCCGGCCATGGCCTGCAGCGTCAGCGACTTGCCGGCGCCCGACGGGCCGTAGAGGGCGACGAAAGGCGCATCGGTGGCGAACGCGATGTCGAGGTCGAAGCGGCGCCGTGCGTCGCTGACGCTGAGTTGCAGGCGGACGTCGATCAAGGCTTGCCGAATCCGTGGCGGGCGAGGATGCCCTGCGCCTCGCTGCCGCTGAGGAAGTTGACGAAGTCGCGTGCCAGCGCCGCCTGCTTGCTGTCGGCCGCAACCGCGGCCGGGTAGGTCACCGGCGCGTGGCCACCGACCGTCATCGCGATGCGTACCTTGCCCTTGGCCAGTTCGGCATCGGTGCGGTAGACGAAGCCGGCCTCGACCTCGCCGCGCGAGACGTAGTCCAGCACCTGGCGCACGTTGTCGGCGAAGACGAGCTTGGGTTGCAGGCCGGCCCAGAGGTGGGCGGCCTCCAGTGCCTGCTGCGTGTAGCGGCCCACGGGCACGGAGGCCACCTTGCCGATGGCGATGCGTTTCACGTCGGGCTTGGGCAGGTCGGCCAAGGCCGCCACCGTGCCGGCCGGCGGCGTGACCAGCACCAGCGTGTTGGCCGCGAAGTCGCGCCGCGTGTCGGCGGCGATGAGCTTTTGCTCCGCACCACGGTTCATCGTGTCCTGGTCGGCGCTGGCAAAGACGTCCACCGGCGCGCCCTGGGCGATCTGCTGCAGCAGCACGCCGGAGGCGGCGAAGTTGAAGCGCAGTGTGGCGCCAGGCTTGGTGGCTTCGAACCGCGGGGCGATCTCCTTGAAGGCATCGGTCAGGCTGGCGGCGGCCGAGACGGTGAGCTGCTGTGCCGAAGCCAGCAAGGGCAGGGCGAGCGAGAGCGTTAGCAGCAGGCGTTTCATGGCGTGGGGCGTTGCAGATAGCGGTTGGACAGCACGAGCACGGCCACCGAGATGGCCGACACGACGAGGGCCAGGGCCAGGGCCAGGTCGTCACGGCCGGCCTGGACGGCGTCGTAGATCGCCATGGAGGCGGTCTGCGTATGGCCCGGGATGGAGCCGGCCACCATCAGCGAGGCGCCGAACTCGCCCATCGCACGCGCGAAGGCCAGCAGCGTGCCGGCCAGGATGCCGGGCCAGGCCAGCGGCAGCGTCACGCGCACGAAGGCGCTCCAGCGCGACTGGCGCAGCGTGCGCGCGGCGGCTTCCAGGCTGCGGTCCACCTGGGCAAAGGCGCTGCTGGCGCCCTTGAGCACGAGCGGCAGGGCCACCAGCGTCGAGGCGATGACGGCGCCGTGCCAGTTGAAGATGACCGTGTAGTCGAAGTGCTCGCGCAGCCAGCCGCCTAAAGCGCTGCGCCGGCCCATCAGCACGAGGATGCCGTAGCCCAGCACGGTGGGCGGCAGCACCAGCGGCAGCAAGCAGACGGCCTCCAGCACGCCGCGGCCGGGCAGCCGCGTGCGGGCGAACACCCAGCCCAGGGCGACGCCCAGGATCAGCGCCAGCAGCGTGGCGACGACGGCGACGCGCAGCGTCAACGCGAGCGGCGCGGCGTCGAACTGGCTCCAGAGTTCGGTGGACATGGAGGCGTAATGTAATCAACTACATCACGAAAACCGCGTTAAAAGCCCGGCGCATCACGGGCAAGCCCGCCCGGCTATCCTGACGCACGGATTGCCATGGAACTGATCACCGACCTCTTCTCCCGCCACGGCCTGATCGCCGTGGCCCTTGCCGTGCTGCTGCACCAGCTCGGCGCGCCGCTGCCGTCCACGCCGCTGCTGCTGCTGCTGGGCGCGGAATCGGCGTCGCGAGATGGCTTCGCGCTGCGCGCCTGTGCCGCCATCACGGCCGCCGCCATGGTGGCCAACACGCTGTGGTTCTGGGCTGGCCGGCGGCTGGGCCGGCGTGTGCTGGCGGCGCTGTGCATCATCTCCATCTCGCCCGACAGCTGCGTGCGCCAGAACGAGGTCAGCTTTGCGCGGCGCGGCGTACTGACGCTGCTCATCGCCAAGTTTGTGCCGGGGCTGTCGATGCTCGCACCGCCGCTGGCCGGCGCCTTAGGCATGTCGGCGGCCCGCTTTCTCGCCTGGAATCTGCTCGGCTCGGTCGTCTGGGCCGCGGCCGGCCTGGCGGCGGGGCGGGTCTTTCATGCACAGATCGATGCGCTGCTGCGCGAACTGAGCCGCCTGGGCAGCGCCGCCATCCTGCTCGGCGCGGCGGTCATCGCCATCTATCTGGCCTGGCGGCTGTGGCGCCGGGCCGTTGTCCGGCGGGAACTGCGCCGCTTCGAGCGCCTGGACCCTGCCGATGCGATGGCCTTGCGGGAACAGGGCTGCGACATCGTCTTCGTCGATGTGCGTGGAGGCCCCCTGTCCGCCCGTATCCCCGGCGCGCGGCGGCTGGATCTCGGCCGTCTCGACGAGGCCTCGCTGTCCGGCTGGCCGCCTGAGGCCGAGTTGGTCACGTATTGCTCGTGCCCCAACGACGTGTCTGCCGCACGCGCCGCGCAGTGGCTGGCGCAGCAGGGACGCCAGGCGCGGGTGCTGCGCGGGGGCATCGACGCCTGGGCCCAAGCCGGGCTGGCCCTGGAAACGGGCTGAAGCGACCCGCGCGGTGCGGTTGTCAAAACTGGTGTTTACCCTATAATGAGGTTTACCCGAAAAAGACATGAGGGCCACAAGCCCCCAAAAGCACCATGAGCCTGATCCAGAACCTCCTTCATTCCCTGCGCAGCGCGCTGACCGTGGACACCCAGACCGATGTCGAGGAGCGTTACCTGTCCGACGCCATCGACCACGCCGACCTGGAGCGCCGTATCGCCACGCAGTCGCGCGCATCCATGTTCACTGCGCCGTTGAACATCGGCCGCTGAGCCGGCGCAGCCGGAAGTAGAAACGGCCCCGTGAGGGGCCGTTGTCATTTGAGGCGGTGCTTACTGGATCAGCCCGTTCTTCAGCGCGTAGTAAGTCAGGTCGCTGTTGGTTTCGAGCTTGATCTTCTCCAACACGCGGGTGCGGTAGGTGCTGACGGTCTTCACGCTGAGGAACATCGCCTTGGCCATGTCGCCCACGGTCTCGCCCTTGGCCAGGCGCAGGAAGACCTGCAGCTCGCGCTCGGACAGTGACTCGTGCAGCGGCCGGTCACTCCCACCGCCGGCCACGCCGTCGGCCAGCAGTTCGGCCACGGCCGGGCTGATGTAGCGCCGTCCGCGCGCCACGGTGCGGATCGCGTTGGCGATCTCCTCGGGATCACACTCCTTGTTCAGGTAGCCGCTGGCGCCCTGGCGCAGCAAGGTCGTGGCGTAGTGCGTCTCCGGGAAGCCGCTCAGGATGAGCACAGGCAGGTCGGGGAAGCGCGTCTTGATGGCCGACAGCGCATCCACGCCGCTCTGGCCGGGCATGGAGATGTCCATCAGCATCACGTCCACGTCGCCGCCGCGAGCCAGTTCGAGCGCGTCGCGCCCGTTGCCTGCTTCGCCGGTGACGCGCAGGTCCACGTTCTCGCTGAGGAACTGCCGCAGGCCGGAACGCACGATGGCGTGGTCGTCAACGATGCCGATGCGAATCATGTTGCACTCCGATTCAATTGAGGGGAATGGTTAAAGCCTAGCAACGCCGCGTTCGTTTCGCGATCAGCGCTGTCCTACACGGCGCACGTTCTGTCCTACGGTGGCTCAGGCGGCCGGCCGGCATCGCCGGGCCGCGCCTTTCTGCAAAGTCGGCCCATGCGGCCATGTCGGCCGCCATGGAGTGACCGATGAGAGCTCTGACCGACACCCTGGCCCGTTTGGCGCCGCCGCTTTGGCTGGCTTCAGCCGTGGCTGCGTTGCTCGGCGCCGCGTTGCTGGTGGCCTTCATCGACACCCTGAGGGAAAACGTTCGCCGTGGCGAAGACATGCGCCAGTGGCAGCGCGTCGGGGCCGTCCGGCAAACCCGCGGCGCGGTGACCAACGCCGTGCCGCGGGCTCAGGCAACACAGACGGGGACATCGCTCTCGCAGCTCTCCCCCACCTTCCAACGTTGAAAGGACGCAAGATGAACCGCAACATGCACTTCCGCGCGCCGCTGATCGGCGCACTGACGCTGGCTGCCGCCCTGGTGGGCTGCAACAAGCAGCCGGACGACCGCACGGCCGGGCAGAAGCTGGACGGCGCTATCGCCGAAGCCAAGCAGGCCGGCGCCGATGCCAAGGTGGAAGCGGGCCAGGCCATGGACAAGGCCGAGAACAAGTTGAAGAACGCGACAGCGTCGGCATCCGAGGCCGTCAGCGACGCGACCATCGTCACCAAGATCAACGCCGCGCTGATGGCCGACGACCGTCTCAAGGCCACCAAGATCGACGTCAAGGCCGAGGACGGCCGCGTGACGCTGACCGGCACGGCACCCGACGCCGGCTCGCAGGCCCGCGCGACGACGCTGGCTTCGGCAGTGAACGGTGTCCGCTCGGTGGACAACCAGCTGGTGGTGGCGCGCAATGGCTGAAGACCAACGGCCCTTGAAACTTGACGAAGCCGGCCTGAAGGCGGCGCGCAGCCATCTGGACGACGGTGCCGTCACGCCCGCCTACGGCCCCTGGCGCGACGACATCGTCAACCTGCTCAATGGCGCGCTTGCCACCGAACTGGTCTGCGTGATGCGCTACCGCCGCCATCACTTCATGGCCGACGGCCTGGAGTCGCCCGCCATCGCCGCCGAGTTTCTCGTGCATGCCAACGCCGAACTGGGCCACGCCGACCGGCTGGCCCAGCGCATCGTGCAGCTCGGCGGGGAGCCGGACTTCAACCCGCTCGGCTTGCTGGACCGCAGCCATGCGGACTACGACGCCGTGAATGAGCTCAAGGCGATGATCCGCTCCAACCTCATCGCCGAGCGCGTGGCGGTGGAGAGCTATCGGCAGATGATCGCGCTCATCGGCGACAAGGATTCCACCACCCGGCGCCTGCTGGAGGACATCCTGGCCGACGAGGAAGAGCACGCCGACGAACTCAAGGACTGGATGGCGCAAGCCTGAAGGTAGATCTCCGTGCCCGTGCTGCGCGCCTTCATCGTCGAGAACAGCGCGGTCATCCGGCAGAACCTGACGGACGCGCTGGAAGAGCCGGCCCAGGTCGAGGTCGTCGGCAGCGCCGCCGATGAAGCCTCGGCCGTGCACTGGATGAGCCACACCGCGGCCGCCAAGGTCGATGTCGTCATCGTCGATGTCTTCCTGAATTCCGGCACCGGACTGGGTGTGCTGCGCGCCGCGCAGCGCCTGGGTGTGGCGGCGCGCCGCATCGTGCTGACCAACTACGCCACCGAAGACTTGCGCCGCCGCTGCTTCAGCCTCGGCGCCGAACGTGTCTTCGACAAATGCCGACAGCTTGAAGAGCTTTTCAGCTACTGCGCCGGTCTCTCCGGCAGGCCCGTGCTGCAGTCACTGCTGTGATGCGGCGCCGGTGAGCGGGTCGGTGGTTTCTGTCACTCACCAGGTGGCCGAGTAGCTCAGCATCACGCGGCGCGCCTGCGGACGCAGCGTCAGCCGGCTTTGCGGCGACAGCTGGTAGGAGAACGCACCGCGCAGGCCGGCCACTCCTGCGCTCTTGGGCTTCTCGAACGACATGCGCGATGCCCAGCCGCTGTCGCGTTGCCAGATTGGCGTTTCGACGCCGCCGCTCAGCCTGGACGAAATGTCGTAGCTGAGCCCCGCCCACAGCGCCTCGCGCACGGCCGCCTGCGGGCCGAGCTGGGCGGGCGAGCGCAACTGCTGTTCAACACCCAACTGGTAGCGCCAGCCCGAGCGTTCGCGTTGGCGGTTCAGCCATTGCGGATCGCGCCAATTCAGGTCGGGGTCGGGGGATGCGCTCAGGCCGGTGGCCTGGCCCGCGAGCGTGGCGCCGCCCGAGGCGGCCATGCCCTGCGCGTCGGCGCCCGAAGCCATCGACAGGCCGAGGAGCGACAGGAGCAGATGGGACTTCATGGCAGCACCGCTTGAGGGTTGATGGAGCCAATCTTGGGTGAAGGGCGACGCGCGCGGTGTCGGTCCGCTCCGGCCCTGCCTATCGGACAAGCGGAGGGCGGATTGCACGCGGCGGTGCAGTGGCGCGCGGTCCTACAACCGGCCCTTGTGCCGGCCGATGGGCCGCGAGTTGACGGAGGTCCAGACTTGGCTGCGAGGGCCTGTCAGGTCCATCAGGAGACCGTCATGAGATCAGCCGACCACCACCGTGCCGATGACTGGCGCGACCGACTGCCGCCCTACGGCCAGGCGCGCCAGACCGTCGATCCACTCGCCCAAGCAACGGTCGTTCAGCCCGTCGCCGTGCCGCGCCGGCGCTCCCACATCGGGGGCTGGCTCGTCGCGCTGGGCGTGGGCGCCGCCGTTGCGGCGCTTGCCGTGTCCAACCTGCACGATCCGCGCAGCCTGGGCACGCAGCTCGACGACGCCGTCAGCAGCGTGCGCGGGCTGGGCAGCAACGTGGGCGAGAAGGTCAGCAATTCGCAGAATGCCGCCGTCGAGGCGTCGCGCCAGGCGCTGAACGGCGTCACCACGGCGATCGACGACAGCGGCATTAGCCTGAAGGTGAAGACGGCGCTGGCAGCCGACCCGAGCCTGAGCGCATCGCGTATCGATGTCAGCACCGAGCAGGGCATCGTCAGGCTGGATGGCCCGGCACCCGACATGGCCGCCAAGGACCGCGCCACCGTGCTGGCCGGCGCGCCTCAGGGCGTTCGCGGCGTGGACAACCGGCTGACACTGCCGCAGGCAGGCAAAGTCGTCGCCGTGGCGGAGGGCGTGCCGCTCGTCCAGCCCCAGACGCCGGCCCCTTCGCGTTGATACGGCGCTGATGCCGCGCTGAGACCGCGGCGGCCGCCGCAAAAGCAACGCCGGCCCATCCTTGGATGGGCCGGCGTTTTGTCGCGTGCTGCCGGGTTGTCCGCCACCCGCGGCCTCAGGCCGTGGGCGGCCTTGCATTACTGGAAGTAGCGTGCCTTGGCGCCCGCCTGGCAGCTGTCCTTGGCGTCGCCGGCCAGCGCATCGCAACGCTCGTTGGCCACCTTGTAGTCGGCCTTGAGCTTGGTCTCCATGGCGTCGGACTGCGCCTCGGCAATCGCCTTGTTGGCCTTCAGGTCGGCCTTGGCCTTGTCGCGCGCGGACTTGGCCTCGGCGACGCAGACATCCTTGGCGTTGCCAGACTTGTCATCGCACACTTCCTTGGCGAACTTGTAGCGCGCCTCGTAGCGAGACTCCAGGTAGTCGTTGCGATCCTTGACCGTGCCGGTGTACTGGTATTCGAGGTTGGCCAGCGCCACCTTTTCCTGGCCCTTGGCGCGCTCGGCGCACACGTCCTTGGCGTTGCCCGCCAGCGAGCCGCACTTGTCTCGCTCGGCCTTGAACATCGCCTTCACGTCATCCTTGGCCGCCGAGTAGACGGGCTTGGTGAGGTTGGCCGAGGCCACGCTCGAAAGGCCGATCAGCGCGAGCGCGCACAGCAGGCGAGAGGGGCGGATTTGCTTCGTCATAGGGATCTCCTTGGGCTTGTTGGGTGGACCCCTTGTTCCAAAGGGGCAAGGGGGGTGCCACATCCGTCAGATTAGAAATTTCCTGCTCGCTGGCCTGTCGGCGCCGTGGCCTGCCAAACGTCGGACAACGCCGCGGCGTGGGCTCAAGGCAAGGGCCACGCTGGCCGCAGGCATGCTGATTGCCGCTTACAGAAGTTGCCTTTGTGCGCCAGTCCCAGGCGCATCGGGGCGGCATCCCCTACCTTCAACGAGACATCAACATGAACTTCCAAATCCTTCTGAAGCCTCTGGCGGTGGCCGCCACTTTGGCGGCCCTGGCCTCGGGTGCCCAGGCCGTGACCGTCTACGACACGACGGTGACGCCGGCGGCTGCCAACCTGTTCGGTTTCGGGGTCACCTATGACAACTTTGCGGTCACGACGGTTGGCAATGTCGAACTGGGCCTGCGCGCGCGCTACCGCGTGCGCCCCACGCAGGCCAGCGATGGCGCCGGCAACTACGGCCCCTTTGACGCCGGCACGCAGACGGCCGCCTTTGGCAATCCGGCCCGTGCGGATCGCGCGCAATGGAGCTACGACTTTTACCTTCTCGATGTGACGGCGCCGTCGAGCAACACCTACTCGCTGTGCGTGGATGGCACTTGCATCAATCCCTTGACCTTCGGTGACAACAACGGCTCTCTGGCGACGGGCCTGGGCAATTCCATGCAGTTGCTCTTTGCCGGCACGCCGGGCAATGTCGGCTACGACGTGAACGCAGCCGGCTTGCACACCTTCAGCTTGTCCGTGTCCGATGCAAACAGCGTCTTGCTCGGCAGCGTTGTTGTCACTGCCGCCGTCGTTGCGGTGCCGGAACCCGAGTCCTACGCCCTCATGCTTGGCGGGCTCGGGCTGCTGGGCTTCATGGCCCGCCGTCGCAAGGCGTGATGGCGCGGAGCTGACTCATGCTGGCGCCCCCCGGCTCTGCTGCTGGAGGGGCGCATTCCGCGCGCATGGCGGGCAAGGACGTGCTCGCACCGAACAGGATTGCGGCACCGCAAGGCGGTGGCGATGCCGGGCTCGACAGGGCACTGCGTTGCTAGGCGCCAGGCAGTCGATCAACCCCACGCAGCGCCGTGTCGAGCTGATCGATCACCTCGGCCCAGTCCGCATCGTCGAGGATCTCCTCCCTCAGCAGCGTTGCCTGCGCCGTGCTCCAGAACGGCGCGTCGGCCAGGCAGACCTCGGGCGCCAGCGGCGAATGTCGCCGCAGGAAATCGGCGATCCCGTCGGCATCTGCTGGCAGGCCCAACTGGGCAAACAGATCAGAAAAACGGTGGAAGTGCTGTTCCATGTCGGCGGGCCTTCTGCGATCGGCGATGGGAAAGCATAGTCGTGCAAACCAGGGGCCACGCGGGCGGCCGAGCCAGCGCCATTGGCCTGACTCGGGCCTCGAGAAGTCCATCCGGACGCGCCAGAAGCTTCGCTGCAGCAACCTCGCCCTTGCCCGGCAGTGATCGCAGTACACCAGCGGTTCAGCCGCGCCGCAGCCGCAGTGCGTTGGTGATGACCGAAGCAGAGCTCAGGCTCATGGCCAGCGCCGCGATCATCGGCGACAGCAGCCAGCCGGTGAAGGGATACAGCAGGCCGGCCGCGATCGGGATGCCCAGGGCGTTGTAGAGGAAGGCGAACATCAGGTTCTGCTTCATGTTGCCGACCGTGGCCTCGGACAGTGCGCGCGCCGTAGAGATGCCGCGCAGGTCGCCCTTGACCAGCGTGACCTGGGCGCTGTTCATGGCCACGTCGGTGCCAGTGCCCATCGCGACACCGACATTCGCCTTGGCCAGGGCGGGCGCGTCGTTGATGCCGTCACCCGCCATTGCCACGATGCGCCCCTCGTCCTGCAGCTTCGACACCAGGGCCAGCTTGTCCGCGGGCTTGACCTCGCCGTGCACCTCGTCGATGCCCAGACGGGCACCGACGGCCTTGGCCGTCGTCAGCCCGTCGCCGGTGGCCATGACGATGCGGATGCCGACGGCGCGCAGCGAGGCCAGGGCCTCCGCGGTGCTGGGCTTGATCGGGTCGGAGACGGCGAGCAGGCCGAGCAGGCGGCCATCGGCGGCCAGATACATCACGCTGGCGCCCTCGGCGCGCAGGGATTCGGCCTGGGCCAGCAACGCGTCGACGGGCACCTTCTGCTGCGCCATCAGCGCGGTGTTGCCCAAGGCCAGATTGCGGCCGGCCACGACGCCGCGCACGCCGATGCCCGTGCCGGACTCGAAGCCCTCGGGCTTGTCCAGCGCCAGCCGGCGCTCGCGGGCCGCCTTGACGATGGCCTCGGCCAAGGGGTGCTCGCTGCCCTGGTCCAGGCTGGCGGCCAGGCGAAGCACCTCCTCGCCCTCGACCCCGGGCGCCGGGATCACGCGGTCGAACACCGGGCGGCCCTCGGTCAGGGTGCCGGTCTTGTCGACGATCAGCGTGTCCACCTTGCACAGGTTCTCGATCGCCGCCGCGTCGCGGAACAGCACGCCGCTGGTCGCGCCACGGCCGGTGGCCACCATGATGGACATCGGTGTGGCCAGGCCCAGCGCGCAGGGACAGGCAATGATGAGCACGGCCACGGCGTTCACCAGCCCATAGACCCAGCTCGGCTCGGGACCGAACAGGCCCCAGGCCAGCAGCGTCAGCAGCGCGATGCCGACAACGGTTGCGACGAAATAGCCTGCCACCTGATCGGCCATGCGCTGCATCGGCGCTCGGGAGCGCTGGGCCAACGCCACCATCTGGACGATCTGCGCCAGCATCGTGGCCGAGCCGACGCGCTCGGAGCGCATGACCAGCGCGCCGTTGGTGTTGAGCGTCGCGCCGATGAGCTTGTCGCCCGGGTTCTTGACGATGGGCACAGGCTCGCCGGTCAGCATGGCCTCGTCGACGGCGCTGCGTCCCTCCACGACGACACCGTCCACCGGCACCTTCTCGCCGGGGCGCACCCGCAGCAGGTCACCCACGTGCACATGGGCCAGCGGGACGTCGCTCTCCTGGCCTTGTGCATCGATGCGCCGCGCCGTCTTGGGCGCCAGCCCCAGCAGCGACTTGATCGCCGCCGAGGTCTGCGAGCGCGCCTTCAGCTCCAGGATCTGGCCGAGCAGGGTCAGCGAGATGATGACGGCCGCCGCCTCGAAGTAGACCGACACCCGGCCCATCGACTGCAAGGACGCGGGGAACAGCTGCGGCGCCACCGTGGCGACAACGCTGTAGACGAAGGCCGCGCCGGTACCGAGGCTGATCAGCGTCCACATGTTCGGGCTGCGGCTCAGCACCGACCGAGCGCCGCGTGCGAAGAACGGCCAGCCGGCCCAGAGCACCACCGGCAGCGCCAATGCCAGCTCGACCCAGCTCTGCACCCCCATCTCGAACCACTGCAGGCCATGCCCGGCCATGGCGAGAAAAGTCACGACGGCCGTCAATGGCGGCGTCCACCAGAAGCGCCGCTGAAAGTCCTTCAGCTCGGGGTTCTCGTCGGCCTCCAGCTCCGGCAGCACCGGTTCCAGTGTCATGCCGCATTTGGGGCAGCGCCCCGGGGCGTCCTGCCGGATCTCGGGATGCATGGGGCAGGTATAGACCGCGGGACTCCGGTGCTCTTGGTGCTCTTGGTTCATGCGTCTACCTGCGTTGGATCCAGGCGCTGGAAGCTGCGGCCAAGCTCATTCGCGTTGCGACCTGGCCGCGTGGCGGCAGGGTCGTCAGGCCGCCTCTCGCACCCCACCCCACGCCGGAAAGAGGCGCGGCGTGCGGGCTGCATGGCGGCGATCGTCATCGTCGAAACGTGTCTGCATGTCGCGCTCCCGCCAGAAAGGGCGTGTCGAGATAGGCAACGACCTGATGCGTTCAGTCATGCGCGGCAGCCTGCGGCGGGAGAGGCTCGGCGCAGCAAGGCATTCAACGCCGGCCATCCTCAAAGCAGCACGGGCTTGTCTGGCAATTCATTGCCACTGCGGTCGCCAGCCGGGAAGTGCTGCAGCAGGTGCTGAGTCACGGCCTGGATACCGCCGAGAACGCCCCCTTCGAAGTCCGCCCGTTTGAACGCAGCTTCCATTTGGGCGCAAACCTTGCGCCATGCCTGTGAACCGACTTTGGCGTGCAGACCTCGATCGGCCACGATCTCCACCGCGCGGTCTGCGAGCAGCACATAGATCAACAGGCCGGTGTTGGCCTGGGTGTCCCACACCCGCAGCTGCGCGAACAAATCGATTGCTCGGTCATGGGCCGACTGCCCCTTGAACAGCGGCCGGCCATCCAGTCCACCCTCGACCACGAACCGGATCTCGCCCTCGTGCGCGGACTCGCTGGCCTGGATCGACTTCTCGATGGCAAGCAGGGTGCCGTGTGGAAAGGCCCGGGCGACCCGCCCATCGGTCGTCAGCAAATGCTTCAGGATGCGCCGAAGGTCCATGCCTACCACCTCCCCGACGCACCGCCGCCGCCGAAGCCACCGCCGCCACCGCTGAACCCACCGCCACCACCGCCGCCACCGCGCCCACCTCCGCCGTAGTAGCCACCCAGCCCGTGCCGGCCGAGGCCGAAGCCGGTCAAGGTGATGAGCAGCGCGAGCACACCGGCGAACAAGGCCATCGACAGCGCGCCGACGAGGAACCAGGCCACCAGCGCCACGGCGCCGCCGGTGACCAAGGCCCCAGTCACCTTGCCCAGCGTTGCGCGCAACACGCTGCCCACCGCCAGCGCAACGATGAACAGCACCGGCGCGTACTGCTGCATATTGCCGCCGCGCGTGGCGGGCTGCGGATGGACCTCGGGCAAGGGCTCGCCGTCAACAACGCCCATCATCTGGGCGACCCCGGCCGTGATGCCGCCGACGAAGTCCTGGCTTTGGAAGCGCGGCAGGATGGTCTCGCTGATGATGCGTTTGCTGGTGACGTCGGTGAGTGCACCTTCGAGCCCGTAGCCGACCTCGATGCGCAGCGCACGATCATTCCTGGCGACCACGAGGACGGCCCCGTCGTCGACCTTCTGGCGCCCCAGCTTCCATTGCTCGGCCACGCGCAGGGCGAACTGTTCGACTTCTTCCGGCGCGGTGGAGGCGACCACCAGCACGGCCAGCTGGCTGCCCTTGCGGGCCTCGAACGCGGTCAAGACCTGCTCCAGGCTGGCCTTCTGTTCGGCGCTGAATGTGGCGGTCTGGTCGACCACATGGCCGGTCAAGGCCGGCACGGGCAGCTGTGCTGCAGCCGAGATGGCGCCGCCGAGTACGCAGCCCAGCAGCATCGCGCGAGCCAGCGCGCCGGTGGGCTGGCCGAGGTTCACCGGGATGCCTCGGGGGCCGCCGGCTGGGCCTCGAAGCTGACGCTTGGCGGCCTGGCGATCTCCTTCTCGTTCTCGACGGCGAAATTCGGCTTTTGCTTGTAGCCCATGGCCATCGCGGTCAGGTTGGACGGGAAGGCGCGCACCGTCACGTTGTAGTCCTGGACCGACTTGATGTAGCGGTTGCGCGCCACCGTGATGCGGTTCTCGGTACCTTCGAGCTGCGCCGACAGATCGCGGAAGCCCTGGTTGGCTCGCAGGCTCGGGTAGTTCTCCGAGACGACCATCAAGCGCGACAAGGCGCCCGTCAGCTGGCCTTGCGCCTGCTGGAATTTCTGCAGTGCCTCCGGGTCGTTGACCAGCTCCGGCGTCGCCTGAATGGACGTGGCCCGAGCCCGTGCTTCCACCACCTTGGTCAGCGTGTCCTGCTCGAACTTCGCTTCGCCCTTGACCGTGTTGACGAGATTGGGCACGAGGTCGGAGCGGCGCTGGTACTGGTTGATCACCTCCGACCAACTCGCCTTGACCTGCTCATCGGTGGTTTGAAGGCTGTTGTAGCCGCAGCCCGTGAGGCCAAGCACCAGCGTTGCAGCCAGGGCCTTGCGTGATGCCGTCATGGTCGCTTCTCCAAGGGGTCTGGTAGGCAGGGATAGCCGTGCAGCCGCAGCGGTCATCGGCGCTCGGATGGCGACAACCCGGCGGGGCACGCAGGTACAGGGAGCAGTGGGCTGCGCTTCACACGATGGATCTGCCCGGCTGCCTGGCTGATGATGTGGCAGTTGCCTCGGTACAACCGTGCGGCAGCGCACTCATCCGACGTGGCAATGGCAAACCTGTCGATCAGCGCGCACCGGGCCGTGGGCTCACCACCAGCGCGGCGCCAGCCTTTACCGGGACATGCTGCTGCCCACCCAGAAGCAAACGCAGGACAGGACGGGGCGGGGCGGCCGGCTGGATTACCCCGTGTTCAGCTGCAGCACTCGCTCAACAGTTGCATGCAGGCATGTTCACGGCCCGAAACGAGCGGTGGGCTCGGCCCAGACGACGGCGTCGGGCCCGGCAGCCCAGGCGCGGTAACGGCCGCTGAACGTCGCATCGACCTGGGCCCTGCGGATCTTGAGGGTCGGTGTCACCAGGCCGCTCTCCGGCGTCCAGGGGGTCGACAGCAGCGCCAGGCAGCACAGCTGCTCGTGGCGATTCAGCTTGGCGTTCAGGGCGAGCAGGTGCTCGCCGAGCGATTGCAGCAGCGTCGCCCGCTGCGCCGGATCGCTCGCGCGCTGAACGGCGGCGGGTGACAGCAGCACCAGGCCCAGCGGCTGGTCCAGACCCCAGCCGGTCACCATGCAGGTTTCGATGTCGGGATGCGTGGCGAGCCGGCCCTCGATCAGCGCGGGAGCGATGAACTGACCCTTGCTGGTCTTGAAGGTGTCCACCAGCCGGCCGGTGACGCGCAGGCTGCCGTCGGCTTCGACCCGGCCCTGGTCGCCGGTGCGCAGCCAGCCGTCTGTCGTCATCACCTGGGCAGTCGCTTCAGGCTGCTTGAAATAGCCCAGCATCAGCCCGGGGCTTCGCACCTGGATTTCCCCCGTGTCGGCGTCGATGCGGCTGTGCACGCCGGCGTAGACCGTGCCGACGGTGCCCGGCATGAAGCTGCCCGGCGGGGTGCCGTGGGTGAGGCCGCAGGTCTCGGTCAGGCCGTACACCTCCACCAGGTCCAGCCCCAGCGCTCTCCACCAGCCCAGGCAGCCGCCGGGCATGGGCGCGGCGCCGGTGATGGCGATGCGGCAACGGTCCAGCCCGAGCCCGGTCAGCACCTTGCGCGCCATCAGCCGCCCCAGCAGCGGGACGCGCAACAGCCGCGCCAGCGTGGCCGCGGGGAGCTTGTCGCCCACGCCTTGCTGGAACTTGAGCCACAGGCGCGGCACCGACAGGAAGATCGTCGGCCGCGCGCGCTGCAGGTCGGCCATGAAAGTGTCGAGCGACTCGGCAAAGAAGATCTGCCCCCCTGAGCGCAGCCCACCCTGTTCGATCAGCATGCGCTCGGCGATGTGGGCCAGGGGCAGGTAGGACAGGAAGCGCTCGTCCGCCCGGAGGGCGCGGCGCTGCAGGGCGCAATCCAGGGTCCAGGCCAAGGCGCCGAAGCTGTGCATGACGCCCTTGGGTTCACCCGTGGTGCCCGAGGTGTAGATCAGCGTCGCCAGCTCGTCGGGCAGGCGCGTGGGCTGGCCGCGCAGCGGGGCGTGGGCCGCGCACAGGGTGGCCCAGGCCAGCGCGCCCGGCAGCGGCGGCGCCAGGGGCAGGGTGATCAGCGGCAGGCCGGCGGGGCGCCCCTCCAGCAGGGCCTGCGTGCTGTCGAGCTTGCCGACGAAACAGGCGCGGGCCTCGCTGTGCTCGAGCACATGGGCCAGCGCCTGCGTACCCAGCGTGGGGTAGACGGGCACCGACACATGCCCGGCCGCCCAGATCGCCAGGTCGGCCAGCATCCAGTGGGCGCTGTTCTTGCCCAGGATGGCGACCCGGCTGCCGGCCGGCCAGGCCTGCGCCTGCAGCCAGGCTGCCATGCGACGCACCTCATCGGCGGCCTGCCCCCAGGTCAGGGTCTGCACCGCGCCGCCGCCCACCGGCTGGGTCATGAAGACCTGGGCGCCACGGTCGGCTTCCCAGCGCCACAGGCTGGCCAGGGGCAGGTCGGCCGGCCTGATGGAAAGCGGTTGGCCCGGCGCCATCAATCGCTCACGGTCAATCGGGCCACTTCATCGTCGCCCATGCATGCACCGCGTGCGCGCAGCAGCGCCACCTCGTCGGCAGGCAGGGCTTCGGCCACGGCCGCATTGGCCAGCCGCATCGGGTCCTGCAGATAGCGGTCACGCCGGCCGCCCCGGGGGGCGTGGTGGGCATCGGCACGGCCCAGGGCCAGCGCCGCTTCGCGCAAGCGCCCTCGCGCGCAGGCCAGGCGGGCGAGCTGATCCAGTTGCAGGCCCAGCGTGCCGTCCGTGGCCCGCAGTGCGACGGCCTCTCGGGCCAGGGGCAGGGCTTCATCGATGCGGCCCAGTTCGACCAGGAAGGCCGACAGATCACCCAGGGCCATGCCCAGTCGGCCTCTCACCTGGTGCTGGCGGATCATGTCCACCGCCGTTTGCGCATTCGACACGGCAGTGGCGTGATCGCCCAATGCGGCCCGCACCTGTGCATAGCCGCTCCAGCCCACCGCCATCCAACTGGCCTGGCCGCCGGCCGCCATCCGCTGCATGGCGGACCCGCCGATCGCCAACACCTCGTCCCAGCGGTCGAACTGCGCCAGGCAGGCGCCCAGCGTCCAGTGGTAGGCCCCCCACTGCAGCAGCCCCCAGGTCGGGTCGAAGCTGTCGGCCAAGTCCTCCAGCGCGGTCTCGCAGGCCGGCTGATTGCCTTCGAGCGCCAGGATGAAGGCCAGCACCGACAAGGCCCTGAAGCGGCCGAGCCGGTCGCCCAGGCCCTGATAGAGCTCGGCCGCGCGTGAGGCGGCCGCCGCGTCGCCGTCTGCGCCCCGGCGGTAGGCGAGCGTGGCCCAGGCGAGCTGCAGGCGTGCCTCCAGCGCAGCGGGTGTCTGCGCATCGACGCGCTGCAGCGCCTGGCGGCAGCGGCGCAGGCCCTCGGCGCGCAGCCCCAGCCGCGACCAGATCCAGGCCGACACGCCGGTGAGCTCGATCCAGGTGAGGGCGTGCTCGGGCTGGGCGCTCAGCGCATCCAGCGCAGCGCGCAGGTTGTCGAGATCGGGGGTGCGCGCCTCGGTTTCATCCAGGCTCGGATCCATCTCGCGTGGCCCGTCGCTGCGCACGAAGAGGCGATGCATGGCCTGAGCCAGGCGCTGCGTCATCAGTCTCTGTTCACCTGACTCGCGCAACTGTTCGCCGGCGAAGCTGCGCGTGCTTTCCAGCAGGCGCAGGCGGGGCGCCGCGGCCTTGTCCGCGGCCCAGCCGTTGGCGTGGCGCACGATCAGGGACTTGTCCAGCAGGCTCTGCAACGAGTTCAGCGCGGCCCAGTCGTCGTCGGGTTCGTGGCCGTTCGCCGGGTCGGCGATCACCTGTTGCGCCAGGCCCAGCGTGAACCCGCCGGCGAACACGCTCAGGCGGCGCAGCGCCTGGCGCTCGGTCTCGTCCAGCAGGGCATGGCTCCACTGGATCGCGGCGCGCAGGGTCTGCTGGCGTGCGGGCGCCTCGCGCCGCCCGCCGCTGAGCAGCTTGAGCTGCGCGCCCAGGCGCTGGCGCACGCCTGCCAGCCCCAGCAGCGGCACGCGGGCGGCCGCCAGCTCCAGCGCCAGCGGCAGGCCGTCCAGGCCCTGGCAGATCGCGGCAATGTCTCGCAGCGAGGCCTCGTCGTCGGTGGCCCGGTCGCTGGCGAAGGTCCGCTCGCCCAGGCGCGCGCAGAACAGCGCGACCGACCCCGCGGCGCGCAGCTCGTGGGCCGGCGTCGCGGCCGACGGCACGGCCAGCGGCTCCAGCCTGAACAGGCGCTCGCTGCGGTGCTGCAGCGGCAACTGGCTGGTGACGAGCACGGTCACCCCGTCCGTGTTGCGTGCCAGCGCGTAGGCCAGGGTCGACACCTCCTTGGCCCGATGCTCGCAGTTGTCCAGCAACAGCAGCAGGCGCCGGGCGCGCAGCACGTCCACCAGCTCATCCTGGGCACGCTGCAGGCCGGGCAGGGTGATGCCCAGCGTGCGCGCCACCGCCTCGGCCACCGGCGTGCCGACGGCCACCCCCGCCAGCTCCACCAGCCAGACCGCCAGGCCCGCAGGTCGATCCGCCGCACGCAATTGCATCTGCTGCGCGGCTGCCACGGCCAGACTGGTCTTGCCAACGCCTGCGGGGCCCGTGACGGTGACGCTGCGTTGCGCGTCCAGCGTGGCCAGCAAGGCGTGCAACTCGGCGTCGCGCCCGATCAAGGCAAGGCCGCCCTGCGGCAGATTGCCGGCGTGCGGCGCCGCTGGCGTTGGCAGCAGATCGGCATTGCGCGCCGAGCCCGCGGACGGTGCCAGGGCCGACTCCGGCAGCCGTATCGCCTGCGTGAGCTGATAGCCCTGGCCGCGCACCGTGCGGATCGCGTCGTTCCCGAGCACGCGGCGCAGGGCGGCCATGTGCACGTGCAGGTTGTTGTCCTCGATCACGCGGCCCGGCCAGACCTGGCTCAGCAGCGTGTCCGTCGGCACCACCTGGCCCGGTGAGCGGGCCAGCACCAGCAGCAGGTCGAAGGCGCGCTCGCCGACGGCGGTGACCTCGTCGCCCCGCATCAGCCGTCGCGCCTGCGGATCGAGCGCCCAGCGTTCGCTGGTCAAAGCCCGCATCGGATCGATGTCGCCCAATTCGAAGACCTCAAGAGTCGGTGTGCGGGTTCACAGCATAGGGCCAGCCAATCCCCCCTGAACGAGGGGTTCCGTGGGCTTTTGGGCGCTGCCGTTCAGCTTGGTTCAGGTTGGTTCAGGTTGCTTCAAGCACGGCGCTGCGGGCTCCGGCCACCATCCGCCGCATGCCCGCCACAGCTGTCGCACGTCTGCCCAGCACGGCCGATCAGCGCGCGCGGGCCACATGAAAGTTCGACGCCCGGGAGCAAGCACCATGCGAGGAATGATGGATCGGACGATGTCGGGGTTGTGGCACTGGGGCCTGGCCGCGTGCCTGCTGGTGGCCAGCGCCGCCTCGCAGGCCGGGGTGGTGGGCCTGGGCGCGTACACGGTGGGGGGGCACCGCGCGGGCCTGGCCGGCGAGCAGGTGTCGCTGAGCTTCAGCGAGTCCGGTCTGAGCGGCTTGGACGCTGCCGCCTTGACCTTCAGTTTTGATTCCAGCCTGCTGAGCTTCGCCGGTGTGGCCGACGACTGCGCGGCCTCGCCCGACATCTGCAGTTCGCCCGTCCAGATCGCCGACGACGGCACGACGGCGCTGTTCTCGCTCTTTCTGATGACGAGCAATGGAAGCCTCAATGGCGACGCCCGGCTCTTCACGCTGTTCTTCGACATCAAGGCCACGGCGACACCCGGCGACACGCTGGTGAGCTTCGTCAACGACTTCACCGACTTCTCGGACCCCAACGTCACCCAGGGCGTCTACGACCGGGAATCGCTGTCGGGCACGCTCACGGTGCTGGCGCCCACAGCGGCCAATCCCTTGCCGGTGGTGGGCAGCGGCCCGCTGTCGCTGACCGCCCTCGCGCTGATGTCGGGCTGCCTGTGGCAGCAACGCCGGTGGGCCGGCGCCCGAACCAACGCCTGAATCTTCTGCAGCGCTGGGACGGGCCAGCGCGCCCGTCACCGGCGCTCCGTCACGGGCCTGCGCGGCATGCGCGACAGGCTCCGCCTGGAGTGTTGCCATGTCCCGTCGCCCTTCGCCCCGCCCGCTGCTGCACGGCCTGACCCGCCAACTCCGCGAGGCGCTGGCTGTCCTCAAGCCGCACGCGGCCGCCCCGCAGGCGGCGGTGCGCTTCGAGGCGCTGGAGCCGCGCCTGCTGCTGGCGGGCGACCTGGCCACGCTGAGCCCCGCAGGCACGCTCACGCTCAACCTCACGGGCGGCGCTGACCAGGTCCGGGTCGAGCAAGTCGGCACGGCCACCGTGGGAGTGGTCGTCAATGTCAGCGTCGGCGGGTTGACCCAGCAGTTTGGCGGGGGTGGCCTGGGCGTCACCTCTGTGGTCGCTGATGGCGGCGAGGGAGACGACAGCATCACCCTGAAGGGCCTGAACGTGGCGGCCTCGGTCAGCGGCGGCGCGGGCAGCGACAGCCTCGCCTACGAAGGTGGCGACATGCTCTGGTCGATCACGGGCGCGGACTCGGGATCGGCCCATGCTCCGGGCAATCTGCTCGCCACGTTCGGCTTCAGCGCGGTGGAAAACCTGCTGGGCAGCGCCTCGGGTGTCGACACGTTCAGCGTCTCACCCGGAGGATCGTTCAGCGGCGTCTTGGACGGCCGCGGCGGGGCAGACATCCTGGCCATCGCCACCGGCGGTGCCGACAACGCCCTGCGCCTGCGCGACCTGGGTGGTGGAAGCAGCCAGCTGCTGGACGACCAGGCCACGCCGACTTTCGGGCCGGTCAACTTCGCCAACGCCTCGTTCACCCGGCTCGACCTGGACACCGGCGCGGGCCAGGACAGCCTGCGCGTCGATGCACTGGCGCCGTCCTTCGTCGCCCTGATCCAGGTGTCGGACAGCGACAACCTGGCCCTGCGCGACATCCAGGCTCCGAACGGCCTGCGGGTCGATGCCTCCGGCTCCGTCACCGCCGGCCCGGCCATCGACGATCAGGCCCAGCTGCCCCATGGTGGCTGGACCCCCGCGCGCACCTGGGCCAACCTGGCCGCCGCCAACGCGACGGGCAGCGGCACCGGCATGCGCGCCAGCATCTCCGTGGGTGCGGACGGCGTGCCTGTGGCCACCGTGCTCAAGCCGGGCATCGGCTACCTGCCGGGCGACGTGGTCAGCTTTGCCGCACCCGACGGCGTGGGCCAGGCCGTGCGGATCGAAGTGCTGGAGAGCCCGGCGATCCAGCAGACCACCCAGCCCACACGCTACCTGCACTGGACGCCCGGGCAGACCTACGCCAGCCTGACCGCCAGCACCTCGTCCACGGCGACGGCCGCCGTGGGCACGGGTGCGGGCATGACGGTGAGGGTGGTGGTCGACGCCGGCGGGATTCCACGCGCCACGTTGGTGAATGCAGGAACGGGCTATGCGGTCGGCGACACGGTCAGCTTCGTGGCGCCCGATGGTGTGGGCAACCCGGTGACGATGCAGGTGCGCCCGGCGTTCACGCAGCCCACGCTGGCCAATGACTTCGTCAAGTGGACCGCGAGCCAGACCTACCTCACCGCGCCCCATGCGGACACCTCGGGCACGGGCACCGGCATGGGCGTACGCATCGATGTGGGCGTTGACGGCAAGCCGGTCGTCAGCGCCAGCCAGGACCTGGGCTTTGGCTATGCCGTGGGCGACACCCTCACGATCGAAGCCCCCGACGGCGTCGGCACGCCCATCGTCGTGACGATCAGCGCCACCGTGGCCCAGCAGGTGCTCAGCATCAACTGGCTGCCCAACCAGAGCTTCAACAACCTCGCGCCCACCGCCACCACGGGCGCGGGCACGGGCCTCTCCGCCCGCATCACCACCGACAACACCGGCCTGCCCAGCATCGAGCTGCTCGACATCGGCAGCGGCTATCTGCCGGGCGACGGCCTGAGCTTCAAGCCGCCCGTCGGTGGTGGCGACACCATCCAGGCCATCGTCCTGACCAACGGCCAGACCCGCCAGCTCACCAGCATCGCCTGGACGCCAGGCCAGAGCTACACCGGGGTGGCTGCCGCCAGCGGCACCGGCAGCGGCATGACGGTCAACATCACCGTCGATGCCGCCGGCAAGCCCACGGCCACGCTCATCAATGCGGGCAGCGGCTACGCGCCGGGCTCACGGGTCACCTTTGCCGCGCCCGACGGTGTGGGCGATGCCCTCTCGGTGCGGGTCAACGGCGCGACGCCGGCCACGATCAGCACGCGGACCGTCGCGGCGGGCGCGGACCCGGCCACGGCGACGTCGGTCGGGAACTCCGGCGCGTTGACGGTCAATGCCACGAGCATCGACATCGGCCCCGGCAGCCGCGTGCTGGCTCAGGCCGACGCCGGTTTCAGCGGCGGCGCGGTGCGCCTGATCGCGCAGGCGGGCATCGACGCCACCTTCGGCCTGGGCCTGGTGGCGCCGTTCAAGCAACGCGGTGCCGAGTCCAGCCTGCTGCTCAGCGGCGCCACGATCAAGGCCGGCACGGTCGACCTGGTTTCGGACGCCTCGACCAACAAGTTCGCTGGCTACGACGTCTTCAGCGCCGGCCTGGGCAGCTATCTGGCCGGGCAGGAGGTCGCCAGCCTCAGCGAGTTCGGCACCACCACGCTGACCTTCACCAACCGCACGGCCAGCGCACCCGCCACGATCACGCGCAGCTCGGGCAGCTGGATCGCCGACAGCTTCGACATCGGGCAAGAGATCAAGGTCATCGGCTCGCAGTTCAACGACAACGAGTTCTACACGATCGCCGACATCACCGGCGACACCCTCACCCTGTCGCCGCGCGATGCCCTCGTCAACGAGACCATCCGCGGCCTGGCCATCGTCAAGCAGTTGCTGACCTCGGTGCTGCCCGAGAACATCCCGGTGCAGGCCGTGGATTCGCTAGGCAACCCCTTTGGCACGGTGATTCGCGTGGGCGACATCACCACCGGCCTGCTCCAGCAGGCCTCCCTGCTCGGCAAGTACCTGTTCTTCAACGGCTTCGAGTCCAGCTCCACCGCCACGCTGGCCCTGGTGGGTAACACCCTGATCGAGTCGGCCGGCAAGGTCGGCATCGAGGCCAACAGCACCT
The DNA here is from genome assembly GCA_963422775.4 of uncultured Roseateles sp. GTDB lineage: Bacteria > Pseudomonadota > Gammaproteobacteria > Burkholderiales > Burkholderiaceae_C > Pelomonas. The sequence goes on from CAUJSJ030000177.1 coordinate 43,896, forward strand.
CCAGCGCCCGCATCAGCATGCCCTCGTACGTGCTGGGCGCGAGCTATGCCAAGTCCGATGGCCAGGCCACCGCGACCCTGGCCAACGGTGTCACCGTGCGCGCCGGGGGCGACTTCGCCTTGAACGCGCGCGTCACCAACCTGATGCAGTCCGAGGTGCAGGTCTCGTCCGGGCTGATCTTCGCCACCGGAAGTGGCGCGGGGGGCGGCGCGGGCGGCACGGCCCTTCAGACCCTCAAGGGCCTCAAGACGCCCGGCCCGGCCGTCACCGTGGCCGTGGGCAAGGCCAGCTCCGACGCCCAGGCCCTGGTGGCCGAGGGCGCCTCGGTCAGCGCCGTCAAGGTCGACATCGGCTCCAAGGTGGACAACAACTTCGACGTCGCGGCGCGCAGCAAGGTGGTGCAGCCGGGCCTGTACAACCCCGTGGACAAGACCGGCACGGCCAAGAACCAGGCCATCGGCATTGCCGTGGCGGTCAGCCTGACCGACTCGGCCAGCCGCGCCCAGGTGGACGGCGACCTCACGGCCCTGGGCGACACGACGATCAGCGCCAGCTCCGAGTTCGTCCAACACAGCACGGTGGCCAGCTCCAACGTGCGGCAGAAACCGGCGCTGGAGCAGCTGGCGTCCAAGGTCCCCGCGCTCTCCGACAAGTTCAACAGCGCACTGGGCGGCTCACGCCAGAACCCCGGCACGCTGGGCGTGTCGGCCGGCGTGGCCTACTCCGCGGGCAGCAACAGTGCCGACGCCCAGATCGGCCTGAACGCCCGGGTCAAGGTCACCGGCGCGCTCAGCGTCACCGCCTCGGCGCTGGACGTGCCGCGCAACGTCGCCATCGGCTCGGCGCGCACCAAGACCGAGATCTCCTTCGGCGGCGCCGTCTCCTACCTCGACCTGAGCAACCACGCCAACGCCAGCATCCTCAGCACGGCGGGCGTCGATGCCAGCGGCGCGCTCAAGGTCTCGTCCGACGCCAGCTTCCCGTTCAACAACCAGCCGCTGCGCGACTTCACCAAGCTCATCACCTTCTTCGGCACGCTGCAGACCACGCCGCTGTTCAGCTATGGCGACTTCGTGGACGCCCGCGCGCTGGCGGCCAAGCTCGCGGCCCAGGCCGACCCGCTCTCTCTGTGGCTGTGGGGCAGCTTCGACGTGGCCACCCGCACCGCGCTGGCCAGCGCCGCCACCACCGACGCCCAGCTGCAGGATCTGCTGCTGAGCGCGTTCAACGGCCTCATCTCCACGGTCCAGTCCCTCTACAGCAACGAACGCTTTGCCGGCATCACCCTGTCGGCCCAGGCCCTGGCGCTGCTGGCCAGCAACCCCACCGGTGACGCGCGCACCCGGCTCAACCGCCAGCTGCTGGACGAAGCCTTTGGCGACCTGATCACCCACGTCGACCGGGGCGTGCTGCCCGACGTGAACCAGCTCGGCTTCGACTTCGAAACCCTGGAGGAGCTCGACAGCTTCATCACCCGCCAGACCGCGGCCATGGGGCTGTTGGGTGACGCATCCAGCTACCTCAATTCCAACCTGGGCATCGCCGAGAACCTCACCACCACCTTCGTCGGCGCGGCCGCCGAGGCGGGCGACGCGGACGAGGTCAACAACGGCGACGGCACCAAGTCCAAGGTGGACGGCAAGCTGGCCGTCTCGGGCTCGGTGGACCTGGTCTATCTCGACAACGCCGCCAAGGCCTGGATCGGCGAGGGTGCGCGCATCAACCAGGGCGGCGCTGTCGGTGCCGTCACCCAGACCGTCAGCGTGGAGGCCAAGGGCAAGGTCGAAACCATCCACGCCGTCGGCATGGCCGGGCTGTCGCAGTTCGTGGGCCCGAGCGTGCAGTCCGAGAAGGTCGGCGCGGGCGGTGCCTTCAGCTACGCCAAGGTCGGCAACACGGCCGAAGCCATCGTGCGCGATGGGGCGCGCATTTCGGCAGGCGGCGACGTGTCGGTCGATGCCGCCACGGTGGGCATGCTGGTGAGCTACGTCAAGCAGGGCGTCTCGGCCGGGCAGATTTCGCTCGCGGGCGCGGTGGGCTACCACGGGCTGTCCAACCACAGCGTGGCCGGCATCGAAGACAGCGCCACCGTGCTCAGCGGCGGTGCGGTCAAGGTCGAGGCCACGCACGACATCCTGGCAGTGATCATCACCGGCTCCACCAGCCAGGGCGAGAAGGGCGTGGGCGCCTCGCTGGCCTGGAACGCCTTCACCAACGAGACGGCGGCCTACATCGGCAATCGGCTCAATGGCAGCGTGGCCCGCCCAGCGGGCGCCATCACGGCCGGCAAGGCTCTTGACGTCAACGCGGCGACCCACGAGAAGGCCTTCACCGTGACGGTGGCTGCGGCGATTGCCAAGGGACAGGGCAACGACAAGAAGAAGGATGCGGGCGGCGGTGGTGGCGGTGGAGGTGGAGGTGGTGGTGGGGCCGGTGGCGGCGGCGCCAATTTCGTCGAGGAGGTGGTGTCCATCTTCCGCGCCCCCGATGGCCAGAGCGAAGACGCCGGCAAGGGCCAGAAGCAGGTCGACGAGGCCAACAAGCGCGGCGGCATCGGCATCTCGGGCTCGGTCACGATCAACGACTTGCACGACGACAGCACCACGGCCACCGTGTCCGACCATGTGCGCGTGACTGCGGCCGACGCCGCCCGCGTCACCGCCAGCGCCGACACGCTCAGCGTGGCCGTGGCCGGCGCCGTGGCCGCGCAGCTCAGCCCGAAAGACTCCAACGAGCGTGGCGGCCTGGCGATTGCCGGCGCATTCACGATGAACGACATGCGCCGCGACGCCAGCGGCCGCGGCCGCACCGTGCTGGCCTCGATCAAGGATGCGCAAGTCACGGCTGGCTCGCTGCTCGTCAATGCCGAGAACGAAGCCTCGCTGTGGTCCTTCGCGGCCGGCGGCGCGGGGGCGAGCACCAAGGAGAACGGCGGCAGCGCCATTGCCGGCGCGGTGGAGCTGAACCTGGCTGACTTCGACACCCGTGCCAAGCTCGACACCGGCAGCGTGGTGAGCACGACCAGCGGCGGCGTGAGCGTGCAGGGTGACAGCTCGTTGATGCTGGTCTCGGCGGCTGGCGGCGTGAGCATTGCAGCCAAGCTCGGTGTGGGTGCGGGCGTGGACGTGGGCGTGACCAGCAACACCGTGCGGGCCGAGGTCGGCGCGGGCGTGCAAGTCAACGCCACAGGCGACGTGCGCGTCACTGCCAATGCCAGCGAGCGTGTCATCTCCGTGGCCGCCAGCGTGGGCGTGGCCACACAGAAATACGGCATCGCCGGTTCCGGCGCGGTGCAGTTCCAGACCAGTGACGCCCAGGCCCTGATCGGCGCCGGCGCCAAGATCCGCACCACGGGCAACCTGGTGCTCGACGCACGCGACGCGCAGGACGTGATCGTCGTCGGTGGCTCGGCCTCCTTCGGCAAGAAGGCCGGCATCAGCGCCTCGCTGGGCCTGGCTGTGCTGACCCAGACCGTCAAGGCCGAGGTCGGTGCGGGCGCGGAAGTGGATGCTGCCGGCAACGGCGCCGCCACCAGCAATGGGGGCAACACGCTGAGCGGCAACGGCATGCTGATCGGCGCGGACGGCAAGCAGAAGATGGTGCTGGCCGCCGCTGGCGGCTCGCTCTCGCAGGGCATCTCGGTGGCCGGCTCGGTGGCCGTGTCCGTCATCAAGAACGACATCCAGGCGACGGTCAAGGACGGCGCCAGGATCAACCAGAACAACCTCCCTGCCGCGCCCGCTCAGGCCGTCAAGCTGCGCGCCAATGGCGTGAGCGATCTGCTCAGCATCGCCGGCTCCATCGCGCTGGCCATCCCCAGCAACGCCAAGGGCGGCGGCGGGGGCAACAACAACAGTTCGCTCAAGGCCTCGTTCGGCATTGGCGTGGCGGTCAATCTGATCGACAACGTGGTGCGGGCCGAAACGAGCGGCGCCAAGGTCCGCGCGGCCGACGGCGTCTCGCTGAGTGCCGATTCGGCCACCACGCTGCAGAGCTTTGCGGTGGGCGGCGCGATTTCGCTCGCGGCGGGCGGCAGCGGCGGCAAGGGCATCGGCTTTGCCGGTGCCGGCTCGGGCAATACGGTCAACAACACGGTCGAGGCCCGGGTCGTCAACGGCTCCGACATCAGCACCGGCGCGGACCTGTCACTGCACGCGGCCGATGCATCCTCGATCACCGCCAACAGCGGCGGCGTGGGCATTGCCGTGGCGGCCGGCGGCAGCGGCAACAACGCGGCGGTGTCGCTGGGCGTGGCGGTGGCGATCAACAAGATCACCAACCGGGTCCATGCGGACGTCGACGCGTCGACCGTCACCGCCATCGGTGGCGTGCGGCTCGACGCCGTCGAGGCGGCCCGCATCTCGGCGCTGACGATCGGCGGCGCCGTGGCGGTGGGCGCCAGCGGCGGCGGCGGCGTGGGCATCGCCCTGGCCGGCGCGGGCTCGGGCAACACGGTCAGCACCGACGTGGCTGCCGTGATCAGCAACAGCCGGCGCGCCAACGGCGCTTCGGCCATCACGGCCGGACGCGACATCGTGCTGAGCGCACGCGACGGCTCCACCATCGTCGCCAACGGCGGCGGCGTGGGCATCGGCGTGGGTGTGGGCAAGAGCGGCTCGGTGGGCGTGTCCATCGGCATTGCGGCGGCGCAGAACGACGTGTCGGGCGCGGTGGTCGCAGCCATCGACGCCAGCACCGTGGACGGCGGCCTGGGCCTGAGCGTGACGGCCACCGAGGCCGCCACGATTGACGCGCTCACCATTGGCGGCAGCATCGGCGTGGGCGGCGGCAGCTCGGGCGTGGGCATAGGCGGGGCCGGTGCGGGCTCGGCGAACAACATCGCGGTGGGGGTTGACGCGGCAGTGCGCAACGGCAGCGCCGTGCGCGTCAGCGGTTCGGCCTCGATCCAGGCCGCCGACACCAGCGCCATCCGGGCGGATGGCGGCGGCGTGTCCGTGGCCATTGGCGCGGGCCAGCAGGGCGTGGCGGTGTCTCTCGGCGTCGGCCTGTCGATCAACGATGTCGGCAACCGGGTGCGTGCGCGCATCGATGCCTCGTCGCTGACGGCGGGCGGCTCGCTGGCAGTCGAGGCCCGTGCGGCGGCCAGCATCCGCGCCTTCTCCATCGGCGGGGCCGTGGCGGTGGGTGCGGGTCAGGTCGGCATCGCCGTGGCCGGCGCCGGGGCGGCTTCCAAGAACACGGTGCACAACGCGGTCGAGGCCATGATCTCCCAGGCCACCGGCTCGGGGGTAAAGTCGCTGGGCCTGAGCGTCCAGGCCCTCGACGACGCACGGATCGTCGCCACCGGCGGCGGTGTGGCGGTCGGCGTCGGCGCGGGTGCGGTGGGCGTGTCCGCCGCCATCGGCGCGGCGGTCTCGCTCAACGAGGTGACCAACGTCGTCACGGCCGCCATCGAGGGCACGGCGGTCGAGGCCGGCAACGCGCCGTTGCTGGTCAAGGCCAGCTCGACGGCGAACATCGAGGCCCTGACCCTCTCGGGCCAGTTGGGCGTGGGCGCTGGCCAGGTGGGCGTCGGCGTGGCCGTCGCGGCCTCCTACTCCAGCAACAAGATCCACAACATCATCGATGCCCGCATCAGCGGCGGCAGTGCGGTGCGCGCCAGCCAGGTGGAGGTCAACGCCGTCGATGCGTCCACCATCGCCTCCAAGGGCGGTGTGGTCGGCGTGGGCCTGGGCGCCGGCTATGTCGGCGTCTCGGTGGCCGTGGGGGCTGGCCTTGCCTACAACGAGGTCGGCAACATCGTCAGCGCGACCGTGACCGGCGGCAGCAGCGTCGAGGCCTTGACTGGCGACATCGGCCTGCGGGCCAGCTCCACCGCGCAGATCAAGGCGATGTCGCTGGGCGGCGCGCTGGGCGTGGGTGCGGGCTATGTGGGCATCGGCGTGGCCGGCTACGGGGCGCAGTCCATCAACACCATCACCAACACCGTGGAGGCCGCCGCGGGCCGCGACGCCAGCTTGCGCGCCACGGGCCAGGTCCAGGTGGCGGTGGGCGACACATCGTCCATCCTGTCGGACAGCGGCGGCGTCACCTTCGGCATCGGCGCTGGCTTTGTCGGCGTGGGCGCTTCCATCGGCGTCGGGCTGAGCACCAACAATGTGGGCAACACGCTGCTGGCCAAGGTCGACGGAGTGACCGTCCTGGCCGGCGCCGGCATCTCGGTGCTGGCCACCGAGCAAGCCAGCATCGACGCCCTTTCCCTGGGCGGTGCGGTGTCGATCGGCGCAGGCTACGTGGGCGCCGCAGCCTCGGGCCTTGGCGCCAAGTCCAGCAACGTGATCACCAACTGGGTGGAGGCTTCGGCCCGCAACGCCACGCTCACCACCACGGCGGGTGACCTGAACGTCGCGGCGCGCGACGGCTCGACCATCGGCGCGGATGCCGGCGGCGGAGCGGGGGCCTTGTCGGCCGGCTTTGTCGGTGCGTCCATCAGCGTGGGCGCGACCTTCACCAGCAACGAGATCCGCAACACCGTGCAGGCCTTCAGCAGTGGCGCCACCCTGCGGGCCACGGGCGGCAGCGTGAACCTGCAAGCCACCGAAAACGCGCTGATCGTGGCGCGGGGCTTGAGCGGCGTGGTCAACCTGGCAGCCGGCTTCGTCGGCGCGGGCGGCTCGGTGCCGGTCGGCAACGCCACCAATCTGATCGCCAACACCGTGGTCGCCGAGGCCCTGGCCGGCAGCGTGCTCGGCGCGGCAGGTGCCATCAACATTCAGGCCACCCAGACCACGACGCTGCTGGCTTCGCAGCGGGCCGCGTCGCTGTCGGCCAGCGTCGGCTTCATCGCTGCGGCCTTCGCCGTCAACGTGACCGAAGCCCGCAACACGGTGGCTGGCACGGTGCGCGCACAGGCGCAGGGCAGCCAGCTCACGGCGGGCGGCAGCATCAACGTCAAGGCCGCCTCGACCGACACCGTCAATGCCCGGGCAGAGGACACGGCCCTGGCCGTGGCCGGCCTGATCAGCCTCACCGTGGCCAACACCACCTCCAAGGTGAACAGCTCGGTGCAGAACAACGTGCTGGCGAGCCTGACCGATGCCGGCCCCGGCGGCCCAAGCGGAGTGAGCGCCGGCGGCGATCTGACCGTGGCTGCAAGCCAGGTCACCACCCTGTCGGCCCGCATGACCGGCGAGGCCGTGACCGGCGGCCTGCTCGCCGCCTCGGTCAGCATTGCCGGCGCCACCGCCACCAGTGCCAGCACGGTCAGCGCGGTGATCGACAACGCCGGAGTCACCGCCCGCAACGTGAACGTCAGCGCCACGGTCGATGACCGTGTGCCCCTCGTCCTCGCCGACACCACTGCCGTCGCCTCGGCCCTGGGCACCGGCTTTGGCGGTGCGGACGTGAGCGCCACCCTGGGCAGCAGCGCCAGCGCCCGCATCGGCGCCGGCGCGCGCGTCGATGCGCGCGGCAAGGTCAGCGTCATCGCCGACGCCAAGGGCCAGGCCCAGACCCGCACCGCGGTCCTCGGCGGCAGCCTGGTCGGCATCGGCATCACCAGCTCCAAGGTCACGGCCAACGGCAGCGTCACGGCGGCCTTCGACGGCGTGCTCGTCAATGCCACCGGGCTGGACGTGCTGGCCAGCAGCAACCAGAGCCTGGGCGCGCAGGCCGGGGCCGTGGCCGGCGGCCTGGGCGCGGGCTCGGACACCACCGTGTCGGCACTGCTGTCCACGGCGGTCTCGGCCCGCATCGGCCCCAATGCCCAGGCCAACACCACCGGCGACGTGAACGTGCTGGCCAGTTCGGAGGGCGATGCCAGCGCGACGGCCAACGGCCAGAATTTCGGTGCGCTCGCAGGCGTGGGCACCTCGCGGGCGACCACGCTCATCAACCCCAGGGTCGACGCCTTGATCGACGCGGGCAGCGTTCTGATGGCCGGCGGCGCGCTCACGCTGCAGGCGCGCCACAACATCGGCGCCAACGGCAGCGCCAATGGCAGAGGAGCCCGTGCGGCGGCAGACACCTCTGGCGGCGGCTTTGCGGCCGTCGTCGGTGCGGACCCGCGCGCCACGTCGGCGGCCGATGTCTCCACCCGCGTCGGCAACGGCGCCCGCATCACCACCGGCGGCAACCTCACGCTGGATGCCAAGTCCAGCAACGACGCCGCGGCAGAAGGTGAGGGCAAGGCCTACGGCGGTGTGTCGCTGGGCTTCGTCTACGCCAATGCCGAGGTGGCCAACCACACGCTCACCAACATCGGCAACGATGCGGCGCTGGCCGCCGGTGCCAGCCTCGACGTGCTGGCCACGTCGACCGAAAGCGTGCGCGCCCACGCCACCGGCAACACGGCCGGCCTCATCGCCTATTCGCAGGGCGAGACCAGCAGCACCATCCGCGACGCGGCTGTGTCGGGCAGCAATCCGCTCGATGCGTCGGGCACCAGCGCCCTGGTCGGCGCCGGCGCCCAACTGTCGGCCACCGGCAACCTGCAGGTGCGCTCGCAGCGCAGCGACACCGCCCGCTACGGCAGCCGCGCCGACTCCGGCGGCCTGGGCAGCAACTCGACCATCCGCGACACGATCACCCTCAGCGGCGATACCCGCACCGACATCGGCGTGGGCGTCAGCCTGGGCAGCACGCGGCTGAGCGCCAACGGCGAGATCAGCATCGCGGCCGACACCGCCAAGCTCGACGTGGCCATCATCGACCTCAACCAGCGCGCCATCGGCGTGGGCCTGGGCACCGAGGGCAATGTCACCACCTTGCTCAACACCCGCTCCGACGCCAAGGTGACGGTGCGCAGCGGCGTGACGCTGGCCGGCGACAACGCGGTGCGCCTGCTGGCCACACAGGACCGCATCGACACCACCGCCACCAGCATCATCGAGGTCAACGCCTTCGGCGCCGGCGCCTATGCGAAGCCGACCAACAACCTGGTCACCCACACCGACGTCGACGCCCGCGCTGGCTCCACCATCGCCACCAAGCTGCTGGAGGTGCGTGCCGACGTGCCCTACAACCCGGTGTACGACGCCACCGGCATCCAGCAGGGCACGGCCGTCATCCGCGTGGGCGGTACCGTGGCCAACCGCAGCGTCACCCTCAGCCGGCTGATCGACTTCAACTCCAAGGTGCTGATGCAGGGCGCGCCTGCGCCCGAACTGGTGGTGGACGCCGCCGGCAACATCGTCAAGCAGGCCAATGTGACCTTGCTCGCCAACGGCCCCGGCCTGATCCGCGTGGCCGACATCATCAACAACGGCGCCAACTCGGGCCAGATGATCTTCAGCGTCGCCCCGGCGCTGCTGGATTCGCTCACGCAGGCCCAGATCGATACCCGGGCCTACGGCAACACCGTCACCCGGCTGGCCAGGATCCAGGGCAATCCGGACGTGAGCTTCTCCAGCGGCTTCGACCGCGTCAACATCCTGAACGCCTCCACCAAGGCGCTGGAGATCAACGCGATCCAGACCGAGAGCCCCAGCAACCAGGCCGCGCAGAACGTCACCATCAACGTGCTGGACAGTGCCGACTTCCACCTCGGCGCGCACAACGTCAGCGGCAACACGACGGTCACCATCGCCAACACCAGCGCCGTGGGCGCGCCCCAGCTGCTGCTGAACGGCAGGATCAACAACCCGCTGGGCACCACCCGCATCAGCAACCTGAGCGGCGACATCGACGCCAGCGCCAGCGTGCCCACGCACGTCATCACCACCGCGCTGACGCTCGATGCGGGTGCCGGCCACATCGGCACCACTGCCGCCCGGCTGCGTGCCGATACCAGCTCGCTGACGGCCGACGCCGCGCTCGACCTCGTCTACAGCGAGACGCTGGGCGACCTCAACCTGATCCACGCCAACAGCCGCAACGGCGCGGTGGACCTGAGCGCCGCGCGCGCCATCGTCGACGCGCAGAACGACGCGGCCGCCGAGATCACCGCCTCGGCCATTCGCCTGGCCGCCTTGCAGGGCAGCGTCGGCAGCGCCGGCAACGCACTCGACATCACCAGCTCTACCACCAGCCTGACGCTGGACGCGCTGGCCGCCGCGGACATCAACCTGGCCACCACCGGCGGCGTGGCCGTGACGGTGGGCCAGATCATCTCGACCGGCGCCAGCGTCACCCTCGCCGTGACCGATACGGCCAATGCGGGCCAGGACCTCGTGCTGGGTGCGGGCAGCCTCGTGCGGGCCGGCAGCGGCGCGCTGACGCTGGACGTGGGCGACGACCTGCTGGCCCAGGCCGGCAGCAGCCTGCAGGCCGTGGCCGGTGCGATCAACCTGCGGGTGGACCAGGCCAACGTCGGCGGCAACGACTTCGGCGCCATGGTGCTGCTGGCCGGCGCCCTGAACGCCAGTGGCGGCACCACCGTGAGCGGCGGCGCCGATGGCGACACCGTCGCCCTGACCCGGCTTGCCGCCGGCCAGACCGTGCAGATCAACGGCGGCGGCGGTGACGACACCGTGCTGCTGGGCAGCGCCGCGGCCGTGAACACAGCCACGCGCAGTGGCAGCGCCAGCGGCGGCCGGCTCGATGGGCTGCAGGGCCGCGTCAACGTCGATGGCGGCAGCGGTGCCAACCGCGTGCTGCTGGACGACTCCGGCAACACCACGGCCAGCAGCGGCACGCTGGCCGCCAGCCAGCTGACCGGCCTTGGGCTGGGTGCGGGCGTCGGTTTCAGCAACCTGGGCGCCAACGCCGATGCGCTGCTGCTGCAACTCGGCCAGGGCGACAACAGCCTGGCCGTGACCGGCGTGCAGGCCGCTGCGCCCACCCGCGTGGTGGGTGGCGCCGGCACCGACACGGTCACCGTGACTGCTGGCGCCGGCCTGGTCGACCTGCTCACGCTGAGCGGCGGCGCGGGCGCCGACCGGCTGCAGATCAACAACGGCGCCGGCAGCGGCACGCTGAGCGCCGGCCGCCTCACCGGCCTGGGCATGGGCGGCGCCAACCCGGCCAACGCCGGCCTGCGCTTCAGCGGCTTCGAGGACGTGAACCTGCAGCTGGGCGCCAGCGCCGACACGCTGGCCGTGACCGGCACCGAGGCCGGCGTGCAGACGACGGTCAACACCGGCGGCGGCGCCGATGCGATCAACCTCGGCCCCGACCTGGCCACCGTGCTCGGTGGGCTGGCCGTGCAGGGCGATGCGGCAGCCACGGTCAACCTCGACCTCAGCGCGCAAACCACGCTCACGCTGGCCCGCAATGCCGCCGGCCAGGGCGTCATCACCGACAGCGCCGTGGTCGGCCGCGAGATCCTGCTGCAAGGTATCGGCAATCTCGCGATGCAGTTCGGCGCTGCGGCGGACACGGTGACGGTCAAGGACACCAGTTCGGCCCTGACCCTGCGTGGCGGCGGCGGCATCGACACCATCAGCATCGAGCGCAGCTCACACACGATCAGCGTCGACGGCGGCGCCGGGGGCGACACGGTCACGGTGTTCGATGCCGGCGCCACGCTCAGCGTGCTCGACACCGGCGCCGATGGCGCGCTCGACACGCTCACCGTGCAGCGCTCCGTCAAGCCCGACGGCAGCGCCCAGACCGACGCGGTGACCAACGGTCAGGTGCGCGACGGCGCCGCAGCCGGCACCGGTCAGCTCAACAACCTGCTGGGCTCGGCGGGCACCGTCGTGTTCGGCGGCGTCGAGGCGGTCGACCTGCGCCTGGGCTCGGGCAACGACGTCCTCAGCGTGGACGACGGCTACAGCGCCGGCAAGCTCAGCATCTACGGCGGCGCGGGCGACGACAGCATCAACGTCGGCCGCGTCAGCGCCAGCGCCGACACGGTCGTCAGCGGCGAGGACGGGCAGGACACCGTCACCGCCATCATCAACGGCAAGCCGGTGGTGAATGCCTTCGCGCGCCTGCTGCTCAACAGCGGCGTGGAGCAGCTGGTGGTGGACAACCGCGCCAACGCGGCCACCCCGGTGCAATGGCTGGTGCTCAACGGCGCCACCATCACGGCCGACATCGGCCCCGACCAGGGCGCCGGCGCCACGCAGGCACTGGTGATCGGCGCGCAGGGCGCGGGCGCTATCCGCATCCTGGGCGGCAGCACCGGTGGCGACACGCTGGGCATCGTCTCGCAGAGCGCGGCGGATCTGGACGCCCTCGTCAACGGCAACCGCATCGAGCTCGTCGCGGGCGAGCTGGTGCTGGCGCCGCGCCTGTTCCGCGCGCTGGACACGGGCGGCCTGGCCATCGACTTCGACAACACGCTCGCCGGCCCCGCCACCTACCGCGAGAAGGGCTTCACCCTCACCACCGGCGGCTCGCTCACGCTCGACCCCATCCTCGGCCCCTCGCTCAAGAGCGGCAGCGCGGTCACGCTCAGCAGCGACGACGGCAGCCCCTTCGCGCTCTACAGCATCGACCTGGCTGCGGCCGTGGGCGCCAGCGCCAACGTGGTCGTCACCGGCGTCACGCTGGGCGGCCTGCAGCTGCCCACCACCTCACTGAGCAGCTACACGGTCAGCGGTGACGGGCGCTTCGCCACCTTCGCGCTGCCGGCCGAGTACTCGCTGCTGCGCTCGGTCACCATCCAGACCGATGGCGCCAACCTCGACCACATCACGCTGGCCCGCCAGCAGGTGCAGACCTTCACGCCCACCTCGGCGCCGGCGCGCCTGCCGACCTTCATCCTCAGCGGCGCGGTCAGCTTCAACACCAGCACCGGCCGGCTGAGCGCGGGCAGCATCGGCATCGACGCCAACAGCGACGGTGTCATCGCCGGCTCGGAGCAGACCGTCGTGGCGGGTGCGCCGCTGCCCACGGGCATCGGCTACGCCGTGGTCAACAGCGTCGGCAGCTTCAGCTTCCAGGGCAATCTGCAGATCGCCGACGGCACGGTCATCCGCGCGACCGGCAGCCTGCCGCTCAGCCTGAGTGCGTCCAACGACGTGATCGTGGGCAAGAACGTCAGCTTCGATGTCTCGGCGAACGGCGCCACAGCGGGCGCGGGGCGGCGGTGCCAATGGCGCCACCGCCGGCCAGGCGGGCGCGGGCACG
>CAUJSJ030000178.1:0-2703 GCA_963422775.4 uncultured Roseateles sp.
CGAGCGTGCCGTGCTGGGCCTGCGCGCCCAAGGCGGGGCCGACCCCGTCCAGCCCGGCGACGTCTGGCATCTGGGCTCCAATGGCAAGGCGATGACGGCCACCATGGTGGCGCGCCTGGTCGAGCGGGGCCTGCTGTCGTGGGACGCGCCGCTCAGCCGCCTGCTGCCCGAGCTGGCCGCAGACATGCAGCCGGCTTACCGCGGCTTGACCCTGCGCGACCCTGCTGGCACATCAGTCCGGCCTGCAGGCTGATATCGACGAGTCCTGGATGGCGGTCTTCCACCAGGACAAGCGGCCCCTGCACGAACAGCGCATGGCCTTCGCGCGACTCGCGCTGGCACAGGCACCGGCCTTCGCGCGCGGCACCGCTGACGGCTATTCGAACAACGGCTTCGTGATTGCTGGCCTGATCGCCGAGCGCGCGAGCGGCCTGTCGTTCGAAACCCTCATGCAACGGGAGTTGTTCGATCCCCTGGGCCTGCGCAGCGCAGGATTCGGCGCCACGCACCGAGGCCAGCCGCTGGGGCACAAGGCAGGCGAGCCCGTCGAGGGCATGGCGGGCGACAACCCGGCCGTCGTCGCGCCGGCAGGCGGCATCCACATGTCGCTGGACGACTGGGCGCGCTTCGCCATCGATCAGATGGCCGGTGAGCAGGGCCGCGGCAAGCTGCTCAAGGTCGAGAGCTACCGCCTGCTGCACGAGGTGGCGCGTGAGGGCGGCAAGTTCGCCCTGGGCTGGCGGGTGCAGGCCAGCATGGCGGGCGTCAGCGCCCGCCATCTGGCTCACACGGGCAGCAACGAGGCGTGGTTCGCACTCATCGCGCTCAGGCCCGACAGTGAGGACGCCGTGCTGGTCGCCAGCAATGCCAGCGAGGACGTGAAGGCCGACAAGGGCCGTGCGCGAGGTGGCCGTGCGTGCGCTCAAGGCCATCGCGCCCTGACGTCGGGCTGGCCGGCCCTCCGCCATCGGCTCACAGCCGGCGGTCGCTCGGCCTGGCCAGGTAGAACCACTCGGTACCGGGCTGCGACTTCACGTTCGGGAACACGATGCGCCCTTCGCTCGGCGCCAGCACGGCCGTGCCGCTGGCGCGGCTGCCGATGCGCTGTCCCCGCCACGATGGCGTCGAAGCTGGCCCATTCGCGCTCGAAGCTGTCGCCCATGTCCTCGCGATCGATGACGTCGTAGAGCTGCAGCAGCTCGGGCGGTTGCGCAGGCTGGTGCGGCTCGACCGCGCTCTCGTCCAGCATGCCGAGGAAGACGAGGGCGCGCAGGATGGCCAGGCGCGCGACCTCGGGGCCGTGGGGGTCCAGGTGCTGGCCGCATTCCAGCGTGATGGCCCAGCCGCCCGTGGAGCGCATGTACTCGGTCGTGCCCACGCCGTAGTGCGGGTCGGAGATCAGCGTCGCGCGGCGCGAGCCGTCGTGCTCGCGCTGCTGGCGGCGCTGCAGGCCCAACGCGTAGGTGGACAGCCAGCCCTCGACGATGCGGCCCACGCCCAGCCGCGCGGCCAGGGCCGACTCGGTGGCCTCCTGCGAGAAGGGCTCCAGCTCGCCGGTGTTGTTGCGCGGGCCGATCATCGCGAAGGCGGGGCCCTGGCCCTGAAAGCTGTGCAGGTCCAGGATGCCGTCGTGCTGGGCGATCAACGGGCATAGCACGCGCGCGATGCGGTCCTCGAAGTCGTGCGCGATGACGGGCGGGCGCAGGTTGCGGTTGAGGTTGCGGTCGCCCTCGCGGCGGTTGAGCTGGTGAGCCAGCGGGTTGACGATGGGCACCAGGGTCAGCGTGCCGCGCAGCAGCGTCAGTTCGCCGGCGTCGAGCTGGCGAAGGATTTCGTTCATCGCCTTCGTGCCGTGCACCTCGTTGCCGTGGACTGCGCCGGTGACGAGCAGGCGCGGGCCGGGCTGCAGGCCGGTGAATTGGTGGACGCGGATGTGGGTCGGAGTGGTCATGGCTTGAGCAGTGCGGAAGACAGGGGCCCTGGCCGGCCGGGTAGACGCGGTGTGGCAGTTCGGCGGCGGGCTGGCCGGCGCGGTAGATGACGAGGCGGTAGCAGGTGGCGAAGGCGAAGTCGGGGCGCGGCCTCTCCGGCACCGTGCACCAGCTCACCGCCGCGGCGCACCGCGTCGGCCAGGAAGGCGGGCAGGCGCAGGTGATAGGGGTTGCGCTCGATCTCGCCGGCGTGTCGTTCCAGCGCGGCAATCAGCCGGGCCGTGTCGGCGATGCCGGTCTGCACCAGGGCGTTGGGCGCCGACTGCGTGGACCAGAACTCGGTGTGAGCCAGCACGGTGTCCAGCCTCGCTGCGGCCAGGGCCTCGGTGACGAGGCGGTAGACGCCGCGGTGGCTGGGGTTGTCGTCCAGTGCGTGGGGCGCCAGCAGGAGGGCAGGGCGGTGCCCGGCCAGCAGCGCGGCGATGGCATCGACATGGGTGGCCCACAGCGCGGGCTCGCGCTCGGCGGTGTCGGCGCGCACGTCGGACAGGCCCTCGGCGCCGACGCGGATGCAGTCGAAACCGAGCACGCGGCAGGCATCCTGCAGTTCGGCCCAGCGCGACTCGCGGCGCTCCGGGTTGCTGCCCAGCGTGACGGCGACATTGCTGATGCGCCAGCCGGCCTCCTGCTGCAGCCGCAGCGGCAGAGCGCGCCGACGATGCATTCATCGTCCGGGTGGGGCGCAAAGATCAGGCAGTGGCCGGGGCTGGCC
>CAUJSJ030000179.1:0-2331 GCA_963422775.4 uncultured Roseateles sp.
AGCACGAGCAGGCGCTGGGCAAGTACCGCCAGGCCCAGGCCGCGCACGACCGCGCCGCGATGAACGTGCTGGCCGCCCAGGCCGCCCAGGCCCAGGCGCAGCTGTCTCTCGCCGAGGAGCGACTGGCGCGGCTGCTGCTGGTGGCACCCTTCGACGGCCGGGTGGTCAGCGGCGATCTGCGCCAGCTCATCGGCACGCCGCTGGAGCAGGGCAAGGTGCTGTTCGAGACCGCGCCGCTGGACGCCTACCGCGTGGTGCTGCAAGTCGATGAGCGCGACATCGGCCAGTTGCGCGATAGCCAGCGCGGCGAGCTGGTGCTGGCCGGCCTGCCGGGCGTGCCACTGGCCTTCAGCGTGCGCCAGATCACGCCGGTGGCCAGCGCCGAGGACGGGCGCAACTACTTCCGTGTCGAGGCCCTGGTGGACACCGCCGAGGCCGCGCAGCGCCTGCGCCCGGGCATGGAGGGCGTGGGCAAGGTCGAGGTCGGCCAGCGCCGGCTGATCTGGGTCTGGACGCACAGCCTGGTGGACTGGCTGCGCATGGCGCTTTGGCGGTGGTGGCCGTGAGCGGGGTTCTGCTGAGCACGCATTGGTACCGGGTTGCCGGTCTGCGCCCACGACTGCGGCCTCATCTGAAGCTCGCTCGACACCGCTACCGCGGCGAACGCTGGTTCGTGCTGCGCGACCCGGCCTCGGGCCGCAGCCACCGCTTCACGCCCGGCGCGCGGCTCATCCTCAACGGCATGGACGGTTCCTTCAGCGTGGCTGAGCTGTGGGCCGCGGCCCAGCGCCAGCTGGGGGAGGGCGCCCCAACGCAGGACGAGCTGATCGCGCTGCTGGGCCAGCTGCACGCGGCCGACCTGATGCAGTGCGATGTCTCGCCCGACGCGGCCGAGCTGTTCGAGCGCTCGCAGCAGCAGGGCCGGGCCAAGGCCAGGCAGGCCTTCGGTAACCCGATGTCGCTGAAGTTCTCGCTGGTGGACCCCGACCGCTGGCTGGTCAGGCTGGTGCCGCTGGTCAAGCCGCTGTGGAACCGCTGGGGTCTGCTGCTGTGGCTGGCCCTGGTGCTGCCGGCTGCGGTGGCGGCGCTGGTCCACCGCACCGACCTCAGCGAGAACCTGGCCGACCGCGTGCTGAGCGGCCACAACCTGCTGCTGCTCGGGCTGCTGTTCCCGCTCATCAAGGTGTTGCATGAGCTGGGCCACGGCATCGCGGTGCGCCTGGGCGGCGGCGAGGTGCACGACATGGGGCTGATGATGCTGGTCTTCATGCCGGTGCCCTACGTGGACGCGTCGGCGGCGAGCAGTTTTCGCAGCAAGTGGGAGCGCGCCGTGGTGGGCGCGGCCGGCATGATGGTGGAGCTGCTGCTCGCGGCCTTCGCGATGGCGCTGTGGCTGCTGGTGGAGCCCGGCCTGGTGCGGTCCCTCGCCTTCAACGTGATGCTGGTGGCGGGCGTGTCGACGCTGGTCTTCAACGGCAATCCGCTGCTGCGCTACGACGGCTACTTCATCCTGGCCGACCTGACCGAAACGCCCAACCTGGCCGCACGGGCGGCGCGCTGCTGGGGCTATTTCTTCGAGCGCTGGCTGTTCCGCGTCGAGGGCGCCGAGGCGCCGGCCGCCACGCGCGGCGAGCGGCTGTGGCTGATGAGCTATGCCGTGGCGGCGCTGGCCTACCGGCTGCTGGTGGGCCTGGCCATCGTGCTCTTCGTCGCCGGTGAGTACTTCGTCATCGGCGTGGTGCTGGCGTTGTGGACCGCCACGAGCATGCTGCTACTGCCGCTGGGGCGCATGGTGGCCAAGCTGGCGCGCAGCCCGCGCCTGGCACCGGTGCGCGGCCGCACACTGATCGCGGCGGGCGGTGGCGCGGCGCTGCTGTTGATGCTGGCGGGCCTGGTGCCCCTGCCGCTTCGCACCCAGACTGAGGGTGTGCTGTGGTTGCCGGAGCAGGCGCTGCTGCGCGCCCAGGGCGCAGGCTTCCAGAGCCGCTACCTCGTGGAGCCGGGCAGCGTGGTGAAGGCGGGTGAGCCCCTGGTCGAGTCGATCAACCCGCTGCTGAGCGCGCAACGCGAGGTGGCAGCCGCGCGCGTGGCCGAGCTGCAGGCGCAGGTGGACGCCCAGCGCGTGAGCGACCACGCCGAGGCCGAGATCACCCGCCGCCAGCTGGCGCGCGAGCAGTCGGCCCTGGCCTCGCTGGATGAAAAGCTCGCCGGCCTGATCTCGCTCAGCCCCGGCGCCGGCCGCTTCATCGTGCCGCGCGCGGCCGACCAGGCCGGGCGCTTTCACCGCAAGGGCGACATGCTGGGCTACGTGGTGGACCCGCTGCAGCCCCA
>CAUJSJ030000180.1:0-11978 GCA_963422775.4 uncultured Roseateles sp.
ATCGTCGCGATGGCCGAGCCGCTGCAGCCGGGGCCGTTGCGATGAGGCGAGCCAGCCTCTGGCTGCAACTGCTGGTGCTGCTGGCCTGCTGCGTCGCCGGCAGGCCGGTGGCGGCTCAGGCCGAGGAGGCTCAGCGCCAGGTGCTCGTCATGCTGCAGCTGCCCAAGGCCCACTACCGGCCCGACGGCAGCTATGCCGGCACCTACGGCGAGGGCGTGGGCCGGCAATCGCGTCAGCAGGTGGCCCAGTCGCTGGCACTGGCCCACAAGCTGGAGATGCGCAGCGAATGGGCGATGCCGCTGGCCGGGGGTTGACTGCTTCGTCATGCGCTTGCCCGAGGGGGATGCGCGCAGCTCCGCGCAAGCCGCCCGCGCCGTGGCCGAGGACCGGCGCGTGGCCTGGGCCCAGCCCGTGGGCCTGTACCGCGCCCAGGGCAGCCGGCAGGAGCCCCTCTACGCGGCCCAGCCCGCCGCGCGCCAGTGGCATCTGGCCGAGCTGCACAAGCTGGCCACGGGCCGCGGCGTGCGCGTGGCTGTGGTCGACAGCGGCGTGGAGGCCCAGCATCCGGACCTTGCCGGGCAGGTCGTCTTCAACGAGAACTACGTCGACGACCGCGCGCCGCCGGCCGAGGGCCATGGCACGGCGGTGGCGGGCATCATCGTGGCGCGGGCCGACAACGGTGCCGGCATCGCCGGGATCGCGCCCGACGCGCGGCTGCTGGCACTGCGCGCCTGCTGGCAGGCGGCCCAGGAGCAGACGCTGTGCACCGGCCTCGCGCTGGCCAAGGCCTTGTACGCGGCCATCCAGCAAGGCGCCCACATCATCAACATGAGCCTGGGCGGCCCGGACGACCGCCTGCTGGCCCTGCTGCTGGACCAGGCCCAGGCGCGCGGGGCGAGCGTCGTCGCGGCGCTGCCCAGCAGCGGCGGCCCGTTCCCGGCCAACCACCCGGGCGTGCTCGTCGTCGGCAGCGCGCCGCCGCTGCCGGCGGGCGCCGTCATCGCGCCGGGCCGCGACGTGCCGAGCACGGCCGTGGGCGGCGGCTGGGCGCTGGTGTCCGGCTCGTCCTTCGCGGCGGCGCATGCCGCCGGGCTGCTGGCGCTGGTGCGCGAACTCGACGGCACACGCGGCGCCCTGGCGCTGAAGACTGCCCTCGTCACTGCGGCCCAGGGCCGCATCGACAGCTGCGCGACGCTTGCCCGCCACGCCGGCACGCGGGGCGCACAGGCCTGCGCGGCCGCGGGGCAAACTGCCGATTGATGTCTCCCCCCGCGCGCCTGGCCCGACTGACGACGCTGTTCGCCACGCTGCTGGCCGGCGCGGCGGGTGCGCGCGCCGACGTGGGCGGCACGTTGTCGCTGCAGACGGATGCGCGCGAGCGTGGCATGTCCTACAGCGCCAACCGGCCGAGCGCCCAGCTCGGCCTGGCCTGGGACGGCGACGCCGGCTGGTACGCCGGCGGCCAGCTCGGGCATGCCCGCTTTGCCGACGTGCAGGGCGCCACGCTGCAGCTTTACGGCGGCCGCGTCTTCGCGCTCGCGCCGGGCCTGGATGCCGAGGCCGGCATTGCCGCGCATGCCTATGAGAACGTGTCCAGCTACGACTACCAGGAGGTCTATGCAGGCCTGCTGGGTGAGCGATGGAACGCAAGGGCCTGGCTCTCGCCCGACTACTACGGCGTCGGCCTGCGCAGCCTGTATGCGGAGGTGAACCTGCGCTGGCCGCTGGCGTCTGGCGTGGCCGCCGTGGGCCATGTCGGCCTGCTGCATGGCCACCGGACCCAGCCTTCGGCCTATGCCGCGGCGCGCAGCGCGACCCGCGCCGACCTGCGCCTGGGCGCGTCCTGGCAGCTGGGTGCCGGCAGCGAGCTGCAGCTGGCCTGGACCGCCGCCGGCCGTGGCGGCCCCTACACCTGGACGGATGCCACCCGCCGCCGGGCGCTGGTGCTGAGCCTCACGACGTCGTTCTGATCCCACGTTTGTCTTGAACCCGCCTCGGGCGGCCCGGCACTCACCACGCAGTGAGAGCAACAAGGACTGACGATGCGGATGACGAGAATTCCTTTGAGGGCGGTGGCCGCTTTGGGCGGGGCGGCAGCGTTGATCGCTGGCTGCGGCGGCGGCAGCGGCGCGGGGCTGGACGCCAACGGCCGGCCCCTGGGCGAAGGTGACGACCCCAGCGGCCCGATGACGGCCAGCTTCAGCTCCATCCAGTCGCATGTGTTCACGCCCGTCTGCACCGCCTGCCACGCCGGCGCGGCGGCACCGCGCGGCCTGCGGCTGGATGCGAACAACAGCTTCGCGATGCTGGTGGGCGTGTCCAGTGGCGGCGTGCCGGCGCTCAAGCGCGTGGCACCGGGCGATGCAGACAACAGCTATCTGATCCACAAGCTCGAAGGCCACCAGGCCGTCGGCGCGCGCATGCCGCTGGGCGGGCCTTACCTGGACGCTCAGACCATCGGCCTCATCCGCCAATGGATCAACAACGGAGCGCAGAAATGAAGGCCGCCCGACTGCTCCTCGGCCTGGCTTTCGCGCTGCTGTTCTCAAGCGCCGGTGCCGAGCCCTACCTCGCCATCCGCAGCGGCCTCAAGTGCGTGGCCTGCCACGTGAACCCCACCGGCGGCGGCCTGCGCAATGCGGTCGGCAACAGCTTCGCGCAGAACGTCATCCCGGCCAACACATTGCCCGACGCACTGCAGGGCTGGAACGGTTCGCTGCTGGACGACCGCCTGCGCCTGGGCGGTGACCTGCGCACGGCGACGACGCGCACCTCGGTCTCGGGCCAGCCCACGCGCAGCGTCGGCGGCACCGAGCAGGTGCGGCTTTACGCTGACGTCCAACTCATCAAGGACTATCTCGGCGCCTACCTCGACCAGCAGGTCGCGCCGGGCAAGGCCGAGCGCCAGGAAGCCTACGTGCGGCTGCAGACGCCGGGTCTGGGCTGGTACGCCAAGGCCGGTCAGTTCTATCTGCCCTTTGGCTGGCGGCTGCAGGACAGCCTGGCCTTTGTGCGTCAGCTGAGCGGCGTGAGCATGACCGTGCCCGACAAGGGTCTGGAGCTGGGACACGAGAGCGATGAATGGTCCGTCCAGCTCGTGCGCAGCAGCGGTCCCGGCAACACGGGCAACTCCAGTGGCCATCAGACGACGGCCCAGGCGATCTGGATGCAGCCCTGGGGCCGCGTCGGCGTGGCGGCCGCGCAGGTCAAGTCGACGGCGGGAAGCCGCCAGGCCTACGGCTTCTTCGCCGGCACGACGACCGGGCCGGTGGCCTGGCTGGCCGAGATCGACTTGGTCAGCGACGGCGGCTACCCCGAGGGCAAGCGCCGCCAGCTCGCCACGCTGCTGGAGGCCAACTGGCTGGTGCAGCAGGGCCACAACCTGAAGCTGACCGGCGAGATGCTCGACCCCGACCGCCGCGTGGCCCACGACGACAAGGTGCGCTACAGCCTGGTCTACGAGTACACGCCCTTCGCCTTCGTGCAGCTGCGCGCGGGCTGGCGCAAATTCGGCGGCATCCCGCAGAACGCGAACGACAACCGGCGGCAGAGCTTTGTCGAGCTGCATGGATTGTTCTAGTGTCAATGTCGAGCGTCGCAGCCAACTGGCCGAGCCACTCACCAGGCTGCCGCTGGCCACGCTCTACCTGACCGAGCGCTGCAACTCGCGCTGCGTGAGCTGCGACTACTGGCGGCATGGGCAGCGCGATATCGATCTGGCGACCGTGCAGCGGCTGTTGCCAGGGCTGGGTGAGCTGGGCACGCAGCTCGTCCTCGTTTCCGGTGGCGAGCCGCTGCTGCACCCGCAGTGGGCCGAGATCGCAGCGCTGCTGCGGGGGAGCGGCCTCAAGCTGTGGCTGCTGACGGCCGGCCTGGCGCTGGCCAAGCATGCGACCGAGGTGGCGCGGCTGTTCGATCAGGTCACCGTGTCGCTGGACGGCAGCACGGCCGCGAGCTACGCGGCCATCCGCGGCCTGGACGCCTTCGAGGCCGTCTGCGCCGGCATCCGCGCCGCGGTGCGCGAGGGCCTGGACGTCGGCCTGCGCGTGACGGTGCAGCGCGGCAATGCCGGCGAGCTGGGCGATCTGGTCAGGCTCGCGCACAAGCTCGGTGTGGCCAGCGTCTCCTTTCTCGCTGCCGACGTCGGCCATGCCGAGGCCTTTGGCCGCCACGGCGAGCCGGTGGACGGCGTGGCGCTTGGGGCTGCAGACCTGCCCACGCTGGCCCAGGCGCTGGACGCACTGGAGCGGGAGCACGCCGATGACTTCGCCAGCGGCTTCATCGCCGAGTCGCCGCCCAAGCTGCGCCGCATCCACGCCCACTACGCCGCGCTGCTGGGCCTGGCCGAGCCGCCGCCGGTGCGCTGCAACGCACCGGAGCATTCGGCGGTCATCGAGGCCGATGGCGGGCTGAGGCCCTGCTTCTTCATCGCCGGCAACGCCAGGCTCGGCGAAGCCGGACTGGCCGATGCCTTGAACGCCACGGCGATGCGCCGACTGCGCGCCGACATCCACGCCGGCCACCGGCCCGAGTGCCAGCGCTGTGTCTGCGCCAAGTGGTTTGCCTCGTGAATCCGTTGACCCACGAAGCGGCATGCGACCTCCGGGGCAAGGGCTACCCGCCGCTGCCGCACAACCCGCCCAAGCCATGAGGCTCCACCTCGTCAACGCCGTCGACGGCGAGGGCCGGGCCTTGAGCCTGAGCCTGGCCGAGGGCCGCCTCACGTCGGGCACGGGCGGCCGGCGCATCGACCTCGGCGGCGCCCGGCTGCTGCCGGGCCTGATCAACGCCCACGACCACCTCCACCTCAACGGTGCGCTGCCGCGCCTGCGCTTTCGCGACGCCTACCGCAACGCCAGCGAGTGGATTGCCGACATCACGCCGCGGCTGTCCACCGACCCGCTGCTGCTGGCCCACCGGGCCCAGCCGCGCGCGCAGCGCCTCGTCGCGGGCGGCCTGAAGAACCTGCTCAGCGGCGTGACGACGGTGCTCCACCACGACCCGCGCGACCCCGTGCTGGACGCGCCGGGCTTCCCGGTCGACGTGCCCGCGCCCGCCGGCTGGGCGCATTCCCTCGCACTGGACGGCGAGGCTGCGGTGCGCGCATCCCGCGAGGCCGCGGCGCCCGGCGGGCTGTGGGTCATCCACGCGGCCGAAGGCATCGACACCGCTGCAACGCTGGAGTTCGACCGCCTCGACGCCCTGGGCTGCATCGCGCCGGGCACGCTGCTCGTGCATGGCCTGGGCCTGAGTGCCCCGCAGCAGCGGCGCCTGCTGGAGGCCGGCGCCGGCCTCGTGTGGTGCCCCGGCTCCAACCTGCATCTCTTCGGCCGCACGCTGGAGCCGGGCTGGCTGTTCGAACGCGGCGGCCTGGTCCTGGGCAGCGACTCGCGCATCAGCGGCGAGCGCGACCTGCTGGCGGAGTTGGCGCGCGTGCGCGAGCTGACCGGCTGGCATGAAGCGCGGCTGGAGGCCTGGGTCACCGAAGGGGCGGCCCGCTTGCTCGGACTGCACGACCGAGGCCGGCTCGCACCTGGGCTGCGCGCCGACCTTGTCGCGTTGCCTGCCGGCCTGCCGTTGTCCCGCGCTACCCGGGCCGACCTGCGCCTGGTCGTCGTGGCCGGCCTGCCGCTGTATGCCGACGCCGACCTGGGCGAGGCCCTGGGCCTGGTGCCGGTGCGTGTCGACGGTCGGGCCAAGGCCATCGCACCCCATCTCGTCGGCGCCGCCGAGGAGCCGGGGCTCGAAGCACTGGCCCAGGAGGCGCTGGCATGACGCCGCTGCGTTTCGCCCTGCCGCGTCATGTCCGCTGAACCGGGCCAGGTCGCCATGCACGTCGTCCAGATCGACCCCTTCACCGACACGCTGGGCCGCCCACCCGAGCAGCTGCTGGGCGAATGGTGGACGCTGGTGCATTGCGCGCGCTCAGCGACCGAGGCTGGCGCGCGGGTCAGCGTCGTGCAGAGCAGCAGCCGTCACGACCACCTGGCGCAGCACGGCGTGGACTATCACTTCCTGCCACTGGACGGCGGCGATGGACGGCCCAGTGCGGAGTTCGCCGATCTGCTGCAGCGGCTTCGACCCGACGTGCTGCATCTGCATGGCCTGGGCTTCACGCGCGAGGTCCACTGGCTGGCCGAGCTTGCCCCGCGGCTGCCGCTGCTGTTGCAGGACCACGCGGCCCGCCCGCCCGGCCGGCCCTGGACCTGGTGGCGCTGGCGCCGCGCAATGGCCCGGGCGCGCGGGCTGATCTTCTGTGCCCGCGAGCAGGCCCGGCCCTTCATGCGGCGGGGGCTGGTGGCCGCGCGCACGCGCATCTACGAGGTGCCCGAAGCCAGCAGCGACTTGCGCCCCCAGACGCGCGAGGTGGCGCGGCAACTCACCGGCCTGGCCGGCGATCCGGCGCTGCTCTGGGTGGGGCATCTGAATGCCAACAAGGACCCGCTCACCGTGCTCGACGGCGTCGCGTTGGCCGTGTCGCACCTGCCCGGCCTGCAGCTGTGGATGTGCTTCGGCAATGCGCCGCTCTACGACGCCGTTCGCGAGCAGTTGCGCGACCCGCGCCTGGCCGGCCGCGTGCACCTGCTCGGCCGCCAGCCGCATGGGCAGATCGAGCTGCTGATGTCGGCGGCGGACTTCCTTGTGCAGGGCAGCCACCGCGAGGGTTCGGGCTACAGCGTCATCGAGGCCATGGCCTGCGGGCTCAGCCCTGTCGTGACCGACATTCCCTCCTTCAGCAGCCTGCTCGGGCCGCTGCCAGGCGAGCAGGCCGCAGGCCTGTGGCCGGTGGGCGATGCGCCGGGGCTGGCCGATGCGCTCGTGCGACTCGCGGGGCAGCCCCTGCGACTTCGCCAACAGCGGGTTCTGGCCCGCTTCGAAGCCCATTGCTCGCTCGCTGCCGTGGGCCGCGGGCTGGTGGCCGCGTACGCCGACGCGCTGTCGTCATGAGCGTCGCACCGCTGGCCATCGGGCCTGTCGATCTGCGGCGTGCCGTGCTGGGCAACCTGCTGTCGTCGGTGGGCGAGACGGGCGTGCGTTTTCTGCTGAGCCTGGTGATGGCGCGCCTGCTGCTGAGCGCCGAACTGGGCCTGTTTGCGCTGGCCATGGCGGTGTTCGGGATTGCGCAGCTGCTGCGCGATGCCGGCATCTCGGCCTATCTGCAGCGCGAGCCCGACCTCACGCAGGCGCGCTTCTCGGCTTGCCTGGGCCTGCTCATCTGCACGACCTTGGCCATGACGGTTGCGCTGCTGCTGCTGGCCGAGCCCCTGGCTGATCACCTGGCACAGCCTGGCCTCGCACCGTTGCTGCGGGTGCTGGCGCTGTTGCTGCCGCTGTCGGCCTTCAGCAGCGTGATGGCCGCCCTGCAGCTGCGCGCACTGGCGGCGGCGCGCATCGCACGCATCTCGTGGCTGGGCCTGTGGGTGCAAGCCCTGGTGTCGGTGGCCAGTTGCGCCGAGGGCGCGGGCGCCCTGGGCCTGGCCTGGGCCCAGGTGGCGGCAACGCTGGCCTGCGGCCTGGCCCATCTCGGCATGCGCCCGCCGGGCCTGCGGTGGCGGCCGGCGCTGAGCGGCTGCCGGGAGGTGCTGGGCTTCGCCACGGGCGCCATGCTGCCCGCGACGCTGATCAGCCTGCATGGCCTGCTGCCAGACCTGCTGCTGGGGCGCCTGGGCGGTGCGCATGTGCTGGGCCTGTTCGGCCGGGCGCAGGCGGCGGTGAGCCTGCTGCAGACGCTGGCCGGCCGCGCATTGACGTTCGGCGCCGTGCCGGTGCTGGCGCAGCGCCACGCGCAGGCGCAGGCGCTGGAGCCCGCATTGCGCCGTGCCACCGCGCTGCTGACGGGCCTGGGCTGGCCTTTGCTTGCGCTGACCGTGGCCTACCGTGAGCCACTGGTCGCGCTGCTCTATGGCCCTGCCTGGCACGACTGCGTGCCGGCCGTGCCGCCATTGGCGATGGCGGCTGCCCTGGGCCTGGTGTTCAGCCAGTTGGGGGCCGGGCTGGCGGCGGTGGGTCGGCCCGAGTTGGCGGCCGCGCCGGTGGCGGTGACGTTGGTCGCCCGCGCCGGCCTGGGGCTGGCGTGGTTCGATGGCAGTGTGGCGTCGTTTGCCTGGTCGATGTTCGCGGCGGCCTGCGTGGCCCTGCCGCTGCAGCTGGCCTTGAGTGCGCGCCATCTCGGCCAGCCGCCGCGCGCGCTGGCGGCGGCCCTGGGCGGCAGTGCGATCGCCGCGTTGGCGGTGTTGCTTGTGCCGCTGACGCTGGCGCCGCTGGCCTGGCTGGCGGTGCTGCGGGCCGTGCACCACCCGCTGCTGGAAGAGCTCTCTCAGCTCGCGCGTCGGCGCATGACGAGCAGGAAATGATCGCCCAGCCTGTTGATGCCCGGCCAGCCGGCCACGCGCCGGTCCAGCGCCCACAGCCGCTGGTGCCAGCGTGGGTGGCGCTCGGCCAGCCAGGTCAGGTAGGGCGGCGGCACGAAGACGCACAGGCCGCGTTGCACCTCCAGCTCGAAGGTCGGCGCGAAGGCGGCGTAGAACTCGGCCGGGGTGTAGTAGCGCGTCCAGATCGTGCGGCCGTTCATGCCGACGGCCACCGTGTCGCGTGCGAAGCGGATGCCGGCACGCGCCCAGCGGCGCTGGCGCGCGTAGTGGGCAACCTCCCACGGGCAGTAACGGCCGATGACGGTGAAGACAAGGCGCCCGCCGGGCTTGACGAGGCGGGCGCATTCGGCCGCGACGGCGCCGAGGTCGGGCACGCAGTTCAGCGGGCCGAGGTTGGAGTAGGCACCGTCGAAGCAGGCGTCGCCCTCGAGGCGCTGCAGCTCGTGGGCGCCGATGGCGCGGGCGTCCACCGCGAGGCCGGCCTCACGGGCGCGGTCCCGCGTGCGCTCCACCATGCGCTCGGACCAGTCCGTCGCGGTGACGCGATGGCCCTGGGACGCGAGGTGCACGGCGTCCAGCCCGGTGCCGCAGCCCAGGTCGATGAGCCGGCTGCCGGGCGCGAAGCTGCGCGCCAGCCAGCGCCACATCTCGTCGCGCATGTCCTGGATGGCGGTGTTGTTGCCGCGCGGGCCGTCGTAGTCGGCGGCGACGCTGTCGAAGGCCGCCTGGGTGTCCAGCAAACGGGTCTGAGTGTTCATGCGGAGGCTGCTTCTTGAAGATCGCGGTGGTGGTGCCCGGCGGCGTGGACCGCTCGGGCGAGGTGAGGGTGGTGCCGGCGCTTCTGGCCTTGCTGAAGCGCCTGGCCGCGCGGCATGAGGTGCATGTCTTCGCGCTGCGCCAGGAGGCACAGGCCGGCGAGTGGTGGCTGTGCGGCGCACGCGTGCACAACGTGGGCGGTCGGCGGGTGGCGCTGAGCCAGCTTCGCGCCGTCGCCGCAATCTTGCGGGAGCATCGCCAGGGCCGCTTCGACCTTGTGCAGTCGATCTGGTCGGGGGTCGGTGGCGCCGTGGCCGTTGCGGCCGCCAGGCTGCTGGGCCTTCGCTGCGCAGTGCATGTGGCGGGCGGCGAACTGGTGGCGCTGCATGACATCGGCTACGGAGGCCGGCTGGGCCTGCGCGGCCGCCTTCGCGAGGCCTGGGTGCTGCGCGGCGCCGATGCGCTGACGGCGGCCAGCCAGCCCGTGCTGGAACAGCTCGCCACGCTGGGTCAGCGGGGCCGCCGCGTGCCGCTGGGCGTGGATCTCGACGTTTGGGCGCCGCGTGAGCCCCAGCCGCGCGTGGTGGGCGAGGCCCTGCGCCTCGTGCAGGTCGCCAGCCTGAACCGGGTCAAGGACCAGGCCTGCCTGCTGCAGGCACTGGCGCTGGTGCCCAGGGCCGAGCTGGACCTCATCGGCGAAGACACCTTGAACGGCGACGTGCAGGCTTTGGCCGCGCGCCTGGGCGTCGCCCCGCGCGTGCGCTTTCACGGCTTCAAGACGCAGGCCGAGCTGCGGCCCCTGCTGGCACAGGCGCATCTGCACGTGATCACCTCGCGCCACGAGGCCGGTCCGCTGGCCGTGCTGGAGGCTGCGGTGCTGGGTGTGCCGAGCGTCGGCACGGCCGTCGGCCACCTGGCGGAATGGGCGCCCGATGCGGCCCTCGCCGTGGCGCCGGGCGACGCGCCCGGGCTGGCCGCGCTGATCGCCCGCGTGGCGGCCGACGACGCGCTGCGGCTGCGGCTGGCGCGCGAGGCCCAGCGCCGCGCGGTGGCCGAAGATGCGGATCATTGCCATGAACAGTTCGAGCAGCTCTATGCCGAGCTGCTGGGACGGTAGGCGAGGGCGCGATGCAAGTTGTACAGCGTCTGCACCCGCGGTGGCGCACCGCGCAGGAAGCTCAACGCCTTCAGCCAGCGCGGCTGGTGCGCCCAGGCCGAACCGGCCAGCGAATGCTGGCGGCTCAGTACCTCGGTCGTGGCAGCCCTGCCCTCGCGCGCGGGATGCAGGCGCCGCCAGGCGAACTGCAAGGCCTCACCGTGGGTTTGCGACCATTCGATGCCAGGCAGCATCGGGATGTCCAGATGCGACAGCGAGGACTCGGCCAGGCCGCGGCTGGCGATGCTACGGCGCAGGCCAGGCGGGCAGACGGCGAGGGCGGGAGCGAGCACCTCTGCGAGGAGGCCTTCGGGCAGCGCGGCGGGGAAGAGCCGCTGCGCCAGCAGCAACGGCGGCACGGCCCACCAGGCCGGCCGGCCGTCGGAGGCCGGGGCCAGGGCCTCATGCCAGGCGGCGGCGTCCAGGCGCGCGCCGAGCAAGGCGATGTCGTGCAACTGGATCAGTCGCACGCAGCGGTTGCAGAGGTTGCCGGCCGCATGCAGCAGCAGATGGCGCATCAGCGCGGCGGTGCTGGCATAGGCGTTCAGCCCGGGCGCCGCGGCGGGTGGCAGCAGGTCGGCCGTGATGTCGATCTCATGCAGCGGCAGCGGCTCGCGAACGGCCTCGTGCAGTTCGATCTTGGTCGGGTTGTCCTCATGCTCGCCGAAGGCGCGGTCGCTGCCCTGCCCGAGCGGCTCGTAGGCACGGTGGCGCCGCTTCGCGATGTCCAGCGCATAGCCGTTGGCAGTGATGAGGCCGTCGGTGGCGGCCATGTCGCCGGGGCGGGCCAGCAGGTCCACGTCGCTCATCGGTCGCTCGCCCGGCGCATAGACCCCGAGCGCCAGCAGCGCCGATCCCTTCATCGCCAGCAGGGGCAGGCCAGCCTCGCGGGCGGAGCGGTCCAACCGGGCCAGCAGCTCTCGTGCACGGCGTTCGCGCCGGCGGCTCTGATCGAGCTGCTCGGCCAGAAAGGCTGCCCAAGCCGGCGGGCCCTGCCAGCGCAGCCGGCCGGCGAGCAGGCCGCTGATGCCGTGCATCACCGATGCGGCCATGGCGGCGCGCCATTCAAAGTCATTCCAGTCCGGCACACCATCTGTCGGCAGGGCCAGTTCGGCGGCGAGCCGATTCGTCGTCTCCCG
Organism: uncultured Roseateles sp.; assembly: GCA_963422775.4. Lineage (GTDB taxonomy): Bacteria > Pseudomonadota > Gammaproteobacteria > Burkholderiales > Burkholderiaceae_C > Pelomonas. Next base: position 11,424 of record CAUJSJ030000180.1, read on the forward strand.
CAAGGCGGCCCGGGTGACCGAGGCCTTGGGCAATCGGATATCGAACTCCTTCACCACGTTTCTCCATGACATCCATGACCTGGCCAGCCGATCCGCGACGGATCGCAGATCCATTCCACGAGCGCGCGCCTCTGACCTTGAGCCGCAAGCTCAGCCTGCTCGGCGGGTCCTTCGAATTCCTCAGCGACAGCCCCGAACTGCTCGCCCTCGTCGACGAGGCCTACCGTGACCTGCCCGTGCACGTGCTCGACGGGCCGGCGCCGCTGCTGCGGATCGAGTTGCGGCAGGCGCAGGGCGATGCTGCCTTCGGCGCCGAGCCACCCAAGCCGTGCATGCTGGGCGGCGCAGGCTTGGTGGGTGCGGCGGCCGATGCGCACAACTTCGTGCTGATCAGCCCCGAGACCGGGCGCGCCGTCGTGCAGCTGTCGCGGGCGATGCTGGGCTTCCCGTACCACGCGCGCTACGAGCTCATCGAATTCGCCGTTTTCCAGCTGGCCGCCCGCTCCCAGGGGCTGGTGGCCTTGCATGCCGGCTGTGTGGGGCTGAACGGCGCAG
>CAUJSJ030000181.1:0-35146 GCA_963422775.4 uncultured Roseateles sp.
CGGCCTGCCGGCAGATAGCCGAAGCCCAGGCGCAAGACGCGCTCGCTCTCGCCGAACCAGGCCCCCGACGCGAGCTGCAGCTCGTGCTCGGGCAGCAAGGCCCAGAAGCGCGCCACAGCCGCGGCGTCGAAGCGGTCCGCACGCAGGCGCAGGCAGCACAGCGCACCGCCGTCGGGGCGTATCCACTCGATGCGCCCACTCTCAGCTTCACACCAAGTGGCCAGCTCCACCAGGCCCTGTGCCAGCAGCTTGCGGCGCGGCGCGAGCACGCTTTCTCGATTGCGCAGCAACGCGGCCGCCAGCGCTTCGTCCAGTACCGAGCCGCAGATGACGGTGTTCATCTTGGCGACCGTGAGGCGCGCGCGCAGGTCCGCGTCCGCCACCGTGAGCCAACCGGTGCGCAGGCCCGGCGCGCCCAGGGCCTTGGAGACGGAGGAGCCGGTGACGATGCGCGGGTGCAGCCCGGCAAAGCTTTCCGGCGCGGCTTCGCTGCCGTAGGTGGCTTCGCGATAGGTCTCGTCGATGAAGAGGATGGCCTGTGGCGCGCGAGCTTCCATCAGCGCGAGGACTCGCTCGATCGTGGCGCGGGGCGTGCGCACGCCGCTCGGGTTCTGCGGCGACGCCAGGCTCACGAGCCGGGTCTTGGCGGACAGGCTGGCCGCGAGGACGTCCAGGTGCAGCCGGTAGTCGGTCTCGAACGTCAGCTGCACCTCGCGCACGGTCACACCTGCGCCCAGCAGGCAGTCGCGGCTGGGCGGGAAGCAGGGCGTCACCAGCACCGCCTCGTCGCCGGGTCGGCAGGTCTCGAAGGCCAGCAGGAAGAGCGCCAGCGCCGTCCCCTGCGTCGTGACGACGTGTTCGGCCGGCACACCGCAGGCCTGCGCAATCGCGTCGCGCAGGTCGGCCGAGCCGGCGGAGCGGCCGTAGCCGAGCTTGAGGCCGCGCACCGCGTCCAGGCCGGCGAGGTCCAGCACGTCGCCCACCGTCAGGTCCTGCGAGGTGCTCTCGGCCAGGTTGAAGGGCCGGTTCACGTCCAGCAAGGAAATGATGTCGTTGTAGGGGAAGCGGCCTCGCCATTCAGGCGTGGCCAAAGCTTGGTCATCGAGCACTTTCATTCGTCCCACCTTGTTGTGGCAGCAAGCAATGCGGTCATCCTAGGCAGCGCCCGGCAACTGCAACAGCCACAATTTCCGGCTGTTTGAGCCAGCACAGTTGGCCGCCCTCCCGGCACGGTTCACCGACAATCCGCGCCATGGAAGCCGCACTCCGCGCCAAGGGCCCAGCACAAGCCGCCACGCTGTTCCGCTACGAGCAGCTGGCCGATCTCATCGTCGGCATGATCGACAAGGGGACGCTCACACCCGGCTTGCGCCTGCCCTCGGTGCGAGCCCTGAGCGAGGAGCATGGCCTCAGCGTTTCCACGGTGCTGCAGACCTACCGCTGGCTGGAGGACCGCGGCGTGCTCGTCGCGCGGCCGCAGTCGGGCTTCTACGTCGCGGCCACGCAGGGCGGCATGCTGGCGCTCCCGTCCACGCCGCGGCTGCGTGCCAGGGCGTCCACCGTATCCATCAGCGGGGCGGTGGCGGGCCTGCTGGAGCATGCGTCCAACTCGGCCCTCGTGCCACTGGGCTGCGCCGTGCCGGATGCGGCGCTGCTGCAGTCCCAGCGACTTGACCTGGCATTGGCCCGAGCCGCACGCCGGCACGGTGCGCGCTACAACGGCTATGCCGCGCCGCGCGGTGACCTGCGGCTGCGCAGCGAGATTTCGCGCCGTGCGCTGCGTATCGGGCACGCGCTGTCGCCCGATGACGTCATCATCACCAGCGGCTGCACGGAAGCCATGAGCCTCGCGCTCAACGCCGTTGCCAAGCCCGGCGACACCATCGCCGTCGAGTCGCCCACCTACTTCGGGCTGCTGCACACGCTGGAGGTGCTGGGCCTCAAGGCGCTGGAGCTGCCCACCGACCCGACCTGCGGCGTCAACGTGGATGCGCTCGCCCGGCTGTTGGACACCGAGCCCGTCGCGGCCTGCGTGCTGTCGTCCAGCTTCAGCAACCCACTGGGCTCGCTGATGCCTGAGGCGCAAAAGCGCGACGTGCTGGCGGTGCTCGCGCGGCACGGCGTGCCGCTGATCGAGGACGACGTCTACGGCGAAATCCACTTCATGCGCGAGCGGCCCCGGCCCTTCATCGCGCTGGACGGCGGCGCCAACACCATTTACTGCAGCTCGTTCTCAAAAAGCCTCGCCCCCGGCTACCGCATCGGCTGGATCGCGCCCGGCCCGTTCGCGCAACAGGTGATGGACCGCAAGCTCGCCTACAGCCTGTGCGGCCCCGTGCTGCCCCAGGTGGCCATCGCCGAGTTCCTCGCCAGCGGCGCGTTCGATGCCCACATGCGCCGCCTGCGCCGCCTGCTCGAAGAGAACCTGCTGCGCCTAGCCCGCGCCATCGAGGCCAGCTTTCCTGCAGAGACGCGCGTCAGCCGCCCCACGGGTGGATTTGCGCTGTGGGTCGAGTTGCCCCGCGGCTTCGACTCGCGCGCCTTGTTCGACACCGCGCTGGAGCACGGTATCTGCTTCGCACCGGGTGATGTGTTCTCCGCCAGCCGGCGGTTTCGCAACTGCCTGCGGCTGAGTGCGGGAAGCGCGTGGACCGAACGAATCGACAACGGGGTTCGGCGTCTGGGCGAACTCGCCCGCACCCAGCTCTCCAGCCTGGGGATGTGACCCGCCAGGCAGCCTGCGCTGCCTCAGCCTGCCTCAATAGCCCCGGCCTCAATAACCCCGGCCGCGATCTACATGGGCCGGAATCACACCGCCTCGGCGATAGGCGGCAATATTGGCGGCCACGATGGCAGCGGCCGTTGCCCTGTTGGTGGGCGCGGAGATATGCGGCAGCACCGTCACGGACGGGTGCGACCAATGCCAGCTTTCGGCCGGCAAGGGCTCGGTCGCGAACACGTCGAGCACGGCATGGCTGAGCGTGCCGCGATCGAGTGCGCGTCGCAGCGCCTCGTCGTCGACGACCGCACCCCTGGCGAAGTTGATGAGCGAAGCCGGGCGCTTCAGGCGTCCGAAGGTCGTGTCGTTCAGCAGCCCCTGGGTCTGGGCCGTGAGCGGCAACAGGCAAACCAGGATGTCGGTGCCCGCGAGCAGCTCCGCCAGCCCGCTGTCGCCGGCATGGCATGTCACCCCCGCCAGGCTGCGCGGCGTGCGGCTCCAGCCCCGCACGGCGAAGCCTGCCATGACGAGACGGCGTGCTGCGGCTTCGCCCAGGGCACCGAGGCCGAGCAGCCCGACCGTCTTGTGCTGCGGCAGCACGTAGTCGTGGGGTCGCCACAGGCGCTGCCCCTGCTGGCTCAGATAGCGCGGCATGTCGCGGTGCAGGTAGAGCGTCCACGCGAGCACCGCCTCGGCCATCGTGTCGGCCAGCTGCGGGTCGACCAGGCGCACAATCCTCAGGTCTGTGTCGCCGAGTTCGGCCAGCATGCGCTCGACACCGGCCCAGACGCTGTGCACCCAGCGCAGTTGCGGCAGGCTGTGCAGATCCTGCGCGCTCGGATTGGCCACGACCGCGACCGTGCAGCTGGCCCGCGCGGCCTCGTCGAGCAGCGCCAGCGGCACGAGCGTCTCGTCGGGCATGGCGGCCTGCAGCGCGGCGAGCCACTCGGCTTCGAAGGGAAAGCCGCGGGCCGCGACGAATGGGAGGAGGGACCTCATTTCGCATAGACCTTGTCGAAGTCCGCGAAGCCCTTGATCTCGATGGGGTTGCCGCTCGGGTCCAGAAAGAACATGGTGGCCTGCTCACCCGGCTCGCCGGCAAAGCGCAGGCTGGGCGGAATCACGAACTCCATGCCGAGCGATGTGAGGCGATCGGCCAGTGCACGCCAGTCCGCCATGTCCATCACGAGCCCGAGATGCGGCATGGGCACCCGATGCTCGCCGACGTGCCCGGTGTTGGCGACCGCGAACGGCTCGCCGAGATGCAGCGAGATCTGGTGGCCAAAGAAGTCGAAATCGACCCACGTGTCGGTGCTGCGGCCCTCGCTGCAGCCCAGCAGGTCGCCATAGAAGGCGCGTGACGCGTCCAGGTCGCGGACGTTGTAGGCGAGATGGAAGGCAGTTCTCATGGCGGCGATCATCGGCGACTGCCGGGGCATGTTTTGCGCAAGCCGCAATGCACCAACAGGCGTTTCTCGGTGCCGCCACCGAAATGGCGTAGATCGACTGCTGCTGCGCTTGGTACGCACTCGATCAGGAGGCCTTGCACTGCGGACCTTGAGGAGTTTTCGTTTGCTGTCGGAGCAGTTGGAGTGAGTTGCCTTGCGCAATGGCCGCCCTCGCTGGCCAGCCATCCGCGTGAGACCGTCAGTGGCAAGCCGCGCACTTCCATCCGAAATCGTCGGACCGCCAGGTCAGCGCCCCTTGGGCCACGCCACGACAAACCCACACCCCCGCCCCGCCAGCCCTTCCGTGATGCGCACCTGCCCGCCCAGCCGCATCGCGGCCCGGCGCACGATGGCCAGGCCCAGGCCGGTGCCGGTGACCTCCGCACCCGCTGCGCCGCGCCAGAAGCGCTCGAAGGCGGCCTCGCGTTCGGCCAGCGGGATGCCGGGGCCGTCGTCGGCGACACGCAGGGTCAGCGCTTGGGCGCCAGCCTCCAGCGTGATGGCCACATGGCCACCCTCGGGCACGTAGCGCAGCGCGTTGTCGACGAGGTTGAGCAGCACGGATTCGAAGGCTGCGCGGTCCAGGCGGCTGGGCAGAGTGGGCGGGGCGTCCAGCGACAGCTCCAGGCCGCGCGCCAGGGCCTGGGGCGCCAGCTGGGCCAGGGTCTGCTCGACGAGGTCGGCCAGGTCCAGGGTCTCGGCCGCGCCGGGGCGGGCCTCGTCGAGGGTGGCCAGCGTCAGCAGCTGGCGGCTCAGGTGTGAGGCGCGCTGCAGCGCGGTGTCCAGCGCCGCCGCCGCCTGCTCGCGCTCGGCGGCGCTGGCCGCGTGGGCGAGCAGGTGCGCCTGGGCGGCGACGACGGCCATGGGCGTGCGCAGTTCGTGGGCGGCGTCCTGCACGAAGGCGCGTTCGCGCTGCAACTGCTGGCGCAGCCGCGCGAGCAGGCCGTCGAAGGCGCTGGCCAGGGGTTTGAGCTCGTCGTGCTGAGGCGTGAAGCCCAGCGGCGACAGGTCTTGCGCATCGCGCCGCGCGACAGCGTCGGCCAGCCGGGTCAGCGGCCGCATGCCGCGCCGCACGGCGATCCACAGCGGCAGCAGCACGAGGGGGAAGGCCAGCAGCAGCGAGCCGAGCAGTTCCTGGCCCAGCCAGCCGAGGACGGTGGCGTCGCCCACGCGGGGCTCGGCGAGCATCACCCGCCAAGGGCCGGCGGTGGCGTGGGCGACCCAGTGCGTCGCGCGGTCGACGCGGGCGGCGCCCGGAGTGGCGAAGAGGGCCTGACCGCCGCTGTCGCTGAGGTTGGCGCTGCTGGGGCTCAGGCTGAACTCGACGTCCCCCTTGAGCAGGCCGCCGTCGCGCCGCAGCTGGTTCAGCTCGCGGGCGCGGGTCTGCACGACGAGGGCAGCGTCGCGCGGGTCGGCGATGTCGGCCAGCGACGCGGCGATGGCGTCGGCCAGCGTCTGCACGCCGGGCTTCTCGTCCATGCCTTGCTTGAACTCGGCGAAGTCCAGCGCGAGCAGGGCCGCGCCTACCAGGGCGAAGGCGAGCAGCAGTGCGCCCAGCACACGGCGCAGCAGCGTCGGCCGCCACAGCGGCTGCAGCCAGCGCATCACGGCACGAGCTGGTAGCCGATGCCGCGCACGGTGCGGATGCGCTCGGCCCCGAGCTTCTTGCGCAGGTTGCTGACGTGCATCTCCAGCGTGGCCGCGTCGACGGGTTCGTCCAGCGGCGCGAGGCGCTGCGCGATGCGTCCCTTGGCGACGACGGCGCCGGGCTCGCGGGCCAGCTCGACCAGGAGCTGGAATTCGCGCGCCGTCAGCGGCAGCGGCAGGCCGGCCAGGTGGGCGGCATGGGCACGGGGGTCGATGACGAGGTCGCCGAACTGCCAGGCCTCCTGCGCCTGGCGCGCGCTGCGGCGCACGACGGCGTGGATGCGCGACACCAGCTCGGGGATGGCGAAGGGCTTGAGCACGAAGTCGTCGGCGCCGCCGTCCAGGCCGGCGAGGCGGTCCTCCAGCGCGGTGCGGGCGGTGATGACGATGACGGGCGTGGCGGCGTCGGCGCGGCGCCAGCGGGTCAGCAGGTCGAAGCCGCTGCCGTCGGGCAAGCCGAGGTCCAGCAAGACGCAGTCGGCGGCGACGTCAGAAAGTTGAAGCGGCGCGTCCTGCGCGCGGCGCAGCCATTCGCAGCTAAGGCCTTGCTGGCGGAAGGCGGCCTGCAGGCTGCGGCCGAGATCCAGGTCGTCTTCGATGAGCAGCAGGTGCATGGCCGGCGATTGTGGCCGGCGCGGCTCAAGCCCAGCCAAAGATCAGCTGGCTGTCGACACCACCAGCCGTAGGCCCGGGTCGCCAGGCCGGGCGACGAGGGTCCAGCCATGGGCCTGGACAATCTCCTGGCAGATCGCCAGCCCCAGCCCGGCGCCATGGTCGCGTCGGTGCGCGCCGCGCCAGAAGCGTGCGAACAACTGGGGCAACTGGTCGGGCGTCACGCCGGGCCCGAAGTCGCGCACCGACAGCGTCGAAGCGCCCACATCGACGACGACCGCCGTGCCCGCCGGCGCATGCTGGACGGCGTTCTCCAGCAGGTTCTTCAGCAGCGTGAAGAGGGCACCGCGGTCGGCTTCCCACTGGGCGGCGTCGGGCTCGGCCATCAGCTCGATGCGCACTTGCGCGGCCCGGGCCATGCGGTCCAAGTATTGCGTCGCCTCGCTTGCAACCTCCACCACGTCGGTGGCCGCGAACGCATAGTTGTGCGCCTCGCTGGCCTCGGCCAGCAGCAGGAGCTGCTGGACCTGCCGCGTCATGTGCGCCACGTCCCGCAGCAGCGCGTCGCGCTCACCGTCCGCCGGCATCAGCTCGATCTGCGCCCGAATCAGCGCCAGCGGCGTCTTCAACTCGTGGGCCGCCGTGGCCAGGAACTCCTGCTGCACGCGGTAGCCGTGCTCCAGCCGCTCCAGCACGCGGTTGAAGCTTTCCACCAGCGGCGCGATCTCCGTCGGGGCACGCTCGCTTTGCAGCCGGGCATGCAGGGAGCGTGGCGAGATCGCGGCTGCTGCGGTCGACAGCTCCTTCAACGGTTTTTGCACGTGGCGCATCGTGATGAAGGCGCAGACGCCAAACACGAACAGCAGCACCGCGCTGAACATGCCGATGCCTATGCCCATGAAGGGCAGCGCGAACTCGAGCCTGATCAACTCGGCCAGCCTCGCGCTGTTGGCCATCTGAAAAAACCACTGTCGACCGCCATGGTCCAGGACTGCGGTGGCGCCTTGAAACGCGGTGCCTGCCCGGGTGAAGTCAATGCGTCCAGGCTTTGGCGCGCCTACCTTACCGCTGCTCGGCGGCCAGAAGGCATCGCCCGCCTGCGACTGCAGGACGACTCGTCCCGAGCTGTCGAGGACTCGATACGCAACCTCTTCCTTCATGGTCTCGAAGACCCAGGAATGCTTCTCATCGAAGCCGACAGGCACCCCTGACGCGTCGAAGCTCATGTGCTTCGCCAACCCATGGGCGTTCTGGTTGACGTCTTCCTCCAGCAGGAGGGGACTTCTGAAGGCTAGCAGGCCCTTGATGACCAACACGATGATCAGCACGCTCAGGACGACACCTGCCACATAGGCCAGGATGACCTTGAAGCTGAGGCTATTCGTCCACGCCCGATTGACGAAGCGCATATCCCAGGTTCCTCACGTTGACGATGCGCTGGCGTGAGCCCACGGCACGCAGCTTGCGGCGCAGGCGGTGCAGCGCCACGTCCAGCGCGTTGGGCGTCACGGCTTCGTCCAGCCCCCAGCCGGCCGCTTCCAGCGCGCCACGCCTGACGGTCTCGCCGGCTTTCTCTACCAGCAGCAGCATGATCTGCATCTCGGCCGCCGCCAGCGTGATGTTCTCATCGCCGCAGCCGAGGGTGCCGGCGTCGGGGCGCAACTGCAGGTCGCCCAACTGGGGGGCGAGGGTGCGGCTCTGCGCGGGCCGGCGCAGCAGCGCGCGCACCCGCGCCACCATCTCGTCCATCGCGAACGGCTTGGCGAGGTAGTCGTCGGCGCCAGCATCCAGCCCTTCGACGCGGTCGTGCAGCGCGTCGCGGGCCGTCAGCACCAGGCAGGGCGTGCCCCGCCCCGCGTCGCGGAGCCGCTTCAGCAGCTCCAGGCCGTCACAGCCCGGCAGGCCGCGATCGAGCACGAGCGCGCGGTAAGGAATCTGCTGCAGGGCTGCCCAGGCCGCACTCACCCGGTCGACCACATCGACGGCGATGCCGGCATTCGCCAACCCCTTGCTGATCAGCTGTGCCAGTCTTTCGTGATCCTCGACCAGGAGAATGCGATTCATCAGAAGCGGTAGAGATAGCCCAGCAGCACGCGGTTGTCGGTCGAACGATCGACCAGCGGGCTGTTCTTGATCTCCTTGGCCAGGCTCGTCACGCCGACGTCCAGGAACAGGGAATGGTGGCGGTCGAACATATAGGCGCCGCGCAGGCCCAGCTCGGTGTTGATGCCCGCCTTGCCGGTGTAGGCCGCGCGGCCTGCATTGGCCTCGTGGCTGCGGACGCCGAAATAGTAGTCGACGTACTTCTTGTCCAGCCACACGGCGCCCAGGCGCGGCGTCAGCATCATCTGCGGGCTGATGCGGAAGTTCTTCTCCAGGCTCAGGCCGAAGCGCTGGCCCTTGCTGTGCCCCGAGGCGTCGGCCGACCATTCGGCGCTCACGGGGATGACGTCGTTGCGCCAGGTGGCCCTGGCGCCGGCCCAGAAGCCGCCCTTGCGCTCGTCCATGCCGTTCAGGATTGGCGCGTCGCCGGCCTCGTAGCCGGCCATGTCGAAGCGGCCCACGAGGCGGAAGTCGATCGACTGCGTTTCGTTGATGCCCAGCCGCGGCAGCTTGACCTCGGCACCCAGGCCGCTGAACTTGAACCAGCTGTTCTCGTAGCTCAGCATGGGCAGCACCCGGGTTTCGCGATCCATGCCGGCATAGGGCTGCTGCTTGGAGATGGCAGCGATGCCCAGGCCCCAGGAGGAGGTCTCGCCCTCCTTGCCACCCTGGTCTGCGGGCGCTGCCGCTGCGACCAGCGGTGCCGCCGCTGCGCACGCCAGTGCCAGGAGTTGGGATGAGATGAGGTACAGCTGTCGCATGGAGCGTTCCCGGGACGGGCAAGGTTGAAGGGGCGGCCATCGTCGGCGTGGCCGTCTTACGGCGTACTTACCGGGCGGCCGGGATGCAGGGCATGGCGCGGTAAGTGTGCGGAAAGTCGGGCGGCCGAACAGTGGGCGCCATGCGATTCACACACCCTTTGCGCCTGGTCTGGGCCGCGGCCGGCGTGCTGCGCGCCGCGAATGGCCGGCAAACCCATGCGGACACGAGATGCAAGCCTCCACCAAACGCCTTCTGTCCACCTTCGCCATCGCCCTCGCCGGTGCCGCAGTCTCGCTCGTCGGCGCCGACGCCTGGCCGGCCGAGCCGCCAGCGGCGTTGAGCTGCGGCCTGCTGGCCCCGGTCGCGCTGGCGCCGCGGTAAGTGTTCAGCAAGACGACGCCGGCCACGATGTCCCGGTCAACAAGGATGAAGCGATGTTTCGCATGCTGTCTGTCAAATCGTTTGTGCCCGGCCTGCTGCTGGGCGCTGCCACGCTACTGTCGGCCTGCGCGACGACGCAGAACCCCGATCCGCTGGAGGCGGTCAACCGCAAGACCTTCGCCTTCAACGAGGGTCTGGACAAAGTGGTGCTGAAGCCGGCGGCCACTGCATGGCAAGCGGTCGTGCCGACGCCGGTGCGCAGCGGCGTGTCCAACTTCTTCGCCAATCTGGCCGACCCCTGGTCGGGCGTGAATCTGCTGCTGCAGGGGCGGGTGAAGGAGGGCCTGTCCGATTTCGCCCGTTTCGGCACCAACACGACGGTCGGCCTGCTCGGCGTGCTGGACGTGGCCACCGGCTGGGGCATGCCGCGCCACGGCGACGGTTTCGGCGACACGCTCCGCGCTTGGGGCGTGGGTGGCGGCGCCTACCTGGTGTTGCCGCTCATGGGAGCGTCCGACCTGCGCGGCGCGGCGGCGTTTCCCGTCAACAGCCTGGCCAGCCTGACGGGCCAGGTCAACGACGTGGCGGTCCGCAACACGATGACGGCAGTGAGCCTGGTCGACAAGCGCGCCGGCCTGCTGGGCGTCACGCGAATGGTGGACGAGGCGGCGCTGGATAAATACCTGTTCGTGCGTGATGCCTGGCTGCAGAGGCGCGCGCAGCGCGAGGACGACGGCAAGGCAGAGCGGCGATAGCCCGGCGCAGGCCGACCCTCACTTGACGATGAGGACGGGCAGGTCGGTGTGCGTCAGCACCTTCTGCGTCTCGCTGCCCAGCAGCAGTGCGGCGACGCCGCGGCGGCCGTGCGAGGCCATGACGATCAGGTCGACGGCTTCGGCCTTGGCGTGGTCGATGATGGCCTCCCAGGCGTGCAGGGCCTCGACGGTGTGTGCCTTGCACGACAGGCCCTGGGCGGCGGCGGTGGCGCTGACGGCCTCGACGCGCTGGGTGGCCACGCGCTGCTGGGCGTCGATGAACTCCTGCGGCGGCACGGGCTGGATCTCGGAGACCGCGCTGTAGGGGAAGGGCTCCATGACGCTGAGCGTCAGCAGCTGCGCGCCATGCACCTTGGCGAGCTGGATGGCGGTGTTGACCGCGTTGACGGTGATGTCGGAGCCGTCGGTGGGCACGAGGATGCGCTGGAACATTCGGTCCTCCAATCGTTGCGGAGAACCACAGTGTGGCGGATCAGCGGCCGGCGTGTTTGTCGGAGATCAAGCCGTTGCCAGCTCGTTGCTATCCCTTGGCAATCGGCCGGGCCGGGTCGGACGACCATTCGCTCCAGGAGCCGGGGTAAAGCAGGCCGTCACCCAAGCCGGCGTGGGCCATGGCCAGCAGGTTGTGACAGGCGGTGACGCCCGAACCGCATTGGTGAACGACGGACTCGGCTGGGTAGGGCGCGAGCAGGGGCTGGAACTCGGCGCGCAATTGCTCGGCGGGCTTGAAGCGGCCGTCGGCGCCGAGGTTGTCCTTGAAGAAGCGGTTGCTGGCGCCGGGGATGTGGCCGGCGGCCTTGTCCAGCGGCTCCACCTCGCCGCGGAAGCGCTCGGCGGCGCGGGCGTCGATGAGGCGGACGTTGCCGAGCTTGTTCAGCAGCGTCGCGGCATCGATCTGGCCGACCAGCGGCGGGCCGGGTTGCCAGTCGGTCGGCTTGGGGGAGGGCAGTTCTGTCGTCAGCTCGCCATCCCAGGCGCCGTCGAGCACGGCGACCTCGGCGTGGCCGAGCCAGCGCAGCATCCACCAGAGATGGGCGGCGTAGGGGCCACCCTGGCGGTCGTAGGCGACGACCTGGCGACCGGTCGTGAGGCCGAGGCGGCGCAGCAGCGCGGCGAAGGTTTCGCGCTCGGGCAGCGGGTGGCGGCCGCGAAAGGCGCCGTCGGGGCCGGTCTTGTCGCCGCAGAGGTCGCGGTCCAGGTGCAGGTAGAAGGCGCCGGGGATGTGGCCGGCGGCGTAGGCGCGCTCGCCGGCAGCGGTATCGGCGAGGTCGAAGCTGGCTTCGAGGATCAGCGGGTTTGACAGCTCGCGCAGCTGGGCGACTGAGATCAGCGTGGTGTAGGTCATGACTCGGCGGGGTTGAACTGGCTGTCCTTGGGCGGCGGGGCGACCTTGCTGCGCAGCAGCGTGGCGGCGAGGCCGGCGCCGATGATGAGCAGCATGCCGGCGGTGGCATGCCAGGTCAGCGCGTCCTTGAACAGCAGCATGCCGTAGATGAAGGAGAACACGATGCCCAGGTATTGCAGGCAGGCATTCACCAGCGGCTTGCCGATGGCGTAGGCGCGCGTCAGGCAGACCTGGGCGGTGGTGGCCAGCACGCCGACGGCCAGCAGCAGCGAAGCGCCCCACAGCGTGTGGCTCTGCAGGCCGCCTTGGGTGATGGCCGTGATGACGGCGCCTGCCACGCAGCCACCCACCGAGAAGTAGAAGACGACGCGCAGCTCGGGCTCGCCGGCGCGGCCCAGGGCCGTGACCTGCAGATAGGCCATGGCCGCCAGCATGCCCGACAGCAGGCCGGCCAGGCCGTGCCAGAGCTGCTGCTGGTCCAGCGTGGGCCGCAGGATGAGCGCCACGCCGGCGAAGCCCAGCAGCACCGAGGCCATCAGCCGCCAGTCCAGCTTCTGCGCGCCCATCAGCACGGCGCCGCCGAGCAGGAAGAGGCCCATCCAGACCGAGGACATGTAGTTCAGCGTCATCGCCGTGGCCAGCGGCAGCTTGCCGATGGCGTAGAACCACAGGCACAGCGACGTGACGCCGGAGATGCTGCGCCACAGGTGCATGCCGGGCAGGCGGGTCTTGAGGCTCATGCCCTGGCGATGCGTGAGCAAGGCCATCATCACCGAGCCGACGAGGCCGCGGTACATGACGATCTCGCTGGCGGCGTAGAACTCGCTGGCCAGCTTGACGCAGACGCCCATGGTGGCGAACAGCAGCGTCGCCAGCACCATGAGCCCCGAGGCTGGCATCAGACGCTGTCGCCCAAGTCCTTGCCCATCTGCTGGCGAAACCATTCATGGAAGTGCTGCATGCCGTCTTCCATGGGGCTCTGATAGGGGCCGGTCTCGTTGTCGCCGCGCATCATCAAGGCCTTGCGGCCGGCGTCCATGCGCTCGGCGATCTCGTCGTCTTCCACGCAGGTTTCCATGTAGGCGGCCTGGTGGGCTGCGACAAAGTCACGCTCGAAGGCGACGATTTCCTCGGGGTAGTAGAACTCGACGAGGTTGACGGTCTTCTGCGGCGACACCGGGTGCAGCGTCGACACGACCAGCACGTGCGGGTACCACTCCACCATGATGTGCGGGTAGTAGGTCAGCCAGATCGCGCCGGCCTCGGGCGGGCGGCCCTCGCGGTACTTGAGCAGTTGGTCGTGCCAGCGCTGGTAGACGGGTGATCCCGGCCGCTCCAGCCCCTGGTGCACGCCCACGGTCTGCACGGAGTGGTGCTTGCCGAACTCCCAGGCCAGGTCCTCGCAGGTCACGAAGCCGCCCAGGCCCGGATGGAAGGGGCCGACGTGGTAGTCCTCAAGGTAGACCTCGATGAAGGTCTTCCAGTTGTAGTGGCACTCGTGGACCTGGACCTTGTCGAGCACGAAGCCGGAGAAGTCCAGCTGCGCGCGCGGGCCGAGGTTGGCCAGCTCGGCGGCAACGTCGTGGCCGTTGTCCTCGAACAGCAGGCCGTTCCATTCCCGCAGTGGGTAGCGGTTCAGGTTCAGGCAGGGGTCTTCCGCGAAATGCGGCGCGCCGATCAACTCGCCCTGGTGGGAATAGGTCCAGCGATGCAGCGGGCAGACGATGTTGGCCTGGGTGTTGCCGCGTCCGCGCAGCATGACCGCCTGGCGGTGGCGGCAGACGTTGGAGATCAGCTCGATACCTTGGCTTGAGCGCACCAGCGCGCGGCCTTCGCCCTCCTGCGGCAGGGCATAGTGGTCGCCGATTTCAGGGACGGCCAGTGCATGGCCGACGTAGCGGGGCCCCCGCTGGAAGATGCTGGCCTGCTCGCGCTGGAACAGATCGGGGTCGAAGTAGGCGCTCACCGGGAGCTGGGTCTGGCTGCGTTGTAGCGCCGAGACGGGAAGGCTCAGGTCGGACATGATCCAGGCGGGTCTTTCAGGCGGAATGGGGTGCTGCGTCCCTCCGGCGCATCTCGGGGCTGCCGAGTCGGCCAGGTTGCTAGGTGTGGAAAGGGGACTCGAGGCTGCGCGCGTGCGCACTCGAGCGAGAGGTGCGGGATTCTACGCATGCCTGTGTCGCGCTGCCGACGGTTACGTCTGCGCCGGTCAGCCCGGGGAAAGCCGCTGACTACAATTGCCGTTTCGCGTTTTGAAATGACAAAGACTTCGTCCCGCACCAAGGCTGCCGCGCCAGACGGCACTGAACCCAGCTACGAGCAGGCGCTTGACGAGCTGGAGCGCCTGGTGGCGGCGATGGAGGGGCAGCAGTTGCCGCTGGACCAGCTTCTGCACAGCTACAAGCGCGGCGCCGAGCTGCTGACGCTGTGCCGCGGCCGGCTGCAGGCGGTGGAGCAGCAGGTCAAGCTGCTGGACGGCGCCGAACTGAAGGCCTGGGAGGGCCCGGAATCTTGAATGCACAGGACTTTGAGCGCTGGACGCAGGCGTCGCTGAACGCTTTCGAGGTGGCGCTGGACGATTTGGTGCCGGCCGGCGCACCCGCCGGGCTGGGTGAGGCGATGCGCTACGCCGTCCTCGGTGGCGGCAAGCGGCTGCGCCCGCTGCTGGTGCTGGCAAGCTGCGCGGCCGTCGGCGGCGACAGCTTCGCGGCGATGCGCGCGGCCTGCTCGGTCGAACTCATCCATGCCTATTCGCTGGTGCACGACGACATGCCCTGCATGGACGACGACATCATGCGGCGCGGCAAGCCGACGACGCATGTCGCCTTCGGCGAAGCCCAGGCCATGCTGGCCGGCGACGCCATGCAGGCGCTGGCCTTCGAGGTGCTGACGCCCGATGAAGGCATTGCCCCCGCGCTGCAGGCGCGGCTGTGTTCGCTGCTGGCCCGTTCGGCCGGGCACGATGGCATGGCTGGCGGCCAGGCCATCGACCTGGCCAGCATCGGCAAGCAACTGGATGAAACCACGCTGCGCGACATGCACCGCCGCAAGACTGGCGTGCTGCTGCAGGCCAGCGTCATGATGGGCGCTGCCTGCGGGCCCGCATCGACGCAGGCCACCCAGGCGCTGTCGGACTACGGCGCGGCGCTGGGGCTGGCCTTCCAGGTTGTTGACGACATCCTCGATGTGACCCAGGATTCCGAGGTGCTGGGCAAGACGGCCGGCAAGGATCAGGATGCGAACAAGCCGACTTACGTCAGCGTGCTCGGTCTGAACGCTGCGCGAACGCTGGCGCAGCAGCTGCGTGCCGAGGCCAAGGCGGCGCTGGCTGCCAGCGGCCTGGCCGATGTGAGCCACCTGAGCCTGCTGGCCGACTCCGTCGTCGAGCGAGACAACTGAAGAGCTTCGCCATGGACTACAGCCTGCTGAACAGCATCGACAGCCCCGCGGATGTGCGCCGGCTGCCGCGTACCGAGCTCAGGAAGCTGGCCGACGAAGTACGCGCCTTCGTGCTGGAGAGCGTCGCCAAGACCGGCGGCCACCTGGGCTCCAACCTCGGCACGGTCGAGCTGACGGTAGCCCTGCACTACGTCTTCAACACGCCGGAAGACCGGCTGGTGTGGGACGTGGGCCACCAGACCTATCCGCACAAGGTGTTGACCGGCCGGCGCGACCGCATGCCGGGCCTGCGCCAGCTCGGCGGCATCAGCGGCTTCCCGCGCCGCGACGAGAGCGTCTACGACACTTTCGGCACCGGCCACTCGTCCACCAGCATCTCCGCTGCGCACGGCATGGCCATGGCGGCCAAGATCAAGGGCGAGAGCCGCAAGGCCGTGGCCATCATTGGCGACGGCTCGATGACGGCCGGCATGGCTTTCGAGGCGCTGAACAACGCCGGCGTGGCGCATGGCGGCCTGCTCGGCGACGTGCTAGTCATCCTGAACGACAACGACATGTCGATCAGCCCGCCGGTGGGCGCGCTGAACAAATACCTGGCGCGGCTGATGAGCGGCAGCTTCTACACCGCCGCGCGCGAGAGCGCCAAGAGCGTGCTGAAGAATACGCCGCTGTACGAGTTCGCGCGCAAGTTCGAGGAGCACACCAAGGGCATGGTCGTGCCGGGCACGATCTTCGAGGAGTTTGGCTTCAACTACGTCGGCCCCATCGACGGGCATGATCTGGAGTCGCTGATCCCGACGCTGGAGAACCTGCGTGACAAGAAGGGCCCGCAGTTCCTGCACATCGTCACGAAGAAGGGTGCGGGCTACAAGCTGGCCGAGAACGACCCGGTCAAGTACCACGCGGCCTCCGGCAAGTTCGACCCGGCGGTGGGCTTCGTCAAGCCGGCCACGCCGCCCAAGCAGACCTTCACCCAGGTCTTCGGCGACTGGCTGTGCGACATGGCCGAGGCCGACCCGCGGCTGGTGGGCATCACGCCCGCGATGCGCGAGGGCTCGGGGATGGTGGAGTTCCACAAGCGCTTCCCGCAGCGCTATCACGACGTCGGCATCGCCGAGCAGCACTCGGTCACCTTCGCCGCGGGCCTGGCCTGCGAGGGCTTGAAGCCGGTTGTCGCGATCTACTCGACCTTCCTGCAGCGCGCCTACGACCAGATGGTCCATGACGTGGCGATCCAGAACCTGCCGGTGCTGTTCGCGCTGGACCGTGCCGGGCTGGTGGGCGCCGATGGTGCGACGCACGCCGGCAACTACGACATCGCCTACACCCGCTGCATTCCCAACATGGCCGTGCTGACGCCGGCCGACGAGGACGAGTGCCGCCAGGCGCTGTACACCGGTTTCATCCACAACGGCCCGGTGACGGTGCGCTACCCACGTGGCGCGGGTGCCGGCATCACGCCGGTCAAGGTGATGACGGCCCAGCCCTGGGGCAAGGGCGAGGTCCGGCGCGAATCCAGCAACAGCGGCCAGCGCATCGCCATCCTGGCCTTTGGCACGCTGCTGTACCCGGCGCTGCAAGTGGCAGAGCGCCTCGACGCCACGGTTGCCAACATGCGCTTCGTGAAGCCGCTGGACATCGAGCTGGTGGCTGAGCTGGCCCGCACCCATGACGCCCTCGTCACCGTCGAGGACGGCTGCATCATGGGCGGCGCCGGCAGTGCCGTCACCGAGGCGTTGAACGCTGCCGGCTTGAACGTGCCGGTTTTGCAGCTGGGCCTTCCGGACGAGTTCGTCGAGCATGGCGACCCGGCCAAGCTGATGAGCCTGTGCGGGCTGGATGCCGCTGGCATCGAGGCCAGCATCGTCAAGCGTTTCGGGACGAAGCCGACGGTGGTGCGCGCCGCAGCGCGCTGAGCAGGCTGTCGACGAGCGGCTGCGCCGGCCGGTGCAGCGGAATCAGCGCGCTGACGCGGTAGGGAATCGACACGGCCAGCTGCCGCACGACCAGGCCTGAGCCCGCGCAGGCCGCGGCGGTCAGCGGATTCACGATGGCCAAGCCCAGCCCGGCGCGGACCAGTTCGCACACGGCAACGGCACTGTGCGTCTGCACGCGCAGCTGCCTCGCAATGCCGGCGGCACCGAAGCGGGCGTCGATCTCGCGCCGGTAGGGGTCATCGGCGGCCAGGCTGATGAAGTCCTGGCGGTCGAAGTCCTTGAGCGCCAGCCGCTTGCGCGACGCCAGCGCGTGGCCGGCTGGCAGCACCGCCACCTCGTCCGCCTCCAACACCGGCTCGATACGCACACCCGGCAGCGGCGTCGCCTGCTCGGCCAGGCCCAGGTCGAAGCGCTGCTCGCTCATCCACGCGTCCAGCAGCGGGGGCTCGGCCGGCGTGATGTCAATGCGGGCGCCGGGGTGTTCGCTCAGCAACGCGGCGAGCGCGCCAGGCAGGAGCGCATGGCTCAGGGCCGGCAGGCTCAGCACGGTCAACTCGGCATCCTCGTCGCGGCCCAGCGCCTCGGCGCGTTCGATGACGCGGGCCAGCCCCTGGAAGCTGCGCTCCACCTCGTCGAACAGCGCCCGCGCTCGCGCAGTGGCCTTGAGCCGGCCGCGCTCGCGCTCGAAGAGGGCATAGCCGAGCAACTGCTCCAGGCGGGCGAGGTCACGCGAGAGCGTGGGCTGCGAGGTGTGAAGCAACGAGGCGGCGCCGGTGACGCTGCCAGCCGTCATGACCGCGCGGAAGACCTCGATGTGGCGGTGCTGGATATCCATATCAGGAATGGATTGTCGCCGCACAAATTTCGATTTGTTTGAATGACCCGAGCCAGGCATGCTGCAAGCCATGACCAAGCCCCTGCCTCCCGCCCTGACCGCCACCCGCCTGCAGGCGCTCGCCGCCGAGCACGGCACGCCACTTTGGGTTTACGACGCCGCCACCATCCGCGAGCGCGCCGCGTCGCTGAAGTGCTTCGACGTCGTGCGCTTTGCGCAGAAGGCTTGTTCCAACATCCACATCCTGCGCGTGCTGCGCGCAGAGGGCGTCAAGGTCGACTCGGTGTCGCGCGGCGAGATCCTGCGTGCTTTGGCGGCGGGCTACACCGCGGGCGGGGAGGACATCGTCTTCACAGCCGACCTGCTGGACCACGCGACGCTGGCCACCATCATCGAGCATCGCATCCCCGTCAACGCCGGCTCCATCGACATGCTGGACCAGCTCGGTGTCGCGTCGCCCGGCCATGCCGTCTGGCTGCGCATCAACCCTGGCTTCGGCCACGGCCACAGCCACAAGACCAACACCGGCGGCGAGCACAGCAAGCATGGCATCTGGCATGCGGACCTCGGCGCCGCGCTGGCCGCCATCCGCCGCCATGGCCTCAAGCTCGTGGGCCTGCACATGCACATCGGCTCCGGCGTGGACTACGCCCATCTGGCCCAGGTCGGCCAGGCCATGGTGGGCCTGGTGCGCGAGACGGTCGCGGCCGGGCATGACCTGCACGCGATCTCGGCGGGTGGCGGCCTGTCCGTTCCCTACCGCGACGGCGACGCCCGCATCGACGTGGATCACTACTTCGGCCTGTGGGACACCGCACGGCGCGAAGCCGAGGCGCTCGTGGGGCATGCGCTCAAGCTGGAGCTGGAGCCTGGCCGCTACCTCGTTGCCGAGAGCGCCGTGCTGCTGGCCGAGGTGAGGGCGGTGAAGAACGCCGGCGCCAACCGCTTCGTGCTGGTGGACGCGGGCTTCAACGAACTCATGCGGCCGGCGATGTACGGCGCCTTCCACGCGATGAGCCTGATCGCCGCGACCGGTTCGGGCGGTGTGGCCCAGCCCACCGTCGTGGCCGGCCCGCTGTGCGAGTCGGGCGACGTGTTCACGCAGGGCCCCGGCGGCGAGGTGCTGACGCGCGAACTGCCGCCCGCCGCCGCGGGCGACCTCCTCGTCATCCACGATGCCGGTGCCTACGGCGCTTCGATGTCCAGCAACTACAACAGCAGGCCACTGGCGGCCGAGGTGCTGGTGGACGCTGACGCGAGCCGGCTCATCCGCCGCCGCCAGACGGTCGAGGAATTGTTGGCACTGGAAAACTGACGCACTGCTGTCAGTCCTGAGGGCGGTTGCTCATTTTCCGGGGATCATCGGGGAATGAAGCTTGTCCCGATTCAGCAGGTTGGCGGCCACATCAAGGCGGGGGCGGCCCTGCCTTTCGGCGTGCGCGACGCAGAGGGCAAGCTGCTGCTCGCCAAGGGCCAGATGGTGCCCAACGACCAGATGCGCGAGGCGCTGCTCAACCGTGGCGTGTTCATCGACCTCGACGAGCTGCGCGATGCGTCGGCCCGGGGCAACGACAGCGGCACCGGCAGCGAGGACTTCTTCGCGCGCTGGGAGGCGCTGCAGACTCGGCTGTCCGTGCTGCTGCGCGCGCCGCAGGAGACGCTGTTCCTGCCGCGCGTCAAGGAATGCGCCGCGCAGCTGATCGGCTGGACCGAGCGCTTCACCGACCAGTTGATCTTTGTCGTCATCCAGCACGACCACAACCGCCACGAGGTCTACGGGCTGGCCCACCTGCTGCACACGGCGGCCGTCTGCGCGCTGCTGTCGCGGCGCCTGGGCTGGACGCCCGAGCGCCAGAAGAGCCTGGTCGGTGCCGCGTTGACGATGAACCTGTCCATCATCGACCTGCAGGGGCGCCTGGCCTCGCGCGGCGGCAAGCTGCTGCCGCCCCAGCGTGCCGCCATCAACCGCCACCCCGACGAGGCCGTGGCCTGGCTGCGCAATGCCGGCCTGGACGACGTCGAATGGCTGGCCGCCGTGGCCGAGCACCACGAGCAGTCCGGCGGCGGCGGCTACCCGCAAGGCCTCGCCGAGCCCTGCGAGACGGCGCAATTGCTGCGCCTCGTCGACATCTTCCTGGCCAAGCTCGCCAGCCGCGGTGGGCGCCCGGGCTTGCCTGCGCCGCAGGCGGCCAAGACCCTCTACACCGGGAGCAACGGCCACCCCTTTGCGGCCCTGCTCGTCAAGGAGTTCGGTCTCTACCCGCCGGGCACTCTGGTCAAGCTGGCCAGCGGCGAGGTGGCAGTGGCGGTGCGCCGCGGTACATCGGGCAACACACCCATCGTCAGCGCCTTGATGAACCGACACGGCGATGCCCTAGGCTCTCCAGTCAGGCGCGACACGGCGACGGCCGAACACGCGATCACGGGCCTCGCGCCGGCGCAGGTGCTGCGCGTGACGCTCAGCCCGAACCAGCTCTACGACCGCCGCTACGAGGCCTGAGCGTCTGGCCTCATAGGCAGGGTCAATGACGCAGATTTGATTAATGTTTTCAACCGAAAACACATATTCGATATAGTTCTTCCTATTCCATCAACCAGCCCCCGGAGCTACTCCATGTCCCTGATCAACACCCAAGTCCAGCCCTTCAAGACCGAAGCCTTCCACAACGGCAAGTTCATCACCGTCAGTGACGAGTCCCTGAAGGGCAAGTGGTCCGTGCTGATCTTCATGCCGGCCGCCTTCACCTTCAACTGCCCGACCGAAGTCGAAGACGCGGCGGACAACTACGCCGAATTCCAGAAGATGGGCGCTGAGGTCTACATCGTCACGACCGACACGCACTTCTCGCACAAGGTCTGGCACGAAACCTCGCCGGCCGTCGGCAAGGCCAAGTTCCCGTTGGTCGGCGACCCGACCCACACGCTGACCAACGCCTTCGGTGTGCACATCCCCGAAGAAGGCCTGGCGCTGCGCGGCACCTTCGTCATCAACCCGGACGGCATCATCAAGACCGCCGAAGTGCATTCCAACGAGATCGCCCGCGACGTGAAGGAAACGCTGCGCAAGCTCAAGGCTGCCCAGTACACCGCCGCCCACCCGGGTGAAGTCTGCCCGGCCAAGTGGAACGAGGGCTCCAAGACCATCGCTCCGTCGCTGGACCTGGTCGGCAAGATCTAACTTATGACCTTGCGGGTTGGACCTTGTCGCGCAGCGGCAAGCTCCGACCTCAACTGATCAAGATGCTGTTTGCAAGGAGCCCGGGAGGGCTCCTTCCCTCCGCAGAGCCTCACAGGTTCTGCTGAAAGGGCCTCCACCCCTGGGGACCCTTTCAGCAGTGGCCCGCCTCGCCACGCCTCACTGAAAGGATCTCACCATGTTGGACGCCGCCCTCAAGACCCAGCTCCAGGGTTACCTGGACCACGTCAAGCTGCCGTTTGAAATCGTCGCCTCGCTGGACAACTCCGCGTCCAGCGACGAGATGCGCGAGCTGCTGGAAGAAATCGCCGGCATGAACGACAAGATCTCGTTCCGTGCGGACGGCGTCGACACCCGCACGCCGTCCTTCCTGCTGCGGCGCACCGGCACCCAGCAACAGCTGCGTTTTGCCGCCATCCCGCTGGGCCACGAGTTCACGTCGCTGGTGCTGGCGCTGCTGTGGACCGGCGGCCACCCGCCCAAGGTTGAGCAGGCGCAGATCGACGCGGTCAAGGCGCTGGACGTGGACCTCGATTTCGAGGTCTACATGAGCCTGACCTGCCACAACTGCCCGGACGTCGTCCAGGCGCTGTCGCTGATGGCCATCGTGAACCCGCGCATCCGCACCACCGTCGTCGATGGCGGCCTGTTCCAGGCCGAGGTCGAGGCGCGCGACGTGATGGCCGTGCCCAGCGTCTACCTCAACGGGCAGCACTTCGTCTCGGGCCGCGTGAGCCTGGAGGGGATCATCGCCAAGCTCGACACCGGCGCGAGCGCGCGGGACGCGAAGAAGCTCGATTCTGAGGAGCCCTACGACATGCTCATCATCGGCGGCGGCCCCGCCGGTGCCGCGGCGGCCGTTTACGCGGCACGCAAGGGCATCCGCACCGGCGTCGCGGCCGAGCGCTTCGGCGGCCAGGTCAACGACACGCTGGGCATCGAGAACTACATCTCCGTCTCTGTGACCGACGGACCGAAGTTCGCCGCCGCTCTGGAAGGCCACGTCAAGGACTACAAGGTCGACATCCACAACCTGCAGCGCGCCGACAAGCTGACGCCGGCCGCGCAACCTGGCGGCTATGTCGAGGTGGAGCTGGCCAACGGCGCCAAGCTCAAGGGCAAGACGGTCATCCTGTCAACCGGCGCGCGCTGGAGGAACGTCGGCGTGCCCGGCGAGGCCGAGTACAAGAACAAGGGCGTGGCCTACTGCCCGCACTGCGACGGCCCGCTGTTCAAGGGCAAGCCGGTTGCGGTCATCGGTGGCGGCAACTCCGGCGTCGAGGCGGCCATCGACCTGGCCGGCATCGTCAAGCATGTGACGCTGATCGAGTTCGGCGCCGAGTTGCGTGCCGACGCGGTGCTGGTCAAGAAGCTCCAAAGCCTGCCCAACGTCACCATCATCTTGAACGCGCAGACCACCGAGTTCACCGGCACGAATGGCAAGCTTGATGGCCTGAACTACACGGACCGCGTCTCCGGCGAGACCAAGCGCGTCGAGGTGGAAGGCTGCTTCGTGCAGATCGGCCTGGTGCCCAACACCGAGTGGCTGCGCGGTACGCTGGAGCTCAGCAAGCACGGCGAGATCATCGTGGACGCCAAGGGCACCACCTCACTTCCCGGCGTGTTCGCAGCCGGCGATGTGACGACCGTGCCGTTCAAGCAGATCATCATCGCCGCCGGCGACGGCGCGAAAGCCGCCTTGGGCGCCTTCGACTACCTGATGCGCAGCTAGGCTGCCTTGAGCGGCGACGCGCTGCGGGTTCGCCACAGACCCTCCGCGCTGTAGATCACCAGCGCGCCCCAGATGAAGCAGAAGGCGACGAGGCGGCTGGCGCTCATCGGCTCGTGGAACAGGAACACGCCGAGCAGGAACTGCAGCGACGGCGACACGTACTGCACCAGCCCCAGCGTCGCGAGCGGAAGCCGCCGGGCGCCAGCCGCGAACAGCAGCAGGCTGCCGGCGGTGACCGGGCCGGTGCCGATCAGCCAGGCCCAGTCCACCGCCGTCTGGCCGGTCATGCTGCCGTCCTGCGACCACCAGATCAGCCCCGCGGCGGCCAGCGGCGCGAGGATCAGCGTCTCCAGCGTCAGCCCTTCGATGGCGCCCAGCGCCGCCGTCTTGCGCATCAGCCCGTAGAGCCCGAAGCTGAAGGCCAGCACCAGGGCGACCCAGGGCAGGCGCCCAGCCGCCACCGTCAGCCAGACGACGCCGAAGGCCGCCAGTGCCACGGCCACCCACTGCACGGGCCGCGGGCGCTCGTGCAGCACGGCGAAGCCGAGCGCGACATTGACCAGCGGGTTGATGAAATAGCCCAGGCTCGCGTCCAGCACATGGCCGTGGCCGACGGCCCAGACATAGGTCAGCCAGTTGACCGCGATCAGCAGGGCTGACAGGGCGAAGCGCCGCCACGTGGCCGCGCTGACCTGCTTCAACCAGGCCAGATTGCGCGTCACCAGCAGTACGACGGCCACGAAGGCCAGCGACCACAGCGTTCGGTGGGCGACGATCTGCAGCGCGGGGATGGTGGCGATCTGGCGGAAGTAGAGCGGGAACAGCCCCCAGCTCAGATAGGCGCCGAGGGCGTAGAGGATGCCGGAATTCATCGCGGCATTCTCGTTGCGGGTTTGTCCGGAGGCTTTGGTAGGGACTCCGACGTCGAATTGCAGCCGCCTTGTTCGTCGTACAGACATGAAACAGCCCCCACGCTCGCTTCGCTCACTGCCCCCCAGGGGGGCGTGTCAGTGGTTTCGGGCGGCCGGGCGCCACTGACATGGCCCTTGTCGAATTCACCCCCCAGCTGCGCCGCTTCGTGGACGCGCCCTCCTGCCAGTGCGAGGCGTCCACGCTGGGCGAAGCGCTGCATGCGGCGTTTGCCGAGCAGCCGCGGCTGCAGGGTTACATCCTCGACGAGCAGGGCCATCTGCGCGTCAACGTGGTCGTCTTCATCGACGGCAAACGGGCGCGCGACCTGCGCGGCCTGAGCGACCCCCTGCGGGCCGACAGCCGCATCCATGTCTTGCAAGCTTTATCCGGAGGTTGACCATGACTGACCGAGCCTGGGCCGCGACCCGCAAAGGCCTTTTCGAGCTGCGCCGCCGTTCCGGCGCCTGGCACATCGAGAACCTCAGCTTCGTGGCCGACCCGGTCACCATGCTGCTGCCACCCGACGCGTCGGGCCGCATGCTGGCCGGGCTCAGCCTGGGCCACTTCGGCGCCAAGCTTCAGGCCAGCGACGACGCCGGCAAGACCTGGCGTGAAGTGTCAGCGCCGAGCTTCCCGACGCAGCCTGCAGGAGCAGAAGGGCCAGCCTGGAAGCTGGAGCAGGTGTTCTCGCTGGAGCGCTCGGGCGACGCCATCTGGTGCGGCAGCATTCCCGGCGGGCTGTTCGTCAGCCGCGACCGCGGCGAGAGCTGGCAGCTCAGCGAGGCACTGTGGATGGACCCGCGCCGCGTGCAGTGGATGGGCGGCGGCAACCCGGCGCCGGCGCTGCACTCGATCTGCCCGCATCCGACACAGGCCGACGAGCTGCTGGTGGGCGTGTCCTGCGGCGGCGCCTGGCGCACCACCGACGGCGGCGCCAGCTGGGGCTTGCGCGCCAAGGGCATGCGGGCCGACTTCATGCCCCCCGAGCTGGCCGGCGACGAGAACTCGCAGGACCCGCATCTGATCGCCCGCTGCCGCGACGAGCCCGACGTGCTCTGGTGCCAGCACCACTGCGGCATCTTCCGCAGCAGTGACAACGGCGCGACCTGGGAGGAACTGCAGGCCCAGCCGTCGAGTTTCGGATTCGCGGTCGCCGCGCATCCGGCCGACCCGCAGACGGCCTGGTTCGTGCCGGCCGTCAAGGACGAGCGCCGCATCCCGGTCGACGGCGCCCTGTGCGTCACGCGCACCCGTGATGGCGGCAAGAGCTTCGACGTGCTGCGCAACGGCCTGCCCCAGCAGCACTGCTACGACCTGATCTTCCGCCACGGCCTGGCGGTGGACGACGCGGGCGAGCAGCTGATGATGGGCTCGACGACCGGGGGCCTCTGGGCCAGCGGCGATGCGGGCGACAGCTGGCAGGCCGTGTCGGCCCACCTGCCGCCCGTCTACGCGGTCAAGTTCGGCTGATCAGGCTTTCAGCCGCTTGCGGATCTCGGCCAGCTCGGCCGCGTCCAGGGTGGGCGCCGGGTAGCTCATCTTCAGCGCCGCGAGCGCGTCCACGATGACCTGCGACACGATCAGGCGCGCGTTGCGCTTGTCGTCGGCCGGCACCACATGCCAGGGTGCCTGCTCGCTGCTGGTGGCGCCCAGCATGTCGCCATAGGCCTGCATGTATTTGGGCCACAGCGCGCGCTCGGCCATGTCGTCGGCGGTGAACTTCCAGTTCTTCGCCGGGTCTTCCAGCCGTGCCAGGAAGCGCTGGCGCTGCTCCTCCTTGGACAGGTGCAGGAAGAACTTCAGCACCTGCGTGCCGTTGCGGTGCAGGTGCTGCTCCAGGCCGTTGATGGAGGCGAAGCGCTCCGGCCAGAGCGCGGGCGCGCGGGTCGTGTCCTTGGGCAGCAGCTGCGCCTTCAGGATCTCCGGGTGCACGCGCACGATCAGCACCTCCTCGTAGTAGGAGCGGTTGAAGATGCCGATGCGGCCACGCTCGGGCAGGCATTGCGTCGTGCGCCACAGGAAGTCGTGGTCCAGCTCCAGGGCACTCGGGTGCTTGAAGCTGAACACCTGGCAGCCCTGCGGGTTCACGCCCGACATCACATGCTTGATGACGCCGTCCTTGCCTGCTGCGTCCATGGCCTGGAAGATCAGCAGCAACGAGTAGCGGTTGTGGGCATAGAGCAGGTTCTGCAACTCGCTCAGCCGTGCGACCTGGGCGTCAAGCTGGCTCTCGTAGTCGCCTTTGTCGCCGTACAGCGGCTCCACGGCGGTAGCCCAATGCTTGAGCTTGACCTTCTGGCCCGGCGCGACGCGATAGGGCTGGGTGGCGATCTTCATGGCGGCGGGCTCCCGGCTGCAGAGGGTTGCAAGCCTAAGGCCTGGGCGCGGCACGCCCTGTCGGACGAGGGCTATCCTCGCTGGCTGGCTGCCCTGGGCCAGGCCCGAGATGCTTCATCGACTGCTGTTTGCGCTGACGCTGTTTGCCCCGCTGCTGGCTCATGCCGACTGCACGCGGCCGTTGCGCGCGCCCTTCGAGGACTGGCGGCCTTACTCCTTCATGGCCGACGGCCGGCACACCGGCCTGGAGACCGAGTTGCTGGCGGCGGTGGCCCGGGAGGCGGGCTGCAGCGTCAGCTATGTGCGCGAGGTGCCGCGCAACCGCCGCCTGCCGATGCTGCTGGCCGGTGAGCTGGACCTGCTGGTCGCCGCCACGCCCAACCGGGTCGATGCCGCCTGGTACACCCGGCCCTACCGCGACGAGGTGCTGGGCGTCTTCATGCGCGCCGAAGAAGCCCGCATGGACGTGCGCTCGCTGGACGAACTGCTGCGCGCCAGGCTGCGGCTGGTCACGCACCGCGGGCCGGCCAGTGTGCCCATCATCAACGACTACGACGCGCGCGGCCTGCTCACCTGGTTCGAGGACTACGCCACCGGCGTGAACCTGATGCAACTGGGGCCGCGGCGACGTGCTGCTCGGCGACAGCGTCGCCATCGCCTTTGCAGCGCGCGCGGCCGACATGCCCCTGCGGCAGCTGCCCATCACGCTGCTGCGCGACCCCGTGACCTACAAGCTCAGCCGCAAGTCGCTGACCGAGGCCGACCTGCGCGCCTTCAACCGCGCCATCCAGCGGCTGGAGGCCAGCGGCGAGCTGCAGCGCATCCGCGACCGCTGGCTGGGCGCGGCACCGAAGCGCTAAGGCCTCAGTGGTTGGGCACGATGAGGATCTTGCCGTCACGCTCGCCCGTTGCAGCCGCGGCAATCGCCTCCTGGATGCGCTCCACAGGGTAGATCGCATGAATGCGCGCCTTCAGCTGGCCGGTGGCGATGAGTTTGGTCAGCTCGCCATACAGCGCCATCTGCGCCTCGCGCGATGCGACGCGGAACCACTTGGCCAGCCAGAAGCCGCGCAGCGTCAGGTCGTTGAAGACGAACGACTGCGGCGACACGACACAGGGCTCGCCGCTCATCAGCCCGTAGTTGACGACGGTGCCGCCCTCGGCGACGCAGCTCGCCAGCCGGTTGGTCGCCTTGCCGCCGACGGCGTCGATGCCCAGCCGGATCGGGGCTCCCGACACCGCATCCTTGACCCGCTTGGCCAGGTCGTCGCCGTCCACCAGCACCACGTCGCCGCCGTCCGCCCTCACGACCGCCGCCGCGCCCTCGCGCCGCACGATGTTGACCGTGCGCAGGCCGCGCAGCCTGGCGAGCTGCGTGAGGTAGCCGCCCACCCCCGAGTTGGCGACGTTGTGGATGACCCAGTCGCCCGGCTGCAGCGTGACGAACTCCGACAGCATCAGCGAGGCCGTCGCCGGATTGACGGTCAGCATGGACAGTTGCTGCGCGTCCGCACCGGCAGGCAGGGGCACCAGGCGCTTGGCATCTGCCACGAGATGGCTGGCCCAGGTGCCGCTGCCGGCGGGCAGCAGCACGGTCTGGCCTTCGGACAGATGGCTCACGCCTTCGCCGACCGCGACGATGCGGCCCACGCCCTCGCTGCCGCCCACGGCCGGCAGCGGCGGCAGGATGCCGTAGCCGCCGGTCAGCATCAGCACGTCCGACGGGTTGATGGGCGCAGCCAGCACGGCCACGACTGCCTGGCCCGCTGCGGGCGCTGGCACGTCGAACGGCACCGCACCGATGACGTCCTGCGGCACCGGACCGCGTTGTTCGTAGAGCGACTTGATGCCCTGGATAGCCATGCCTGTCTCCTGTTCTTTGGACGGAACTTCGATTCTGAGCTGCCCGGGGCTTCGTGGCCATCGCCGATGCGACAGCACTCAACCGGGCCAGCCCGGCCCCGGCAGCGCCTGCAGTTGCAGTGGCGAGCCCGTGACCGGGTGGATCAGTCTCAGCTCGCGCGCATGCAGCCACAGCCTTTGAGTGCCGAGGTGGGCAGCCACGGCCCGGTTCAGCGGCCCCTTGCCATGCGTCGCATCGCCGAGGATGGGGTGGGCGATGTGCTTGAGGTGGCGGCGGATCTGGTGGCGGCGGCCCTGCAGGGATTCGGCTTCTAGCAGTGCGACGCGGGTGGTCGGGAAGCGAGCGTCGGTGCTGACCGGCCATTCGAGCCGCTCGAGCACCCGCCAGCGGGTCTGCGCGTCCAGCATCGTCTGCCCGGCGGAAGGCAACTCGGGGTCGCGCGCCAGCGGGTGGTCGATGAGCCCCTCGTCATCACCGGGCCAGCCGCGCACCAGGGCGAGATAGCGTTTTTGCATCCGCCCCTGCTCGAACATCGCGCCCAGCAGCGACGCCACCTCGGCAGACAGCGCGAACAGCAACACGCCCGACGTGCCGCGGTCCAGCCGGTGCACGGGCCAGACCGTGCGGCCGAGCTGGTCGCGCAGCAACTGCAGCGCGGCCTCGTCCTCGTGGGCTGCGAGCTGGGTGCGGTGCACCAGCAGGCCGGGCGGCTTGTCGATGGCGACGAGGTGCTCGTCGGCATGCAGGATGGTCAGCGTCAAGACAGATCGCCGTCCACGTAGAACCACTCGCCGTGCTCGCGCACGAAGCGGCTGACCTCGTGTAGCCGGTGCGCGCGGCCGCCCAGCTTGCTGCGGGCGACGAACTCGACGGTGCCGTGCTCCGCGTCCTGCATCGAAGCCCGCTTCACGGCCAGGCCCAGCCACTTCAGGCCCGGCTCGGGCGGCTCCAGCTCGGCCGGTCGGTTGCTCGCATGCCAGCTCGCCAGCAGGTAGTCGCGCAGGTCGAGCACGAAGGCGCAGTAGCGCGAGCGCATCAGCGCCTCGGGCGTCGTCGCGGTGAGCCCCTGGCCGACTGCAAAGGCGTGGTGCAAGCCGCCACAGCAGCTGGCGTAGGAAGCGGGGCGGCCGCAGGGGCAGGGCATGGGGCTGTCCATGCCCGGCACTCTAGCGGGTCGTCCTTCCCGAGCGGCCGTCCGGAAAGGCCTCGATCAGCCCTGCCAGCGGCAGCGGCCGGCCCAGCAGCCAGCCCTGCCCGAAGCCGCAGCCGCACTCGCTCAGCACCGCCAGCTGCGCCGCGCTCTCGATGCCCTCGGCGATGACCTCCAGCTGCAGATGCCGCCCCAGGTCGACGATGGTTTGCGCAATGGCGCGGTCGCGCTCGCCGGTGGGCAGGTCGCGCACGAAGCTGCGGTCGATCTTCAGCGAGCTGATGGGCAGGCTCTTGAGCATGGCCAGCGACGAGTGGCCCATGCCGAAGTCGTCCAGCGAGATCTCGAAGCCGATCTCGCGCAGCTGGTGCATGACGCGCCGCACCTGGTCGGGCTGGCGCATCAGCATGCCCTCGGTGAGCTCCAGCACCACCTGCGACGGCGGCACGCCGAGCTCGGCCGACATGGCGCGCAACATCTCGGGCAGGGCGCTGCTGGTGAACTCGGACGCGGCCATGTTGACGTGCACCTTCAGCCGCGCCAGCGCGCCGCCCTTCAGCGAGGCCAGATCGCGCAGGGCCTGGCCCAGCACCCAGCGGCCGATGTCGACGATGAGCTCGCTCTGCTCGGCAATCGGGATGAAGACGTCGGGCGGCACCGTCGTGCCGTCAGGCTTGCGCCAGCGAATCAATGCCTCCGCGCCGTGCAGGGCGCCGGCGGCGATGTCGACGATGGGCTGGTAGACCAGGGCCAGCTGGCCGGTCCGCAGCGCCTCGTGCAGCGCGGTCTCGATGGCCAGGCGCTGCGCCAGCTTGGCGCGCTGCTGGGCCAGCGTGTCGGGGCTGCTGGTCGAGAAGACGTTGCTGCCGTTGCGGCCGTTCTGCTTGACGCGGTACATGGCGGCGTCGGCGCTGCGCAGCAGCTCGGGGCCGGTCTGGCCGTTGTCGGGGAAGCGGCTGACGCCGATGCTGGCCGACACGGTCAGCGCCACGCCCTCGTAGCTGAACGGGCGATTGGCCGCGGCGAGCACGGCGTCCACCAGCGCGGCCAGGGCCTGCTCGTCGCCGCTCTCGGGCACCAGCACCGCGAACTCGTCCCCGCCCAGGCGGCCGACGCGGGCGGGCGGCGGTGCCAGCACGCGCAGCCGGCGTGCGAAAGCCTGCAGCACCGCGTTGCCGGCCTCGTGGCCGAAGGCGTCGTTGATGGGCTTGAAGCGGTCCAGGTCGATGAACATCAGCGCGAAGCGGCCGCCCTCGCGGTGGCTCTGCGCGCAGTGGCGGTTGAGCTGGGCGTAGAAGTGCGACCGGTTGTCCAGCTCGGTCATGTCGTCGACCTGGGCCAGGCGGTGGATGACGGCCTCCGTCTCCAGGCGCTGGGCGGTCTGCGCGATCAGCGCACCGATGGTGGCCGACACCTTGGGCAACTGGGCCTCGGGCTGGCGCGACAGGCTGCTGTAGAACTCCAGCACGCCGGGGCGGTGGTGTTCGCCGTTGTCGGACACATAGGTGACGGGAAAGACATAACCCGACCACAGGCCGCACATCTGGGTATTGGTGCGGCGCGCGAAGCGCGGATCGGTGCTCATGTCCTCCACCCATTCGGCGCTGCCCATGGCCCAGACGCGGCCCACCAGGCCTTCGCCAGGCGCCAGGCTGAGCGCCGCGCTCGCGGCGCTGAAGGGTTCGAGGTCGCTGTCCGGCGCGTGCCAGGCGTGCCGGCAGCGCAGCCTCTCGTCGGCGTCACCATCGGCCTCCATGCGCCAGTAGGCACCCCATTCCCAGCCCAGGTTGCGGCAAATGAGCTGGATGACGTGGGTGATCGCATCCTCCAGCGCGTGGCTGCCCACCAGGTACTCGGTCAGCGCATAGCCCAGGCGCTCGCGCACGGCGGCCTGGGTGAGGGCGGTCACGTCCTGCAGCAGGCCATGGCGCCAACGCGGCCGTGCAGGGTCGGGCGGCAGCGGCGTCACGCGCAGCCAGCGCATGCCGCGGGCGAGGTCGATGACGCGAATGTCCAGCGGGTGCTGGGGCTGGGCGCCGGTCCACAGCAGCGTCAACTCGCGCAGGTCGTCCTCGACGACATGGCCGAAGCAGGCCTCCAGGCTGACGGCCGAGCTGCCCGGCATCTCCAGGTACTCCGCGGCGACGGCGGAGAGCAGGCTCAGCCCGGTTTGGGGGTCGTACCACCACTGGCCGAAGCCGGCAGCGCGTTCGAGGTCGGCGTTGCTTTGCGCCAGCATGGTGCGCGGAAGTCGCGGCGGGCCGAGTTGGATGGCACCCTGGTTGCTTGTCATGCGCGTGACTGCGCAATTCGCGTGCCAGTGCCCGCTGGTGTCACCACGAGCAATGCGTCACGATCCGGCAGGCCCTGGCCCAGCGGCAGCCCGCTAAGCGTGCGCAGGCCTGCACGGGCATGGTGCAGGACCCTTAAACCGTCAGCTCCCAGCGCTCGCTGACAACTTGCTGGCCGAAGCTGTGCAAGGCCTCGCTGCCGACGAGCTGGTAGCCCTCGGCGGCATAGATGGCGCGGGCGGCGGTCAGCGCGCTTTGCGTCCACAGCGCGATGCACTTGTAGCCGGCGGCGCGGGCGAAGTCGCTGCACTGGCGCACCAGCCGCTTGCCGACACCCAGCCCGCGCGCATGCGGCTCCAGCAGCAGCAGGCGCAGTTGCGCTACGCCGGGCCGGGCGCGGCCTGTGGCTTCGTCGAGGGCCTGCACGAGCATGACGCTGCCCAGGCGCTCGGCGCCGCGCACGGCGATCCAGCAGGCCTCGCGCCCGGGCTTGAAGCGGTCGACGAAGTCGGCGCAGATGCGGGCGACGAGCGCCTCGAAGCGGGCGTCCAGCCCGTACTCGGCGGCGTAGGTGGCGCCGTGGCGCTCGATGATCCAGCCCAGGTCGCCCGGCTGAGGCGCGCGCAGCTCGACGGCGGGCTGGCCGTCCGGGTCCAGCACGGCCTGGATGCGCGACATCGCACTCACCAGGGCCTGGCGCTGCGGTGCAGACAGCGGCTCCAGCAGCGCCAGCGTCTCGGCCTGGCTGCCGCGGTCCAGCGGCGCGAAGGCGCGCTTGCCGGCGGCGCTGAGCTTGAGCAGCGTCTGGCGGCCATCGCTGGGGTGAGCTTGGCTCGCCAGCAAGCCGCGGCCTTTCAGCCCGCGCAGCAGCCGGCTCATGTAGCCGGCGTCGAGCTGCAGGCTCTTGCTCAGGCCCGACGCGCTGACGGGCGCGTGGTGCGCCAGCTCCCACAGCACGCGCGCCTCGGGCAGCGTGAAGTCGCTGCCGGCCAGCTTGGGTGCCAGCACGCCGATGCGGCGCGTGTAGAAGCGGTTGAAGGCGCGGACGTCGAGGGCGTGGGTGGAGGTCATGGCCGGATCATCTGGAAAATGATTGCCTTTGGCAAGCAGTTGGGTGAGGCGAATGAGGCGCTACGCTGTGGACACCGCAGCAACCCGGAGATCCGCTTGGGCATCGTCGTGTATTGGCTTGAAGTCGCAGCTGACGGCAGCGCCGAGCCCGGCTGCCAGGCCTTCAGCAGCCAGCAACTGACCCAGGCCCTGGCCTGCGCCGAAGAGAGGCGCAGGCTGGGCCACCCGCATGTCTGCATCTCGACCGAACTGGAGGAGCACGTCGGCCGGGCCGGTGTGGCGGCGGTGGAGGGTGGCAGGACGCCCGATGGCGAAACCTACGAGTGGTCCAAGGCCGGCCGGGCCGGCAAGCCCAGGCGCCGCTAGGGAAGGGGCAGCGACCCGGCTCTCTAAAATGCAGCGATGACCTTTCCTCCCGCTGACCTCTCCGCCCAGGCCCAGGCCAGCCCGCTGCTGAAGAACCTCAACCCCGAGCAGCTTGCCGCTGTGACGGCGGAACCCGCGCCCGCGCTGATCCTGGCCGGCGCCGGTTCCGGCAAGACTCGTGTGTTGACCACCCGCATCGCCTGGCTGCTGAACACGGGCCAGGTGACGCCCGGCGGCATCATGGCCGTGACCTTCACGAACAAGGCCGCCAAGGAGATGCTCACAAGGCTGTCCACCATGCTGCCGTTCAATGTGCGCGGCATGTGGATCGGCACCTTCCACGGCCTGTGCAACCGCTTCCTGCGCGCGCACTGGAAGCTGGCCAATTTGCCGCAGGCCTTCCAGATCCTGGATTCCAGCGACACGGTGTCGGCCATCAAGCGCGTCATCAAGGCGATGAAGCTGGACGAGGAGCGCTTCGTGCCCAAGCAGGTCGGCTGGTTCATCGCCGGCTGCAAGGAAGAAGCCCAGCGCCCCGGCGACGTGGAGGCGCGCGACGAGCAGACCAAGACGCTCATCGAGATCTACGCCAACTACGAGGACCAGTGCCAGCGCGAGGGCGTGGTGGACTTCGCCGAGCTGATGCTGCGCTCCTACGAGCTGCTGCGCGACAACGCC
The DNA here is from genome assembly GCA_963422775.4 of uncultured Roseateles sp. Classification (GTDB taxonomy): domain Bacteria; phylum Pseudomonadota; class Gammaproteobacteria; order Burkholderiales; family Burkholderiaceae_C; genus Pelomonas. Next base: position 33,562 of record CAUJSJ030000181.1, read on the forward strand.
GCCGTGCGCGAGCACTATCAGGCGCGCTTCCGTCACATCCTCGTCGACGAGTTCCAGGACACGAACAAGCTGCAGTACGCGTGGCTGAAGATGTTCGCGCCCGCCCGGCCTGGACAACGGCCAGAGCCTGCTGGCGGTGGGCGATGACGACCAGAGCATCTACGCCTTCCGCGGCGCGCGCGTGGGCAACATGGCCGACTTCGAGCGCGAGTACCGCGTCAAGAAGGTCATCAAGCTGGAGCAGAACTACCGCAGCTTCGGCCACATCCTGGACGCCGCCAACGAGCTCATCAGCCGCAACAGCCAGCGCCTGGGCAAGACGCTGCGCACCGACGCCGGCCTGGGTGACCCCATCCGCGTGCAGGAGTCGCCCAGCGACTTCGCCGAGGCGCAGTGGATCATCGAAGAGATCCAGAGTCTGCACCGCGGCGGCATGGACCGGCAGGAGATCGCCATCCTGTACCGCAGCAATGCGCAGTCGCGGGTCATCGAGTCGGCGCTGTTCAACTCGGGCATCCCGTACCGCGTCTACGGCGGCCTGCGCTTCTTCGAGCGCGCCGAGGTGAAGCACGCGCTGGCTACCTGCGGCTGCTGGAGAACCCGAGCGACGACACCAGCTTCCTGCGCGTCGTGAACTTCCCGACCCGCGGCATCGGCGCCAAGACGCTGGAGAACCTGCAGGACGCCGCCAAGGCATCGGGCCGCAGCCTCTACCAGAGTGTGGGCGCCATCACCGGCAAGGGCGGTACCAACCTGCTGGCCTTCACCAACCTGATCGACTCCACGCGCAATCTCACGCAGGGCATGACGCTGCGCGAAATCATCGAGCAGGTGCTGGAGACCTCGGGCCTGGCGGACTTCTACCGCACCGACAAGGACGGCGCCGAGCGACTGGAAAACCTGGACGAACTCGTCAACGCGGCCGAGGCCTTCGTCATGCAGGAGGGCTTCGGCAAGAACGCCGTGGGGCTGCCGGTGGACGAGGTGGCCGAGGCCGGAACGCCGGGCGCTGTGCCGGATGCGGAGACGGGCGAGATCATGTCGCCGCTGGTGGCCTTCCTGACGCACGCCTCGCTGGAGGCCGGTGACAACCAGGCCCAGGCCGGCCAGGAGGCTGTGCAACTGATGACGGTGCACTCGGCCAAGGGCCTGGAGTTCGACGCCGTCTTCATCACCGGCCTGGAGGAAGGCCTGTTCCCGCACGAGAACTCCATGTCCGACCACGACGGGCTGGAGGAGGAGCGGCGCCTCATGTACGTCGCCATCACGCGGGCGCGCCAGAAGCTGTCCTTGAGCTTCTGCCAGACGCGCATGCTGCACGGGCAGACGCGCTACAACGTCAAGAGCCGCTTCTTCGACGAACTGCCCGAGGAGGCGCTCAAGTGGCTCACGCCGCGCAACCAGGGTTTCGGCTCGGGCTTTGCGCGCGAGTACCAGCAGGCCTGGGACCGGGGCTCCGGCCTCAAGGGCATGGTGGGCGCCGGCCGTGTGGCCGATCGCGCCCAACGTGCCGCCTGGGTGGAGCCGCCCGTGCCGGCCAGCATGAAGCAGAAGGTGTCCGAGGAGCACGGCGGCCTGCGCGTGG
>CAUJSJ030000182.1:0-29081 GCA_963422775.4 uncultured Roseateles sp.
GGCGGCGGGCGAGTTCGTCGAAGTCGAGCTGGGCGGCATCGGGCAGCGGCAGCACGACGCGAAAGCGATGCGCGGGGCCCAGCGCCCGCACGATCTGCGCCTCGAAGCGCCACCAGTCGGCCAGCGCCACCGAGCCGGCGGGCAGCGAGAGCGGGCTGGGAATGCGGTCGAAGCCGCGCCAGGACGTGCCCCAGGCGGCATTGAGCAGCGAGATGCGGCGCCAGCGGCGGGCGAGGTAGTCCTGCCAGCGCTGGCGCAGCGGCGCGCAGGGTTGGGTGGCCTGGAGGTAGTCGTCGAACTTGTCGTTGCGCGGGCGGGGTTCGTCCTCGGGCAGGTCGTCAAGCCGCCAGGACGCCATCAGCGCGGCCTCCTCCTGCGCCGCGCGCGGCACAAAGCCCAGCGCCTGCTGCAGCGGGATCAGGTCGCCCAGCAGCGACTCGTCGCCCCCCAGCCGCGCCAGCAGCGCCGCCCTGCCCTGCGCCGGCCGCCAGGCGCTCATCGCCAGCGGCGGCGCCAGGCCGAACAGCTCCTGCAGACGAACGCCGTGCACGCGCTCGGGCAGGCTCTCCGGCTCGGCCAGCCAGGGCTCGGCATCGACCGTGTCGGGCTCCCACGCCAGCGTGGCCACCAGCAGCATGCCGGGCACCGTGCCGCGGCGCGCGTGCACACCTGCGGCATGGCGCAACATCGCACGGCGGCGCACGGGGCCGGTGGAGCCGTCGAACGTGATGGCCAACCAGTTGGCCAGCCATTCCAGCGTGGCGCGCGGCGCGGTGCGGGCGTCGAGCAGCAGTTGGGCCGCGGCGATGCGGTCCTCCCAGCGCGTCAGCTCGCCTTCGAACAGCGCGAGGAAGCGGCCGGTGAACTCAGCGCTGGTCGGCTCGGCACGGTAGACCGCCGGCAGGTAGTGCTGCAGATAGCTGAAGCGCGGATACCAGGCGCGCAGGCTCGACAGGCCCGGGCTTTGCTGGCCGTCGCCGCTGGCCTGGATGCGCAGCTGCAGATAGCGGCCGGTGACAGCCTGCAGCAGGCAGGTCAGCGTCTGGAATTCCTTGCAGGCGCCCAAGGGCGGCTCGCGCCATGGCAGCTCGGGGCCGCCCGGTGTGGGGCAGCAGGCCGGGCTCGTCGCGCCAGGGCTGCAGGGCCAGAGCGGCCTCGGTCTCGGCAGCGCGGCTTTGCAGCTTGAGCGCGCTGCCGGGGGGGCGGCGCGCGTCCAGCGCCACGCGGTGCCAGACGCAGCCGGGCGTGGCGCTGTCCCACGCGGGGCCCGTCAGCACGCCTTCGCGTTCGCAGCGTGGGCGCGGCAACGTCAGCAGCGGCAGCCAGCGGTCAGCGCCGGCATAGAAAGCGCGCGCGGACGGGAAGCGGTGCAGCACCTGGCCGGCGCCCAGGCTGGCGAGGCCACCGGCCTGGTAGCGGCGCAGCGGGATGAAGTCGCGCTGCAGTTCGAAGGACCAGACACCGGCGTCATCCTCGGTCGCCTCGAAGCGGAAGGCCTGGTCACCGCTGGCGGCCAGCAGCAGCAGGTTGAAGCGCTGATCGGCCAGCCATTCAACGGCCAGCGTGCGGGTGGACAGCAGCGTGGGTTGCCCGTCGGCCGTGGCCTGCTCGATCTGCTCTTCCAGCGGGCCGACCGAGCCGCTCTCGTCGCCCTGCCAGTCGATGACGGACAGGTAGAGCCCGTCCATCTGCAGCTTCAGCGCGAGGAAGCGACCGGCGGGTAGCGCCGCCACGGCCGTGGTGTCTGCGCCCAACGCGAGCTGGCAAGGCGGCTCGGCCGGCGGGGGCTCGGGTGCCGGCTCCGCTGAGAACGCGGAGGGGCTGACGATGCGCGGCACGCAGGGGCGCAGGTCGGGGCCCAGGCGGTGCAGCGTGCCGGCTGAGAACAGCGCCACGCCGCCATCGTCCAGCGCCAGCAGCGCCAGCAGTGCCTGCGGCGCCGGCATGGCCGGCCAGGGCTGCGGCAGCGGCGGGCCGCCGCCGTGCAGGTCGAAGATCAGCAGGCCGCCGGCCGCGGCGCTCGCCACTACGAGGTAGTGGCCGGTCGTCACCGTGAGCGCGTCCAGCACGAGCGGTGCCGCCGGTGCGGCGGGCGCGCAGGGCCCGAAGGCGCCGGGCTCGGCGTCGGCGGCCGGCGCTTCGGGCAGGGGCCAGAAGTCGGTGAGGTTGCCGCTGCCGCTGGACCACACGCGGATGGCCGTGCCTGCGGCATTCAGCGAATAGAGGTTGCCGTAGGCATCGAAGACACCACCGGCCCGCGGGCCGGGCTCGGGCAGGGGCGCCGCGCTGCTGGCCTTGAACTCGAACAGCAGCGGCTTGAGCACGAGCTGGCCCAGCGCCGCCTCGTGAGCGGCGTCGTCAGGCAGCCAGGCCCAGTGCGTGTCCGGCTGGGCGCGCTGGGTCCAATCGCTCTTGGTGACAAGGGCGTGGAAGCGGCTGCCGTTGGCGTCCATCAGCAGTTCTCCGGAACCCGGAGCACAGGCAGGCGGATCGCCGGTGTGCCCGCGCTGCCATCATCCGTGCCACCCGGGGTACCTTGCCCGATCAGGTCGGACAGCGGCACCGGGTCGCCCAGCGACACCGACAGACCCGCGATCAGCGGCAGCTGCAACCCGGCCAGCGGCACGTTGTCGCGTTGCGCGCCGCTCGAATCACCCAGCAGCAGCCCGGTCACGCCCAGCACGCCGTCAACACGCGCGGCCACTGTGGCCAGCTCCAGCGCGGCGACGGACTTGAAGAGGGGCCAGCCGGTGGCGCTCGCCGTGTTGGGCAGCGGTGCCAGGAAGGCCTTCAGCGCCGCCTTCACACGCTCGCGCACCTCGGCCACGCCCTGGCCGGCGTGCAGCTCGATGCCGACGCTGATCCACAGCCCCGTGTAGGCCGGGCCGCGCAGCAGCACCTCGCAGGTGACGAGGCGCCGCGGCGCGAGGTGGTCGCAGACGGCGTTGATGAAGTCGGCGTTCGGCAGCGGGTAGTCGGGCCGGCGCGGGTCCTGGCGCGGGATCAGCAGGCAGGTGACGACGCCCGGCTGGTCGCCCGGCAGGCCCGGGGACAGCTCGGGGTGCCAGGCCGGCAGCACCTCGACACGGCCGACGTCGGCCTGGGGCGTCTCGCGGATGACGGCGTCGAAGTCCTCGACGCTGACGGCACGGTCGCGGTGGCGCAGCACGAGGGGGATGCGCTTCTCGCCGTCAGCGGCGCTCTCGGCATCCAGCCCGCCATCGGCCGGGCGCGGGTTGCTGAGCTTCACGCCGGGTGGCAGCGTGGGGCCGAGCTTGATCGCGCCGGCGGCGACGTTGCCGGCCGAGCCCGAAGCCCAGTCGAAGCGCACGGCGATCTCGGCGTTGTTGGCGGGGCGCGCACCGCGGGCGCCGTCCCCGAAGCGGATCTCGCCGCTCTCGGCATCCAGCGCGTAGACGTTGGCGCCGGGCTGGCCCTCGGCAGGCGCGGCCTCCAGTTCGTCTGTCAGCGCCCAGGGCTGGTTGGCGACCAGCAGTTGCAGGGACTCGGCCAGCACCTGGCCGTGGCTGAGGCGGCGGCGCTGCTCGGGCGAACCGTCGCCAGGCGGCAGCAGCTCGCGGCTAACCCGGCTGCGCTGGCGCACGGCGGCGCAGTGCGTGCCGGCCCAGGCGAGCTGCACGCCGGCGTTGGCCAGGCCGTCGATGCGCAGCCAGGTGATGAGGCGAGCGGCCAGGGCCTCGTCGGTGAGCTGCGGCGGCAGTTCGCCCACGCCGGCTTCCAGCGGCTCGGCCTCGGCCCAGGTGCCGATGTCGCTGGCCTGGGCCGGCAGCGTGACCTGCAGGATGCCGGCCTGCTCGGGGAAGCCGCTGGGCGCGACGGCGTCCAGCCGCCGGTACTCGCCCGGCGTGCCCGTGCCGTCGGCGCGGGCCTTGGGCGCCCAGGCGCTCAGGGTAGGCGGCGGCAGCGCGGGGCGGCCGGGCTGGATGCGCGCGCTCGTCTGCGGCGGCTGGGGAATGAGGCCGATGGACAGCGTGCGGCCGGCCAGCTCGGCACGGGCGTTGGTCAGGTCGGCCGCGCTGGGCTTGGGGGCGGCCAGCAGCGCGACCCACAGTGCGCCGTCCACGGTCTCGGCGCCGACGTCGATGGCACCGGCCAAGTCGGCGAGCTGCACGCTGTCGTACAGCACGGGCTCGACGCTCACGTCGCCGCTGGATGAGAAGTCGCGGCCGGTGGCTTCATAGAGCTGGCGGTAGTAGTCCAGCAGCGCCGGGTCGGGCGAGCCGACGACGCGCTTGAAGACGACCAGGCCGGCGACGGGCGGCAGGTCCAGGCCCGTGTCGCTGAGGAAGGGGATGGCGCCGGCCAGCAGCGGCAGGCCGGAAGGCAACGTGATCGTCTTGCGCTCACCGGCTTCGTTGCTGAACTGCACGAGGGCGCGCGCGGGCTGGGCGGCGCGCAGGCCGATGCCCAGCAGCTGCAGGAACTTGAGGCGGTTGCGCTCGGGGATGAGGTTGGCGCGGTAGAGCAGGCTCTCGGCCATGAAGGCGAAGAGTTCGACGAGGGTGACGCCGGGGTCGCTGGGCCCGGTGTGCGTCCACTCGGGGGCGTGCACGGCGGCCAGGGCCAGCGTGTCGCGCACCAGCGCGGCGTGGTCGCGGTCGTCGATGGCGGGGAGTTGGATGGGCATCTCGTGTTACCTCCCCTGGACTGGGATGCTGAGGCTCATGCGGCCGGCTTGGGCGGTGGCGACGAGGGTGAAGCTGAGTTCGGCGATGGCTGCTTCGAGGTCGTTCGGGTCGGCGGCAACCTTGATGGCTTCAACCTGCACGCGGGGTTCCCACCTGGCAAGTTGGCGACGGATGGTTTCCTCGATGGCGCGCCAAGTCGTTGCGACGTTGGGCTCGAACAGGAAGCGTTCCAGGCCGGCGCCGTAGTCGGGGCGGCGCAGGCGTTCGCCCTGGGCGGTGAGCAGCAGGATGCGGATGGACTCGCGGACGTTGGTCTCGCCGGCGCTCCAGGCGAGGCGGCCTTCGGGGGTGAGGCGCAGGGGGAAGGCCACGCCGCGGCCGTAGAGGGCGGCTTCGTCCGTCATTGAAGGGGCTCCTGGATGCCTTTGCTGAGGGCGCGCTTGCTCGGTGCATTGCCGGGAGTCCGCCCCGGCGGGCGGGTAACTTTCTTCTGCGGGGCCAGAAGAAAGCTACCCCGCTGCCGGGCGGGACTCCCGGCAATGCAACGGGCAGACGCGATCCCCGAAAAAACAACCAAACAACGACTCACGGCTTCTTCCCCTTCAACCCCGGAATCGGGAAGCACACCATCAAAAACGGCAACCACCGAAAGATCAGATCCAGCAACGTCGCAATCACGATCAACAGAATGAAGGCCACGATCGTGATGATCGGAATCGACAGCGAGCAGATCGTCCCGAAGCTGCTCGCCCCACTCCCGCCGCATGGCCCCCCATCCGGCACCGACAAGTCCTTGTGGAACGGCCATGGCAGCACCGACAGCACCAGGTCACCGAACCCCAGTCGCCGCACCCGCTTCATCTGCCCGCACAGCAGGTCGCTCATGATGAAAGCGCTGTTCTTGCCGAACTTGCGCAAGCCCCCCGGCGACGTGTCGAACGGCAGCGCGATGCGTATCGGCCGCAGCGGCGCATCCACATCAAAGAAACCGGCCAGCTCGAACACCTCGCTCGGCGCCGACATGACGGCCGGATGCAGTGGCCCGCAGTCGCAGCGCTGGTGCACGAAGCGCAGCACATAGCGCGGCGGGCCGGCGTCTTCGGCGAGCGTGGCCTGCAGCTCGCGGGCGAGGCGGGCTGCGTCGGGGGCCTGCGGCCGGGCGGTGCCGAGGGCGTTGGCGGCGAAGGCTTCGTCGATGGCGCGGTCGAGCGCGTAGCGCAGCCGATCGAGCCAGGCGTTGGCGATGTCCTGCACGTCGACCGGCGCAGGGCTGGGCGGCACATAGCCGTCGAGCGCGAGCGCCGACCAGGCGGTGAACGGCCCCTCCAGCGCGCCCGAGGGCGTGGCGACTGCCAGCGGGAAGGCGAAGGCGGGCCAGGGATCGGGTGCGCCGCCCTGCGGCGGAAACGCCAACTCCGCCTTGTCGAGGTCAGGCGTGAAGGCCGCGATCTGCGCCAGCGCGGCACGAAGGCTGCTGGCCGTGCCCTTGTCGGTAACGGCGCTCGACAGCCAGGCTGTGAAAGGCCCGAGGCCGATGACGGCTTTCTGCAGCACATCCAGCAAGGTGTCGGCCCACGTCCGCCCCACCGTGCCGATGCCCAACCTGGCATGCACATCCGGCAGGTGCGCGGCCAGCCACTCCTGCATGTCCTGCAGCAGCCGCCAGGACGACTCCTGCAGCTGGTTGTTGGCGCCAGGGAAGCTGAGCTGCGCGGCCTCGGCACGTTGCGCCGCGGCGGAGCTGCGGTCGGCGGCGGTCTTCTCCCAGGGCGTGGCGGGCATGGGGCTGCCGCAGGCGTCCCGCGTGGCGCGGGCCCGCTCGATCAAGCCCTGCCAGGGGGCGATGAAGACCTGCTGTGCGCTGGCCTTCAGGTCGTCGGCCACGGTGGGCGGCGTGGCCGGCTGCTGGGGCGCGAAGCGGTAGTCGTCATGCCGCGCCGCGGGGATGAGCCCCGCGAGCAGCTTGCGCGGCTGGCCGCCGGGGGCCGTGTAGGTGAGCGGGAAGACGGACAGCCAGTCCTCACCGGGCAGGGGCTGCTGCGCGTCGGCCAGCGGATGCCAGCGGCCGGGCTGGCCAGGGGCCTTCACGAAGGCGACCTCGCGGTTGTTGGGCAGCAGGCGGCGCAGCAGCATGCCGCTCCTGTCGCCGCTGGCGGTGGTGCGGTTGGGCAGGCCGGGCAGCTCGCAGACGAGGTGGGCCGCAGCGACGTAGAAGCGCTGGTGCACGGGCTGGAAGAGCTTCAACGGCATCGGCGCCGGCGGCAGCGCGGGCACCGTCTCGCGTTTGAAGCCCAGCAGCGAGCGCTGGCGCGTGAGGGCGCGGGCCACGGCGGACTTGGGCGCTTCGAGCGCCGGCGCCGGCGTGGGCGCGGCGAGCTGCTGCCAGGACTCGGGGCGGGCGACGAACTCGGGCAGCGTCTGCGGCGCGTCGGCCAGCGTGGCGAGCAGGCGGTCCATGAAGTCGTCGCTGTCGAAGCGCAGGATCGCGGGTGAATTGCCGACGGGTGAGGCGACAAACGACTCGGCCCCCACCCAGCGGAGAACGTGAGCGGCACTCATAGGATGTTCCCCGCGCCCGGCGTGTAGGTCGCCGCGATGATGGTGTTGGTGATGACCGTGTCCGCCTGCACCACGCCCGAGAAGCGCGACATGCCAGCGTCCACGGTGACCATGCCGGCTGAGACGGCGACCTGGCTGGCGTTGACGGTCACCTTGGCGGACGCCGTGACGGTAATGCCCGCGGTCTCCAGCTTCACGCTGTTGCCGTTGCTGTCTTCCAGCGTGACACTGCCCGGGCCGTCCTTGAGCGTCAGCGCGCAGCCGCCGGGCGTTTCGAGCTTGATGCTTTCCTGGCCCTGTTGGTCGTCGATGGTGATGACGACGCCGTTGCGGCTCTTGATGACCTTGAGGTTGTTCTGTGAACTGGCGCTCTCGGGCGGCGAGTCCTGCCCGTTCCACAGGCCACCGACGATGAAGGGCCAGCGCGGGTCACCGCCCTGGAAGACGATCAGCACCTCGTCGTCGACCTCGGGCATGAACCAGCTGCCTCGGTCCTTGCCGGCAAACAACGTGGCCATGCGCGCCCAGGCCTCGTAGCGCTGGCCGCCGCCGTCGGGGCTCCAGGGCAGCGCGATCTTCACGCGGCCCGTGTTGTCAGGGTCCATCAGGTCGACGACCTGGGCGACGTGGCAGCCGTACCAACGCCCGCCCCAACCTTGCGGGTGGCGGTCGGCGTAGAGCGCCTCGGCAGGGCTCAGATCGAACAGGCTCATGGCGCCCGTCCGATCCATGGCCGCTCGGCGACGAACTCGGTGCGCAGTCCCTCGGCCATGTCGAAGCGGTGTGTCACCTCGGCCAGGCTGTACTTGCCACTGAACAACGGCCCGAGACCCGTCAGCTCGACCGTGGCGCCGCAGCGCAGCCGCGCGTCGGGCTGGGCCAGGCCGTGGCCCACGACGAAGCGGCGGTTGATCTGGCGCAGCCAAGCCTCGGCGAGCTGGCGTGCCTCGTCAGCGGAGCCTGGGTGCAAATGGGCGACGGTGTCGGGCCGCGCGCCGATCTTGCTCTCCAGCACCGCTGCGCCCGCTTCGCCGTCGCCGGTCTCGCTGCCGAGCAAGCTGCCGGCCTGCGCCGTCTCCTGGATGGCCTGCTTGTCGGCCACGCTCCAGCCAGCCACGCTGAGCTCGGTGCGCTGCAGCGCCAGGTCGGCGCGCACGTCGAAGGCCAGCAGCTTGCCGCCCAGGTCCAGCGGCAGTGCGGCGCCGGAGCGGCGCTTTCGGGCGACGAGATGCAGCGTGCTGCCGTCCAGCCAGACCTCGGCCTCGCAGCGCCGCGCCTGCTCGCGCAGAAAAGCCAGGTCACTCTGGTTGACCTGGGCGAGCAGCGGCAGCGTCGGCGAGTCCACGTCGACGGCTGCCGTCAGGCCATGGTCGCTGGCGATGCGCTGGGCGGCGTCGGCGAGGCTGGCTTGGTCGAAGCTGCAGGTGCGACGCTTCATGCGCAGGTCCTGCAGCTTGTCTTCGAGCTGCACGACGAGCTGTGCCTCGCCCATGCCGGCCTTGGGAAAGCGCCCCTGCAGCGCCATCACGCGGCCGGTGAAGAGCACGTCGTTGCCGAGCTTGATGCTGATCTGCTTGCCGAACTCCAGCCGGTCGCGGCCGAACAGCGTGTAGCCGGGGCTGCCGTCGCGCGTTCCCCAGTTGCCGAAGGCCAGCTGCGCCTGGGCCAGGCCGTCGATGCGCTCACGGATCTCCAACACCGCGAGCGCGGCGGCCAGGTCGGACGCCACCTGGCCCTCGACCTCCACCGTGGGCCGGCCGCTGGACAGGGGGAGCGAAGCTTCGGGCATGGCTAGTGCGCAAAGGTGCGCAGTTGGAGTTCGCGGGCGGTGGCGGCGATGCGGCGTGACTGCGCCAGCGTCTGAAGATCGGGCTCGGCCGGCGCGGGCGCACCCGCAGCGGCGGGGGCTCCGGGCGCGACCGGAGGAGCAGGCGCCGGGCTGACTTCGAACTCGTGGATCTCGACAGGCATGGCGCTTCCTCGGGTCAGCCGCTGACGATGCGCGGCTTGGTGGCGGAGAGGTCGATGAGCTGACCCGCCGGCATCGCGCGCGGGTTCTCGATGCCGTTGGCCAGCGCCACGGCCTGCCAGCCGCCGCCCTGGAAGGCCGCGCCGGTGCTCAGGCCCAGGCCGGCGCCGAGGCTGGCTGAGCCGCCCACCGACACACCGGCCGACAGCCCCGCTGAAAAGCCGCCACCCGCCCCCGCACCACCGCCAGGCGAGGCCGCCGAGCTGCCGCCCCCGGGCGTCGCGCCGGCTGCCTGGGCCGCGTCCTGCAGGGCCTGCAGCGACTGCCCGCCACCGGCCGGCCACAGCGGCCGCGAGCCAGGCACGGTGCCGTCACCGGTGAAGGCCGGCACGAGGATTTCCTGCTGGATCATGTTCAGCGTGAGGCTGGCGCGCAGGGCCTCGCCCTTGGGCGAGAAGAACTCGACGCTTTCCTCGACGCTCTCCACGATGCCGTCGAACAGGAAGTTGCCCCAGGAGAAGCGCAGCCCCGGCGGCGTGCGCTGCGAGGTGTCGCGCGCACCGGCCGCCGCCGGTTTTGGCTTGATGAAATAAAGCACCTGGGCCGTGATGCGGCGCACGTCGTCGACGATGAAGGGCGCACTGGTGGCCGCGGCCACGTCGAACCACAGTTGCACGGCCAGCTTGGTGGTGCCCGTGCCGACGAACTGGCGCGCGGCGCTGCCCTGGCTCTGGTTGCCGCCGCCCCCGCCGCCGCTCGCCCCACCTGACGAATTCGGCTGCTCCTTGATCTGGTTGGCGTAGGAGAGCTTCAGCGACTCCGGGTTGAACTGCACCGTCAGCGTCTTGCCGCCGGGCATGACGTCGCTGAGATCGTCCTTCAGCTCGGTCAGCTTGGCGTGCTGGATTTCAAGTTCAGGCATCTGACTTGTCCTCCCACTTGAAGGCTTCGTACGCCAACTGGATTTCTTCGACGGCGACGTTGCCGTCCTTGGCGTTCAGCACCGGCGCCTTCAACTTGATCGGCAGGCAGCGCGACAGCACGAAGCGGCCCCACTCGCTCTTGTCGTGACGCAGCACGCTGATCGTGATGCCGGCGCGCAGCGCCGGGTTGGCCAGGCTGCGGTCGAACCACTTCCACAGGTCGGTGCCGCGCGTGACGCCGCGCTTGAGCGTCAGTTGCCCGAAGCTGACTGGGCCGGCCAGGCGGTGCACGCGGTTCGGGTTGCCGCCCTCGCGCAGCGTCTTGACCTCCTGGCTGACCTCCAGGCCGTCGCAGTCCGAGAAGGCCGCGCCGGCCAGCGGCTTGCTGTCGCCGTCGGGCAGGATCTCGACGACGAAGTTCAGCGTCGAGAAGGGCTGCCATTGCTCGCGGGTGGCGTCTGCCATGGCTATCTTTCCTCGATGACGAGCTGCTCACCCGAGCGGCGCAGATGCAAGGTCAGGAATCGCAGCGGGCGGCTCGGCGCCACCTGGATCAACAGGCTGCATTCGCCACGCTCGATCTCCCGGGCCGCATCGGCACCCGACGCCGTCTTCAGCAGATACGACGAGGCCGCATCGACGCCGCGGAAGGCGCCGCGCTGCATCAGCCGGTGCAGCAACGCGTCGAAACTGCGTTCCAGGCCGCGGCGCAGCGTCAGGTCGTTGGGCTCGAAGACGAAGCGCTGGCCTTCGCGGCGGCACAGCCGGCGCAGCAGGATGAACAGGCGGCGCACGCCGATGGCGTTCCAGTCGGTGTCCGTCGACAGCGTCTGGCTGCGCACCGCGGCGATACCGTCGGCGCGCAAGGCCAGCGGGTTCAGGCCCAGGGCTTCGAGCGCGTCGGCGGCCTGCACTTCACCGCCCAGCGCGAGCGCCGCGGGCAGTGGGTCGGCACCCGGGGCACCCCAGGCGCCGTGCAGGCGGCTGCGCCGGGCCAGCAGGCCCATCAGTGCCCCCGTGGGCGGATGGTTGCGCAGGCGGTCGTCGGCATCGCGCTGCAAGAGCCATGGGTGGTGGATGGCCGCGAAGCTGGCTGCGCTCGCGGCCTCGGCCGTGTCGACGAGTTGGCCTTCGGCGCGCAGCGCGGTGACGTGGCTGGCGATGGCCTTCGCATCCCAGCCCTGCGGCAGGGCCAGCAGCGCGAAATGCTCGCGCGACGCGGCACCCAGGGCCAGCAGTGCGCGGTTGACGGTCGTGACGACGCCCGCATCGGTCGCCGTCTTCGCGCGCCAGCCCGTGGGCCGGACATCAAGCTCGGCGGCGGCGCTCCAGGCGCCCGTCAGCCCGGCCCGGTGCGCCCGCGCGCGCAGCCACCAGGCGCCGGCGGCGAGCGTCAACGCCAGGTCGGCCGCGGGCACGGTGTCAGCCACCACGCGGGCGTCGGAAAAATCGGGCTGGCCGGCGAGTTGCACTTCCAGGCGCTGCGGCGCGCCAGCATCCGCCGGGTCCGCGCGCAGCCGCAGCGTGAACTCGTGGTCGGCCGGCAGCACGGCAGGCGGCGCGGCGCTTGGCGGAGCGAAGGCGATGCGCGGCGGCTGCGGCGGCACGGCGGGTGGCGGCGCGCAGTCGTCGAAGGTCGTCGGCGGGCAGGTGCAGGCCGGGTCGGGCGTCGTCGTCACCGTCACGTCGCGGCGCGGCAGCGGGTCGGTCTTGAACCAGCCGGGGTGGACGGCGTCCGGCGCCAACACCCAGCTCGCCTCGGCGGCGCAGACGTCGTCGCGACCAAGGGCGCCGTGCAGCCCCTTGAGCCGGCGCGGCTTGTCGCCGAAGAAGCGCACCTCGTCGGCCCAGCTCATCAACAGGCGGCCGCGCAGGCCGGGGCTCCAGCCGGGGTCGAGGAAGAGGCCGGCCTCGAAGCCGGCCAGGCCGTTGCGCTCGATGGCGTCGCGCGGGTCCGGCACGGCTGGCCGCCAGATGTCGAAGCCGTCGCCCAGGCCCAACGGCAGCAGCAGCCAGTCGGCCGTCGGCGCGTTGACCGGTCCGGCCAGTGGCCAGCCGCCGTCCTCGGCGCCAGCGTCGTAGAGGGTGTCCGCGTCGGGCGCCAGCCAGGGCAGGTTGGCGGCTCCGGGAGAAAGGCCGCAGGCGTCCAGGTGCCGCAGCGGCTGCCCGGGCTCGCGCAGCGCGAGGTCGAGCTGGATGCGCTCGACGAGCCAGGTGTCGACATTGATGGGGGCCGCCCCACCGCCGGGCCAGATCCAGCCGGACGGCGCCAGCGCATCGGCCAGCGGCCCATCGGCGCGCACGCGCTTGAAGGCCGGCAGGCCGGGCAGCGCAGGCCGGCGCGCTCGCAGCACATCGCCTTGCGCGACGCGGTCGGCCTTGCGCAGCGCTTGGCTGCGCACGCGGGCAGACAGCTCCAGCCGGTCGGCCCAGGCGCCGGGGCTGTTGGCCCGCAGCTCGAAATCGCTTCCCGCCACGGTCCACATGGCGCCGGCGAGGCGGGCCAGGCGCAGGCCCGGCACCGCGAAGCGTGCGGATGCAGCCACCCCCGCCACGCGGATCACGTGGCAGCGCCGACCGCCGCCGGCGAAGAAGGCCGCGACGGCCGGCTGCAGGTGAGCCACCAGCCGCTTCGAAGCGTCATCGCCCGCCTGCACGAGATCGAGCAGGCCGCCGAAGACGGCCTCGAAGCTGGCGGCGCTGTCGATGGCGACCGGCCGGTCCAGCGGCCCCTTGGCCGCAAAGCCGACGAAGACCGGCACGTCCATGACGGGCATGCCGTCGCCGCTGGGCGTCGGGTCGTCAACGATGCGAACGCCAACTGGCATGCCCTAGCTCATTCCATTTCGAGGCGTTCGTACGAGAGGGTCAGCTCTTCCATCGCCACATCCGTGCCCTTCGCGTTGAAGGGCCCGGAGGTGTGTTTCATGATCCGCGCATTGATGAGGCGCCAGGTCTGCACGGTCTGCGTGCGGTCTTCGCTCTTGAGCTCGACGGTGACGGTGCGCAGGCCGTTGGTGGCGCCGTTGCGCACGTCGTCCAGCCATTTGTAGAGGTCCAGCGAGCCGATGACACCGCGCTTCATCGTCACGTCGGTGGCCTTGTTCAGGCCGGCCGTCTTGATGACGTTGTTGAAGGCGTAGTTTCCCGGGCGGTACTCGGTGATGCTGACTTCCATGCCGATGCCGGACACCTCCTGGAAGCCGGCCTGAGGCGTGTTGGTCACCCCGTCGCCGAGGTTGACGTGGAAGTTGAACTGGACGTAGGGGCGATCACGAACGACGGCCATGTCTGTCTCCTAATCAGGACTTTTGGTCGGCCGTCCACTGGCCAATCCGGAAGATCACGAATTCCGCCGGGCGCAGCGGCGCGACACCGACCAGGCAGACCAGCCGCCCGTTGTCGAGGTCGTTCTGCGTCATCGTCGAGCGGTCGCAGCGCACGAAGAAGGCCTTGTCGGGCTTGTCGCCCAGCAGCGCGCCGTTGGCCCACTCGTTCATCAGGAAGTCGCGCACGGTGGCGCGCACGTTGGCCCACAGGGCCTCGCCGTTGGGCTCGAAGACGGCCCACTGCGTGCCCTTGTCGATGGACCTCTCCAGGTAAGCGAAGTAGCGCCGCAGGTTGACGTACTTCCACTCGGGGTCGGAGCTGATGGTGCGTGCGCCCCAGAGGCGGTTGCCGCGGCCTTCGAAGAAGCGGAAGCAGTTGATGCCTTCGGGGTTGAGCACCTCCTGCTGGGCGGTGTTGATCAGCGTCTCGAAGCCGATGGCGCCGCGCACGACCTCGTTGGCCGGCGCCTTGTAGACGGCGCGCTCGGTGTCGTTGCGGGCGTAGATGCCGGCCACGAAGCCCGACGGCGGCAGGTTCAACGGCTGGCGCGTGACGCTGTCGAAGACGGTGACCCAGGGGTAGTAGAGCGCCGCGTATTTGCTGTCGAGCTTGGCCTTGAACTTGCGGACGTCGGCGATCTTCATGCCCTCGTGCGAGTCGATGACGGCGATGCGGTAGCGCATCTTCTCGGCGTGGGCGATGAGCAGGTTGGTGATGGCGGCCACGTCGTCCGGGCGGCTCGCGGCCTTCCAGGTGGAGCCGGGCGCGGCGACGATGGAGATGTCCTCGATGGCCTCGAACTGCTTGAGGCCAGTGGTGTAGTCCTGCGTCGGGTCGGCGCGGCCCTCGTACTCGGTGCGGCCGGGCAGCAGGCCATCGTGGCCGCCCGCCAGCCAAGCGATGGCCTGCAGGCCGCGCTCGAACTTCTTGCGCAGCGACACCAGCTCGTTCTGGCCGGCGTCGTCCCACTCGATCTGGGTGATCTTGAGGTCCAGCCCGGTGCTGAGCGCATCCAGCGCCTTCAGCAGGTCGCTGCCGTTGTCGATGAGGTTGGAGGTCCCGTCGCTGCCGTTGAGCAGCACGATGGGCAGGCCGGCGCTGCTGGGGCCGGCGACGCTGAAGAGGTCGAAGATGCCGTCGGGCACGCCCGCCGTCTTGTGCGCGGGCTCCAGCGGCAGGCCGCTCCAGGCGCCCTGCGAGCGGCCGTCGGCGGTCAGCACCTCCAGGCTCAGCGACAGCGGGCGGATGGCGTCGCCGCTGCCGGGCGTGAGCGTCAGCGCGAAGTCGGCCAGCGAGAAGCTGGTTGCTCCGCCCGGCGCGCCGGCAGGTGCCACGCCGGCCGTGAAGCTCCAGACGCCAGCCACGCTGCGGCGTGCGACGTACAGCGGCAGGTCGGCCATCGAGCGCAGCGCGGCGGGCGGGTTGGCGCCCGTGGCCGGCGTGACCAGCGCGGCGCTGGCCGTGGAGATCCAGACGACGTCACCGTCAACCAGGTTGGCCAGCGTCGGGATCAGGCCGCCACCGCCGCCCGGGTCGGGCAGTGCGCCCAGCACGTTGGGGCCGAGCTTGACGCTGATGCGCACCTGCAGGTTGCCCATCGCGCCGGGGTAGCGCGCGACGATGCGGAACTGGTCGGGCGCGCTGCCCACGAGCAGGCGGCCGTGGCCGTCGGCATAGGGCGCGGCGCCGAAGCTGTCGCCGAGGGCCGTCGGGTAGTTGCCGCTGCGCGGGCGGAACACGCGGCTCACGTAGACGCGCTTGCCGCTCTCCTCGAAGAAGCTGCGCACGGCCTGCCAGAGGTAGTTGGTGCCGGTGGTGGCGCCGTCGGCGCCGAAGCCGAGCTGGTTGCCGTCACCGTAGCTGCGTTCGAACTCGGTCAGGCTGGTGAGGATGTCTGGCGCCTCGGTGACGGGGCCGTAGCGGCTGGGGCCGATGAAGCCGGTCGTGGTCGTGCTGACGCCTTCGATGGACTTCGATCGGAAGGACACCTCCTCGACGAATACACCGGGCGCAAGATATTCGGGCATGACGGTCTCCTTCGTGGAACGGGTGATTCAGATCGGCGCCAGGCGCAGCTCACGGTGCGCAGGCGGCAGGCCAAGGGTGGCGAGGATCAGCGGCTCGCCGGCGACGAAAGCGGGGGGCAGATACGGCGCGTTGCCGCTGACGTTGGCCAGCGCACGGGCTGCGGGCTGGGCGGCAAAGGCCAGCACGTCGGGCGCGCCCAGGCCGAGCGACGCGGCGCCCAGCGCCGGGTCGGCAGACACGAGCAGTTGCGGCGCCGGACCGGGTGGCGAGCCGACGCGGTTGGGGCGGGGGCGCGGCAGATGCAGGCTCAGGCGCCCTTCGGCGTCGCTCGCGCCCTCATGCACGCGGCCGTCGCCATCGGTGACGCTGACACGCGCCCAGGCCGCGGGCGCGCCGCTGGCCTGCCAGATGACCAGCCCGTAAACGCTGGCCATGCCGGGCGGCGCAGGCCGGGCCGGCGCCGACAGCAGGTTCACGCGCAGCAGCCGCGAGGCGCCGAAGACGGCCCCGCCAATGACCTGACCTGCCGGCGCGGCCGGCAGCGGCCAGGGCAGGCTGAGCGGCAGGAAACGGGCCTGCTCGTCGCGCACGACAACATCGGCGAACACCGGCGCGGCGGGGTCGGGCTGGCGCCAGCGCTCAGGCAGCTCCGGCCAGTGCTGGGCGCCCGAGGGCGACGCGACGGCGCGGCCCAGCAGCTTGCCGCCGCGTCTCAACACCAGGCTGCAACGCAGGCCGCCCTGCACAGGTAAGCCGGTGGCGCTGTCGACAAAGGCGAGTGCATCGCCGGCCGGCAGCAGCAGCTCATCCAGCGGCGGCCTGAGCAGGGTTGCAACCATCAGGCCAGGCCTCCAGGCGTGCCCACGCCGAAGCGGCGCTCGGTGACAAGCGCGCCGGTGGGCTCGGGCTGGTCGATGTCCAGCAGCACCATGCGGGCGACGTAGGTCATGCCGGCCTGGAAGCCGCTCTTCACGCGGTCCCACAGGGACAGGTAGTCGACCGTGTTGAGCGGGTCGGCGATCAGCTCGACCGTCTCCTCGGGCTGGAAGACGGTGGGGTTGCCCTTGGTGTAGCGGTTGATGACCTCGCCGCTCAGCGCCGGCAACTGGTGCAGGAAGGCCAGCGCCCAGCCCAGCATCTGCGTCTGCTTGTCGGCCGTGGCGGCGATGGGCAGCATCAGGAAGTAGAGATCCACCGGCAGCGAGGGCTTGAACACGCGGCCGTCGCGGGTGCGCCGCGGCGGCAGGTTGCGCGGCGAGCTGCCGATGCCGACACGCCAGAGGATGAGATAGAAACCCTCGGCCGGCTGGGCCTGGCCCTCGGTGAGGCTGCCCAGCGACGCCAGCTCGAACTTGGCCGAGGCGCCGAGCTGCAGGTCGGCCACGGGGCAGGCTTCGCGCATCAGTTCAAGCACGCTCTCGCCCACCGCGCGGATGGCCGCATATTGCGCCATCAGCGCCCTCGCCTCAGCTGGTTCACCCTCGTCTCCATTCCCGCTTTGAACGGGTCGAGCCGATCCTAGGAAGGGGTTCTGCGGCGGTCACCCTCCTTGTTAGGGACGAAGTCGCGGCGCGTCCTCAATCGGGAGAAGCCGATGCAGGTGACAGGTCTGAACGCTGGTTGGCCTTGAAGTTTGACGCTGATCAACGCGGCGGGGCCAGCGGCCCCGTACCCGGCTCGAACCAGGGCCCCGCCGGCACGACCTGGGCCTCGGCCGGGTCGCTGCGGTAGTGCGGCGACATGATCTGCACGCCGTTCTCGTTGAAGACGTCCTGGATGTGGCCGTGCAGTTGGCTCAGCGCCTCGGCACGCCGGCGCGGTGCAGCGCGGCTGCCCTGGGCGCACAGGCGGTACTCCACGTAGAAGTCGCTCAGCGCCGTCTGCACGACATAGGGCGCCGGCTGCGCCAGCAGGCCCGGGGTGCGCCGCGCGGCCTCCAGCAGCATCGCGTGCACCTGGCGCCAGGGCGTCGCATAGCCGATGGTGACGGCGGTGTGCAGCATGTACTGGCCGTCGTCCTGCACCAGGCGCGAGTAGTTGCGCACCGGCTGGCTGAACACCACCGCGTTGGGCAGGCTGACCTCCTCGCCCAGGCCCGTGTGCAGCCGCGTGGCAAACACGCCCAGCGCCGTGACGGTGCCTTCCACCTCGCCGATGCGCACGTACTCGCCCACGCGCAGCGAGCGCGAGTACATCAGGCTCAGCCCCGACATCACCTGCCCCACCACGCCCGAAGCACCCAGCGACACCATCAGCCCCGCCAGCACGGTGACGCCCTTGAAGGCCTCGCTGCTGGCCCCGGGCAGGTAGGGGTAGGCCATGGCCAGCGCGAACAGCCACACGACGACGCTGACCAGCCGCGCCGTCGGGCCGGCGGTGTCGGCGTCCAGCCCGGCCAGCGTCAGCTCACCCTTGGCCACACGTTCCAGCACCCCCTCGGCCACACGCACCACGCCGCGCGCGAGCAGGAAGATCAGCAGCGCCGTCACCAGCCCCGGCACGGCGCCCAGCGCTGCGCCGCCCAGGGCCAGCAGCTGTTCGACGAGCCAGTCGCTCGCGCGCTCGCCCCAGGCCCGCGTGTAGGCGAACTGGCGCAGCACCAGGCTGGCCCACAGGTCCAGCAGCAGCAGTCCCACCGCCCAGCTGAGCACGCCAGCCAGGCCGCGCAGCAGCGCGATCGCGTGCTCGCCCGAGACGCGCCACCAGGGCTGCGGCTGGCCGGGCTCGCGTTGCAAGGACAGCAGCTGCTGGGCCAGCCGGCGCAGCAACCGCCGACGCAGCGCGACGAGCAGCGCCATCAACCCGAAGATGACGACGGTGGCCGCGAACGCCAGCGCTGCAGCGACGGCCATGGCCCTGGGATCGTGGGCCTCGCGCACCTCGGCCACGGCCTGACGCAGGCGGCGCTCAGCGTCCAGCGCTGCCGCGTCCAGCAGCATGCCGGCCTGGGCGCCGCCCAGGTCCTCTGGCTGCAGGTAGAAGACGGCGACTTCGTTGACGAGCAGCCGCACCGCGGGCGGCTCGGTGGCCACTGCCTGGCGCTCGATGCGATCCGGGCCGGACGCCGCTTGCAGCGCCGACGCCAGCGCCGCTTCGGCCGCCTCGACGCGCTCGGCGGGCGTCTCGCCCTTGAAGGTCGCGCGCAGCGTGACGATCTTGCGCTGGTTCAGATGCAGGTCGGCGTCGCCGGCCCATGCCGGCAGCAGCCAGGCCATCAGCAACAGGGCGGTCCACAGGCGGCGCATGCGATCTCCGTCAAGCACGGGGGCGCAAGCTTAGGGCCTGACGCCGGGCGGCTGCATCGTCAAGCCGGCCGAGCGGCGCGCGAGATAGACCTCCAGCGCCAACAGCTCGGCACTGTCCCAGTCCCAGACCTGGGCGCGCACGCCGCTCAGGCAGCCGCGCAGGCGGCGCTGCAGGCTGCCCAGCGACTGCCATTCGAGGCGGTAGACCGGGTAGTCGTCGACGTGGGCCTGCGGGATGAGGCTGCCGCCCAGGCGCAGGCCGGCGCGCTCGTCGTGGCATTGCGCACACGACAGGTTGAGCGCGCCGATGCGCGTGGTGTACAGGCGCTGGCCCTGCCTGGCCGCGGCATCCAGTTCGGGGCCGCGCAGCGGCTGCAGCGGCAGGCCGCGCGACTGCTGGGCGACGAGGGCCGTCAGCGCCAGCAGCGGCTCGGCCTCGGCGGGCCAGGCCGGCTGCTGCTGGTGGCGCACACGGCAACGCTGGATGCGGCCCGGCAGATCGATGAGACCCTGGTCCCATGCGGGGTAGCGCGTCGCCGCACCACGCAGCTTCTCGGGCTCGCCATGGCAGTTCGCGCAGGATGCGCGGCCCTGGCTCCACAGCTCCTTGCCGAAAGCCAGCGCCAGTTGGGCCGGATGCTGGGCGTCGTCGGCCTGCAGCGTGCGCAGGGCCGGGCTCATGGTGGCGCGGCCAGAGCGGCGCTCGTCCGCCTGCGCGGTCAACGCGACGATGAGCAGCAGCCAGGCTCTCATGCGACGGTCAGCGGGCGCGTCTCGCGGTGCTCGAAGCCATTGTCGCCAAGCCAGGCAAAGCTCAGCTCGCCGGATCGGCGGGCGCGCAGCCAGAAGGCGAGGTAGGGGTTCGCGGAAACCGCGGCGAACAGGTCGGCCGCGAAGACCAGCTCGCCGTCGAGACGGCATTCGAAGCGGCGCACGAGGTCGCGCGGCAGTCGGGCGCCTTCATCGCTGCTGCGGTAGCCGGTCTCCATCGCATGGGCCACGGTGGCGCGCACTTCGAAGGGCTCGCCGGCCTTGATGCCGGCCGGCGGCGTGATGACGGCTCGCGTGGCCATCAGGGCTCCACGCAAGCGGCGAGCGTCACGATGACGTCCACGCCCGCCTGCCAGCAGCGCCCGTCGGCGGCCTTGGCGACGGCGACGATGCGCTGGCTGCGCGCGAGGCGCATTCGCGTGCTGAACTCCGGCCTGGGACTGTCCACGCCAAAGGCGACATGCACGACTTCAGGCTCAGGGTTGAGCGGCGTGAACAGCGCCAGGCCCGTGACCGCCTCGCTGGCGACCACGCGCACCGGCACCGCGTTGCCGTTCTCCACCAACTCGGCGATCTCGATCTTCAGCACGCCCGCCTCGGGCTCGCGGCCGGCCCAGGCGCGGATGGCCGTGCGCATCGCTTCGTCGCTGGCTTGCGCTTCGGGCAGCGACGCGAACGCCACGCCTGCAGCGATGAGCTCCCGGCGCTTCATTTCGCCAGTGTGCCGAGGTAGGCCACGAGGTCATCGAGCTGCTGCTCGGTCAGCGCCGCCCTGCCCGCCCAGGCCGGCGCCACATCGCGCAGCCCCTCGGTCGAGCGGAACGGCGGCATGACGGTGGCCGGGTTGAAGCGGCGCATGTCGGCGATGCGCTCGCGCAGGCCCTGCGGCGACAGCCGCATGGCCACCGCGTCCAGCGGCGGCGCGAGATTGCCTTGGTTGGCATCGCCCGCACTGTGCAGCGCATGGCAGAGCAGGCACAGGCTCTGCGTGCGGTCGGCCACGAGGGCACGGCCACGCTCGACGTCGCCGGCGTGCGCACTCGTGGCCAGTACGAGCGCCAGCAGCGCACGCATCACACGAGCTTGTGCTTGCTCAACGGCAAGTCGCGGATGCGCTTGCCCGTGGCCGCGAAGATCGCGTTCAGCACGGCCGGAGCCGCCACCGCGATGGTCGGCTCGCCCACACCGCCCCAGAAGCCACCCGACGGCATGACGATGGCCTCGACCGCCGGCATGTCGGCCATCTTCATGACTGGGTAGGTGTCGAAGTTCTGCTGCTCGACGCGGCCGTCCTTGATCGTGATCTCGCCGAACAGCGCCGCCGACAGGCCATAGACGAAGCTGCCCTCGACCTGGGCCGCGATCTGCTGCGGGTTGACGGCGTGGCCGGGGTCGGTGGCGGCGACGATGCGGTGGATCTTCAACTCGCCCTTCTTGCTCACCGACACCTCGGCGCAGGCCGCCACGTAGCTGCCGAAGCCCATGATCTGCGCCAGCCCCAGATGCCTTCCCTTGGCGCGCGGCTTGCCCCAGCCGGCCTTGGCCGCTACCGCGTTCAGCACGGCCAGGTGCTTGGGCGAACTGGCCAGCAGCTCGCGGCGCAGCTCCAGTGGGTCGCGCTTGGCGGCGTGCGCCACCTCGTCGATGAAGCACTCCATGTAGATCGCGTTCTGGTTCAGGTTCACGCCGCGCCAGAAGCCCGGGGGCACCGGCGGGTTGCGCATCGCGTGGTCGATCAGCAGGTGGGGCACCGCATAGCCCAGCGCGCCTTCCGCGCCGCCGGCGCTCAGGCCCTGGAAGACGACCGGGTCCTTCCCATCCTTGATGTTCTGCGGAAAGATGCCCGCGATGATGCTCTGGCCCGAGATGCGCATGTGCAGGGCCGTCAGCTTGCCGGCGGCGTCCAGGCCTGCGGTCAGCTTGCACTGCGTGACCGGGTGGTAGCGGCCATGCGTCATGTCCTCCTCGCGGCTCCAGATCAGCTTGACCGGCGTGCCCGGCAGCTCCTTGGCGATGGCCACCGCCTGGCGCACCCAGTCGTGCACGGCGCCGCGCCGGCCGAAGCCGCCGCCCAGGTGCAGCTTGTAGACCTCGCAGGCGGAAGGCGGCAGGCCCGAAGACTCCGCTGCCGCGGCCAGTGCGGCTTCGCCGTTCTGCGTCGGCGTCCAGACCTCGCAGCGTTCCGGCGTCCACCTGGCGGTGGCGTTCATCACTTCCATCGTCGCGTGGTTCTGGTGCGGCGCGCTGTAGACGGCCTCGACCTTCTTCGCCGCACCGGCCAGCACGGCGGCCACGTCGCCCTGCGTGCTGCCAACGGCGGCATCGCTGGCGTCCAGGCCGGCCTTCAGCGTCGCGGCCACGTCGGCGCTGCTGAGCTTGGCGTGGGGGCCCTCGTCCCAGACGATGGGCAGCGCATCCAGCGCCGTCTTGGCGCGCCACCAGGTGTCGGCCACCACGGCGACGGCCGTGTCGCCAACCTTGACGACCTTCTTCACCCCGGGGCGCTTCTCGACTTCGGTCGCGTCGAAGCTCTTCAACTTGCCGCCGAAGACCGGGCAGTCCTTGATCGCCGCGTTCAGCATGCCGGGCAGTTGCAGGTCCATGCCGTAGACCAGGGAGCCGTCCACCTTGGGCTTGGTGTCCAGCCGCTTCATCGGCCGGCCCGCCAGCTTCCAGTCCTTGGCGGGCTTGACCTGGATGTCGGCCGGCGCGGCCAGCTTGGCGGCTTCGGCGGCGAGCTGGCCGTAGCTCAGGCGCTTGGCCGAGTGCTGCACCCGGCCTGCAGCCGTCGTGCATTCCACGACCGACACCTTCCACTGGTTGGCCGCAGCCTGGATGAGCATCGCCCGCGCCAGCGCACCGCCCTTGCGCACGTACTCGTGCGACTCGCGCACGCCGCGGCTGCCGCCGGTGCTCATGCTGCCCCAGACGCGGTTGCGCGCCAGGTTCTGGCCGGGCGTCGGGTACTCGGTCTTCACCTTGGCCCAGTCGCACTCCAGCTCCTCGGCGACGAGCTGGGCCAGGCCGGTCAGCGTGCCCTGGCCCATCTCGGAGCGCGCGATGCGGATGACGACGCTCTCGTCCGGCAGGATCTGCACCCAGGCGTTCAGTTCGGGCGTGGCGCTGCCCTGCGCGAGGGCGGGCACATGGAAGCCCACCATCAACCCGCCGGCCGCGGCCGAGGTGGCGTGCAGGAAGTCTCTTCGATTCAGCACGGCGCTCATGCCTGACCCCCTTCGATGACGATGGGGATCTGCTTGCGCTGCACCTGGCCGGCGGCCAGATGAATGGCAGCACGCACGCGGTTGTAGGTGCCGCAGCGGCAGATGTTGGTCATGGCCGCGTCGATGTCGGCATCGGTGGGCTTGGGCTTGGCCTTCAGCAGCGCCGCAGCGGCCATCAGCATGCCGCTCTGGCAGAAGCCGCACTGCGGCACGTCCAGCGCGTCCCAGGCCTTCTGCAGCGGGTGCGAAGCGTTCGGCACCAGACCTTCGATCGTCGTGATCTTCTGCGCCGCCGTCAGTGCCGAGGCCGGCATCACGCAGCTGCGCACGGGGGCGCCATCGATGTGCACCGTGCAGGCGCCGCACTGGGCCACACCGCAGCCGTACTTGGTACCCGTGAGGCTCAGCTGCTCGCGCAGCACCCAGAGCAGTGGCGTGTCGGCTTCTGCCTCGAACTGCATCCGCTTGCCGTTGACCGTCAATTCCGCCATGCCTGCCGCTCCCGCTCCGCCACCTTTGGCGGGCGCCGGCAGCCTAGCAGGATCGGCGCTGGCCTGTCATGCGTGCAGGTCAGGCCGCAGCCGCAAACCGCAGCTCCACGCGCAACCCCTGGCCGTCGGCGCCCCGCGACAGGCTCACAGCGACACCGTGGCGATCCGCCACCGCCTTGACGATGGCCAGGCCCAGGCCGCTGCCCGGCTGGGCCTGGTCGGGAACGCGGAAGAAGCGGTCGAAGACCCGCTCGTGCAAAGCCTCGGGAATGCCGGGGCCGGCGTCCTCGATCCACAGCAGCACTTCCGCTCCCTGCTGGATCAGCCCGAGTTCCACGCTGGAACCCGAGGGGGAGTACTTGATCGCGTTCTCGACGAGGTTGTCGATCAACGAGGTCAGGCCCTCGCGCTCGCCGTCGACGATGCCTTCGGTGTGCGCGCGCAGTTCCAGCTCGATGCCGCTGGCCCGGGCCAGGCCGCTCAGCGCCGCCAGCCTCTCCTGCACCAGCGCCGCGAGGCCCAGGCGCGCGCGCGCACCCTGCGGGCGGGCGGCGTCGCTGCGCATCAGGCCCAGCAGCTGGGCCACCAGGCGGCTGGTGCGCTCGCTGCTGCGCACGAGACCGTCCAGCAGCTCCTGGTCGCGCGGGTTGTCGCGGTGGCTGCGCAGCGCCTCCACGTTGATGCGCATGGCGGCCAGCGGCGTGCGCAGCTCATGCGCGGCGTCGGCGATGAAGCTGCGCTCGCGCTCCATGCCGGCGGCCACGCGCGCCAGCAACTGGTTCACCGCCCCGGACAGCGGACGCAGCTCGCGGTAGCCGCTGCCGAACTGCACCGGCGCCAGGTCGTCCGGGCCGCGTGCCGCGATCTCCGCAGAGAAGCGCCGCCACGGGCGCAGCGCGACGCGCACCGACAGCCAGGCCGGCAGCACCAGGAAAGGCAGGCTGATCAGCAGTGGCAGGACCAGAATGCCGCGCGAGCCCAGCGCGAAGATGATCTTCATCGTGTGCCCCGAGCGGATCAGCGTCACGCGCGCGTCCGACACCTCGGAGGCCTGGCTGTAGGTGCGCCACGGCGTGCCTTCGATTTCCAGCCGCTCCAGCTGGCGGTCTTTCAGCGTGCGCAGTGCGCCGGGCTCACCCGGCGAGGCGTAGACCAGCCGCTCGCCCTTCCAGACCACCAGGGTCTGCCGCAGCGCGGGGTCGTCCTCCTCGTTGTTCTCGCGGCGCTGGAAGACGTCGATGCGCAGCAGCGCTTCAGCCAGTTTGTCGGGCTGGTCGGCCAGCGCGTCGACGAC
This sequence comes from uncultured Roseateles sp., assembly GCA_963422775.4. Taxonomy (GTDB): domain Bacteria; phylum Pseudomonadota; class Gammaproteobacteria; order Burkholderiales; family Burkholderiaceae_C; genus Pelomonas. The sequence continues at coordinate 24,484 of CAUJSJ030000182.1, forward strand.
GGCAAGGATCATGTCCGCCCGCGGGCCGGCCAGCCCGGGCTCCAGGACTTCGTCGTAGCGCGCCGTGTCATGGATCAGATAGGCGCAGGCCGCGCCCCACAGCAGCAGCACCAGCGCCATCTGCGCCAGCACCAGCCGACCGACAAGGGACGAGAACAGCGCCGCGCGCAGGCGGGCCAGCATCAGCTCGCCTCCCCGGTACCGTCGATGCGGTCGATGACGTAGCCGACACCGCGCACCGTGCGGATGTAGCCAGGGCCTATCTTGCGGCGCAGGTTGGAGATGTGCACGTCCAGCACATTGCTCTCGTTGTTCAAGCCGCCGGGCAGCACCTGCTCCTCCAGCATGCGCCGCGTCAGCACGCGGTCGGCGCGCTTCATCAGCAGGCTCAGCAGGTCGAACTCGCTGCGCGAGAGCTCGACGCCTTTGCCGTCGACGCTGACACGCAGCGTCGCCATGTGCAGGACCAGCTTGCGAATCTCGAGTGTTTCACCGGCCATGCCGTAGCTGCGCCGCGCCAACGCGCGCACCCGCGACACCAGCTCGGCCAGCGCGAAGGGCTTGACGAGGTAGTCGTCCGCCCCGCGGTCCAGGCCCGCCAGGCGGTCGGCCAGTGCGTCCCGTGCCGTGAGGATGAGCACGGGCGTCGTCTCGGCATCGCGGCGCAGGCGCGCCAGCAGCGACAGGCCGTCGCCATCGGGCAGGCCGAGGTCCAGCAGCACCAGATCGAAAGGCCGGCTGTCCAGCGCCTGCAGGGCGTCGCTCAGGCGCCTGACCCAAAGCACCGCCAAGCCCTGGTCTTCCAGCGCGATGCGCACGCCGTTGCCCAGTTCGAGATCGTCTTCAACCAGCAGGATGTTCATGCCAGGAATTGGAGGGGACGCACATGAAGAAAGCCTGAAGCGGCGCGCGAATGGTGCCTCTTCATCAAGCCTTCAGAAAGGCTTTGGCTTGGGTTCATCTGCGATTTCGACACTGCATCAGCGCCGAAACACAGCTCGGCTGCCGGCACCGGATGCGAAGCACGGACGCCCGGCCATCCATCCGCTTCGACAACTCAAAGGAAACCTTATGAACCGCCTCCAATTCGCCGCACCCCTGCTCAGCATGCTCGCCATCTCGTCCGCCTGGGCTGCCAACATGGACACCACACAGGCCACCGGCCCCTACGTGGGCGCCGCCCTCGGCCGCACCTCGTTCTCCACCAAGAACCTGGGCGTGCCGAAGACCGGCAGCGATGAATCCGCACAGGCCAGCAAGGTCTACGGCGGCTATCGCTTCAGCAACCTGGTGGGCGTCGAGGCCGGCTACGTGCGGCTCGGTTCGGCAGTGGAGACGCTGACCGTGGGCAACAACACCGTATCGCAGGGCGTGACGGCCCGCAGCCTCTATGTGGCCGCCACCAGCCGCCTGCCCCTGTCGACCGACTTCGCGCTGACCGGCAAGGCCGGCATCTCCTTCGGCAAGGCCAGCGGTGCCAACCTGCTGCCGGCGTCGACGGACATGACGGGTTCCACGCGCGCCTTCATGTGGGGCGTCGGCGCCGAGTACCAGCTGACCGACGCGCTCGCGCTGACGGCCGACTTCGACCACTTCGGCCAGGTGTCGAGCAAGGTGCGCGCCAACCTCTTCAGCGCCGGCGTGCGCTATCGCTTCTGAGCGCCCCGGGCCTGTTGATCAGCTCAGCGTGCGCCAGCCCCGAGCAGCCATGCAGCGCTTTTGAGCGTTGGATGCCTCGGCAGCGACCTGGATGCGCTTGTTTTCCGTCGCATTGATGCAGGCCGGGCCATCCATGCAGCCGGGGTTCATGCCCCCACCGAGTTGGTTCAGCCTGGCCACGCGCTCGGAATCCCTGTCGCATGCTGCGGTGTCATCCGCCAGGTGCGCGCCGGGGTTCTGCGGATTCGCCCAACGAGGCGAGGCACAGGCGCTCAGCGCGAGGCAGAAGAAAAGCAGGACTCTCATGGGCGGGCGGACAGGTCAGGTGCGGGCAGCACATGCTAGCGCGGCGCAAAAAAAAAACCCCAGCCATCGGCTGGGGTTGAAACCGTCGTCCGCTGTCACGGAGACGCCTGCTCAGGGAGGAAATAGCAGGGGGCCTAAGCCCAAACCGAATTTAGCCACCACGGCGCCAACGGTCTGTAGGACGTCATGCCGAGCCACAACCCCGATGAACACTGGCTTCCCTGGCATACGAAGGCTTACAAATCGACGCCAGGAATGCGGTGTCGCGTGCGAAATCGCATGGACCGAATGTGTCGGGTGTATCGGTCTGTGAGACTCGATCACAGCCCCACCCTGCCTCCCTAGACTGCGGCCGGCGCACTGGGCGCTGACAAAGGATGCAGGCCATGGCCCCCAATTTTGAAGCGCGGCGCAACTCGCTTCCCAACACCTTTGCAAGCGCTCCGCTGGTCCTGGACAGCGGCTTCGGCGGCCTCGAGGGTGAGGCCCTTGGCCTCGTCGAGCGCCGCTATGGGGATCGCGGCCTGAACATCGGCCGCGAGCGCTACAACAGCCGCAACCAGGACGGCGACATCGTCTGCACGGCGCGCGATGCGGACCGAATCGTCGGCACCCTGTCCGTGCGCTTTGACGGCACGGGCGGGCTGCACGCCGACCTGCTGTTCGCAGCGGAGCTGAATGAATGGCGGGCCCAGGGCATCAAGCTCTGTGAATTCGGCGGCCTGGCCGTGGACAAGCATTCCCACGAGCCCAAGCGCGTGCTGGCGCAGATCTTTCACCTCGGCTATCTGCACGCCCACCGGCGCGCCGGCTGCGAGCGCCTCGTCATCGAGGTCAACCCGCGCCACATCGGTTTCTACCGCCGTTGCCTGGGGCTGGTGCCCTGCACTGCTGCCCGCCACAACCCACGCGTCGACGCGCCTGCCGTGTTGATGAGCATCGACCTGGCGGAAGTGCGCGAGCAGATCTCGCTGTGGGGCGGCCACCCGGAGTCCCTGGCCTCGGCGCGCAGCCTCTACCCGCTGGCCTGGGGTCAAGCGGCCGAAGCCACGATGCTGGGCAGGTTGTCCTGAGCCGCGGGTTCATCTCACCGGTCAAGACGGAAAAGCAGGCAGCGGCTGCGCGCTGCTACGGGGCCATGCCTCTGAGCGCTGCGCCGCAGCGCTCGAGTCGAAAGCAGCTGCCAGCCGCGCCCCGAACAGCGAATCGGCGGCGATGGCCATGAGGACTCGCCCCTCGGTATCGCAACCGTTGATCTGCCCCGGAACCGACTCGAACACCCAGTGACTGATGCGTGGCGCCTGCTCCCACGCGCGGCGGTCGGTGTCAACCATGGAACTGGCGAACATCGAAGTTCGTCTCTTCCCAGTCGGACCAACTCACGTCGCTGGCCTCGACACCGGCCAGGAATTCGTCTTCGAGAAGCTCCTCGGCGCTGCTCGCATGCAAGGACGTCGCGCGCCGGATGGCGTCGCGCAACTGCAGCACGGAGGCTTGCGCGAGGGAGGCAAGCGGAAGGGGAAAGGGCAGGGTCATGAGGGCTCCGGTGTCGATGAACTCAGTCTCGGCGCCGGGCCAGGATGGGGGTATCGCCCTTTGGGGGTGTCCAGGAGGGAGAAGGCACGCGGCATCCCCCCTCGTATCCCCCCAAAGGGGGATGGCTATTTGCAGACACGCCATGAAAAAGGCGCCCAGGTCCTTGAGGAACCTGGGCGCCTGAGAGGCGGTCAATACTGATTTGGCCTGCCCGGAGGGACTCGAACCCCCGACCTGCTGCTTAGAAGGCAGCTGCTCTATCCAGTTGAGCTACGGGCAGTGAGATCGAATTAGATCAGCACGCCGATGATGGCGTCGCCGATGCCCATCAGCGCGGCACCGGAGATCAGGCCGGCGCAGATGGGCTCCATGCCTTCGACCCAGATGCGGTGGCCGCGGGTGCCGACGGCGTTCTTGTGCTTCCTGGCCATGTACCAGAACATCAGCGCGCCGACGAACATCATGAAGGTGGCTTGCGGCGGCAGCATGACGCCCAGGCCAATGGCCACGGCCGACAGGCCCGACTTGCCCTTGGTGACGATGCGCGCCACTTCGATGGCGATGGCCGCCACGGCCGCAACGGCCATGGAGATCAGCGCAGAGGTGGGCAAGCTCTTCAGGCCCTTGGCGATGATGTCTGCCACGCCCTTCCACTGCAGCGCGGCGGGAAAGCCAAACTGGTCCGACACCATGTTGGCGGCGCTGGCCACGCCGTTGGCATCGGGCTTGATGAAGAGCAGGAAGAACAGCGGCACGCAGACCAGCACGCCGGCCCAGGTTGCCGATGATGTGGCCGATGGCCTGGTGGCGTGGCTTGCCGCCCAGCATGTAGCCTGGCTTGATGTCGGACAGCAGGTTGGCCGCGTTGGAGGCGATCTCGGCCGTCATGCCGGCGGGCAGCAGGTTGGAGCCGGGGTTGCTGCGGTCCAGCGCGCCCATCGTGAACTGCGTGATCTTGGCCAGCGAGCCGGTGGGCGTCCAGGAGGTCAGCGCCATCGAGTTGGTGCAGATGACGGTCAGCACGAAGATCAGCGGCAGCGACACGATGGTCAGCCACAGCGGCACGCCGAAGAAGGCGTGCGTGGCGTAGCAGCCCA
>CAUJSJ030000183.1:0-28137 GCA_963422775.4 uncultured Roseateles sp.
CCAGCTGACGCCCGAGCGCGTGCGGGCAGAAGTGAAGCACCCGCGCGGCAGCCGGTCGCTCTCGTCTCACCTGAAGAGCCGCCTGCACCTGAACCCGCTCAAGCTCGGCCTGCTGCACGAGTTGCTGACCCGCGAGCAGATGCTGGACCCTGCGACGCTGGCCGCGGCGCTCAAGCACCTGCCGCTGACGCTGCAGGCACCGCGCCCCGTGGCCGAGGCCATCAGCACGGCCGGCGGTGTGCGTTTCGAGGCGCTGAACGAGAGCCTGATGCTGAAGGCACTCCCCGGCGTCTTCGTCGCGGGCGAGATGCTGGACTGGGAAGCGCCGACCGGCGGCTACCTGCTCACCGCCAGCATCGCCAGCGGCCGTGCGGCCGCGCAGGGCATGGCGGAATTTCTGGAGCGCGTGCCCGCATGACACCTCGAGACACCGGGCACTGACCCAGCGGTGTCCGCCGACGGCAGCAGCGCCGGCATGCCGGGGCATAGCCGCTTGACCCGGGGTGTCGTGCACCGCACCGCCGCCGAAGTCCGGCTCGATGGCGCGCCGCGCCACCGAGCTCGTTGATGCGTTGCGGCAAATCGGCAGCCTTCGGAAATACGGCTTCACCCTGTGCCGGCGCTAGCGCTGGCGGCCCTAGACTGCGCCACCTCCCACGACCCGGAACGCCCCCAGTCCCGATGCGCCGGCGCGACGTCCTGCTGATCACTGGCCTGGCCCTGCCAGCCACCTGCGCGACGGCCGAGGTGCGCACGGTCGTCATCGGGGCCGAGGACGACTGGTACCCCTACTCGGCCGAACTGGCCGGCCGCGTCCAAGGCATCACCGTCGAACTCGTGACGGCCGCCTTCGCCGCGGTGGGCATCGAGGCACGCTTCGACCTGCTGCCCTATGTGCGCTGCATGGCCCAGACCAAGGCGGGCACGCTGGTGGCCTGCTTCAACACGACGCGCACCGCGCTGATCGAGAACGACTACCTGTGGCCGGCGCGGCCGATGTTCGAGGAGCGCTTCCTGATCTATGCCCTGGCCGACACGCCAGCGGCACGCACCACGGGCTTGCGGGCGCGGGACCTCGAAGGCCAGCAGGTCGCCGTCACGCGCGGCTACGAATACGGCAGCGAGTTCGACGCCAACCCGCGCATCCTGCGCGTCGTCACCAGCCACGACGAGAACAACTTCCGGCTGCTGCTGCGCGGGCGGGCCCGCTACACGCTGGCGCCCGACATCAACGCGCGGCTGCTGTTCAAGCGCCATCCCGACCTGGCCGGCAAGTTCAAGGTGGTGGGCCAGATGGATGCCTTCGGCATCTACACGACGTTCTCGCGGCGGCATCCGCAGGCACCGGCGCTGCTGGCCGCCTTCGACGAGGGCATGAAGATCATCCAGGCCAACGGCACCGCCCGGGCCATCCAGGAGCGCTGGCGGCAGCGCGCCGCGGCGCCCTGAAACCTGGTCGGCCGGGGCGGGCGTCGGCCACTTTGGCAAAATGCGCCCCTCACGTCATTCCCAGGGCGCCGACCGCAAGGCGCCCTTTGTCTTTGTGGACCCTATCGTTTCCCAGATTGCCGCCGAACTGAAGGTTCGACCCGCCCAGGTGCAGGCCGCCGTCGACCTGCTGGATGGCGGGGCCACCGTGCCCTTCATCGCCCGCTACCGCAAGGAGGCCACCGATGGCCTGGACGACATCCAGCTGCGTGAGCTGGATGCGCGCCTGGCCTATTTGCGCGAGCTGGCCGAGCGCCGCGAGGCGGTGTTGAAGTCCATCGCCGAGCAGGGCAAGCTGACACCCGAACTGGAAGCCGCCATCCGCACGGCGCCCACCAAGCAGGAGCTCGAAGACCTCTACCTGCCCTACAAGGTCAAGCGCCGCACCAAGGGCCTGATCGCCCGCGAGGCCGGCCTGGAGCCGCTGGCGGACAAGCTCTTCGCCGACCCGGCGCTGGAGCCCCTAGCCGAGGCCGCCGGCTTCATCAATGCAGAGGCCGGCTTTGCCGACGCCCATGCGGTGCTGGACGGCGTGCGCGACCTGCTGTCCGAGCGCTGGGCGGAAGACGCCGTGCTGGTGGGCAAGCTGCGCGAGTGGCTGTGGGATGTGGGGCTGTTCCAGTCCAGGCTGATGGACGGCAAGAGCCCGGACACGCCGGACAACGCCAAGTTCCGCGACTACTTTGACTACGCCGAGACCATCAAGACCGTGCCGTCGCACCGCGCGCTGGCCGTCTTCCGCGGCCGCACGCTGGAGCTGCTGGACGCCAAGCTGGTCCTCGACGAAGAAATTGTTGCCGGCCAGCCCACGCTCGCCGAGGGCCGCATCGCGTCCCACCTGGGCTGGCGCCACGCCAACCGCCCCGGCGATGCGCTGATCCGCAAGACCATCGGCTGGACCTGGAAGGTCAAGCTCTCGCTGAGCCTGGAGCGAGATTTGTTTGCGCGTCTTCGCGAATCTGCGGAAGCCACCGCCATCAAGGTCTTCGCCGAGAACCTGCGCGACCTGCTGCTGGCCGCACCGGCAGGCAAGCGCGTCGTCATGGGACTGGACCCCGGGATCCGCACCGGCGTGAAGGTGGCGGTCGTGTCCGACACCGGCCGCGTGCTGGACACATCGACCGTGTACCCGCACGAGCCCCGCCGCGACTGGGACGGCTCGCTGCACACGCTGGCCAAGCTGTGCGCGACGCACGGTGTCAACCTGATCGCCATCGGCAACGGCACCGCCAGCCGCGAGACCGACAAGCTGGCCGGCGAGCTGATCAAGAAGCTGCAGGCGCTGGATGCCAACGTGCAGATCGAGCGCGTCGTCGTCAGCGAGGCCGGCGCGTCGGTCTACTCCGCGTCCGAATTCGCCTCCAAGGAGCTGCCCGATCTCGACGTGAGCCTGCGCGGCGCCGTGTCCATCGCCCGCCGCCTGCAGGATCCGCTGGCCGAGCTGGTCAAGATCGACCCCAAGAGCATCGGCGTCGGCCAGTACCAGCACGACGTCAACCAGAGCGAGATGGCGCGCACGCTGGACGCCGTCGTCGAGGACTGCGTGAACAAGGTCGGTGTCGACCTGAACACCGCCTCGCAGGCGCTGCTCGCCAAGGTCTCCGGCCTGTCGGCTTCGGTCGCCAGTAGCATCGTGCGCTGGCGCGATGCGAACGGCGCCTTCCGCAACCGCCAGCAGCTGCTGGACGTGACGGGCCTCGGCCCCAAGACCTTCGAACAGGCCGCAGGCTTCCTGCGCATCCGCGGCGGCGACAACCCGCTGGACTTCAGCGGCGTCCACCCCGAGACCTATCCGCTGGTGGAGAAGGCCTTGACGCTGCTGAAGCGCCCGGCCGCTGACGTGGTCGGCCGCAGCGAAGTGCTGCGCATGCTCAAGCCCGAACTGCTGGCCGACGAGAAGTTCGGCCTCATCACCGTCAAGGACGTGCTGGCCGAGCTGGAAAAGCCCGGTCGCGACCCGCGCCCGGACTTCAAGGTGGCGCGCTTCAACGACGGCATCGAGGACGTCAAGGATCTGCAGCCAGGCATGCTGCTGGAAGGCACGGTCAGCAACGTCGCGCAGTTCGGCGCCTTCGTCGATCTGGGCGTGCACCAGGACGGACTGATCCATGTCAGCCAGCTGTCGAACAAGTTCGTCACGGATGCACGCGAGGTCGTCAAGACCGGCGACATCGTCAAGGTCAAGGTACTGGAAGTGGACTTGGCCCGGCAACGCATCTCGCTGACGATGAAGCTGGACGCGCAGGCGCCGCGCGGGCCCAAGCAGGACAACAACTTCCGCCCGGCTGCGCGCAACGAGCGCTCCAGCGGTGCAAGCAGCGGTAGCGGACGCGATGCCCCGGCCCCGGCCGGCGGCGCGATGGCCGCGGCTTTCGCCAAGCTCAAGCGCTGACCCGGGGCTGACCCGGGCTGACCTTCGTCATTGACACAACGGGCTGCCATGATCACGGCCCGCACCACGAGGCGTCGATTGATGCCCCGGAACCTGCAAATGGTCGCAGCGCCGCTGCGCCAAGACAGCGCTGCCGCTATGGTGCGCGCCGCATCGAACCCTCGGAGTCCGTTTTGAAAACCCCCGCCCTCGCCTCGCTGCTCCTGCTCAGCCCCGCCCTGGCCCTGGCCCAGCAGGAGGTCGACCGCGCTTCCACGTCACCGACGCCGAGCAACAGCCAGCTCGAACGCGTGTCCGTCACGCGCCAGCAGACCGACACCGACCTGCGCCGCCGCGAGCCCGTGGCCAAGCAGTTGTACGGCCGCGAGGAGCTGGACAAGTATGGCGACACACAGCTGTCTGACGTGCTCAAGCGACTGCCGGGCATCAATGTCTCCGGCGGCCAGCTGCGCATGCGGGGCCTGGGCGGCGCCTACACGCAGATCCTGGTCAACGGCGAGCCGGCGCCCCCCGGCTTCAGCCTGGACAACCTCAACCCGGCCCAGGTCGAGCGGCTGGAGGTCAGCAAGGCCCCGACCGCCGACCAGAGCGCCCAGGCCATTGCCGGCACGCTGAACATCATCCTGAAAGATGCCCCGCGCGTCGTGCAGAAGGACCTGCGTCTGGGGCTGTCCTACGCCAGCGAGAAGCCGGTCGTCAACGCCGGCTTCACCTACGGCGATCGAATCGTCGGCGGTGTCGGCTTCGTGCTGCCGATCTCGGTCTACCAGTGGAACTTCAAGAACGAGCTGGACGGCGAGCGCCTGAGCAACGCCACGCCGACGCCGCCGCAGCAACTGCGCCAGCACGTCAGCAACGAGGGCTATGACCGCGCCCACGGCCGCGGCTTCAACGTGTCGCCGCGCCTGAACTGGAAGCTCGGCGACGATGAGACGCTGAGCCTGCAAGGCTTCTTCGTCAGCAACCGCTTCCGCAACGAAGGCGAGAACACCGTCACCAAGCTGCCGGACAGCGACGCCGCCTACACGCCGCGCACCATCAACGAGATCACACGCAACCGCGGCACGTTCTCTGCCAACCGCATCAACCTGCAATACAACAACCGCTTCGGCGAGGACCGCCGCATCGAGCTGCGCGCCGGTGCCGGTTCGGGCGGGGCCGACTTCAACTTCGACTTCGAGGGCCGCAACGGCGCCACGCCGATCAAGCGCACGACCTCGGGCGAGAACCGCAACCACAACACCTCGCTGGCCGGCAAGTACAGCCAGTACGCGGGCGAGGCCCACACCGTCACCGTCGGCAGCGAGATCGAGCGCCGCGTGCGCGACGAGAACCGCCGCACCGTGGAAAACGGCGCCGACCTGCTGCCCGGCATCGAGGGCCAGCCCTTCAACGCCACCATCACGCGCACAGCCTTCTACGGCCAGGACGAGTGGGAGATCAACAAGCAGTGGTCGGCCTACTTCGGCGTGCGGCACGAGCAGATCAAGATGGCCAGCGAAGGCAGCCGTGACATCGCCGGCAGCGCGGACTTCCAGAGCACCAGCAAGGTCACGACGCCGCTGTTGCACCTGAACTTCAAGCCCGATCCCAAGGGCCGCGACCTGGTGCGCGCCAGCCTCACGCGCAGCTACAAGGCACCGGACGTGCAGCAGCTCATCAACCGCCCGTCCATCAACACGACCGAGCCGCTCACCGTCGGCAACACCCGCACGACGCCGGACCGCATCGGCAACCCCGCTCTCAAGCCCGAGCTGGCGACCGGCCTGGACATCGCCTACGAGAGCTATCTGCCGGCGGGCGGCCTGGTGTCGGTGGGCCTCTTCCGCCGCAGCATCACCAACCTGATCCGCACGGACCAGCCGCGCCTGCAGACCGTCAGCTGGGCGCCGACGCAGCGCTGGGTCATCACGCAGATCAACCTCAGCAAGGCCACGACCGAGGGCCTGGAGCTGGAGGTCAAGGGCCGCGCCGGTGAGCTCTTCCCCAGCATCTTCGACCCGACGACGGCGCTGTCCCTGCGCGCCTCGCTGAACGTCTACCGCTCGTCGGTCAGCGACATTGCCGGCCCGAACAACCGCCTGGAAGGCCAGCAGCCCTGGCAGTTCAACTTCGGCGCCGACTATCGGCTCAAGAGCCTGCCAATCAGCATGGGCTTCAGCGCGCAGATCGCGCCCAACTTCGACGTGCAGCAAAGCGCGCTGCAAAGCCAGCAGAGCCTGGCCTCGCGCTCGCTGGACGCCTTTGCCGCGATGCAGGTCACCAAGCAAGACGGCGTGCGCCTGAGCGTCAACGGCCTGTTCCAGCCCAAGCAGGGCACGCGCGTGACCTACACCGGCCTGCAGGATTTCGTCCTGAACGAGCGCAAGCCTGTCGCGTGGTGGGCCGTGAACTGGGAACACAAGTTCTGATCCCGGCTATCTTGCGGGCATGAGCTCGGGCGCCCTGCAGATCTTTGCCGGCCCGGCCGCGCAAGCGCGGCTGGCCGAGCGCGGCCTGCGCGCCGAGGACATCGGCCTGATCCCAGCGGCAGCCGGGGGGCCCAAGGGGCTGATCCTCAACGGCCTGGATCGCTTTGTCTTCGGCGACTGGCTGCCGCAAAGCCGCCAGACCGTGCACCTCGTCGGCGCCAGCATCGGTGCGTGGCGCATGGCCACCGCAGCGCTGGCGCATCGCGATATCGCTGCCGCTTTCGACACCATGGCCGAGGCCTATGTGACGCAGGAATACGACGTGCTGCCGGGCGAGAAAAGGCCGCGGCCCGAGGGCGTCAGCAAGCGCTTCGGCGAGATCCTGGGCGAAATCTTCCAGGGCCGCGAATCGGAGGTGCTGGCCCATCCGCGGCTGCGCCTGCATGTCGTCACGTCGCGTGGCCGGGCGAGCTTGCTGGCCCGCGAGGGCAAGCTGCGCACGCCGCTGGGCTATCTGGGCGCCTTCGCGGCCAATGCGCTGTCACGCCCGCTGCTGGGCCGCTTCCTGGAGCGCGTCGTCTTCTCCGATCCGCGTGACCGCCTGCCGCTGAAGCTGAACGACTTCACCAGCCGCGAGGTGCATCTGTCGCGGGCCAACCTGCGCGGCGCGCTGCTGGCGAGCTGCTCCATCCCCTTCTGGCTGCAGGCCCAGCACGACCTGCCCGGCGCGCCGCGCGGCGCCTACTGGGACGGCGGCATCACCGACTACCACCTGCATCTGGACTACCGCGCGCTGCAGTCGTCCGCCGCGCCGCTGGTGCTGTACCCGCACTTCCAGCGCCAGGTCGTGCCGGGCTGGCTGGACAAGGCGTTGAAACACCGCCACCGCTCGACCGCCTTCCTCGACAACGTCGTGCTGCTGTGCCCCTCGCCCGAATGGATCGCCAAGCTGCCCGGCGCCAAGCTGCCCGACCGCAACGACTTCATGACGCTGGACGCTGCCGAGCGCCGCCGGCGCTGGCGCGTGGCCGTGAGCGATAGCCAGCGCCTGGCCGACGAGTTCGCGGCGTTGGCTCAGCGCGACTCGATTTCTGCGCTGCCGCTTTAGAATCGCGGCTCCCTCCCCTCAAAAGAGCGAGAAAGGCACCCTGGTTATGACACCGCGAACTACGACCACCTTCACAGGTACCTAGTCGGCCGCGGCTCGTCACGCCAGTCCTTTGGACTCATCAATCAAGCGCGGCAAGTGGCCGCGCTTTTTTGTTCCTGCTCCCGGAGCACCCCATGATTTCCATTCAACTCCCCGACGGCTCCCGCCGTGAGTACCCCGCCGCGCTATCCGTCGGCGATGTCGCCGCCAGCATCGGCGCCGGCCTGGCCAAGGCTGCCCTCGGTGGCCGCGTCGACGGCAAGCTTGTCGACCTGAGCCACGTCATCAGCCACGATGCCCAGCTCGCCATCGTCACCGACAAGGACGCCGACGGCCTGGAGCTGATCCGCCACTCGACGGCCCACCTGCTGGCCTACGCCGTCAAGTCGCTCTACCCCGACGCCCAGGTCACCATCGGCCCGGTCATCGAGAACGGCTTCTATTACGACTTTGCCTACAAGCGGCCCTTCACGCCTGAGGACTTGGTCGCCATCGAGGCCAAGATGAGCGAGCTGGCGAAGAAGGACGAGAAGGTCGTGCGCCGCGTGCTGCCGCGCGACGAGGCCGTTGCCCATTTCAAGACCATGGGTGAGGCCTACAAGGCCGAGATCATCGAGAGCATCCCGGCCGACCAGGACGTGTCGCTGTACAGCGAAGGCGCCTTCGAAGACCTCTGCCGCGGCCCGCACGTGCCCAGCACCGGCAAGCTCAAGCATTTCAAGCTGATGAAGGTGGCCGGCGCCTACTGGCGCGGCGACCACCGCAACGAGATGCTGCAGCGCATCTACGGCACGGCCTGGGCGACCAAGGACGACCTGCAGAAGTACCTCGTCCGCCTGGAGGAAGCCGAGAAGCGCGACCACCGCCGCCTCGGCCGTGAACTGGATCTCTTCCACATCGACGAGCATTCGCCCGGCACGGTGTTCTGGCACCCCAAGGGCTGGGCCGTCTGGCAGGAGGTGGAGCAGTACATGCGCCGCGTCTACCGCGAGAACGGCTACCAGGAGGTCAAGGGCCCGCAGATCCTGGACAAGGGCCTGTGGGAGAAGTCCGGCCACTGGGACAAGTACCGCGACAACATGTTCACGACCGAGTCGGAAAAGCGTGACTACGCGCTCAAGCCGATGAACTGCCCCGGCCACATCCTGATCTTCAACCAGGGCGTGAAGAGCTACCGCGACCTGCCGTTACGCTTCGGCGAGTTCGGCCAGTGCCACCGCAACGAACCCACCGGCGGCCTGCACGGCATCATGCGCGTGCGCGGCTTCACGCAGGACGACGGCCACATCTTCTGCACCGACGACCAGATCCTGGACGAGTGCGCCGCCTTCACGACGCTGCTGAAGAAGGTGTATGCCGACTTCGGCTTCACCGACATCGTCTACAAGGTCGCCACGCGTCCCGCTGCGCGCATCGGCACCGACGAGTACTGGGACCGGACCGAGCAGGTGCTGATGGAGTCGCTGCGCCGCTCCGGCTGCGAGTTCGAGATCGCCCACGGCGAAGGTGCCTTCTACGCGCCCAAGATCGAATACGCGCTGAAGGACGCTCTCGGCCGCCAGTGGCAGTGCGGCACGATCCAGATCGACTCCAACATGCCGGAGCGCCTGGGCGCTGCGTTTGTCGACGAGGACAGCCAGCACAAGACGCCCGTCATGCTGCACCGCGCCATCGTCGGCAGCCTGGAGCGTTTCATCGGCATCCTGATCGAGCAGCACGCCGGCGCGCTGCCCGTTTGGCTTGCACCAACACAGGTCGTGGTGGCCAATATCACCGACGCGCAGGCCGATTACGTGTCTGAAATTGTGAAATCGCTGCAAAAACAAGGGCTTAGGGCCTCAGCAGATTTGCGCAACGAGAAGATCACCTATAAAATCCGTCAGCATTCCATGCAAAAGCTGCCGTACATCCTTGTCGTAGGCGACAAGGAAAAGGCGAATGGCAGCGTTGCGGTACGCGCCCGTGGCAACCAGGATCTCGGCGTGATGCCCCTGCAGGACTTCCTCAACCGGATCTCCGCAGACATCACCAACAAGGTCTGACCCGCCTCTCGGGCGCGATTTGTTTTTTTTGGGCCCCTCGCCTTGGGGCCTGCTGAAAGGTCTACACCATCGCTACGTTTGCCGACCGTCGTGCGATTCCGGAGCGCAAGCACCGGTTGAACCGCGAAATCATGGCTCCCGAAGTCCGCCTGAACGGCCCCGAGAACGAACCCATCGGCGTCGTCAGCATCCAGGAAGCCCTGCGCATGGCGGGCGAACTGGACGTGGATCTGGTCGAGATCTCTGCCACCGCGAATCCGCCGGTCTGCCGGCTGATGGACTACGGCAAGTTCAAGTACCAGGAGCAAAAGCGCGCCGCCGAAGCCAAGTCCAAGCAGAAGATCATCGAGATCAAGGAAGTCAAGTTCCGCCCGGGCACGGACGAAGGCGACTACCAGATCAAGATGCGCAATCTGCGCCGCTTCATCGCTGAAGACGGCGACAAGGGCAAGGTCACGCTGCGCTACCGGGGCCGTGAAATCACCCACCAGGACATCGGTATGCGCCTGCTGGAGCGGATTCGCGACGAACTGGCCGACGTGGCGATCGTCGAGAACATGCCGAAGCTCGAAGGTCGGCAAATGATCATGGTCCTGGCGCCGAAAAAGCGCTGAGATCAAAACAGGTTTGACTGGTCGGTTTGGTCGCCGGCCAGTTCACAAGTCTCCTGAGGCCAACAAGCATGCCGGGCTCACCGGCATCGCCCCAGGGACACACTTAGAAGGAGCATCAACATGCCCAAAATGAAGACCAAGAGCAGCGCGAAAAAGCGTTTTCGCGTTCGTCCGGGTGGCACCGTCAAGCGCGGTCAGGCGTTCAAGCGCCACATCCTGACCAAGAAGACCACGAAGAACAAGCGTCAGCTCCGCGGCGCCGTCACCGTGCACGAAACCAACATGGGTCACATCGCTCAGATGCTGCCCTTTGCTGGCCTGTAATTCATCACTGACTCAAGGAGAAACACATGCCTCGCGTCAAACGTGGTGTAACCGCTCGTGCCCGTCACAAGAAGGTCTTGGCTCTGGCCAAGGGCTTCCGGGGTCGTCGTAAGAACGTCTTCCGCATCGCCAAGCAGGCGGTGATGAAGGCGGGTCAATACGCCTACCGTGACCGTCGTACCAAGAAGCGCGTTTTCCGTCAGCTCTGGATCGCCCGTATCAACGCTGCATCGCGTGGTCTGGGTCTGTCCTACAGCAAGTTCGTGGCGGGTCTGAAGAAGGCGCAGATCGAGATCGACCGCAAGGTCCTCGCCGATCTGGCCGTGAACGACCCGGCTGGTTTTGCCAGCATCTTCGCCAAGGTGAAGGCCGCGCTCGCCTGATTGCGACCCATCCCAACTTGCGTTGGGATACGCAACTTTCGGGGCCGGTCACTGCGTGACCGGCCCTTTTTGTCTTCGACGCAAGGGCTTCGCCCTTGTTATTCCGAATTCCGAATGTCTGATCTCGACGCTCTTCTTGAAGCGGCACGAAGCGACTTTGCCGCTGCGCCCACGCCCGCCGAACTCGAAAACGCCAAGGCACGCTTCCTGGGCAAATCCGGCCGCGTGACCGAATTGATGAAGGGCCTGGGGGCGCTCAGCATCGAGGAAAAGAAGACCCGCGGCGCCGAGATCAACCAGCTCAAGGTTGGCATCGAAGCCGCCTTGACCGCCCGCCGCGACGCGCTGGCCGCCGCCGAGCTCGAGAAGCAGCTCAAGGCCGAGGCACTTGACGTCACCCTGCCCGGCCGCAACCGCGGCACCGGCGGTCTGCACCCGATCACGCGCGCCATGGAGCGCATCGAGGCCATCTTCGCCTCCATGGGCTTCGACGTCGCCGACGGCCCCGAGATCGAGACCGACTGGTACAGCTTCTCGGCGCTGAACAACCCCGAGAACCACCCCGCCCGCTCCATGCAGGACACCTTCTACGTCGACATGAAGGACGAGAACGGTGCGTGGCTCAACCTGCGCCCGCACACCAGCCCGATGCAGATTCGCTACGCGCAGGCCCACGCCAAGCGCTATGCCGGCCAGGAGACGATGCCAGAGATCCGCGTCATCGCGCCGGGCCGCACCTACCGCGTGGACAGCGACGCGACCCACTCGCCGATGTTCCACCAGGTCGAAGGCCTGTGGGTCGGCGAGAACATCTCGTTCAAGGACCTGAAGGCGGTCTATCTCAACTTCATCACCGCCTTCTTCGAGACCGACCAGCTGCAGCTGCGTTTCCGTCCCAGCTACTTCCCCTTCACCGAGCCCAGCGCCGAGATCGACATCATGTTCGAGAGCGGCCCGCTGAAGGGCCGCTGGCTGGAGGTGTCGGGCTCGGGCCAGGTGCATCCGCAGGTGATCCGCAACATGGGCCTGGACCCGGAGCGCTACATCGGCTTCGCCTTCGGCTCCGGCATCGACCGCCTGGCCATGCTGCGCTATGGCGTCAACGACCTGCGCGCCTTCTTCGACGGCGACCTTCGCTTCCTCGCCCAGTTCAAGTAATTCGACGACCGATATGCAATTCCCCGAGTCCTGGCTGCGCGAGTTCTGCAATCCGCCGCTGTCCACTGAAAAACTGGCCGAACTGCTGACCATGTCCGGCATGGAAGTCGAAGAGCTGCGCCCCGTGGCGCCGCCCTTCCATGGCATCGTCGTTGCCGAAATCCTCGAAGCCGAGCAACACCCCAACGCCGACAAGCTGCGCGTCTGCAAGGTCAACGCCGGCGGCGCTGAGCCGCTGCAGATCGTCTGCGGCGCACCCAACGCGCGCGTGGGCATCAAGGTGCCGCTGGCCACCGTTGGCGCCGAGCTGCCGACCGATGAACCGGCCAAGCCCTTCAAGATCGGCGTCGGCAAGCTGCGCGGCGTCGACAGCTTCGGCATGCTGTGCTCGGCCCGCGAGCTCAAGCTCAGCGAAGACCACGGCGGCCTGCTGGAACTGCCGGCCGATGCCGTCATCGGCGAAGACATCCGCAAGCACCTGAACCTCGACGACACGCTGTTCACGCTCAAGCTCACGCCCAACCTCGGGCACGGTTTGAGCGTCTTCGGTATCGCGCGTGAAGTGGCTGCGCTGACTGGCGCGCCGCTTCTCAAGGCTGAGTTCCCGCCGGTGCAGCCAAAGCTGGACGACAAGCTGCCCATCCGCATCGAGGCCACCGACCTCTGCGGCCGCTTCTCCGGTCGCATCGTCAAGGGCATCGACACCCAAGCCAAGACGCCCACCTGGATGGTCCAGCGCCTGGAGCGTTGCGGCCAGCGCTCGGTGACGGCCCTGGTCGACATCTCCAACTACGTGATGTTCGAGTACGGCCGCCCGTCGCACATCTTCGACCTGGACAAGATCAGCGGCGAGCTGGTCGTGCGCTGGGGCAAGGCCGGTGAACAGCTCAAGCTGCTGAACGGCAACACCATCACGGTCGACGAAAAGGTCGGCGTCATCTCGGATGCCCGCGAGGTCGAGTCCCTTGCCGGCATCATGGGCGGCGACCACACCGCCGTGTCCGATGACACGCGCAACGTCTACGTCGAGGCGGCGTTCTGGTGGCCCGAGGCTGTCATGGGGCGCGGGCGCCGCTACAACTTCTCGACCGATGCCGGCCACCGCTTCGAGCGTGGCGTCGATGCGTCGCAGACCGTCGAGCACATCGAGCGAATCACGCAGCTCATCATCGACATCTGCGGCACGGCCGACACCAAAATCGGCCCGATGGACGACCAGTCGCCCAATGTGCCCGTGCGCAAGCCCGTCGCCCTGCGCGTGGCTCGCGCAGCCAAGGTCATCGGCATGCCGCTGACGCAGGCGCAATGCGAAGGCGTGTTCACGCGCTTGGGCCTGCCGTTCACTGCGGCCCAAGGCGTGATCACCGTCACGCCGCCGAGCTGGCGCTTCGACATCCTGATCGAGGAAGACCTCATCGAGGAAGTCATCCGCGTGCTGGGCTACCCGACGCTGCCGTCCACCGCACCGCTGGCGCCCATCGTGGGCCGCACGGGTTCGGAGTCGCGCCAGTCCGCGCACGCATTGCGCCGCGACGTGGCCGCGCGCGACTACTTCGAGACCATCAACTTCAGCTTCGTCGAAGAGCGCTGGGAGCGCGAGCTGGCCGGCGTCACCGACCCCATCCGTCTGCTGAACCCCATCGCCGCACCACTGTCGGTGATGCGCACCAGCCTGATCGGCAGCCTCGTGCAGGTGCTGCGCCACAACCAGACCCGCCGTGCGACGCGCGTGCGCGTCTTCGAGCTGGGCCGCGTGTTCAATCGCGATGCTGGCGTGGCCAACGGCCCGCTGACAGTGGCAGGCATCGAACAGCCGCTGCGCCTGGGTGGCCTTGCCTGGGGCCCGGCCGATCAGCAGCAGTGGAGCCAGCGCGACCGCGCCGTCGACTTCTTCGACGTGAAGGGCGACCTCGAAGCCCTGTTCGCACCGCAAGCACTGACGTTCGAAGCCGTAGAGCATCCTGCCCTGCACCCCGGCCGAAGTGCGCGCGTCAAGCTCAATGGCACCGTCATCGGTGTCGTCGGTGAACTGCATCCGCGCTGGCGCCAGGGCTACGAAATCAGCGGCGGCGCACCCATCGTCTTCGAGCTGGACCTCGACGCCGCGCTGGCCCGCACGCTGCCGCAAGGCCAGCCGCTGCCGCGCCAGCAGGCCGTGCAGCGCGACCTGGCCCTGGTTGTCAAGGACAGCACGCCCCACGACGCGCTGATGGCCGCCATCACGGCCGCAGGCGGTGCACTGCTGCGCTCGGCCAAGCTGTTCGACGTCTTCAAGCCAGCCGCTGGCAGCAGCACCGACCTGCAAGCCGACGAGCGCAGCCTGGCCGTGCGCCTGGAACTGCTCGACGACGAAGCCACGCTGACCGACGAGCGCATCGACGCGGCTGTGACCACCATCGTCGCCGCCACTGCCCAGCAGCTCGGCGCGCGCCTGCGCGGTTGACCGGAGAACTCATGGACGCCAACGACACCAAGAAGGACGCAGTCGCCGTCGTCATCGGCAGCCTGGAAACGCCCACGCTGACCAAGGCGGAGCTGGCCGAACTGCTGTTCGACAAGCTGGGCCTGAACAAGCGCGAGTCCAAGGACATGGTCGAGGCCTTCTTCGACATCCTGCACGACAGCCTCGTCAAGGGTCAGGACGTGAAGCTCTCGGGCTTCGGCAACTTCAACATCCGCCGCAAGGCACCGCGCCCGGGCCGCAATCCGCGCACCGGCGAGTCCATCCCGATCAAGGCGCGCAACGTCGTCACCTTCCACGCCAGCCACAAACTCAAGGGGCAGGTGCAAGGTGATGCGCCCGGCGGGGAAGACTTCGAGTAGAGTCTCCCCTCCCCTCGCGAACTTGTTGATTTGCAATGGAAAAGGCGCTTCCCGCGATCCCCGCCAAACGCTACTTCACCATCGGTGAAGTGAGCGAGCTGTGCGGCGTGAAGCCTTACGTGCTGCGCTACTGGGAACAGGAGTTCATGCAGCTCAAGCCCATGAAGCGGCGCGGCAACCGGCGCTACTACCAGCACCATGAGGTGCTGCTGATCCGCCGCATCCGCGATCTGCTCTACGACCAGGGCTTCACGATCAGCGGAGCACGCAATCAGCTCAGCGACGGCCTGCCGCCCGCGGCAGCGCAGAACTTCCGCGACGAGGCCGAGGCCGCCCACGCCCTTGAGGCGATGGATGGCGCGCTCGATGACGATGACGATCTCAATGTTGCGGCTGAGCTCGCGCAACTGCCGGCCGGACGGCCTGCCCATGTGCACGCTCAACCGCTCAAGGCCACCGGTGCCTCCATGACGCTGCCGGTGTTGGCGCTGGACTCGCTGACGTCACTGGAACAGGTGCGGGCTGAATTGCTGGCCATTCGAGCCACCCTTCTCGGCTGAATTAAGCGCAATTCCCGCTGAATCAGGGCAAAAGCCAAAATTCTCGGTTATACTGATTGGCTCAGTCGGGGCGTAGCGCAGCCTGGTAGCGCACTTGCATGGGGTGCAAGGGGTCGCGAGTTCGAATCCCGCCGTCCCGACCAAAAATAAGAAGAGAAATCAAGGACTTAGAAGCGAAAGCCTCTAAGTCCTTTTTCCTTTCCGGCTCCGATTTTTGCTCCAGGGGGATACCCAGGGGGATACCGGCGCTAGGCTCTAACGGGATGACTTGGGAAGATTTACGGTCTTTGAGCTCGCCGGAAGCCGCTCTGTCGATGGCCTCCAAAGGAGGGCAACGGCCGAGGAGCTGGTCCGCGCCGAACTCTCCCTTCGGCTGCTTGCCCTTCCCGGAGACAGCGCCCCGCGCGTTGGCGGGTTCTCCTGAAGCATTTCCACAACGCTCCTTCCAGGAGAATCAGGTGCAGGAGGCCGGCCAGGTGAAGAAGCGGGATGCGAAAACCGAGGAGTGGTTTGACGTCGACAGCGTGCAGGTCCATATCGAAGATGGCCTCAAGAAGTTCCTCGACATCCACGACTTCTTTTCCAACGAGCAACTCATAGGCTTCAGCGGCGCCCTTCGAGGGTCAACACTTCGGGTGTCGCCGTTCGTTGCCAAGGACGGAACGAGCCTTGAAGCTATCCGGCTGTCGGTAGAGCACCACGCCGTCGTCGGCATGGTGCGGTTGATCAACCTCACCCCAGATCGCGGAACGGTCCTGACCAATGCCACGTTTCGGGTGCGCGCTGCTCATCGAGGTAACCGGCTTGGCGCCCGTGCTCTGGCCATCCAGGTCCAAGCTGCCGAGCAGCATGGCTTTGATGCCATAGAGCTTGACGCGCTTGGAAGCTACGCGGAGTCAATCGTCAAACACTGGGATGATCGGCTCATCGGCTACTGGCTCTGGCCGAGGCTTGGTTTCGATGCGCCCATCCCCGGCCATGTCAGAAGCAAACTTTCACCTCAGTTCAGAGGGTGTACCTTTTTGTCGGAACTCATGGCGACTGAGGAAGGGGTGCGGGAGTGGCAGGTTTACGGTGATAGCCTGTACGCAGCGAGGTTTGACCTCTCAGAGGAAAGCGCCTCAAGGAAGCTTCTGCTACGATACTTGAACACTCACGGTATAGAGTTGTGAGGTAAATCATGCGTACCAACCTTCAACGGCTAGCTGACCACATGGTTCCCATGTCGGAAGACAGGGTTCGGGAAGCGTTGCGCCAAGGTGGCACGCAGGCTTCGAGCCAGGAAACTGAGTTCGTTGCGGTAGAGAGCGACGATAGCGAAGAGTACTGGGCCTGCGCTCCTGCCTGGCCGGACGCTCAGCGCCGGTATCGTTGAGCGCTGAACTTCTGATCGTCAAGGGCCGCTCTCGCGGCCCTTTGCGTTTCAAGAGTCTTTCTTTCTGGGTCAAACCCACCCCATGAAGGTCTTGGATCAAGATGTCCACCTGGCCGCCGCGTGGCTTCAAGAATGCCAGGGTCTGCTCGTTGCGGCCGGAGCCGGGATGGGAGTTGACTCCGGCCTGCCCGACTTCAGGGGAACAGAAGGGCTGTGGCGCCACTACCCTGCCCTTGAACGTGCAAAGCTGGACCTCCCTCGAATCGCCAACCCCGAAACCTTCCGCTCCAATCCAAGGCTCGCCTGGGGCTTCTATGGACACCGACTGAGTCTCTACCGGTCAACCGTACCCCACCCCGGCTTCACGATCGCAAGATCCCTGGGACAGAGGCTGCCCGCTGGTCTCGGTGTGTTCACCAGCAACGTAGATGGCCAGTTCCAGAAGGCAGGCTTCGACGACAAAGCCCTTCACGAGTGTCATGGTTCCATCCACTGGCTTCAGTGCGCTGCCCCCTGAGATTCGCAGCAGGTAGTTCTAGAGTCCGATCAACCCGAGACGGAGATCGGACCGATGAAGAAGCGATACACCGAGGAACAGATCATTGGGTTCCTGCGTGAGGCCGATGCTGGCCTGCCGGTCAAGGAGCTGTGCAGGAAGCATGGCTTCAGCGAACCGAGCTACTACGCCTGGAAGGCGAAGTTCGGCGGCATGAACGTGTCGGACGCGCAGCGGCTGAAGACGTTGGAGGCGGAGAACACGAAGCTCAAGAAGCTGCTGGCCAACTCGATGCTTGAGATCGACGCGATGCGCGAGGTGCTCAAGGGAAAGTGATGGCCGTGGCGGCACGGCGCGAAGTCGTGCGGCAGTTGCAGGACAAGGGCTTGAGCGAACGTCGAGCCCTCAAGCTGGTCGGCATGAGTGCCAGCACCTTGCGCTACCGCCCTCGCGACGACGGCAACGGCCGGCTGCGTGAGCGACTGACGGAGCTCGCCGGCCAGCACCGCCGCCACGGCTACCGCATGCTGCACAGCCGACTGCAGCTCGAAGGCTGGACGATCAACGTCAAGCGCACCTACCGGGTCTACCGCGAGGAAGGGCTGATGGTGCGCAAGCGCCGCCGCAAGAAGCTGCCCGTGCCCGAGCGGCAGCCGTTGGTGCGCCCGATGCAACCCGATGAGGTGTGGAGCATGGACTTTGTGTTCGACGAACTGGCCAACGGCCGCAGGGTCAAGACGCTGACAGTCGTGGACGACTGCAGCAAGGAGGCGGTGCAGATCGCCGTGGACACGTCGATCCCCGCGCTGTACGTCACGCGGGTGCTCGACCAGGTCAAGGCCGAGCGAGGCTTGCCCAAAGTGATCCGCACCGACAACGGTCCGGAGTTCGCGGGCCGGACGATGCAGACCTGGGCCGCCAGGAACGGCGTCGTGCTGCGCTTCATCCAGCCCGGCAAGCCGGTGCAGAACGCGTACATCGAGAGCTTCAACAGCCGCTTCCGCGACGAGTGCCTGTCGCAGCACTGGTTCGCCAGCCTGAGCCACATGCGCAGCGTCATCGACAACTGGCGCGAGGACTACAACCACCACCGGCCGCACAGCACTCTTGGGTATGTGCCGCCGGCCGTGTTCGCCGCGCGGTGTCGCCAGCATGCTGGCGACACCGCGCCAAACCCCGCATCGACAACTACGATGCCAACCCCTGGGCTCTAGATCGAAGTGCTACGAATCCTGGGGGCAGCGCATCAGTGCTCGGTTCCCTGCAGTTCCGACGTCTGGTCAGCCGAATCGCTTGAACCTCAAGTTTCCGAAGTCGACGGTCTGTGGATTGGCCCGCTGCCCCTTTGCCGCAACTGCGGTGCGGTCGCCAGACCGAACATCCTGCTGTTCGGGGACGGCGACTGGCTGAGCGCCCGCAGCGACTTCCAAGAGACGCTGCTGCAGCAATGGCTGCATGGCGTCGAGCGCCTGCTTGTCCTGGAGATCGGAGCAGGCACCGCCGTCCCCACGGTGAGGCACTTTGCCAAGCGGCTCCAAACGCGCCTGTTAGCCAAGATCGTGCGGATCAATCCGGCCGACGTCGCCTCCACCGATCCCAACATCCTGACGTTGTCTACATCCGCCATGGAGGGTCTTGAAGCGCTTCACCGGGCCATCCGGTGAAGGCTCCAATCCACGCCGTCTCAACCACTAGCCCTCCAAACGAGCGCTATGGATGGTGTAGTGCGCTCTACCGCCCTTCAAGACCGTGAACTTCTGATGCGGTAGTCCTGGGTAGAGATGCTTGACGAAGCCAATCTCAATGAGTTTGTCGAGGGCGACCTGTAGGGCGGCCTGTCGGCTTTCCAGACGGCGAGCCAACTCCCGAAGATTCGGGTACAGACGCCCCTCCTCCATGTCTAGGATTGCACGAAGCACCGAAAGCTCAAAATCGCTGAGATCCCTTTGCTCGTACGACTTGTAATCCTCAAGCGCCGCACGGCTGGTTGCCGAGAAATCAAAGTCAGGGAACTTGGATTTCACCTTGCCGCAGAGGTCGCGCAGATGCTTCTCCGTCGCGTAGACCGCACTGATGAACCCGTCGTGCGCCCGCCTCGCGTCCGGGTCAATGTGCACATCCCGTTTGCTGTCGAACTTCTGAATCTTGTTATTGGGCGTTTCGACGAAGTACTCGCCGTATGAAAGCGCATTGGACAGAGAGGCGTAAAGGTCACCAATCACTGCCCTGAGCGCCAGATCATGGACATAGAACGTTGACGCGTTGACGCACGCCTCCAGACCAGCGAAGTAATGAAGCACCGGGACGTACGTGAACGACAACTTTCCCCGGTCCACGAAGAAATCCAGCGACGGCAGGTGGAGCTGGGAGAACAAGCCCTCGAGCGTCATGCGATCGGCCACGTCCGACGCGAGCACAGCATCCGACCTGCTCCGATGGTCCAGATAGACGTTGACGCTCAGCAACAGCAAGCCCAGCGCGAGAAGGCCCCATCCGGTGATGTTGAGCTGCTGCGCTGGCATCTTGATGCCAAAAAAGTGCTCGACGGCGGCATCTGCATAGGGCGTCCAGACTGGGCCGGCCAGCATTGCAAGACCGGCAGTGGTGAGAGCCCTTGAGGCCCATTTCCTCTGTTCCGGAAAGAAGATCCGAATCAACCAAAGCCATTCTTTGACCTTCTCGTTCATGTTCGCCCCCGTCCCTGCTCTATGTCACGTGTCTGGAAAAACGAAAGGGTAGCGCGGCCTCTGACGCCGCACTGGGAACAAAACATACGCCACCTTCGGGTTTGCTCGAGATCGCCAGCCAGGCAGCTCGCACACAGGGCAGTGTTCAACGCATCGGCAAAGGACGATGCCCGTGACGCCTAGCCCGCGCCTGCATCCTTCGCATGCATCGCGATCGCGATCGCTTCCCTGACGATCTGCTCCATGGGAATGGCAAGAATCGCCTGATCGGCCGCACGCGCGCTGCTCGCGGCCATCTGCTCGCTGAGGGTCGCCTTCGCCCGGCCGAAATGGCGGGCGACTGACGATGCGGAACACAGGCCCAACTTCAGAGCGAGACCACCAACCAAGGCCCTGCCGCGCGCCCCCTCCGGACCACCGTTGGACGCCAACCCGTGGCCGCCCTGCAGCCCCAGCTTGACCTCCACCCATCGCACCAGGATTCTGAGCCCGCCGTCGATGCTTTTGTCCTTGCTGGCAGCGACCAGAGCCGCTGCAGGTCCTTGCACATGCCTGGTCATCATGCCGTCAGGCCCGAGCGTGCCCCTCGCGGGCACCAGATCCTTGGCCAACTCCCACTGCAGTACATCAAGCTCCGTCGGCGACTCCGCCATCACGCGTCGGATCAGGGCTCGGTCTTGCGGTACCTTGCTTCCTAGCATTTCAAACAGCGGCCCGGTCCGAAATCCACCTGGCAGGTTCAATCCAAGAAGAATCCTCAACGCGCTGAATGCATAGTTCGTCGGCCCATCGCGAAGCCCGGTCGACACAGGCCTCCACGACAGCATACGAAAGTCCTGGCAAAGAGATTCGAGATCGCCAATCGCTTCCGAGCGGAACGGCGCGACGAACACCGGCCCCAGCAGACCGTCCGCCTGACGGACCCACTTGCCGATCACGTTGGCCACGCCGGCGGCGAGCGATGACGGCGGATCACCGGGACGCATCCTGGAGATCACATGGATCTCTCTTGGCAGAATCAGGTAGAACAGCAGCGCGCGGCCCTCGCCGTTGTGCGCCGAGATGAGGCGACCCACGATTCGATCGGCCAGCGAAGGCCATCGCAGCAGGTCCCGGCCCAACGTCAGCTGCCAGCTGACATGCCAGACCCGACCCCGCTCGCCGTTGAAGATGGACTGATCCATGACTCAATGACGAGTGGGGTCTGAAAATTTCCCCCCCTAGTTTCGATTCGCTGTGATCTCGTTCGGCCGCCCGAAAAACCTAATTGCCATTCCGAACAGAGAGCACCTGCTTCCGAACGTGACGCGCGGCCGCTGATCAGCCGGATCGTCAGCACCGGCGCGGCCTTCGCTCGAAAGCTGCTCACCGAACGCAAAACAGTCGCCTCAAAAAGTGCTTTGAGCGCGAAATCGACGTCTCTACTGTTGAGTCGCCAGAGGTGAAGACCGATGGCGTGTGTGTTTCAACTCAACCTGAAGGAGAACGTCATGAACGACGAACTGCAACTGGAACTGGTCGACCTGGGCGACGCCAAGGAACAGACGAAGGGCCTCCCCAATGGCCCGGAGCGCGAGCCCAACGAGGTCAAGCCGCGCCGCGAGATCTGAGCGGCTGACGGCGCGCAGCCATGAACTGTGCGCCGGCTAGGGGGCGGTGCGTGCAGCACGCTTGCACCGCCCTTCAGCGAAGTTGATGGTGCGCAACCGCCGTACCGGTCATGGGCGCCAGAACCGCGTCAGCGTCAAGCGTCAGGTGATTCTGCACAGACCTCACGTGCAAATCGTCCGCTTCGGATTCGCGAGAACGCAGCGGGCGATGCTGCCTTGCCGCCGCGAGTCAGCGAAGGCACGCTAAGGCGCGGCCCCCGCCCGTAGGTGATGACCTCAATCCCGAGGAGACAGACGTGCTGTCGAACCCAGTTCACGCATCGAAATTCAGACTCGCCGATCACGTCCGCGCGTGTCGGGTCGACGAGCAGGTGATCCTGCTGGACCTGAATCGCGACAAATACCAGGGAGTGGGCAGCGCTCGAACTGCGTCCGTGTCCAACGTCATCGTGGACTGGCCGGACTGCGACAGCCGTTCACCGCTGCCCTCACCTTCCAGTCAAAGCGCCTCGGTGAGCGCCCTGCTTCAGACGTTATCCAGCCAAGCCATGCTGGTGAACGCAACCGGCACGCCGAAGCCGCGTGCGCATCTCGACGATGCGCTTGAGAGCTGGCGACCCGGCGCGACCGAGAACCTGTCGAACCTCAACTGGCAAGACGTGCTGCGCCTGGGCTGGTCTGCCGCAGGGGCTGCCTGCTGGCTGCAATGGAACTCCCTGGCTCAGATTGAAAGCAAGGTCCTCCGTTTGCGCCCACACGTTCTCGGGCACGTCCCCACCCGATCCGACGAACTGCATCGTCAGGTGTCGTCATACATGCGCGTTCGCCCCTTCATCTTCTCTGCACGTGAGCGGTGTCTGCACGACTCGTTGAGCCTGATTCGATTCCTCGCAGCGCGGTCGCTATTCCCACGGTGGGTCATCGGCGTGCGGACGCGCCCTTTCGCCGCGCATTCCTGGGTGCAGAGTGGCAACCTGGTGCTGAACGATCTGCACGACCGCGTCCGGGCCTTCCGTCCGATTCTGGTCGTCTGACAGGAGCCAGCAGATCATGTTCCGCTACATCGCGTTCAGCTGGAACCCGGCCAGCGACGAACAGGCTGCGGCCGCACATCGAATGGCTTGGGCGATCGGCGCTACCGGCAAATGGAAAGCGGCGCTCAAACTTCCCAATCTGCACGTGTACGTCGCGGGCAGCGCCCGCGGCGTCAACGATATCTACTTCCTGCCGCAAGACCAGGGCGTTGTTCTCGGACGTCTGTTCCGGCGCCGGGGGGCAATTCCCTCCGAGCAGAGAGATATCGAGTTCACTGAGTCTGAAGCACAGCGCATCGTTCACTCGGACGGAAGGTCCCTCGTCAATGAGTTTTGGGGCCGATACGTCGCCTTCCTGCCTTCCTGGACTGGCGAGCCGCGCGTACTGCGCGATCCGACAGGCAGCTTGCCCTGTTTCCGGCTTGAGGTTCAAGGGCTGACCCTCGTGTTCTCCCAGCTCGAAGACGCGCTCTCCTTGTCGGATCTGCCATCGCCGCCCGTGAGTTGGGATGCTGTCGCCGTCTACCTGTTGCTTGGCACCCTGGATGGCCGGCAGACCGCGCTCGCCGGCGTCAGCCAGCTGCCGGGTGGCGAACTCGCCAGCATGACGCTCTCCAGCGGCAAGCCGCTCACGCTCTGGAGCGCCATCGACATTGCGAGCCGAGCGGCGGCCATGGATCAGGTCGAGGCATCCCAGCGACTTAAAGAAGCGACGGCCCGCTGCGTGCAGAGTTGGGCTTCGTGTTATCCGACCATCCTTCTGCGGCTGTCGGGAGGGGTGGACTCGTCGATCCTGCTCGGAAACCTGCGCGCCAGCGTTGCATCTGAACGCATCACGTGCCTGAACTACCACTCGCCAGGGTCGGACAGCGACGAACGAGCCTTTGCCCGCCTCGCTGCCAAGCGTGCCAACACCGTCCTCATCGAAAGAGGTCTCGACGAGGGATTCCGCCTTGATGATCTGCTCAACGCGGTTCGAACGCCCTGCCCAGCCAACTACATCGGCGGCATGGGTTCGCGCAACATGGATGTGGAGGTGGCTTCGAACCACGGGGCTAACGTCATCTTCACCGGCGCTGCTGGTGATCAGATCTTCTACGAGATCCACAACACGTGGCCCGCAGCGGACTACCTGCACGACCGCGGCGTTGATCGCGGCTGGTTCAAGGTGGCGCTCGACTCGGCGCATCTCGGCCGTGTGTCTTTCTGGACGGCGCTGCGCAGCGCTGTTGCAGACCGCTCGTTCCGAGGCCGCGCCGGAGAGAGCGCCGATGTGTACGTGATGTTGATGACGCCGGCGGCCAAACATCAGGCTGCGCAGACCGCTGATCTGTTCATGCACCCAGGCTTGCAGGACGCCGCTGACCTGCCCATCGGCAAGTTCCATCAAGTCAGCGGGTTGATCGGTCCGCTGGACTATCACCATCCCTACAGGAACCTGGCTTCACCGGAGGTGGTCCATCCGTTGATGTCACAGCCGCTGCTGGAAGTCAGTCTCAGCACGCCCACCTACGTGCTCACCGACGGAGGCCAAGGTCGGGCACTCGCACGCCGGACCTTCGCGGACGTCCTTCCGCCGGCGATAGCCACTCGCCGCTCCAAAGGCGGCATGGGGGCCTACGCCGCGAACGCACTCCAGCGAAATCGCGTCTTTGCACGCGAGCTATTGCTGGATGGCCTGCTGGTCAAGCATGGTCTGCTGGATCGCGGCCGAGTGTCGGCGGCGCTTTCCGATCAGCCCCCCGCCAACGCCGCCTATGTCGCGGAGACCCACGACTGCATCGCTACCGAACTCTGGGCACAGCGCATGACCAGCCGCTGACTGTTTGCCAGCGAGCCCAAGATGTCGCGCCCCTCAACGCTGCGAGCCGCGCTGCTGCTCATCGGTGCGCAACTGGACCGCGCGCTGGTCGCGAACCTAAGCATCACCCTGCTGCTGGTCGGTCTGTCCGGCGCGCTGGCGGCAGCGTCACCGCTAGCCCTAAAGCACCTGATCGACGCCGTGTCCGCCACACGTCCTGAAGACCCCGCGTCTGAAAGACCGGCAATCCTGATGCAAGGCGCCTTGTACCTGCTGATGTTGCTGGCTGGGTGCCTGGTGAGTGACGTTCGACCCTTGGCAGCGGGCACCGTCGAGCAGAAGGTGTTGTCAGGCCTGACGCAACGCGCATTCGAGCACCTGCTACGGCTGCCGATGGCCTATCTCATCCACCGCCGAGGCGGCGAGTTGCAGCACAGCATCGATCTTGCCGCGACCGGCAGCCAGCTTGTCATTGCGCTTATCGCGAACAGTCTCCTGCCGGTTCTCGTCGAACTTGGCGGCATGGTGCTGATCCTGGCAAGCCTCGGTCAACCGGCCCTGGTCATCGGCTTCGCCGTGATCGCCGCGATGTATCTGATCTTGTTCTCACTCAGTGCGCGCCGCTTCTCGACGCGTGCGCGCGCGGTGTCGCAGGCAAGCCTGGACGTACATGCCCAGCTCAGCGAGGGCATCGCCAATGTGGAGACCCTTCGGTGCTTCTCGGCGTGCCACCAGGCAAGGAACGCCCTCAAGGACGCGGGATTGCGCCTGATCTCTCGATGGTGGCAGTTCAACCGGCTGACCGTCAGCATGGCAGTTGCTGCAACGATGGTCTTCGCCCTCGCGATGGCCGGCTGCCTCTACATCACTGCCAACGCAGTCACGCTGGGGACGATGTCCGTCGGCGGGTTCGTGCTGGCAAATATCTATTTGTTGCAGATGGTCCGGCCGCTGGAGGTGCTCGGCTCCGCGAGCCGGGATCTGTCACGAGCCCTCGGCTTCATGCGACCACTGCTTGACATCCTGGCAGAGCCAACGGAGGCAGCATCAGGCGTACCTACGCCAACGAAGGAGCAAACTAATCGATGGACAAGCGCGCCGTCGATCCTGCTGGAGAACGTCGACTTCGGCTATGACCCCGCACGGCCTGTTCTGCAACACCTGAGCGTCGAGTTCGCGGCCGGGCGCACGACAGCCATCGTCAGCCGCAGCGGCGCCGGCAAGTCTTCGATCATCCGACTCCTGCTGCGGCTGTATGCCCCGCAGGGAGGACGGATCTTGTTGGACGGGCAACCGATTAACGCACTGCCCGCGGCGAGCCTGCGGGCGCACATCGGCCTTGTGACGCAGGAATGCGCGCTGCTGCATGCGACGGCAGCCAGCAACATCGCGCTCGGACTGCCGACGGCCACACGCGCAGACATCGAACAAGCGGCTCGCCGCGCCGAGCTGCACAACCTGATCGCGGCACTCCCTGAGGGATACGACACGGTGCTGGGCGAGCGTGGCCAAACCTTGTCCGGCGGCGAACGACAGCGCCTGGCCATCGCACGCGCGGTGGTGCGACGCCCGCTGATCTACCTACTCGATGAGCCTACCTCAATGTTGGACAGCACGACCGAGACTGCCGTCATGCGCACGCTGCGTCAAGTGACGGCCGGATGCACGACGATCCTCGTTGCGCACCGGCTCACAACTGTGATGCACGCCGACGAGATCATCGTGCTGGAGGGGGGCCGGGTGCGTGAGCGCGGCCAGCATGAGGATCTCGTCGAAAGAGATGGACTGTATGCGCAGTTGTGGCGTCAGCAGACGGCTGTCGTCGAATAGTCAGCTATCCGCGGCTGCTCTCGCGATCGCATCGAGGCAACTTGTCGTTGGCAGCCTTCATCGTCTCCATCTGCCGCCAGGCGACGTACTGCGCTTGCAGCGAATCGGCCGTCTCGCCCGCCAGATACGCCTCGGCGCGAGTCTCTCCCTTGAGCCAGAACCTGTACCAGTCCAGGTTGCCTTGCAGCGAGACCATGCGTTCGCTCGGCAGAGACAGGGAATGCGCACCTCCGGGGATCAGCACCATTTCTACGGGCTTGAACTGGCGCCTCAGCAACGCGTAGATGTCGTAGTTGCTGTAGATCGGCACCCCATACGACTCGATCCGCAAGGCCGTGTTCACACAGTCGGTGTTCAGCGCGGGATCATTGCTCAACCAGTTGGCGCGTCGCGATCCAAACGGAAGGCCCTCATTCATCTTCTCGAACCATCCCCATGCGGAGTCGGTAAGACCGTATGTCAGCGTGTAGAAGAACAGGGTGTTTGCGTCTCCATCGGCGAGAGTGGCCGCACGGATTGGCAGATCGGAGAACGTGACCAGGTTGAGCACGCGCTCGCCGGTCGTGCTCCAACCAATGATCCCCACGCGTGCAGGATCAACACGGCCTTCCTTGACCAACGCGTCCACGGCGCCCCGTATGCCGTCATTGAACATTTGGAACAGCGATTGGTCACGCTTGAGCGCGACGTTCTGTGGATTCTTGGCCATGGCCAGCACCAGAAATCCATCGCGAACAAAGGCACGACCCGCGAAGGCACTGGTGCCGCTGCGCGACGATCTGTTCGGCCCATGCAGATAGAAGTTGTCCGGCGAGTAGTCGTACGTCTCGATGATCAGCGGCATCGGCTTCGAACCGTCGTCGCCCTCCCCGGCCATCAAGCCACCACGCCACTCGCGGCCGTTGGCGTCACGCCAGGTGTAGGGCTTCATCACGCCCCAGGTCGCGGGATCGAACTGAGGGTTGAGCGTGGTCAGGCGAACGGCGCGACCGGCGGGGCCTTCGGCGAAGACATCGGGCGGAACGTTGAGGCTCTCGCGAACACTCAATGTCCAGCTCGTCGGCGACGATTCATGGCTTTTCGCAGCGTTGGAGATTTCCTGCCAGCCAGCACCTGTGCGCCTGAATTCCCGACGGTGATCGCCATCGATCACCGCAAAACCGTCAGGCAGCTGCTGCAACCGGTCCAGTCTGCCAGCCAGTTGCGCGATGACGGCCCAACGTGCGGTGTCGGGCCAGTACTCGACGACGTGAGACGCCGTCGATGTGTTGGCGCCGATGCCCAGCGGCAGATGGGTGCCGGCTAACACGAGGGATGAGCCGCGGCCCTGCCACATGTGATCGAGCCTTTCCTGGGCGCCACCCGGCAAGGCATCGTCGGGGGCATCCACGACCGTCTGCTCAAGGCCGTCGTCCAATCGCCAAACCGTCATGCGCCGGGCGGTTTGCACGTTGGAACCGGAGTAGTAGCGCAGCGGATCGTTGTGGACGGCCGGACCGAAGGTGCCGACGACCTCGCCCAACATCGGGTACTGCCGGCTCCATTCGAGTGTTCGCTGGGGCTCGTAGTGCGGCAGAAGCGCCCAGCGGCCATCGGGAGAGATGCTGGCAAGCGGCGTCCCAATATTCGCCTCGCCGAAAGGCTCCCCGAGCGCGCGAGGCTGCGGTGACCCAGCCTCCGCGACGAAGAAACCGTACTTGCGGTTTTGAGACTGCAGCCGGTTCTGGCCAAACTTCGCGCTCCACACCGTCTGCCCTGCCATCACAAAGCTGCGCGCACCGTCCTTTAGCGGCGGATTGGGAACCTGTGCCGTGTACACGATGCGCTTCAGATCGTCCGACGCCGCAAATGACACGATGGGTGTGCTCGCATGCGTCAGTTGCTGGAGACTTCGCGTGGAAAGGTCGAGCCGGTAGACCTGCTGCTGGGCATCCGTCATCCGACCCAGGAACAGCAACG
>CAUJSJ030000184.1:0-88091 GCA_963422775.4 uncultured Roseateles sp.
TGACGTCGAGGCGGCGCCGCGCGCACCGCCTGAAGGCGGGGAAGTGTACGGGCATACCCTGTGCTGCAATGCGCGCATGCCCAAGTCGCCCGCCCCGCTCTACGAGCAGATCCGCCAGTTGATCGTTGCCGCCCTGGCCGCCGGCGAATGGCGGCCGGGCGATGCCCTGCCCAGCGAGGCCGCACTGGCCGAGCGCTTTCACGCCAGCCCGGGCACCGTCAGAAGGGCGCTGGACGAGTTGACGGCGGCCAATGTCGTCGAGCGCCGCCAGGGCAGCGGCACTTTCGTTGCGACGCACACGGCGCCGCGGGACGCCTTCCGCTTCCTGCGCCTCGTGGCCGACGACGGCGCCACCGGCTTCACGCGCGAGCTGGTGCATTGCCGGCGCGCGCGCGCCTCGGCCGAGACGGCGCGCGCGCTGCACTTGCGAACCGCCGAGCAGGTCATCGAGGTTCGCCGGCTGCTGCTGCGCCGCGGGCAGGCCGTTGTGCTGGACGACCTGTGGCTGCCGGAGCGGCATTTCCAGGGGCTGAACGCTGAAGTCATCAACGCCTACCCGGGCACGCTCTACGCGCTGTTCGAGGAGCGGTATCAGGTGCACATGGTGCGCGCCGAGGAAAAGCTGCGCGCCGTCGCTGCCGGCGCCGATGCCGCCGGACTGCTGGGCATGCAGGAGGGTGCCCCCTTGCTCAGCGTCGAACGCGTGGCCTACACCTATGGCGACCGACCGGTCGAATTGCGACGCGGGCTGTACCACACGCAGGCGGATCACTACCGCAATGAGTTGAACTGAAACTGACAATGCCGCAGTGCAGCAAGTGCGAAGGACGGCAGGGATCTAGGCCCTAGAATCTTTCGGTTTCACACTGATTACGCAGGCTAGACCATGACGGACAGCGCCAAGGCAAGACCGGTTTACCGCAACATCCACGTTTCCCAGATCGTCAGTTACCGCCTCCCGCCTGCCGGCATCGTCTCCATCCTGCATCGCATCAGCGGCCTGCTGATGTTCGCGCTGCTGCCCTTCGTGGTCTGGATGCTGGACAACAGCCTCAGCTCGGAAATCTCCTTCGAGGCCTTCACGAATGTCTTCGTCGCCGGCGCTGCCGGCATCCCCGGCTGGTTCGTCAAGCTCGTGGCGCTGGGCCTGATCTGGGCCTATCTGCACCACTTCATTGCCGGCGTTCGCCATCTGTGGATGGATGCGACGCACAGCGTCAGCAAGGCCCAGGGCCACAGCTCGGCCGTCATCACGCTGGCCTTGAGCGTGCTGCTGACGTTGGCGCTGGGCGCCAAGCTGTTTGGCTTGTACTGAACCTCTCCAGAAGGAAAACAACAATGAGCACTTTTGGCTCCAAGCGCATCGTCGTGGGCGCGCACTACGGCCTGCGCGACTGGCTGGCCCAGCGTGTCACGGCCGTGCTGATGGCCTTGTTCACCATCGTCTTGCTCGCGCAGCTGCTGATGCCCGGCGCGCTGGGCTATGACCGCTGGGCGGCGATCTTCTCGCATCAGTGGATGAAGGTGTTGAGCTTCGTCACCATCCTCGCGCTGGCTTATCACGCCTGGGTGGGTGTGCGCGACATCTGGATGGACTACGTGAAGCCGGTCGGCATCCGACTGGCCCTGCAAGTGTTTTCGATTGTTTGGTTGCTGGGTTGCGCCGGTTGGGCGATCCAGGTGCTGTGGAGACTGTGATGACGGTGGCAAAGGTTTCGACCCGCAAGTTCGACGTGGTCATCGTCGGGGCCGGCGGCTCCGGCATGCGCGCCTCGCTGCAACTGGCGTTGGCCGGCTTGAACGTGGCCGTGCTGTCCAAGGTCTTCCCGACCCGCTCGCACACCGTCGCCGCGCAGGGCGGCATCGGCGCCTCCCTGGGCAACATGAGCGAGGACAACTGGCACTACCACTTCTTCGACACCGTCAAGGGTTCGGACTGGCTGGGCGACCAGGACGCCATCGAGTTCATGTGCCGCGAAGCGCCCAAGGTCGTCTACGAGCTCGAGCACTTCGGCATGCCGTTTGACCGCAATGCCGACGGCACCATCTACCAGCGCCCTTTTGGCGGCCACACGGCCAACTACGGTGAGAAGCCCGTGCAGCGCGCCTGCGCCGCGGCCGACCGCACCGGCCACGCGATGCTGCACACGCTGTACCAGCAGAACGTCAAGGCGCGCACGAACTTCTTCGTCGAGTGGATGGCGCTGGACCTGATCCGCGACGCCGAAGGCGATGTGGTCGGCGTCACCGCGCTGGAGATGGAGACCGGCGAGGTCCACATCCTGCAGGGCAAGACCGTGCTGCTGGCCACCGGCGGCGCCGGGCGCATTTTCGCGGCCAGCACCAATGCCTTCATCAACACCGGCGACGGCCTGGGCATGGCGGCGCGCGCCGGCATTCCGCTGGAAGACATGGAGTTCTGGCAGTTCCACCCGACCGGCGTGCACAACGCCGGCGTGCTGCTGACCGAAGGCTGCCGTGGCGAAGGCGCCATCCTGCGCAACGCCAACGGCGAGCGCTTCATGGAGCGCTACGCACCCACGTTGAAGGACCTGGCGCCACGCGACTTCGTGTCGCGCTGCATGGACCAGGAGATCAAGGAAGGTCGCGGCTGTGGTCCCAACAAGGACTACATCAACCTCGACATGACCCACCTGGGCGCCGACACCATTGCCAAGCGCCTGCCCTCGGTGCTGGAGATCGGCCACAACTTCGCCAACGTCGACATCACCAAGGAACCGATTCCCGTGGTGCCGACGATCCACTACCAGATGGGTGGCATCCCCACCAACATCCACGGTCAGGTGGTGGTGCCCAAGGACGGCAAGCCCAACGAGATCGTCAAGGGCCTGTACGCCGTGGGCGAATGCGCCTGCGTCAGCGTGCACGGCGCCAACCGCCTGGGCACCAACTCGCTGCTGGACCTGCTGGTGTTCGGCCGCGCGGCCGGCAACCACCTCGTGGAAGCCAACCTCGGCAAGCAGTTGCACAAGGCGCTGCCGGCCGATGCCGCCGACCGTTCGCTGGCCCGCCTGGCGCGCCTGGACAACAGCACCAGCGGCGAATACGCCCAGGACGTGGCCAACGACCTGCGCGCTGCGATGCAGCAGCATGCCGGCGTGTTCCGCACCCAGGCCATGCTGAACGAAGGCGTGACCCAGATCGCCGCGATTGCGGAGCGGGTCAAGAACATCACGCTTAAGGACAAGTCCAAGGTCTTCAACACGGCGCGCATCGAGGCGCTGGAAGTGGAGAACCTGATCGAGGCGGCGCAAGCCACCATCGTCTCGGCGGCGGCCCGCACTGAAAGCCGCGGCGCCCACACGGTGAACGACTACGGCGACACGCCGGCCCACCCCAACGGCCGCAACGACGAACAGTGGATGAAACACACGCTGTGGTACGCCGAGGGCAACCGGCTGGACTACAAGCCGGTCAACCTCAAGCCGCTGACCGTGGACTCGATTCCTCCGAAGGTCCGGACCTTCTGACGACCTTCTGATGACCTTGCGGGACAGACCGCCCGAGCGAAGCGAGTCGCTCTGTCCCCAACTGACTAGGAAACTGATCCATGAAGCGCACCTTCCAGATTTACCGCTACGACCCGGACAAGGACGGCAAGCCGTACATGCAGACCCTCGAGGTCGAGCTGGACGGCACCGAGCGCATGTTGCTGGACGCCCTGAACAAGCTCAAGGCCGTAGATCCCAGCCTGTCCTTCCGCCGCTCCTGCCGCGAAGGCGTGTGCGGCTCGGATGCGATGAACATCAACGGCAAGAACGGCCTGGCGTGCCTCACGAACATGCGCACGCTGCCGGGCACCATCGTGCTGAAACCCCTGCCGGGGCCTGCCCGTCGTGCGCGACCTCATCGTCGACATGACGCAGTTCTTCAAGCAGTACCACTCGATCAAGCCCTACCTCGTCAACGACAACATTCCGCCCGAGACCGAGCGGCTGCAGTCGCCCGAGGAGCGCGACGAGCTCAACGGCCTGTACGAGTGCATCCTGTGCGCGAGCTGCTCCACGAGCTGCCCGAGCTTCTGGTGGAACCCGGACAAGTTCGTCGGCCCGGCTGGCCTGTTGCAGGCCTACCGCTTCATCGCCGACAGCCGCGACGAAGCGACAGCCGAACGCCTGGACAACCTCGAGGATCCGTACCGTCTGTTCCGCTGCCACACGATCATGAACTGCGTGGACGTCTGCCCCAAGGGCCTGAACCCCACGAAGGCCATCGGCAAGATCAAGGAACTGATGGTCCGCCGCGCGGTCTGACGATGGCTGAAGCAGTACAGGCTTTCATCGACGAGCGCGCACTGTCCAAGCTGCGCTGGCGCTGCCGTCGGGGCCTGCTGGAGAACGACCTCTTCATCGAACGATTCTTTACGCGCCATGCCGAAGCCGGCATCAGCGTCGCGCAAGCCGAGGGGCTGACGATGTTGATGGACCTGGGCGACAACGACCTTCTGGATCTGTTACTGCGCCGCAAGGAGCCGAGTGGTGAAATCGACACCACGGCCGTGCGGGGCGTGCTCGCCGATCTGCGCACCTGATTCCTCAGTTTTTCAAAGCCTCAAAGGACTGCACCATGACCCCGTCCGACGTGAAAGCCACCCTGTCGTTCTCCGACGGCAGCCCCTCGATGGACCTGCCCCTGTACAAGGGCAGCATCGGCCCGGATGTCATTGACATCCGCAAGCTCTACGCGCAGACCGGCAAGTTCACCTACGACCCCGGCTTCCTGAGCACGGCGTCGTGCAACTCGACCATCACCTACATCGACGGCGACAAGGGCGAACTGCTGTACCGCGGCTACCCCATCGACCAGCTGGCGGTGAACTGCGACTACCTCGAAACCTGCTACCTGCTGCTGTACGGCGAGCTGCCAAACGAGAGCCAGAAGGCCAACTTCGAAGACCGTGTGATGCACCACACCATGGTCAACGAGCAGATGCAGTTCTTCCTGCGGGGTTTTCGCCGTGACGCCCACCCGATGGCCGTCATGACGGGCCTGGTGGGTGCGATGTCTTCGTTCTATCACGACAGCACCGACATCAATAACCCCGAGCACCGCGAGATCTCGGCGATTCGTCTGATCGCCAAGATGCCCACGCTGGTGTCGATGGCCTACAAGTACACCATCGGCCAGCCCTACATCTATCCGCAGAACGACCTCAGCTATGCCGGCAACTTCATGCGAATGATGTTTGCCACGCCCTGCGAGGACTACAAGCCCAACGACGTGCTGGTGCGCGCGATGGACCGCATCTTCACGCTGCACGCCGACCACGAGCAGAACGCGTCCACCTCGACGGTGCGCCTGTGCGGCTCGTCCGGCACCAACCCGTTCGCGGCCATCGCGGCCGGCGTGGCCTGCCTGTGGGGCCCAGCTCACGGCGGTGCCAACGAAGCCGCGCTGAACATGCTGGGCGACATCCAGAAGCAGGGCGGCGTTGCCCGCATCGGTGAGTTCGTCAACAAGGTCAAGGACAAGAACTCCGGCGTCAAGCTGATGGGTTTCGGTCACCGCGTCTACAAGAACTACGACCCGCGCGCCAAGCTGATGCGCGAGACCTGCCACGAGGTGCTGGCCGAGCTGGGCCTGGAAAACGACCCGCTGTTCGAACTGGCGATGAAGCTGGAAAAGATCGCGCTGGAAGACGAGTATTTCGTCGCTCGCAAGCTCTACCCGAACGTCGACTTCTACTCGGGCATCGTTCAGCGCGCCATCGGCATCCCGGTGCCGCTGTTCACGGCCATCTTCGCGCTGGCCCGCA
This sequence comes from uncultured Roseateles sp., assembly GCA_963422775.4. Classification (GTDB taxonomy): domain Bacteria; phylum Pseudomonadota; class Gammaproteobacteria; order Burkholderiales; family Burkholderiaceae_C; genus Pelomonas. The sequence goes on from CAUJSJ030000184.1 coordinate 5,777, forward strand.
CGGTGGGATGGATCGCCCAGCTCAATGAGATGATCGGCGACCCCGAGTACAAGATCGGCCGCCCGCGCCAGCTGTTCGTCGGCGCCACGCCGCGCGACGTCAAGCCCATCGGCCAGCGCTGATCCGCTCACGCCTCACCGCGAACCCCTCGGTCCCCCGAGGGGTTCTTTCATTTCGGAGACTCGATGTCGGCACCTGAGATCCTCGTCCTCGGCAGCGTCAATCGCGACCTCATCGTGCATGCGCCGCGCCTGCCGCTGCCGGGCGAGACGCTGCGCGGCCAGCGCTTCGGCTCCTGCCTGGGCGGCAAGGGCGCCAACCAGGCAGTGGCCGCGGCGCGGCTCGGCGCGCGGGTGGCGCTCGCAGCGCGCGTAGGTATGCAGGAAAACGGCGCGGCGATGGTGGCGCAGCTGGCCGGCGAGGGCGTCGACACGCGCGCCATTGCCCAGCCCGCCGACGAGGTGCCGGGCGTGGCCCTCATCGTCGTCGGCGCCGAGGATGCGGAGAACCAGATCGTCACCGTGGCCGGCTCCAACGGCACGCTGCCGCTGGAGCAGGTCGAGGCGCTGGACATGGGCGGCCTGCGCTGGCTGGTCGCGCAGCAGGAGTTGCCGCTGGCGAGCGTTGCGCGTGCCTTCGAGCGCGCCCGCGCGGCCGATGTGAAGACGGTGCTGAACGCCGCGCCCTTCCGGCCCGGTAGCGAGAGCCTGCTGCCTCTGGTCGACTTGCTCGTCGTCAACGCGCTCGAAGCGCAGGCACTGGTGACCATGCTGGGCGGCGGCGCGGCCGAGCCCGAAGTGTTGGCCCGAGCCTTGCGCGCCCAGGGACCGGCGGCCGTGCTCGTGTCGCTGGGCGCCGAGGGCCTGTGCTGGGTCGACGCCGAAGGGACGCGCCGCGTGCCGGCCCGCATCGTCAAGGCTGTCGACACCGTGGGTGCTGGCGACACTCTCGTCGGCGCCCTCGTCACTGCGCTGGCCGAGGGCCAGTCGGTTGAAGACGCACTCGCCTTTGCCCAGGCCGCCGCGGCGCTGGCCGTTTCGCGCGCGGGCGTGCAGGACGCGATGCCGCGTCGCGACGAGGTCGAGCAGATGCTCAAGAACTGAACTCACAAGGAGAACAAGACATGACCCAGACCCTGCTGCTCCCCCGCTGGCTGCTGACCATGAAGGCTGGCGAAGACACGCTGGAGAACCACGCGTTGCTCATCGACGGCGAGCGCATCGCGGCCATTGGCCCGCGCGATCAGATGCTGGCCCAGTACCCCCAGGCCGAGCGCGTCGAGCTGCCCGAGCAGATCCTGATCCCCGGGCTCATCAACGGCCACGCCCACTCGGCCATGACGCTGCTGCGCGGCGTCGCCGACGACGTGCCGCTGATGGACTGGCTGCAGAACCACATCTGGCCGCTGGAGAAGAAGTGGGTCAGCGAGGCCTGGACCTACCTCGGCTCCAAGCTGGCGGCCGCCGAAGGCCTGCGCAGCGGCACGACCTACATCAACGACATGTACTTCTTCCCGACCGCGATGGCCCGTGCCGCCGTGGATTCGGGCGTGCGAGCCGCCGTGTCGATGAACGTCATCGACTTCCCGACGGGCTATGCCAGCGGCCCGGACGACTACATCGCCAAGGGCATCGCCGCCTATGAGCAGTACAAGGGCGAGAAGCTGCTGGACTGGACCAGCGCGCCGCATGCGCCCTACACGGTCTCGGATGAGACCTTCATCAAGCTGCGCGATCTGGCCGAGAAGCTCGACATCCAGATGCACTGCCACATCCACGAGACGGCCGGCGAGGTGAGCGATGGCCTGAAGGCCCATGGCGTGCGCCCCATCGAGCGCCTGGACAAGCTGGGCCTGTTCAACGAACGCATGATCGCCGTGCACATGGTCCACCTGGACGAGGCCGAGATCGAGCTGATGGCGAAGAAGGGCGTGCACCTCGTGCACAACCCGAACTCCAACCTGAAGCTGGCCTCGGGCGTCATGCCGCTGAGGGCGCTGGAGGCTGCCGGCGTCAACACCATCCTCGGCACCGACGGCGCCGCGTCCAACAACCGCCTCGACATGTTCGGCGAGATCCGCTCGGCCGCGCTGCTGGCCAAGGGCATCACCGGTGATCCGACTGTGGCCACGGCGCGCACCGCGCTGGAGATGGCGACCATCCGCGCCGCCAAGGCCATGGGCCGTGCCGACGACCTGGGCTCGCTGGAAGTAGGCAAGCTGGCCGACGTCGTCGCCGTGTCGCTGGACAGCCTCGAATGCCAGCCGGTCTACAACGCCGCGGCGCAGCTCGTCTACGTGGCCGGCCGCGAACACGTCAGCAACGTGTGGGTCGGCGGCCGCCAGGTGCTGCGCGACCGCCAGCCGACGACCGTCGACGTACCGGCTCTGCTTGCTGAGGTGCGCGACGTCGTCGGCCGCATGCAGGCCGGCTGACGACGTCGCTGCGAGCCGTCAGAACTGCATCCGCGCGCCGATGCGGTACTGACGGCCCAGCACGTCGAACAGCGCGGGGTTGACGCCGTAGCTGGTGTTGGTGGATGGAGCAGCCGGTGGCGCGACGTCGGTGACGTTGTCGATCTTGACGTAGAGGTTGACGTTCTTGCTGAGCTTGTAGCTGGCGCCCAGGTCCCAGTAGAGGGCGCCCTTCATCTTGTTGTTGTCGATGGTCTGGTGGACTGCGGTCGAGACCGGACAGTTGGTCTGGCACTCGATGTACTCCTTGCTGTAGACACCGTCGCTGATCCAGCGCTGGCCGATGGAGAAGCTGGCGTTGTCGGTCTCCCAGACCTGCGAGAACTGGGCCTTCCACTTGGGCGTGTTGCCGAGATTGACGCCCGCGCTTTCAACCGGGATGGTGCCGACGACGCCGGACTCCGTCAGGAAGCTCTTGGTGTACGTGGCCAGGCCGCGCACCGTGAACGTGCCGGGCAGGCTGATGCCGGCGAGCTTGAAGCGATAGAGGGCTTCGATGTCCACGCCCTTGTTGCGCAGCTTGGCGAGGTTGAAGGCCTGCAGCGTCACGTACTTCACCGGGCTGACGAGGTCCATCGCGGCGCAGAACACCTGGTTGCCGGCGACGCAGAGGTCGACTTCCTGCTGGATCGAGAACGTGGAGATCACGTCCTTGACCTTGATGTCGAAGTAGTCGACCGAGACGCTGAAGCCTGGCGCCCAGGCAGGCTGAGCCAGCACCATGCCGACGACCGTGTTGTTGGCCAGCTCGGGGCGCAGGGCGGTGTTGCCGACGGTGCGCTGCTGGGCGGTGAAGGTGCTGCCCAGGTAGTTGACGTTCTGGTTGATGACCACGGGCGCTGCGTAAAGCTCCGACAGGTTCGGGGCGCGCACGTCGCGCGAGGTGACTGCACGCACGCGCAGGCCGTCGATGCCAGTCTTCCAGGTCGAGCCGACCTTCCAGCTGTTGACGCCGCCTGAGGTGCTGTATTCGGTGTGCCGGCCCGCAACGTTGAGGTTGGCCTCGCCCAGCGTGGCGGACTTGAACATCGGGGCGTTCAGCTCGACAAAGCCTTCCTCGACGTTGTAGGCACCTGCAGCGGCGTGGTAGTTGCCGGCGAACCAGTTGTTGCCCACGGTGGTGTTCAGCACGGAATCGGCAGGGTACTGAGCGGTGTTGGGCGTGGCGGAGTAGACGCCGTTGCCATAAGGGTCGCCAGTGACCCAGTAGGCCTCCTTGCGGGCCTCGACGCCCAAGGCGACGGCCACGGGGCCGGCCCAGGTGGAAAAGGGCTGGCCGTTGAAGCTCACGCTGGCCACGGTCTGGCGCTAGCGCGACAGTTGGCGCGGCCCGTTGGCGGGCAGCACGTAGGCCAGGGCGGCCGGGTCCTGCTTGACGTCGCCGATGATGTTCAGCGGCACGCAGCCCGCGGCAACGGCTGCCGGGTTGCGGCAGATGATGGTGCCGTTGGGCCCGCGGATCGCGTCGATGGCGGCGTTGTAGCGCGGGTTCAGCATCATGTTGGCGACGCTGATGTCGATGTCGTTGATGCCGTGCTCGAAGTAGCCGTCATAGGTCCAGCTCTTGTCGCCGACATTGAACTTGCCGCTGCTGCCGATCACGAAGCGCTTCTGCTCGCGTACGGGGTTGACCTCGATGTCCTTCTCGAAGTTGCCGTTGGCCGTGCCGTATTTGAAGCTGGTGATGTGGTTGTCCGTGCAGGCCTGCTGGATGGACGCCGGCAGGTAGGGGTTGTCGCACTGGATGGTCAGGTTGTCGTTCTTGGCGGCCCCGGGGTTGGGGTTGAAGCGCGCGGTGACCTTGGCGAGGTTGACGGTGAAATAGATCTCGGCGTTGTCGTTCAGGTCGAGGCTGCCGCGGGTGTAGAAGACTTCGCGCTTGAGGTCCATGCCCATGGAGGTGCCGCCGCCCACGGTGCCGGCCAGGTCACCACCCACGCAGAAGGGTGTGATGCAGTTGGTGACGGCGCCGGTGCCGGTGGGCACGCCATTGGAGCCATAGACGAACTTGTAGGGCACCCCGTCTTTGCCGAAGGCGGTGCCCTGCAGCGGGCCGTTGGTGATCAGGCCGTATTTGGCGTACTGGAACTGCTGGGCGTTGCGGATGTCGTAAATCTGGGGCTTGCCATCGGTCGTGCTGCCGAGGGTGCGGACCTGGAAGGCAGGGTTCTGGAACCAGGTGCGGCCGTTGGCGCCGGCACCGCCGAAGCGGGGCGAGGGCACGCCCTTCTCGCGCACGAACTCCGCACTGACGATGAGGTGCGCCCGGTCATCCAGGAAGCTGCGGCCCCACGCGCCCTGCAGGGTGGCGTTCTTGTCGTCGCCGTAATTGGTCTGGCCGCCCTCGACATTGGCCTTGAAGCCGGTGAAGCGCTTGTCGGTGATGAAGTTGACCACCCCGCCCACCGCGTCGGAGCCGTAGGAGGCGCCGGCGCCGCCGGTCACCACGTCCACCTGCGTGATGAGCAACTGCGGAAACTGGCTCACGTCCGTCACGCCCGTGACGTTGGCGGGCACGACACGCTGGCCGTCCAGCAGCGTCAGGGTGCGGAGGGGGCTGAGGCCACGCAGGCTCAGTGAGCTGAGGCCCTGCACGCCGCTGCTGGTGCTGAAGGTGGACGTGGTACGCCCTGTACTGCCCTGCAGGGCAGGCAGCTCGATCAGGGTGTTGAAGAGATTGGGCTGGGCAGCCTTCTGCAGGTCAACGGCCGTCAATGTCGTGGTTGGCGTGGGCTGCGCGAAGCCACGCTGCGAGATTCGCGAGCCGGTGACGACGACCGTGCTCAGCGTGTTGCTTGCGCCGTTGCTGGCAGTGTCCTGCTGCTGGCTGTCGGGAACCGCCGGCGGGGCGGTGTCGGCAGCCTGCGCCTGGGCCGACAGCGCCAGGGTGGCGCAGGCGCCGAGCGCCGCGAGGTGGATCAGGGTGGGGTGACCGGGGTTGCGCATGAATGTCTCCTGGTGTTGCTGCTTTGGCTGCTGGTTTTGTGGATCGACGTGGAACGGTGATCGGTCGGCGCGCTCAGTCGCCTGGACGTTGGATAGCGCTATCCAATGTGGCTAAAAAAAGGGGCGGACGCTTGTAAAAGCAAGACTAACAATGCTGTCCGCCTCGGGAATCACCCGGCATCGGGTGAGGAGCAGCACCTTGGGATTGCGCTATCCTAGGCGTCGAAATCCCGTGCCGATATGGGGGATACCATGTAACGATGAGCCGCACGCCGACTTCCCCCGACCCTGCTTCAGCACCCGGCCGCCGCACCCGCGCCACCGGCCGCGTGACGTTGGCCGACGTGGCGCAGGCGGCGGGCGTCAGTCCCATCACCGTGTCGCGCGCGTTGCGTGGCGAGCGGGCGGTGGCGCCGGAGCTGTGCGAGCGGGTGCAGGCCGCCGCCACCGCGCTGGGCTATGTGCCGGACCCGGCCGCCCGGGCCCTGGCGTCCAGCCGCAGCTCCCATGTGGCGGTCCTGATCCCCAAGCTGAGCAACACCTTGTTCGTGGAACTGCTCGATGCAGTGCAGACCACGCTCGTGCCGGCCGGCTACCAGACGCTGATCGGCGTCACCCACTACGACTCGGCGGAAGAGGAGGCCGTGCTGCGCAGCTTCCTGGCGCACCGGCCGGCCGGCCTCATCGTCACGGGCCGGGACCGCAGTCCGGCGGCCGCGGCACTGATCGAAGGCTGCGGCGTGCCCTGCGTGCATGTGATGGAGATCGCCGCGGAGTCCGGCAGCCACAGCGTCGGCTTCTCGCAACGGGATGCCGGCCGCGCGATCACCCAGCACCTGCTCGACAGCGGTCGTCAGCATGTCGCCTACGTGGCCGCCCAGCTCGACCCACGCACGCTGGAGCGCGGCGAGGGCTATGCGGATGCGCTCGTGCGCGCTGGCCTGGGCGATCGCGTGCGCAAGGTGCTGAGCGCGGAACCGTCGTCGATGGCGCTGGGCGGCGCCCTGCTGGAGCGCGTGCTGAAGGAAGCGCCCGACACCGACGCCATCTTCTTCTGCAACGACGACCTGGCCCAAGGTGCGCTGCTGGCCGCCTTGCGTCTGGGCGTGACCGTGCCGGGCCGCGTGGCGGTGGCGGGCTTCAACGACCTGCCGGGCAGCGACCAGATGGTGCCGCCGCTGACGACGGTGGCCACGCCCCGCCGCGAGATCGGCGAGCAGGCGGCACAGATGCTGATGAAGCTGATGCGCGGCCAGCCGGTGGAGCAGCCCAACGTGGACCTGGGTTTCCAGGTCGTGCGGCGGGCTTCAAGCTAGTTCGACGTCCAGTCGGTACTCGCGGCCGGACTCGATGCTGCGGACGATGCCATCCGGCAGCGGATGGCCATCAAGGAGCATGCGGCTCAGGCCCGTGCGGCGCACCTCCAGTTTGAAGCGTGCGCCACGAAAATCCCGATCTGCGCTGAGGCGATCCCAGCCCGACGGCAGCTGCGGCTTCACGAGCAGACCTTCGGCATGCCCGCGCAGGCCGCACAGGCCCTCGATGACGCTGCGGTAGGCCCAGGCTGCCGTGCCGGTGTTGAAGAGCTGGCTGGAGCGGCCGGCAGTGCGTGGGTACTGCTGATGCGCGCCGCGGTAGTAGTTCGGGATGAAGACGGGCAACTGGCCGCGTTGCAGCAGGTCCGCTTCGGCCGGACCCGGCACCATGCAACGCAGCGCGTGGAAGGCGCGGTCGGCCTCGCCGGCGTCGTACAGCGCATGGACATAGAAACTGGCCGCGTGGTTGTAGACGGCGCCGTTCTCGGCCGAGCCCGGGTGCTTCTGCGTGACGCGGCCCACGTCGTCGCGCATGCGGGAGTAGGGCGGCGCGAACATGGCCACGCCATGCGGCGTGTCGAGCTGGGCGTCGATGGCGGCGAGCATCCGCACGCGCTGTTCCGCGCTGGCCGCACCGCTGAGCATGGCCCAGGACTGTGGGTTGAGGTAGATGCGGCCTTCGGTGTCGGCGCTGACGCCGAAGACGATGTCGTCGTCCGTGATGCCGCGGGCGAACCAGTCGCCGTCCCACAGGTGGCGGTTGGCGGCTTCGTTGAGCTCCAGCGCAGCGGCGCGCCAGCGCGTGCCGGCGTCAGCGCGGCCGGCATCGGCGCTGATGCCGGCCCACAGCTTCATCGCGTAGGCGGCCGCCACGGTCAGCCAGCCTGAGACACCGCGGCCCTTGTAGCCGACCATGTTCATCGGATCGCACCAGTCGCCCTGGGCGATGTAGCTCAGGCCGCGTGCGTCCCGGTCCTGCTGCAGCCAGGCCATGGCGGCATCCAGCCGCTGGGCGACGGTGAGTTCGTTCGCCACCACATCCAGCAGCGCGAAGTCGGCGGTCTCGTCCAGGTAGGCCTGCAGGCACACGGGCAGCCACACGCAGTGGTCGGTGTGCGGCACCTGGTTGATGTACTTCAGCTCGGCGCCTTCGATCAGCAGGATGCCGTCCGGCATGGAACCGTTGGCAGCCTGCTGGCTGAGTGCGTGCAGCAGCGCCCCGCGCGTGACCTGCGGTGCGATGTAGGCCATGCCGAGGTTGTCCTGCAGGTAGTTGCGCGTCTGCGGGTCGGTACTCAGGCGGTTGACGTCGCCGTGATAGAAGACTTGGCGCGGCAGCCAGTGGTTGACGAAGCGGTCGAAGTCGGCGTCGGGCGTCTGGATGCGCAGGCAGCCGCGGCCGCTGTCGATGTAGCTGGCGTAGGCGGCGCGCGCGCGGGCGAAGCCGGCTTCGCTCAGGTAGGTGTCGCGCACCTGCGCGATCTCGGCATCGTCGAGTGCGGGGCCGAAGAGGAAGCGGTAGGTCTGGCCCTCGTTGGGCTCAAGCGCCAGCCGGTACTGCACGCTGGCGGCGGGCGTCTCGTAGCGTGCGTCACCGCCGGCCATCTGCTCGGCCAGGAGCGCGCTGGGTCGGTGCAATCCGCCTTCGCCCTCGAACGCGCCTTGGCTGGCTTCCCACGCGTCGGGCGCGCGCTCGCACAGGAAGTAGGTCTTGTCCTTGAGGTGCTGGTTCTTGAAGTAGTCCGCCACCTTCTGGTAGGGCGTCACACTGCTGGCCACGATGCCGCCGAGGTCGGCGCGGTACTCGGCCGACTGGTTCATCCACGACATGTTGCCGATGGGGAAATAGGGCACGACGCTGACGCGCCGCGGCCGGTTTGAGAGGTTGGTGACGCGTATCCCCCAAAGCTCGACGACATCGTCGGTCGGCAGGCCCAACGTCATCTCCACGCGCAGTCCCAGGTGCTCCACCGTCCAGCTCAGGTCATGCCGGCCAACGACGAAGCTGAAAGCGCCCACCGGCGCACGCACCGGCTCGTAGGGCGCCGAGAACAACTCACCGGTGTCCTCGTCCTTCACGTAGACGAAGCGTCCGGGGTGGTGGGCGAAGTAGGCCTGCTCCGGCTGCATGAAGGTCCTGGCCTCCAAGTTGGGCGCATGCGCGTACTTGGCCGGTTCGGGCTGCATGAACTGCGCGGTGGCGTAGCCGCGGCAGGTCGCCTGGATCATCATGCGGCGGTTCCACAGGAAGCCGCCGGCTTTGGGCAGTGCGGTGGGGCTGGTGAGCTCGCAGCGCTCGCCGCCGTCGAGGTGACGCAGCATGGGGTTCAAGGTGTTGAGGTGGAGGACTTGCGCTCGGCCAGGTCGGCCTGGATGCGCGCGATGGTGGGGTTGTCCAGCGTGTAGAAGACCATGATGACGGCAGCCAGCAGCGTGAAGCCTGCCGGGATGACGGACATCAGCCACACGATACCGGCCTGGGACTCGGCCGACTGGGCAACGTTGGGCACATAGCCCAGGGCGGAGAACAGCGTGCCGATGACGCCGACTGCCACCGCCGTGCCGAGCTTCTGCGCGAAGGAGCTGGCCGCGAATGTCATGCCCGTTGCGCGGCGGCCGTTGCGCCATTCGTTGTAGTCGGCTGAGTCGGCCAGCATGGAAAAAGACAGCGGCGACTTGGGGCCCAGGCACAGGCCCAGCGCGATCTGAAGCGCGTACATCAGCGCGATCTGGTCGCTGGGCACGAAAAGGAAGGCGGTCGACAGCAGGGTGGACGCGAGCATCAACCCGATCAGCAGCTTGCGCTTGTCGATGAAGCGCGTGAGCAGCGGCGTGCACGCCGTGCCCGCGGCGGCGGCCAGCAGATAAGCCGGCATGAAAGTGGCCAGCAGCTCGGGCCGGTTGACCACGTACTTGAAGTAGTAGGCCGCGCTGGTCATGCGCAGCGTGATGCTCAGCATGATGATCAGCGCGAGGAAGAACAGCAGGATCCAGGGCAGGTTGCTGCGCAGGTCGGCCAGGTCCTGGCGCACGCTGGACGGCTCGGCCTGCACGGGCTGCACGCGCTCGGTCGTCGCGCTGAACGTGAAGGCAAAGATCAGCGCGGCGGCGATGCCCCAGAACACCATCGTCAGCGTCCAGCCCAGCGCGGCGTCGCCACCGCCTAACCAGGCCACCAGCCGGGGCGACACGGCCGTGACGAGGGTGCCGCCCGCGAAGCCGCAGACGAAGCGGGACGCGTTGACCGCGTTGCGCTCCCGCGCGTCACCCGAGATCACGCCAGACAAGGCGCTGTAGGGCAGGTTGACGCTGGTGTAGACCGTCATCAGCAGCAGGTAGGTCACGTAGGCCCACACCAGCTTGCCGGTAGGGCCGAAGTCGGGCGTCGAATAGGTCAGCACGCCGATCACGGCCAGTGGCAGCGGCATGAACAGCAGGTAGGGGCGGAACTTGCCCCAGCGCGTTTGCGTGCGGTCGGCGAAGGCGCCAATCATCGGATCGGTGAAGGCGTTGAAGATCTTGACGACGAACAGCATCGTCGCGGCCGCACCAGCGGTGATGCCAAACACGTCGGTGTAGAAGATCAGCAGGAAGGTGGAGACGTTGGTCCAGTAAAAGTTGAACCCCATGTCGCCCAGGCCGTAGCCGACGATCTCACGCTTGGTCAGCGGGGGGGTGTTCATGGGGCCTGGCTCAGCCAGTCGCACACATCGGCTTGCAGCTCGTCCAGCGGCTTGAGCGCATCCAGGCACAGCACGCCAGGCTCACCGACGGGCGGTTCCAGCGTCTCGAACTGGCTGTCGACGAGGCTGACGGCGAAGAAGTGCGCGCCGCGTGTCAACACCCGCCGACAGGCCTCGGACTTCGCGATGTCCAGGAAAGCGAAGCGCAGCCCGGGCGATGCGCGCCGAAGTTGCTCGCGATAGCCGCGCTTGAGCGCGGAACAGGCAACCAGCACGCCGCCGGGGTGCAACTGAAGCTGGGCGCACAGGCTCGCCAGCCAGCTCGCACGGTCGTCGTCGTTCAGGGCCACGCCCTGGGCCATCTTGCTGCGGCTGGATTCACTGTGGAAGTGATCGCCCTCGATCCAGGGCCTGCCCATGCGATCCGCCAGCGTGGCCGCCAACGTGGATTTGCCGCAGCCGGCGACCCCCATGACGACGAGGGAATCGGGCGGGAATGGAGTCATGACGAAGGGCAAGGTGATGAGGCGGGTGCGCAGCCAGGGTGGCGTGGCAAGTTGATCAGGCGATGCACATTGGATAGCGCTATCCTAACTGGCGTGCGCGCGCTTTCGATCCGTACTTCCCCGCAAAGCGAGCCCGGGCCTGCGACCGACCGAACGGGCAACGTTGTGCGTTTGCTCGGCAGTCTTGCCCGCCCCGCCGAGGCGCCTCAGTAGAATCCCGCCCGTCCGCACGCCGCCCTTGCCTCGGGGGCGGTGCCTTCCGAGAACCGCGTGCCCCGCGCCGCGCCCAGCCTCCCCGGAATCCATGGCCCTGACCCCGCATCTGACCCATTTCGAGGGCGGCAACGCCCTGTCCGACTTTCGCGCCCGGGCCTTGCTGGCCAGACTGCAAACGGTCAGTGCTCGCATCACCGGCATCAGCGCGCGTGCGGTGCACTGGGTGTGGACGGATGCGCCGCTGGACGGCGAGGCCCGCGATCGCTTTGCCGCGCTGCTGACCTACGGCGAGCCCGCCTCCGCAGGCAACGAGGGCGACCTTGTCGTCGTCACGCCGCGTTTCGGCACGGTCAGCCCCTGGGCGTCCAAGGCGACGGACATTGCACACAACTGCGGTCTGGCCCTGAAACGCGTCGAGCGTGTCGTGGAATACCGCGTGGCGACGAAGAGCGGCCTGCTGGGTGGCGCCAAGCCGCTGAGCGCCGATGAGCTGAATGCCTGCGCCGCGCTGCTGCACGACCGCATGACCGAGTCGGTCTGCTTCAAGCGCGAGGACACCACGCACCTGTTCGACGAGCGCACCGCCGAGCCGCTGGCGCACGTCGATGTGCTGGGCCAGGGGCGTGCGGCGCTGGAGAAGGCCAACGTCGAGTTCGGCCTGGCGCTGTCGGCCGATGAAATCGACTACCTGGACATCAACTTCAAGAAGCTCGGCCGCAACCCCAGCGACGTCGAGCTGATGATGTTCGCGCAGGCCAACAGCGAGCACTGTCGGCACAAGATCTTCAACGCGAGCTTCGTCGTCGACGGCGAGGCCCAGCCGCTCAGCCTGTTCGGCATGATCCGCAACACCGAGAAGCTGAACCCGCAGCACACGGTCATTGCCTACTCCGACAACGCGGCTGTCATGGAAGGCCACGCCATCCAGCGCTGGATGGCCGCCGACGCGCCCGGCTCGGCCTACACGGCTCGCGCCGAGCAGGCCGAGGTGCTGATGAAGGTGGAGACGCACAACCACCCGACGGCCATCTCGCCCTTCCCCGGCGCCTCCACCGGCGCGGGCGGCGAGATCCGCGACGAAGGCGCCACGGGCCGCGGCTCCAAGCCCAAGGCGGGCCTGACGGGCTTCTCGGTGTCCAACCTGCACCTGCCGGGCCTGGCCGAATCCTGGGAACAGAACCCGGTCGGCAAGCCCGCGCACATCGCGTCGGCGCTGCAGATCATGATCGAGGGCCCGCTCGGTGGCGCGGCCTTCAACAACGAGTTCGGCCGGCCCAATCTGGCCGGCTATTTCCGCGTCTACGAGCAGACGGTCGAGGGTATCCGTCGCGGCTATCACAAGCCCATCATGATCGCCGGTGGCTTGGGGCAAATCCGCGCCGACCTGACCCGCAAGATCGAGTTCCCGGCCGGCAGCCTGCTGGTGCAGCTGGGCGGCCCGGGCATGCGCATCGGCATGGGCGGCAGCGCGGCCAGCTCGATGGCGGCGGGCACCAACACCGCCGACCTGGACTTCGACTCCGTGCAGCGCGGCAACCCCGAGATCGAGCGGCGCGCGCAGGAGGTCATCAACCACTGCTGGGGCTTGGGCGCAGAGAACCCGGTGCTGGCCATCCACGACGTGGGCGCGGGCGGCATCTCGAACGCCTTCCCCGAGCTGGTCAACGATGCAGGCCGCGGCGCGCGCTTCGACCTGCGCAAGGTGCCGCTGGAGGAGTCGGGCCTGGCCCCGAAGGAAATCTGGTGCAACGAGAGCCAGGAGCGCTACGTGCTGGCCATCGCGCCGGGCAGCCTGGATCGCTTCGCGGCGATGTGCGCGCGCGAGCGCTGCCCGTTCGCGGTCGTCGGTGTCGTCACGGAGGCGCGTGACCTGAAGCTCGTCGATCCGCTGACGGGCGATGACCCCATCGACATGCCGATGGACGTGCTGCTGGGCAAGCCGCCCAAGATGCAGCGCGACGTGACGCGTGTGGCCCGTGATGGCGGCGCGCTGGACCTTTCCGGCGTCAAGCTGGAGCAGGCCGCCTTCGACGTGCTGCGCCACCCGACCGTGGCCAGCAAACGCTTCCTCGTCACCATCGGCGACCGCACGGTGGGCGGCCTGAACCACCGCGACCAGATGGTTGGCCCCTGGCAGGTGCCGGTGGCGGACTGTGCCGTCACGCTGGCCGACTTCAACGGCTTTGCCGGCGAGGCCATGAGCATGGGCGAGCGCACGCCGCTGGCGTCCGTCAACGCGCCGGCCTCGGGCCGCATGGCGGTGGCCGAGGCCATCACCAACCTGCTGGCCGCGCCCATCGAACTGCCGCGCGTCAAGCTCAGTGCGAACTGGATGGCTGCCTGCGGCGAAGCGGGCGAGGACGCCGCGCTGTTCGACACGGTCAAGGCCGTTGGCATGGAGTTGTGCCCGGCCCTGGGCGTGTCCATCCCCGTGGGCAAGGATTCGCTGTCGATGCGCACGAAGTGGGATGACAACCAGGTCACCGCGCCCGTGTCGCTGATCGTCACCGCTTTCGCCAGCGTGGCCGACGTGCGCGGCACGCTGACGCCGGAGCTGCAGCGTGAAGACTCCGCGCTGATCCTCGTCGACCTGGGCCAGGGCCAGCACCGCATGGCCGGCTCCATCCTGGCGCAGACGCTGAACCAGTTCGGCTCGGACGTGCCCGACCTGGACGATCCGAAGCTGCTGGTGTCGCTGGTCAATGCGATCAACGAACTGCGTGCCGGCGGCAAGCTGCTGGCCTATCACGACCGCTCGGACGGCGGCCTGTGGGCGGCGGCCTGCGAGATGGCCTTTGCCGGCCAGACCGGGTTGAGCCTGAACGTGGACATGCTGGTCACCGAAGGCGACGGCATCAGCGACAGCCGTGCCGACATGGGCGACTCCAAGAACTGGGCGGCACAGGTCAGCGCCCGTCGCGAGGAGCTGACGCTGCGCGCGCTGTTCAACGAGGAACTGGGCGCGCTGATCCAGGTGCGCGCGGCCGACCGCGATGCCGTCATGCAGGTGCTGCGCACGCATGGCCTGTCCAGGCATTCGCATGTCGTCGCCAAACCGAATCCGAAACGGCAGATGGAAGTCTGGCGCGATGCGAAGAAGGTCTTCGGCGCCGACCTGACCGCGCTGCAACAGACCTGGGACGAAGTCAGCTGGCGCATCGCCCAGCTGCGCGACAACCCGGCCTGCGCTGATGCCGAGCATGCGGCCGCCGGCAAGGCGGACGACCTGGGCCTGCATGTCCACACGACGTTCACGCCGGAGGCGCCGTTCATCGTCACTGGCGCCAAGCCGAAGGTGGCCATCCTGCGCGAGCAGGGCGTCAACTCGCACATCGAGATGGCCTACGCGATGTCGCTGGGCGGCTTCGACAGCTTCGACGTGCACATGAGCGACCTGCATTCGGGTGCCGTCAAGCTGGACGGCTTTGCGGCCCTCGTGGCCTGCGGCGGCTTCAGCTATGGCGACACGCTGGGCGCCGGCGAAGGCTGGGCGCGCAGCATCATGTTCAACCCCGTGCTGGCCGAGCAGTTCCGCGCCTTCTTTGCGCGCCAGGACACGCTGGCCCTGGGCGTCTGCAACGGCTGCCAGATGCTGGCCGCGCTTGCGCCCATCATCCCGGGCGCCGACGCCTGGCCGCGCTTCACGCGCAATCAGAGCGAGCAATTCGAGGCGCGCCTGTCGCTGGTCGAGGTGCTGGAGTCCCCCAGCGTGTTCTTCCAGGGCATTGCCGGCAGCCGCCTGCCCATCGCCGTCGCGCACGGCGAGGGCTTTGCGAACTTCGCGCGCCAGGGCGACGCGGTCAAGGTTCTCCCGGCGATGCGCTTCGTCGACCACCACGGCCAGGCGACCGAGGCTTATCCGTTCAATCCGAACGGCAGCCCGGGCGGCCTGACTTCGGTGACGACGTCGGATGGCCGCTTCACCGCGCTGATGCCGCACCCGGAACGTGTCTTCCGCAATGTGCAGATGAGCTGGACGAGCGGTGACCGCGCGCTGCACAGCCCGTGGCTGCGCATGTTCCAGAACGCACGCAAGGCGCTGGGCTAAGCCGCGTCGACTTCGAGCAGCAGCCGGTCCAGGCCTTCCTCGGTGCCTCGGCGGCGCTGCGCCAGGTCGTGGTGGCCATCGAGGTAGGCGAGTTGCTCGGTCAGCTTGAGCGTGGAGCCTGCCGCGTTGTTGGTGAACTCCACGGTGACGAGCGACGCCGACAGCGCGCGGCCGCCAGCCGCCATGGAGTAGGCGAAGACGATGCGGGCCTGCGCAACGATGTCCAGGAAGACCTTGTCGACCGCCAGCTGGGTGCCGTCGGGCAGCGCGCTGCGGTAGACCTCGCGGCCGCCGGGGCGGAAGTCCATGCTGAACTCGGTGGCGTTCATCTCGGCATGGCAGTCGGACCAGCGCAGCTTGGTCGCCGGATCCGCCCAGGCGGTGAACACGCGGGCGGCCGTGGTCTTGAACTGGCGCTCCAGCACGAAGCTGGTGTGCGCGGCGGAAGGTGTCGTCATGGCGTGTCCTGTGCGGCGAGGAGGGCGTCGAGGGCATCGAACTGGCGATGCCACATCGCCTTGCGCTTGGCCAGCCAGTCCTCCAGCCCGTTGAAGGCGTCCGGCGCGATGCGGTAAGTGCGGATGCGGCCGGCCTTGTCCGACTGCACCAGGCCGCCAGCCTCCAGCACGGCCAGGTGCTTGAGCGCCGAAGGCAGGGCAATGGCCAGCGGCCTGGCGAGGTCGGACACCGAGGCCGGGCCGCGGCCGAGCTGGTCGACCATTGCACGGCGGTTGCCGTCGGACAGGGCCACGAACAGGCGGTCCAGCCCTTCAGCCGAGGAAGCGTGCGGGGAGGGCATGGCGCAGCGGGTAGTACTGGAACACCGGGCGCGCCTCGACGATGCAGCGCCAGACCGAGGGGCGGGCCAGCAGGCGCTCGAAATAGGCGGTCAGCCGCGCGTGGCCAGGCGAGAAGGGACGCACGATGGCCGCGTAGAACAGCGCCGGCGCGGCGGCGCAGTCGGCCATGCTGAAGTCTTCGCCGGCTGCCCAGGTTCGGGCGCCCAGGCGGCTCTCGATGAGGTCGTAGGCCAGGCCAAGATCGGCGACGGTGCCGGTCAGCGCGGCCGCGTCGCGCTCTGCCTCGGCGCGCAGTTGCTGGCCGATGAAGCGCTGCATGGGCGTCATCACGTACAGGTCGAAGACACGGTCCCAGAGGCGCACTTCGAGCTGCGTCTCGAAATCCTCGGGCAGCAGTTGCACGCGGCCCGGGTGGCGGCGATCCAGGTATTCGATCTGGATCGAGGTCTCGGGCACGACCCGCTCGCCGTCGACCAGCAGCGGGATCTTGGCCGTGGGCCAGAGCCCGGCATAGGCAGCGCGCGCGGCCGGGTCGCCGAGGTTGACGAGCCGCGCTTCGAAGGGCGTGCCGTTCTCGTAGAGCGCGATCAGCACCTTCCAGCAGTAGGAAGACAGCGGGTGGTAGTGCAGCGTCAGGGCCATGCTTGCCTTTCAGTTTCTTGGTTGGCTAAGTATGTCAAAGCTTTCCGAATATGGAAACTGTTGCCTCGGCAAAAAGGCGGGCCAAGCCCGCCCTTTTGCCGACGTGGCAGGAACTCAGTCCTGCACCACCGCCGCCGCCTGCAGCCGCTTGTTGATCC
Source organism: uncultured Roseateles sp. (assembly GCA_963422775.4). Classification (GTDB taxonomy): domain Bacteria; phylum Pseudomonadota; class Gammaproteobacteria; order Burkholderiales; family Burkholderiaceae_C; genus Pelomonas. The sequence continues at coordinate 22,565 of CAUJSJ030000184.1, forward strand.
GCAACGCCACCAGCGTGCAGACCACGCCCGAGAGCAGGTAGACGCTCAGCGACACCAGGCCGAAGCGCGAGGACAGGAAGAGGGCCACGACGGGTGCGAAGGCCGCGCCCAGCAGCCAGGCCATGTCCGCCGTCAACGCCGCACCCGTGTAGCGGAAGTGGGGCAGGAAGTTGGACGTCACCGAGCCCGCGGACTGGCCGTAGGACAGGCCCAGCAGCACAAAACCGATCAGGATGAAGGCGGCCTGACCCGGCTTGCCACCGCCCAGCATGAAGGGCGCGAACAAGGCGAACACGCCGATTGCCACGGCCATCGTGGCGAGGTAGCTGCGCCGGCCGATCTTGTCGGCGATGAGGCCGGACATGGGCATTGCAACGGCGGCAAAGGCCGCGCCCAGCAATTCCATCTTCATGAAGTCCGCCACGCCCTCGTTGCCGAACAGCGCGACCCATGACAGCGGGAACACCGTCACCAGGTGGAAGAGGGCATAGCTGGCCAGTGCGGCAAAGGCGCCGATGACGATGTGATGGCCCTGGGCGGGCAGCAGCTCGCGCAGGTAGGCGGGGTCCAGCTCATGCTCCTCCATGCGCTTTTCGTACTCGTGGGTGACGACGAGGCGCAGCCGCGCGAACAGCGCGACGACGTTGATCGCGAAGGCGGTGAAGAAGGGGAAGCGCCAGCCCCAGGACAGGAAATCCTTGCTGTCCAGGCTGCCATAGACGTACAGGAAGACGCCCGACGCGACGAAGAAGCCCAGCGGCGCGCCGAGCTGGCCCAGCATCGCGTACCAGCCCCGGCGCTGCGGCGGCGCGTTCAGCGCCAGCAGCGAGGGCAGGCCGTCCCAGGAGCCGCCCAGCGCCAGGCCCTGGCCGACGCGGGCCAGCGCCAGCAGCCAGATGGCGGCGCTGCCGGCCTCGGCGTAGCCGGGCAGCAAGCCCATGCCAACCGTGGAGCAGCCGAGCAGGAAGAGGGCGGCGGTCAGCTTCGCCGAGCGGCCGAAGTGGCGCTGGATGGACATGCCGATCAGCGTGCCGACCGGCCGGACGACGAACGCCAGCGCAAAGACGAGGAAGGCGTAGAGCGTGCCGGTCAGGCGGTCGGCGAAGGGGAAGAAGACCTGCGGGAAGACCAGCACCGAGGCGATGCCGAAGACGAAGAAGTCGAAATACTCGGATGCGCGGCCGATGATGACGCCGACGGCGATGTCGCCGGGGGCCAGTTCCTCGTCGGAGCGGGTCGCCCCGGGGGCGTTTTGGGGGGGCGAAAGGGTACTGCTTGCAAGTGCCATGGCGGGCTTGTCTCCGTCTGTGCCTAGGACAAAATGTCCAATCGTTGATTTGGCTCAATCAACTTACATTCCGTCGTCGCACGCAAGATCGTTAACCCTGGCGCGCCTCTCAGGATGTACCCCATCAAGTCTGCCCTTTCTCGTGCCCTGGTCTTGTCGGCCAGCTTCGCATTGTCTGGCTGCGATTGGATCGTCATGAAGCCGCATGGCGACATTGCGAACCAGCAGGCCCAGCTCATCGTCACGTCGACGCTGCTCATGCTGCTGATCATCGTGCCCGTGATCGCGCTGACGCTGTTCTTTGCCTACCGTTATCGCCAGTCCAACACCGAGGCGACCTATGCGCCGGACTGGGACCATTCCACGCGGCTGGAGCTGGTCATCTGGGGCGCGCCGCTGCTCATCATCATCGCGCTGGGCGCCATCACCTGGATCAGCACGCACAAGCTCGATCCCTTCCGCCCGCTGGACCGCATCGCCGAGGACAGGCCGCTGGCCGCCGGCGTGAAGCCGCTGGAGGTCTACGCCGTCGCGATGGACTGGAAGTGGCTGTTCATCTATCCCGAGCAGGGCATCGCGACCGTCAACGAGCTCGCCGCTCCCGTGGATCGCCCGATTCACTTTCGGTTCACGTCCACGACGGTGATGAACACCTTCTACGTGCCCGCGCTGGCCGGCATGATCTACACGATGCCAGGCATGGAGACCCAACTGCACGCCGTCATCAACAAGGCCGGCGTCTACGACGGCTTGTCCGCCCACTACAGCGGCGCCGGCTTCTCGGACATGCGCTTCAAGTTCCACGGCGTGTCCGACGAAGACTTCGCGCGCTGGGTCGACAGCAACAAGGCCGGCGGCAACACGCTGACGCGCGCCGACTACCTCAAGCTCGAACAGCCCAGCACCAAGGAACCCATCCGCCGCTTCGCCAGCGTCGAGGCCGGCCTGTGGAGTGCCATCGTCGACCGCTGCGTGGACGGCAAGAAGATGTGTTCCAGCCAGATGATGGCCATCGACGCTGCCGGCGGCGCCGGCAAGGGCGGCGTGGCCAGCACGATGCGCAGCACCTGGCGGGACTTTGACGGTGTCAGGCGGGAGCGCCGCGTCGTGGCGGCTTTGTGCACGCCGACCAACCCGCTGGGCCTGCCCATCGAGATCGCCGACGCCTCGGCGGTCGTGCAGAAGAACTGAGATCGACCGATGTCCAATCCCGTCGTTGCCCAACACCAGACGCTCGACCAACTGCACCCCATCCTCGGCCGCCTCGGCTGGGAGGCGCTGCCGCTGCACGAGCCGATCCTCATTGCCACCTTCATCGCTGTCGCGTTGGGTGGTGCGATGGTGTTCGCGCTGATCACCAAGTTCCGCCTCTGGGGCCATCTGTGGCGTGACTGGATCACCAGCATCGACCACAAGAAGATCGGCATCATGTACATCATCCTGGGCATCGTGATGCTGCTGCGCGGCTTCGCGGACGCGCTGATGATGCGCGCCCACCAGGCCATGGCCTTTGCCGACAACGCCGGCTTCCTGCCGCCGCACCACTACGACCAGGTGTTCACGGCCCACGGCGTCATCATGATCTTCTTCGTCGCGATGCCCTTCGTGACCGGGTTCATGAATTACGTCGTGCCGCTGCAGATCGGCGCGCGCGACGTGGCCTTCCCCTTCCTGAACAACTTCAGCTTTTGGATGACGGCCGGCGGCGCCGTGCTGGTCATGCTGTCGCTGTTCATCGGCGAGTTCGCCAAGACCGGCTGGCTGGCCTACCCGCCGCTGTCGGGCATCCTGGCCAGCCCCGACGTGGGGGTGGACTACTACCTCTGGTCACTGCAGATCGCGGGGGTGGGCACGACGCTGTCGGGCATCAACCTGATCGCGACCATCATCAAGATGCGCGCTCCGGGCATGACGATGATGAAGATGCCCGTCTTCACGTGGACCTCGCTGTGCACCAACGTGCTCATCGTCGCGACCTTCCCCGTGCTGGCTGCGACTCTCGCGCTGCTGACGGCCGACCGCTACCTGGGCACCAACTTCTTCACGAACGACCTCGGCGGCAACGCCATGCTCTACGTGAACCTGATCTGGATCTGGGGCCACCCCGAGGTCTACATCCTGGTGTTGCCGGTGTTCGGCATCTTCTCGGAAGTGGTGTCCACCTTCAGCCGCAAGAAGCTGTTCGGCTACGCGTCCATGGTCTATGCCACGGTCGTCATCACCATCCTGTCCTACCTCGTCTGGCTGCACCACTTCTTCACGATGGGCTCGGGCGCCAGCGTGAACAGCTTCTTCGGCATCACGACGATGATCATCTCGATCCCGACGGGCGCCAAGATCTTTAACTGGCTGTTCACCATGTACCGCGGCCGCATCAAGTTCGAGGTGCCGATGCTGTGGACGGTGGGCTTCATGGTCACCTTCAGCATCGGCGGCATGACCGGCGTGCTGCTCGCCGTGCCCGCGGCCGACTTCGTGCTGCACAACAGCTTGTTCCTCATCGCCCACTTCCACAACGTCATCATCGGCGGCGTGGTGTTCGGCGTGTTCGCCGGCATCAACTACTGGTTCCCCAAGGCCTTCGGCTTCCGGCTGGACGCGTTCTGGGGCAAGGTTTCCTTCTGGTGCTGGTTCATCGGCTTCTGGGTCGCGTTCACGCCGCTGTACGTGCTGGGCCTGATGGGCATCACGCGCCGCGTCAGCCACTTCGACGACATGACGTTGCAGCCCTACTTCGTCGTTGCCGCCATGGGCGCAGGCATCGTGGCGCTGGGCATCGGCGCCTTCCTGATCCAGATCGCCGTCAGCATCTGGCGCCGCAAGGAGTTGCGCGACACCACCGGCGACATCTGGGGTGGCCGCACGCTGGAATGGTCCACGTCGTCGCCGCCGCCGGACTACAACTTCGCCTTCACGCCCGTCGCCCACGAGATGGACGCCTGGTACGACATGAAGCAGCGCGGCGCCGAGCGGCCGCTGAAGGGCTTCGTGTCCATTCACATGCCGAAGAACACGGGGGCCGGCTTCATCATCGCGATGCTCGCCACCGCCATGGGCTTTGCGCTGATCTGGCATATGTACTGGATCGCCGCGGCGACCTTCGCGGCCACCGTCATCGCCGCCATCGTCCACACCTTCAACTACGACCGCGATTACCACATCGAGGCCGATGCCGTCACGCTGGCCGAGGACGAGCGCACCCGCGCCCTCGCAGCGCTGGCCTGAACGGAAACCAAGCCATGTCCGTGTCTCTGACCGCCCAACCTGACGGCGCGCCGGTCGCTCCGGTGCGTTTCTACGACGCCGGCGACCACCACCCGCCCAACAGCACCATGCTGGGCTTCTGGCTCTACCTGATGAGCGACTGCCTCATCTTCGCGGTGCTGTTCGCCGTCTACGCCGTGCTGGGCCGCAACTACGCAGCCGGCCCGTCGGGCGCCGACCTGTTCGACCTGCCGTTGGTGGCCGTCAACACCGCACTGCTGCTGTTCTCGTCCATCACCTACGGCTTCGCGATGATCGCCGTGCAGGCCCGCCGCAAGGGCCAGGTGCTGGCCTGGCTGGCCATCACGGGCCTGTTCGGTCTGGGCTTCCTGGGCATCGAGCTCTACGAGTTCCACCACCTCATCCACGAGGGCGCGGGCCCAGGCCGCAGCGCCTTCCTGTCCAGCTTCTTCACGCTGGTGGGCACGCACGGCCTGCACGTCACCTTCGGCTGCATCTGGTTGGTCACGCTGATGGTCCAGGTGAACAAGCTCGGCCTCACGCCCGCCAACCGCCGCCGACTGATGTGTCTGTCGATGTTCTGGCACTTCCTGGACGTCGTCTGGATCGGCGTCTTCACCTTCGTCTACCTGATGGGAGTGCTGTGATGGCAGGCCACGCTCACGCTCACGATGCACACGGTCACGGCCACGACGACCACCTCGACGGCGAAGCCGACTTCCACGTCAGCTACAAGGGCTACGCCACCGGCTTCATCCTGTCGGTCATCCTGACGGCCATTCCCTTCTGGCTCGTCATGGCCAAGGTGCTGCCCTCGCCGAAGCTCACCGGCTTCGTCATCCTCGGCTTCGCGGCCGTGCAGATGGTGGTGCACATGCTGTACTTCCTGCACATGAACGCCAAGGTCGAGCAGGGCTGGTCGCTGCTGGCGCTGCTGTTCACGGCGGCGCTGGTGGTCATCATGCTGGCCGGCTCGGTCTGGGTCATGTATCACATGAACGCCAACATGATGCCGACGCCCGACCCCGCCGCGATGCGCAACATGCCTTGATGAATCGCGCCGCACGCGTCGTACTCATCGTCGCTGCGGCGCTGGCCAGCGTGGGTTTCACTGCGCTTTCCGTTTGGCAGTTTCAGCGCCTGGGCTGGAAAGAAGACCTCATCGCCCGCGTCGAGCAGCGGCTGCGCGCTGAACCGGTCGCACCGCCGCTGGCTGAAGTTTCCAAAGCCGATGAATACCGTCGCCTGCGGCTGCGTGGCCGCTTCGAGCCCCGTGAGGTGCTGGTGCAGGCCACGACCGAACTCGGCGGCGGCCACTGGGTGATGGCCCCGCTGCGGCTGGACGACGGCAGCACCATCCTCGTCAACCGTGGTTTCGTGCCGCCCGAGCAGCGCGCGCCTGAGCAGCACGCTGCGCCCCCTGGCCCGGTCGAGCTGATCGGCCTGCTGCGCCTGACCGAGACCACCGGCGGCCCTGTACGCCAGAACGTGCCCGCCGAGGGCCGCTGGTACTCGCGCGACGTCGCCGGCATCGCCACGCAGCTCCAACTCACCGGCGCGGTCGCCCGCTTCTTCGTCGACGAGTCCGCCGACCCCGCCCAGCCGCGCCGCTGGCCGCGCCCAGGCTTGACGGTGGTGCGCTTCGCCAACAATCACGCCGTCTACGCCATCACCTGGCTGGCGCTTGCGGCCATGGCCGCTGCTGCTGCGGTCTATCTGGTCCGCGACGAGCGCCGGCGCGTCCCGTCTTGAACACCACGCCGCTGCCGATCACCGCCGAAGCCGTTGCCGTCGCGCCCGAGCGCCGCGCCGGCCGCGCCAACCTGCGCCAGCTCATTGAGCTGCGCTGGCTGGCCGTCGTCGGCCAGCTCGCCACCGTGCTGGTCGTGCACGTTGGCCTCGCCATCGCGCTGCCCTGGGCCGAGATGCTGAGCCTGCTCGGCATCCTGGTCGTCTTCAACCTCTTCAGCATCTGGCGCAGTAAGCTCACGCAGCCGGTGTCGCAGATCGAGCTCTGCATCGCGCTGCTGGTGGACGTCGGCGTGTTGACGGGCCAGCTCTATCTGGCCGGCGGCAGCGACAACCCCTTCATCTACCTCTACCTGCTGCAGGTCGCCGTGGCCTCGGTGCTGCTGCGGCCGGCCTTCTTGATGGCCGTCATGTTCAGCGCGGTGTCGGGCTTCGTGCTGTTGACGCAATGGCACCGGCCGCTGCTGCTGGACGCCACCTCGCCGACGACGCTGTCCCCCAACTACCTGGGCGGCCTGCTGCTGTGCTTCCTGCTGAACGTGGCGCTGCTCAGCGTCTTCATCGTCCGCATCAACCGCAACCTGCGCCAGCGCGACGCCGAGCTGGCCGAACTGCAGCAGCGCGCGGCCGAGGAGGTGCACATCGTGCGCATGGGCTTGCTGGCCAGCGGTGCGGCGCATGAGCTGGGCACACCGCTGGCCACGCTCAGCGTCATCCTCGGCGACTGGGCCCACATGGCACCCTTCGCCGCCGAGCCCGAGCTGCGCGACGAGATCGAGGAGATGCAACGCCAGATCCTGCGTTGCAAGGCCATCGTGACGGGCATCCTGATGTCGGCCGGCGAGATGCGCGGCGAGGCACCCGAGCTGACCCGCCTGCAGACCTTCATCGACCGACTGGCCGCCCACTGGCGCGCTGCCCATCCGCAGGCCCCGCTGGCCCTGCGCTGCGAAAACCTGCCCGAGGTGGAGATCATTTCGGACACCGCGCTGCAGCAGGTCATCGCCAACCTGCTGGACAACGCGTCCGAGGCTGCGCCGGGCGCCGCGCTCACGCTGGTGGCAGCCTGCCCGGACGAGGACACGCTGTGCTTGAGCGTGCTCGACGACGGCCCGGGTTTCAGCGCCGAGATGCTGGCGCACTTCGGCAACCCCTATCAAAGCAGCAAGGGCCAGCCGGGCCGCGGCATGGGCATCTTCCTGTCGGTCAACGTCGCGCGCACGCTGGGCGGGCGGCTGCAGGCGCGCAACCGCGAGGCCGGCGGCGCTGAAGTGGTGTTGACTCTGCCCCTGGCCTCCTTGCTGCCGCGACAATCCGCGCCAGATGCCCGTCACCGCTGAAGAAGATCGTTTCCTGCTGATCGTCGAAGACGACGACAGCTTTGCCCGCACGCTGACCCGCTCCTTCGAGCGCCGCGGCTGGCGTGTCGTCCGCGCCACCGGCCTGGACGACATGAAGGCGCTGCTCGACGGCCTGCCCGAGGACGAGGAACTGGGCCACGCCGTGGTCGACCTCAAGCTCGCTGGCGGCGCCTCGGGCCTGAGCTGCGTGCAGCACCTGCATGGCTGGGACCCGGAAGTGCTGATCGTCGTGCTGACCGGCTACGCCAGCATCGCCACCGCCGTGGAAGCCATCAAGCTCGGTGCCTGCCACTACCTCGCCAAGCCGGCCAACACCGACGACATCGAGGCCGCGTTCGCGCGCAAGCAGGGCGATGCCGAGGTCGAGGTGACCGAGCGCCAGACCGCGTCCATCAAGACGCTGGAGTGGGAGCGCATCCACGAGGTGCTGGCCGAGACCGACTTCAACATCAGCGAGACCGCCCGGCGGCTGGGCATGCACCGGCGCACGCTGGCGCGCAAGCTCGAGAAGCAGCGCATCAAGTGAGCCGCTCCCTGAGCGCGTCCCGCAGCTCCGCCCAACTGTAGCTCGCCTGGGCCGCCAGCAGCCCGGCCTGGCCGAACACCGGCGTCAACCCATACTGCTGCAGGGCAGCAGGCAGCTCCGCGCGGCCGCTGATGGCCTCGGCCAGCCACTCGCCGGCCACTGTCGTGGGCGCCACGCCGTGGCCGCCAAAGGCCTGCGCGAACCACAGGCCCGGTGCGAGCTGGCCGATCTGCGGCATCTTGTGCCGGGCATAGCTCATCAGGCCGCCCCAGGCATGCTCGATGCGCACCGCCGCCAGCTGCGGATAGACCTTCAGCAGGTCGGCCTGCAGCATCTGCGCAATGCGGGCCGGGTCGCGCTGCTGGATGGATATACGGCCGCCCCACAGCAGGCGGTGGTCGGCCAGCGCCCGGTAGTAGTCGAAGGCGAAACGGTTGTCGTAAAGCGCCGCGGGCGTGCGGATGGGCCGCAGCGCCGGCGGCAGAGGCTCGGTAGCGATGACATAGGTCGCGATCGGCAGGCGCGCGGCCGTCAAGGCCGGCAGCACGGTCTTCAGGTAGGCGCCGCCCGCCACGACGACCTGGGCCGCGCGGATCGAGGCTTCCTGCGCGGTGCGCAACACGAAGCCGCCCGCAGGCAGGCGGTCGATGCTCATCACGGCACTGTGCTCATGCACCCGGCCGCCGGCCTGCTCGATGACGCGAGCCAGCCCCAGCGCGTACTTGAGCGGATGGAAATGAAAGGCGTCGCGCTCCAGCAGCGCGCCGCCATAACGCTCCGTGTCCAGCCACTGCCGCACCTGCGCGGGTTCGATCTCGTCCCAGACGACGCCGAAGTTCTCGCGCAGCCAGCGCGCCTGGCCGCGCAACTGGCGCTCGGCCCGCAGGCTGTGCCTGAACCAGTTGAGCAGCAGCGCGCCGCCTTCCACGCGATCACAGGCGATGGCATGGCGCTCGATGCGCGACCGGATCAGCGCGACGGCCTCGCGGCTGTGGGCATAGAACTCGCGCGCCTGCGCAGGCCCCAAGTCGCTCACCAGGTCCGCCGCGTCGCGGCTGTAGCCGCCGAACACGAAGCCACCATTGCGGCCGGATGCGCCATGGCCGATGGTCTGCGCCTCCAGCACCGCGACGCTGGCGACGCCACGCTCCTGCAGTCCGCGCGCGGTGGCCAGCCCTGCGAAGCCGCCGCCCAGCACGGCCACTTCCACGCTGCCGGACGAATCAGCCAGCGGCGGGAAGGTCAGGGCGGGTGCGGTGTCGGCGTAGTAGGTCTGCGTCTGCATGCGCTGGCAGCGGGCTGAGGGCGGCTGAACCCAATGTAGCTTCGGGGGGGCGCTGTCCGCGCCCGACGCGGGCCGTTGTTCGGGGCCAAAACTTCTGCAATCGACTCGGCGTCCGACGCGCGAGGGGGGCGGCAGAGCTCAGTACTGCCAGCTCTTTCGACGGACCGCGTTGCAGCGGGTGCGGTCACTCGCAGCGGAGGACTGGGTTACGGTACGTTGCCGATTCTGTTGAAAAACTCCCCGCCCAATCTGACCTGTTATTCGCACAATTAGTGCGTTAGCGGTTCTAATCTTGGAGGGCGCCGAGATGATGGGACGACAAGCGAGCGGGCAGGATCGACTCTTCTACTCGTTCAATCTCGAAGACCACGTCCCTCAGAACCACCTGCTGCGCCGCATCGACCGCTGCCTCGACTTCGGCGGTCTGCGCGAGCACCTTGCTGAGCACTACAGCCAGATCGGCCGCCCGTCCATCGACCCCGAGCTGATGTTGCGCATGCTGATCGTGGGCTACTGCTACGGCATTCGGTCTGAACGTCGCCTGTGCGAGGAACTCCATCTCAACCTGGCCTACCGCTGGTTCTGCCGCCTGAGTCTTGACGACTCGGTGCCCGATCACTCCACTTTCTCCAAGAACCGCCATGGCCGCTTCCGCGACAGCGGCGTCTTTCGTTGGCTGTTCGACGAGGTCGTGCGTCGGTGCATGGCGGCCGGACTGGTCAAAGCCGAAGGCTTTGCCGTGGACGCCAGCATCGTGGCGGCGGATGCCAGCAGTCAGCGGGGCGTTCCCGGCACCGATCCCGTCGACTGGAAGGACCCGGCGCTGAGCACCCGTGCCGTGCGCGAGTACCTCCAGGGCTTGGACGCCGAAGCCTTGGGCAAGGTGATGCCCAAGAAGATCTCGCTGACCGACCCCCAAGCCAGCTGGACGGCGGCCGTGGGCGGGCCCGCCTTCTACGCCTACTCGACCAACTACCTCATCGATGTTGCGCACGGCGTGATCCTGGACGTTCAGGCCACGCCGGCGCACCGCACTGCCGAAACTGAGTCCACCAAAGTGATGGTCGATCGGGTGCAGGCGCAGTTTGAACTCAAGCCCCAACGCCTGATCGGTGACACGGCCTATGGCACGGCGGCCATGCTGAGCTGGATGGTCGACGACAAGGGCATCGAGCCGCACGTGCCCGTATGGGATCGCACGCAGCGCGACGACGACACGTTCTCCAGCAGCGAGTTCATCTGGGACGAGCAAGCCAACGAATACACCTGCCCGCAAGGCCGTCCGCTGCGCAGCCAGTGGCGAGCCTTCAAGATCGAGCGCAGTCACGTCACCAAGGCCGACACCATCATCTACACCGCCAGGAAGCAAGATTGCTCGAGCTGTCCCATGAAGCAGCGCTGCTGCCCCAACACCCCGATGCGCAAGATCGCACGCAGCGTTCACGAAGCCGCGCGCGACGTGGCGCGCAAGATCGCCACGACCGAGCAGTACGAGCGCTCACGATGCGAGCGCAAGAAAGTGGAAATGCTGTTCGCCCACCTGAAGCGAATCCTGCGGCTGGATCGGCTGCGCCTGCGAGGGCTCAGCGGAGCGAGCGACGAGTTCACGATGGCGGCGGTAGTGCAGAACCTGCGTCGTCTGGCGGTCCTGGTGCCGCAAGGCCCGCCGATCCAAGGCATTGGTGCGCCCGCTTGAGGCGAAACCCCACCGATCAACCTCAAAACCGGGTCGAAAGACCTCGTTCTGATGAACAAAGGTGAACCGCGAGCCGGCGCAACCTGCCTGGCAGGGCTGAACCTGCGCCGATCACCGACTTCTTCAACAGCATCTGCCCAAAGCAGTCATTCAGCCGGGCAGGCTGCGGCATGGTGTGCCTTCGGAGGTGCATTCTTGTCCACCGAACGTCGCGGCTGGCGATCCCGCACTGCCGGTCTCGCCGGTTTGCCTCAGGTCATGCTCTCAGCGCCTGAGGGCGCGGTCGAAGAACGCCACGACCTTCACGTTCATGCTCTCGTGGAAGGCCGCTCTGTCAAAGCCTTCCGGGTCTGTGCAGAGTTCGGGAACCCTCACGGCGCCGCAAGGGGCAGTGAACGACAGATGCCCAGCATTCGGAACGGAATGGAAGTCGGCGTCCAGGCCGTTCTGAGCGAGCGCCTCTTTGATGAGCTTCTCATTGGTGGCATAGGGAACCTTGTCGTCCCTCTCGCCGCTCCACACTTGCACAGGCAGCTTCACGGCAGACAACGCCGCTGGTGTCAGCGTGAAACCCAGCCCGGGGCCGGCGACGACGATGGCCTTGATCCGCGGGCTGGCCTGCATCGGCTCTCCGGCCTGCGCGTCCGCGTTCAGCAGTGGAGACTTGTAATGGTCGAGGACCTTGCAGATGAATTCAGGCGAGGTTGCGCAGTGCTTCGCAATGAGCCTCATGTCCGGCTGTGCCCCGGCCGCTGTCATGACTGTGAAGCCACCGGCGGAAAAGCCAAACGCTCCCACCTTCTCCGCATCAATGGCGTCGTGCCCCTGCCACTGGGTCAGCATGTGCTCCAGGGCCACACGGAGCTGGCGGTTGCGGCCGCTGTACAGCGCGGCTGAGCCGGAGGCACTCGGGTCCTGGAAGTTGTCTCCCGCATGCATCGGTGCCGCAACCACGTAGCCGGCGCTGGCCAGGGCGAGTGCCAGGTCGATGTGACTCGCCATGCCGCCGCCATTGCCGTGCGAGATGACGACCAAGGGCAGGCGCTTGCCGGCCACCGCGGCATCCTGCACTGCTCCCATCGGGCCAGGCGAGGCCTGCGAGTCGGTGGGATACCAGACGCCAACTGCGAACACCTTGGCGTCTGCATCGCTGGCGCCTGTGACCTGGAAGCCAAGTCGCGAGTCTGCGGATCGCGCGGTGGTGCTCGCCATGGCGAGGAAGGCGACGCAAGCAAGTGCTCGATAGATCCGGTTCATGTCATCTCCTCGAATGTCGGGCAACAGGTGCAAGTTACGGTCCCCTGCTGCCCAGTGGAACTGGCAGGAAGGCGCGCCAGCCAAGGCTTCATGCGGCAGTCTTCAATTGAACTGAGTCGGAGGCCATGGCCACAGCGCTTTGGGCCGCCTCTCTCCGTGCTCATTCAACACGCAGGCCATATCGCGCCGCACCGCCTCGGGCGCGAGCCCGCATGACCCAGGCCACCCACACGGCCGCGGTGATGTCGAAGCTCATGCAGAACCCCGGCGAGGCTTGCGGCACGCCGGCGTTGCGCACGAGGTAGTGGTGGAAGCCATCCATCACGCCGTGCCCGCCCAGTGCAGCGACGGCGATCCATGGGTTCAACTTGAAACCCGCGACCGCCGAGACAATGAATACGGCTGCGATGACCACCTCGGCCCACATGACGATGCTGCGGCCGTCGGCGACGGCGAACGCGACGTAGTAGGACGCAACAGCCATCACGACGGCGGGGTAGAACGCCCGCTCACGGCCCAGGCCCAGTGCGCCGACAGCGGCGCAAAACAACACCGCGAGGGTGATGCCGACGATGTACTCCATGGTTCGATCTCCTGGCGTCAAGGCACGAGGTGCCGCAGCTTCGCCCGCGCCGTTGCTCCTGGTTGACGCGAACGCGACCTGCGTTCGCTGTGGTGCACTGTCGGCGTCAGCCGCAGGCGGCGACAGCGGCCGGCGCCGAACGGTCGAAATCTGTCCTGCAAGGGTTCGAACCCGCGACCGGACGGTGGATGCCGGCGCCCGGCAGGCGCTGCGCGGATGCAACGCACGGCCACGAGGCATGGCCGCGGAACGTCAGGCCGGACGCAGCACGACCGAGAAGAACTTGATCCCGCTGGCGTTGTAGTGCTTGAGCAGCAAGGTGTTGCGGCCGGCGCGCAGGCGCACGCGCACCGCGGTTTCGACCAGGCCGAAGTTCAGCAACTGCGTGCTCAAGGTGTAGTACGGCTGGCGATACCAGGGCTTGTCGCCGCTGTCACTGGTCCAGACGGGCACGTCGTTGAGCCACAGCTTGCCTTCGTCGTCGACGCCGAGGTCCAGCCACACGTCCTGCTCCCGGTCCACGCGCAGTTCGGCGTAGGCGTAGTAGATGCTGTTCTCGGCGTGAGGCCTGGCCTCGACGGGATAGGTCTGGTCGCTGGTGTAGCGCCACCCCAGCGTGCGCCCGCCCTTGCCCGCGTAGGCGGCTTCCAGGTCGACGCCCCACTCCGGCGGATAGGGCGTTTGCAGGCTGGCCCGCCCCTGGGCCTCGAACGGACCCGCGATGTACCAGCGGTCGAGGTAGATGCGGTCGGCAAACCGGCCGCCGGCGCCGAGGCGCTGCCCGGTTCCCGTGCGCTGCGGCGGCGGCAGGTCAAGCGGCCGGCGCTCGGTGTAGACGCGATCCTCGAAGAACGCATACCCCGGGCCGCCGGACTTGCCGCCGCCCAGGCCACCATTTGCGCGATTTGCACCACGTCCGCCGCCTTGACCACTCCCGCCCGGTGCCGGGCTGCTGACCAGTTGAACCGGCGCCCCTTGCAGGCCGCGGTGCCGTCGCCCAGCTTCGCGCGCCACGGCCGCCTGCACCTGGTTCTCCAGCCGCGCCAACTGTTCGTCGCTGCTGCCCGCCTTGGAACTCTCGGCGGCCGTCTCGGCCTGGATCTGTCTCAGCGCCTTGTGCAGCGGCAGCTTGAGCAGACGAGACAGTTCCTCGGCTCGGCGGCTCTGCTCGGCATGCCGGATCGCCTCGACGGCCGCGTGCGCACGTGCCATCAGGGCATGCGGGTTCGGTGACGGCGCGACCCCGGTCGGCGCCGGCGTGCCCACCAGCGCACGCCGCGCCGCCTCCAGCGCCTGGACCCGGCGCTCCAGGTGCATCTGCCGGGCCGTCTGCAGCGAGGCCTCGATGCGCGCACGGTCCTGTGCACTGCGCGGCGCCACCCGCTCCGGCCCGACGGGCTGCGGACCGATGACCCACAGCAGCGCCAACAGCAGCGCATGCATCAGCAGCGACCCCACGAGAAAGGGATGTCGGTCGAGCCAGCCCAGGGCGTCGCGCCGTGCCCAGCGGGACGGCTTCATGGCTGGGTGCGCAGCGAGACCGAGGTCAGGCCCTCGTTGGCGCACAGGTCTAGAACATGCACGATGTGCTGGTAGCTGGCGCGCCGGTCACCCTCCACGCGCACCGTGCGTCGCGGCTGCTCACGGGCCGCGTCGCGCAGCCTCTCGCGAAGGACCTGCACGCCGACCGTCTGGCCGCCGAGCTGGAAACGGCCGCGCGCATCGACGCCGATCAGCAGCGGCTCGGTCGGCGCAGCCTGCGCACGATTCGGCGTCACCTCGGCCGCTGGCAATTCGATGGGGAGGTCCTGCGGCTGGCGGTCACCGACCTGCTGCTTGAACGAGGTGGCCACCATGAAGAACATCAGCAGGAAGAAGATGCAGTCGATCAGGGCGATCAGACCGATCTCCGGCTCCTCGGCGTCTTGGATGTCAATGCGCATGGCGATTCCCCGCCAGTTGAAGAGACCGGTCCAGCACCTCGTTCAACTGCGCCTCCAGCGCCAGACCCACGGCCGTCAGGCGATGCTTGAAGAAGTGGTGCAACGCCAACGCGGGCAAGGCGACGGACAGCCCGGCAGCGGTGTTCACCAGCGCCTTGCTGATGCCCCCGGCCAGCAGGGCCGGGTCGCCCAGGCCGCCCGCGGTGGCGATGACGTGAAACGCCTCGATCATCCCGATCACCGTTCCCAGCAGCCCGACGATGGGGGCCACCGTGGCCACCACCGCCAGCGCGTAAGCCTTCTGCTGCTGTTGCCGCAAGGCGTGTGAGGCCATCTCGGCGGCCCGCGCAGCCAGGACTGCGGCGTCGAGTTGACGGTGCTCGAGCACGAAGGCCAGGATGCGGGCCAGCGCACTGCGGTCGCGGTCCAGCAGCGAGCGCGCCTCGTCGACCTGCCCCGCGTCCCACAGCGGCAGGAGCTGTGGCACCAGCGCCGCTGGCGCCCAGCGGTCGGCCCTGAAATGCACGAGGCGCTCGATGCTGACCGCCACGGCCAGCACCGACAGGGCGGCGATGGCGAGGATGCTCACGCCGGCGTGTCGCAGTTGATGCAGCACATCGAGCTCCTGAGCCATTGCAAATGGGGTGGACAGCAGCAACAAGGCGAGTACGAGGCCCTGGATTGGACGAAAAGCAGGCATGGATGCGGGCTCCTGAAGGGTCAGACGATCGAAGGCGGCGCCAGGCGCACCGGCAGCGCGCGAGCAGCGAAGCAGGCCGGTAGCGCCGCTACAGCGGCCGCTGTGAAGGCGCCGGCCAGTGCGGCGACGAGTCCGTCACCCGCATGGCGCGACAGGTACTCGCCCAGCAAGGCCACCCCGGTGGCGCCGCCCAGGGCGCGCAGCATCATGGGCAGCGCGGTCGCGATGCCCGCCTGTGTGGGCGGGGCGGCGCGTTGCGAGACGATGGTCAGCACCGGCAGAGCCAGCCCCAGCCCCGCGCCCAGTGGCAGCAGCACGGCCGACACCGCCCAGGGCGAGGTGACGCCGCCGTGCAGCAGAGCGGCCAGCAGCGCCAGCGAACCGGCCATTGCGAGAGACGCCACCCAGGCCAGCGAGCGTGGCGCCCTGCCACGCCGCAGCCATGCACCGGCGCGTCGCGAGGCCGGCAGCAGCCCCGCCATCAGCGGCATCAGGTGTCCTGCCGAAGCGGTGGGTGTCAGGTGTCGCACGCCCTGCAGGAGCAAGGGCACGAACACCACGGCGGTGAACAACGCCATGCCCACGCTGGCCGCCAGCCAGGCATTGGCCGCAAAGCCCGGGCGGCCGAACAAGGACAGCGGCACGACGGGGTCGGCAGCGTGGCGTTCACGCCAGAGCCAGACCGGCAGCAGCACCCCTGCTGCGGTGGCCAGGCCGATGGCCGCGCCGGTGCCCAACACGCGACTGCGCGTGGCCAGCAGTGCGCACACCAGCATGGCCGCCAACAGTGCCGCGCCTGGCCAGTCCAGCGGGCGGCGCTCGCCCTGCGGCTGGGGCATCGGCGTGCGCGCCAGCCCGACCCAGGCGGCCAGCGCCAAGGGCAGCGCAGTGAAGAAGGCCCAGCGCCAGGACAGATGTTGGGTGACGATTGCGCCCACCAGCGGGCCCGCCATCGTTGCCAGGCCATAGGCCGCGCCCAGGCGCGCCACACGGACGCTGCGCTCCTCTGGCCGGGCCAGCGCCGAGGTGGCCAGCAGCGTCAGCGTCAACAACCCGCCACCGCCAAGGCCCTGAACAACACGTGCGGCAACCAGCGCATCCATCGTGGGCGCTGCGCCACAGGCTGCCTCGCCCGCCATGAACAGCCCCGCCGCCACCAGCAGCAGCGGCTTCACGCCCCAACGGTCGGCCAGCTTGCCGTAGACCGGGATCGCCACGGTGGACGCCACGAGAAAGCCGGTGAACACCCATGAGGAGCGGTCGGCGCCGCCGAGCTCGCGCACGATCGTCGGCAGCGCTGCCGACAGCAGGGTCTGGTCCAGGCCGGACAGCACCAGCAGCAGCGCCAACAACGCGGGTGCGACGGTAGAGGGGGTGGGCTTCATCGGTATGCGGAGTTGGTGTGCAGGTCAGCGCCAGGGTGTGGCTGGTGTCAGCGGCGCCCGGTGCGCAGCTGGCATGGGGAACTCGGGGACCGCGGCGAGGGGGAGTGCGTGGCGTGGCGCTGCCGTGTGATCCACCTCGCAGCGGTGCAGGTCGATGCGGGCTAGGTGCAGCGCCACCCGGGCGGCCAGTCGCCTGAGCAAGGCCCTCTCCTCGCTTGCCCAGAGGCGCGGGCCGCAGTCATGGTGGCAGCTCAGCACACCGATGGCTTGGGCGTTGAGGACCAGCATGGCGTCCATGAAGGCGCCGGGCTGATCGCTCGGGGCATCGCCACACGCCAAGGCGCGCCCGAGCGGGTCTCCCTGGCTGTCGTTGCAGGCGTAGACGTTCAGCGCGCGCACCTGAGCCAGATAGAGGTCGAGCGCCGCGCCTGGCGGCACGCGCAGCGGCGGCCCTCCCACCGCATCGGCCCGGCAGTGACCCATGCGCACGAGCGTGCGGCGGCCGTGGAGCACGGCGACGCGCCACAGCTCGACCGTCGAGCAGCAAAGCTGTCGGCGCAGATGGCAGGCCAGCGTGTCCGAATACTCCTGCCAGGCCAGCAGGCCATCGGCCATCGAGCGCGCCAGCAAGTCGAGCGTGTGGGCAAGCTGGCCCGGGATCGCATCGAGCTGATGGGGCATGGTTCGCTCCCGTTGGTTGCCGGTGGACGGGACGGCGCTCACGGTGCAGCGGCCACCACGGGCGGGTCTGCGCTCAGCGCGCCCAGGAAGCTCACCACGTCCGCCAGCTCGGCATCGCTGAGCTCGATGGGCGCCCGCGCGCCGGCCTGCAGGGCGCGCCTGGCCGGCTGGCGGGCTGTCAGTTCCGAGTGACCCACAGCTGCGCCCGGCGCCTTCACGTAGTGGCGAACGACCTGCTCCAGCGTGTCGAACTGGCCTGCATGCATGTAGGGCGGGCGCTGCGCCACGCCGCGCAGGCTGGGCGTCTTGAACGCCCCCTCCAGCGCCGGGTCGTCGCTGACGATGAAGCGCAGCTCCTGGCACTGGGCGGTCCGTGAGTCACTGAACGGGCCCAGGCAGTTGAACTCGTCGCCCAGCAGCCTGGCGACCGCCGCGGCACGGCCGCGATCAGGCTTGGCGGCGTTGCGCGGCGGCACGCCGGTGTTGTGAAACTGCTGATCGGTGAGCAGCGGCCCGTTGTGGCAGCTGACGCACTGGGCCTTGCCGATGAACAGGCGCAGGCCGCGCAGCTCCGGCGGGCTCAGCACGCCGGCAGCGGCGGGGTCGTGGCGGGCGAGCCCGTCCAGGTAGCGGTCCAGGCGCGCCGGCACCAGCGCGAGCGACTTCTCGTAGGCCGCGATCGCCTTGCCGATGTTGGCGAACACGCGGGACACGTCCTGCCGCTGGCGTGAGTCCATCGCGGCCCACGCGATCTGCTCGGCCGGCGTGCCGAGCGGGCCGGCGTCCGGCGGCAGGCCGCCGAGCGGCGGCATCGCGCCGAACACGGCTTCGTACGCCGCGCGGTTATGCGCCGCGACGACCTGCGCCAGGCGCGTGCGGTTGGCGCCGTGCTCGGCCGCGTCCTCCAGCGGGCCGAGCGCCTGGGCCCACAGGCTGTCCTTGCGGCCGTCCCAGAACAGCCAGGTGGTGTGGCCGCTGCCGACGATGGGCATGGCCCGGCGCGTGCCCGTGCCCACGCCGCGGCTGACCGCCAGCCCGTCCTGGAACTGCTTGCGCGCGTCGTGGCAGCTCGCGCAGGACACCGCACCGTTGCTGCTCAGGCGCGGGTCGTTGAACAGCCGCTGCCCGAGCCCGACCGCGGCGGGCAGGCGCTCCACCGCATTGGACGGGTCGGCCGGTTGCGGCGGCAGGCGCTTCAGGCTGAGCGACGCGAGCACGTCCAGCTCCTCGGCGCTCCAGCCGAAGGCGGCGCGCAGCGGCTCGGCGGCATCGGCGCTGGCCAGCGTCATCACCAGCGCCGCGCTGGCGGCGATGGCGCCAGCCAGGCGCCAGCTCATCGAAGCAGGTCGACTCATCGCGATCTCCTTGCGAAGGGGGCAGCCCGGGCTCAGCGGCCTGCGCCAGGCTGCGCGACCAAGGTGTTGAACGTCAGCCGGTCGGCACCTTGCGCGCCGTCGATCGCGAGCTTGATTTCCCACCAGCCGGTCATGCTGAACTTCATGCCCTCGATCAGGTAGGTGCCGGCCGAGAGTTCCTGTGTGACCCGCGGGCGCGTCGGCAGGCCGTGGCCGTGCTGCGGCATGCCGCCATCGACCTGGATGCGGGCCTGCGCCACCGGCAGGCCGGCCGGGGTGGCAACGCTGACCTGCCACGAATGCAGTTGGTTGATGGCAGCCGGTGCAGCGGGCGGCTGCAGCGTCACGACGTACTTCCTGTCGACGCTGGTGCGAGTCAGCGACAGGTCGAGGTCCTTGGGTGCGGACATGCAGCCGGTGGTGAGTGCCAGCGAGGCCAGCGAGAGCAGGTTGACGAGTCGGCGGTTCATGGTGCGTTTCCTGAGCGGTGGTGGATGAGGGGGCCGGCCCGCAAGCCGCTCGGCGGCGGGGTGAGGCCACTGTGCGCGGCTGCCCGCTGGCTCGACAGCCTCAGGCGACGAGCCGTGCGCTGGCGTCCGGCAGCGGTCGAACTGCGCGACCAAGCGGTTGGCGCGTGGCCGCTGGCGTCGTTGCGATCGCAGCGCCCCGTCGGGGTGCCGCGCCGCCTGTGTTGAGGCGTTCGCCGGCCACCGCGTCGCAAGCCGGATTACCGCCCGGTAGACGCCGGCTACCGCTGCAGCACGCGGGCGCTTCGTCCGTCGCGCGGTGCTGTCGGGCTGCCGGTCGGGAAACGACAGTGGCATTCACTGCAGTCATCCCGTCAATCAAGCCCCGAGAAAGTGCCGCATGAGCCCAACCCTCAATCCCACCCATGACGCAGGCAGTCCGGCCCAGCACGGCACGCCGTGGTTGCGACGCCTGCGCTCCTTGACCGCCGGTGCCGCGCGGCACGCCGCCACGATGCTGGTGAGATCCCTCGCGGCGTGGCTCGCTGGAAGGCGCGCTGCCAGCGCAGCAGACCCATACCTCGCCCGCGCCGCCGACGCTCAGGACCTGCAGGTGCGCCTGAATGCGCTCGAGCGCGTGCGCCCTTGATGCCGTGCCCCTGGCCGGCGCTCGGCCGGCAGCGGGCGCTGCCAGGCTCACATCGGCTTGAACAAATGGCCGAAGGCGCGGCTGACGCGCAACGGCCGCTGCAGGCCGCGCATGGCGAGGCTGTAGTGGCCGTTCTCGTCGCGGGTGGCGCTGAGGATGGCGGTGCTGTTCACCATCACGCTGCGATGGACCTGGATGAAGTCGGTCGAGTCGATCTGCGCCATCAGCTCACGCAGGCTCATGCGAACCAGCGCTTCGCCGGCCGGCGTCACGACGTTCACGTACTTCTCGGTGGCCTCGAAGCAGACCACGTCGGCCACCGGAATCATCCTCACGGTGTTGCCCACGCCAGCGCGAATAACCTTGATGCGTTCGCCCGGTTCGCCCTCGGGCTTGGCGATGGACTGCATCCGCTGCATCAGCGCTGCCATGTCACCGGCCTGGGGTGACGCTGCACGCTCCGCCAGGCGCGACTTCAACCGGTCCACGCTTTGCTGCAAGCGTTCGGCCGTGGCGGGCTTGAGCAGGTAGTCCACTGCAGCGCGCTCGAACGCCGGAACGGCGAAGTTGTCGTAGGCCGTGATGAACACGAACAGCGGCTCGGCCCGGTCATCGGGCCAGTCGTCGGCAACCACCTCGGCCACCTGGATCCCGGTGCGACCGGGCATCTTGATGTCGAGGAACATCACATCGGGAAGCGCTTCCAGCGCCAGCTCGGTGGCCCGCAGACCGTCGTCAGCCACGCCGGCGATGCGAAGTTCCGGCCACACCTGCTCCAGCAGGCGGGTCAGGGTGCGCGCGAGAACGGGCTCGTCCTCGGCGATGACGGCAGTGGGTGGGCGGCTCGGGGTCATGCAGGTCTCCTCGGCGTGCGACGAAGGGGCTCGTTCAGGACGGGATGAACACCACGGCGCAGACGCCGGTGGGGTCGCGGCGTTCGAGGCTGAGCCGCGCGGCGGGGCCATACAACACGCGCAGGCGGTCCCGCACGTGCTGAAGGCCGTAGCTGGCGTTGGCCGGGCGGGCCGTAGGGCCGTCGTCCTCGTCGGACGGCAGCCCCAGGCCGCTGTCGCTCACGCGGATCTCGATGCCTGCGGGCATGGCGCGCGCCACGACCTCGATGCTGCCGTGGCCGACCTTCGGCTCCAGGCCGTGCTTGATGGCGTTTTCAACCAGCGGCTGCAGCAGCATGGGCGGCACCTCGGTGCGCTCGAGTGCGGCCGGCAGTTCGAGCCGGTAGCTCAGGCGCGGGCCCATGCGCAGGGCCATGATGTCCAGGTAGGCGCGCAGTTGCGCGAACTCGCGGCTCAGCGCCACCGACTCGGTCTGAGAGGCGGCCAGCGCGCTGCGCAGGTAGACGATGAGCTGGTCGATCATCAACTCGGCGCGATCGACGTCCTCCCGCACCAGCGAACGTACATTGGCCAT
Organism: uncultured Roseateles sp.; assembly: GCA_963422775.4. Classification (GTDB taxonomy): domain Bacteria; phylum Pseudomonadota; class Gammaproteobacteria; order Burkholderiales; family Burkholderiaceae_C; genus Pelomonas. The sequence goes on from CAUJSJ030000184.1 coordinate 44,143, forward strand.
CGAGTTGAACAGCATGTGCGGGTCGAGTTGCGCCCGCAGCAGCCGGAGCTGGGCCTCGACGGCGAGGCGCTGAGCCTCGGACCGTGCAGTCGCTTCCTTCGCCAGGGTTTCCCGGGTCGCGAAGTAATGCAGGGCGATACCGCCCACCAGCACGGTGAAGAGGATGGGGATCAGGCTGATCTGCTGGTGCCCCACCATGCGCGTCGGCTCGCCCAGCAAGATGAAGGCGAATTGGTGTCCGACGAAGTAGCCCGTCGGTATGGCGATCAGCCCGATGAGCAGCCAGCGCAGCGCGGGATTGAATCGATCGAACCGGCGCGAGCGCAGCAGAACATGCGCGCAGGCCATCAATGTCAGGCCGACGCACTCATGAAACACCAGCAGGCGCGGATAGGTCTCCAGGCCTGGAGCGATGAAAAACAGCAGTGTCGAAGCCAGCGCCCAGAAGGCCGCAGCGGCCGCGATGACCGGCAGCGCGCCCTTCAGCCTGTCGGGCCAGTAGTCGGCGATCGTGGGGGGTGACGAAGGCATGGAGGGCAACGGTGTTGCGAATCGAAGGTGGCGAATCCGACTCTAGGGCCGGGGTGGTCCGTCGCCAAGCGGCGGCGAGGCGAACGCGCGGGCTTGTCCATGAACGGTCAATTCCTTCGACCCAACGGTCTGCGCGCGCGGGCGCCATCGCAGTTCGGGGCTACTGGATTGCGCTGCTCAATGACATGACAGCGCCGAGGCCGAGGCCGTAGGGAATGTGCGATAGCGGGCTGGCGAGCAAGGCGTTGGCGCCGCGTGGGCCACGCCGGCCGAACCAGCCCCAGCCGAATGCTGGCAGGAGCACGAGCCAGGGCAGCGCTGACGTGGCCAGGCCGAACAGCAGGCCGCTCAGGATGGGGGGCAAGGGCATGTCCACCAGCAGGAGAGCCACTGGGTAGATGAGCGCCACGCCGCCGCCGCCGATGAGGAAGTGGAAGGCCCACCCCAGGCCAGTCTCGCGTTGGAGCGACGGCGACGCCTGGATGTCGGCGTGGGCGAGGTGCCCGCGCGTCAAGCCAAGGAACCAGCGGCCGACCAGAGCGACCTTGACGCCGCTGCGGATGCCAGCCAAGGCCAACGCGCTTTCGGTGATGTCCATCAGGAGGGCACCAAAGATGCCACCGAGGAAGGCAAGAGCGAAGGTGTTCATGGAGGACTCGCGGAGTGTTGCGTGGCAAATGAGGCCTCGGGCGCCAGCGATGGTTTGCTCCCCGCCGGCACGGCCCTGAAGTGCGGCTCAGCTCTTGGCGCAGGTGCAGCCTGGGCCACATTGGCACTGCGGGCCGCAGGCACAGGCCGATTGGGTGTCGGTCTGTGCGGCGGGCTTCTGGCAGCCGCAGCTGCACGCGGCTCCAGGGCAGGTCGTGCAGGTGCAGGGGCTGGATTGATTGGTGTCGTTCATGGTGATTTCCTTGGTGGCTCGATGACGGGATGTCGTCGATGGCTTGACTCTGGGCGCGTTGAGTCGCCACTGACAGGCGTTTGCGACGAGCGGTCTGTGCATATGAGGGACCGGTTGCGCAGGTCGACCGAAACGTCCAACGCTGGCGCCGAGCCCGGCTGAACCTTGCGATGCTTCGACGCGGACCTTCGTGGGCCGCAAGCGCTCAACGCCGCCACCGCGACCGACAGCTCTTGCTGGTCAGCGTGCCGTGGGTTTCACAAACTTCGATGGAGCCGCGACTGGTGAGTGCGCGAGAACGCGATTCGAAGCTTGCGTGTGCGGCCGCTCACGCCTGCGCCGCCGGGGGCACGGTGGCCCCGCGCACTGCTCGACGACCAGTAGCGGCAGCAGCAGTCATGGAGCCGCCATATCTGGGTGCTGGCACTCGGCCTTGACCTGCCTTTCGACCAGTGCTGTGCGGCCGCTGACCGTCAAGTGCGTGAACGAGCGGCTCATACTCCTGCATGAAACTCGTAGTCGCTGTTCATTTCCATGGCACGCAGGCGAATGCCGCCGCCGCAGCTTTCGACGCCTGGGACGCCGCGGAAGCGACGAAGACTTACGTCTCGCGCATCGCCCACGTCGAGAAGGCCGTTCGAGGGGAGCTCGACCTTCGAGAACTGCCCTGCGTGATGCAGCTGTTGCGCGAGCACAGCCTGGAGCCTGAGCTCATCCTGGTGGACGGCTTTGTGCATCTTGATGCCGACGAAACGCCGGGCCTCGGCCAGCACCTGTATCAAGCGCTGGGCGGTAAGGTGCCCATCGTCGGTGTTTCGAAAAGGCGCCTGCCGGGCCTGCCGGCGCAGTTCGAGGTGATGCGAGAAGAGGAAGCGCCGCCGCTGTGGGTGACGTGCGCGGGCATCGACATTGGCGCTGCCAAGGCGCGACTGCGTTCAATGCATGGCAGGAAGCGTGCCCCGACGCTCATGAAGCTCGCAGCTCGCCTGGCCAAGAACATCGATTGATTCCCAGCCGCAATGGTTCGGGGGTGCACCGCGACCGCCGGCTGGGCAAGGCGGACAACGCGGACAACGCGCGAACCGATTTCAGAGCCGCGCCAGCAACTCGTAGGAGCGCCGCCGCAGCGCATGGTCGTGCACCGCGCAGGCCACGATGAACTCGTCCGCCTGTGTGCGCTCCCGGGTCGCGGCCAGGCCGGCACGCACGGTCTGCGGCGAACCGACGATCGATTCGGACAACATCCGTTCCACCTGCATCGCCTCGGCCGGCGACCACAGCTTGTCCATGCTGGCCACCGGCGGCGGCAGCTTGCCGCGCCGGCCGCGCACCATGCCCAGGAAGCGCTGCTGGGCCGACGTGAACAGGAACTGCGCCTCCTCGTCCGTCGGCGCCACGATGACGTTCAGCCCCACCATCGCATGCGGCTGGGGGTGGCGCACGCTGGGCTTGTAGGTCGAGCGGTAGATCTGCAGCGCCTGCATCAGCATCTCCGGCGCGAAGTGCGACGCGAACGCGAACGGCAGGCCCAGGTAGGCGGCGAGCTGGGCGGAATACAGGCTGGAGCCCAGCAGCCAGATCGGCACCTCGGTGCCCTGGCCCGGCACGGCGCGCACGGCGGCGTCGGCCGCCACGGGCGCGAGGTAGCTCTGCAGCTCCAGCACGTCGTTCGGGAAGGCGTCCTCGCCCGTGCTCTCCAGGCTGCGGCGCAGCGCGCGCATCGTCGGCCGGTCGGTGCCCGGCGCGCGGCCCAGGCCCAGGTCGATGCGGCCGGGGAAGAGTTCGGCCAGCGTGCCGAACTGCTCGGCGATCGTCAGTGGCGCGTGGTTGGGCAGCATGATGCCGCCCGAGCCCACGCGGATGCGCCGGGATGCCGCCGCCAGCTGGCCGATCAGCACGGCCGTGGCCGAGCTGGCCACGCCCTCCATGTTGTGGTGTTCGGCCACCCAGTAGCGCGTGTAGCCCAGCTCGTCGGCGAGCTTGACGAGGTCCAGGCTGTTCAGCAGCGCTTCGCGGGTGGTGGCGCCTTCGACGACGGGCGCCAGGTCGAGGATGGAGAGCGGGGGCAAGGCAGACATGCCCGCATCTTGCCGGTGCTGGCTTGGCCTCGTCAGCCGGGGGCTTTGCGCAGATGTGATTGGAGCCAGGGCAGCAGGCGCGCCTCGTAGGCCTTGGCATCGAAGCTGTGCAGGTCCTGGTGGGCTGCACCGGGCACCGGCCACAGCGTCTTGGGCTGCGGGGCCGCGGCGAATAGCTGTTCCGTCTCGACCCAGCGCGTGGACCGGTCCTCGGTGCCCGAGGCCACCAGCAGCGGCGCGCGGCAACTGGCGATGGCGTGGATGGGCCGCAGGTCCTGCGCGCTGAAGCCCAGCCGCAGGGGGATCTGCAAAAGCAGCAGCGGCGCGGCCCAGATGCCGGCCGGGCCCAGGCGCGTCACCAGGCGGTCCTGCACCGCGTCGGTGATGGTCGGGTAGACGGACTCCAGCACCAGCGCGTCCAGCTCGGCCTGGCGCTCGGCGAACAGCAGCGAGGCGCCGCCCAGCGACACGCCCAGGCCGGCGAGCTTCTCGCCCGGTGCTCGCGTGCGCAGCCAGCCCAGCGCCGCCTGCACGCCCAGCGCCTCGCGGCGGCCGAAGGTGATCCGTTCGCCGCTGCTCTCACCGTGCGAGGGCAGGTCGATCAGCAGGCTGCCCATGCCCTCGCCCTGCAGCCAGCGGGCGCGTTCCAGCATCTGCAGGCGGTTGCTGCGCACGCCGTGCAAAAGTAGCACGGCGCCTTCGCCGGCGCGGCCGGGCAGGAACCAGCCGCTGACCTGCTGGCCGTCGCCGTAGGGGATGCTGACCGTCTCGGCCACAAGGCCGGGCGGCGGCGGGCCGATGGGGGCGCGGGCCGGCCGGGTCAGCAGTTCGCCCGCGGCCAGGCTCAGCAGCAGCGTGCCGGCGGCCAGTGCAAAGCCGGCGATGAAGAGTCGACGCATGCCGGCATGATCGCCTGTCCTGGCGGCCGGCGACGGGTCAGAGTTCCAGCATCGCGCGCACCAGTTGAGCGCCGCCGGCATGGGTGCGCAGCCGCATGCCGAACTCCCGCATCAGCGCGAGCATGCGGCGGTTCTCGGCCAGCACGTCGCCGAACAGCTCCCGCACACCCTGGTGCCGCGCCTGGGCGATGAGATGGGCCACGAGGCGCCGGCCCAGGCCGCGGCCTTGCCAGTCGTCGGCCACAGCCAGCGCAAACTCGGCCACCGCCGGGCGCTGCGGGTCGCAGACGAAGCGCGCGTCGGCAATGACGATGGCCCCGGCCGGCGCCGGCAGCTCGACGACCCAGGCGCGGTGCAGCCGCTGGTCCACGTCGGTCAGCAGCTTCAGCAGCGCAGGGCTCAGCTCGCGCAGGCCGAAGTGGAAGCGCTGGTGGCGCGAGCCCAGCGACAGGCCGTTGAAGAAGGTCTTTTCAGCGCAGACATCGCCGGGCGCCAGCGGGCGCAGGCGGGCGATGTGGCCGCCGGGCAAGTGCCAGTCCTGCGTAGCCGCCGGGGCCGCGACGATGGCGGAGGCCAGATCGGTTGTCACGCCCGCACCTCGGCGGCGGGCCGCAGGTCCAGCACGGCAGGGCCGCTCAGCGCGCTCACGGTCACGCCCTCGTCGCTCTGCACGGTGAAGCACTGGCCCGGCTCCAGCACGATGTCGCGCGTGTCGTGGTCCACGGTGATCCACAGCGTGCCGGCGGCGCTGCACAGATGCGTGGCGCGGGCTTCGGGCAGGCGCGAGGTCTGGCCGCGTTGCAACAGCAGCCGGGTGTGGGGGACGTCGATCAGCATGGTGTGCTCCTCGGGCGGCGCCGTGCGGTGGTGGCATGCCGGGTTGGCATGCTTGCGTCGGGGCCGTCTGGCGCGGATAGTGAGGTTTCTACGCCATGCCGACAAACGATGATTCGGAAGGCTTCGCATTCCTTCAGCGCATGTCAACCAAACCCGTCGACCGTCTTCCGCCGCTGCAGCTGCTGGCCGCCTTCGAGGCCGCTGCGCGGCACCTGAGCTTCACGCAGGCTGCCGCCGAGCGCTTCGTCACGCAGTCGGCCATGAGCCGGCAGATGCGCGCACTGGAGGAGGAACTGGGCGTCACCCTCTTCGAGCGCCGCCACCGCGCGCTGGCCCTCACCGAGGACGGCCAGCGCCTGCACGCCGCCTGTTCGGCCGCGCTGAACACGCTGCGCGTGGCCGTTCGCACGGTGCGCGAGCCGCACCAGCGCCAGGTACTGGCGCTGACGACGACGCCCGGCTTCGCGTCGCTGTGGCTGATTCCGCGCCTGACCGGCTTCACGCGCGCCCATCCGGGCATCGACGTGCGGCTGGACGCCGGCCTGGGCAACCGCAACCTCGCCAGTGAAGGCTTCGATCTCGCCATTCGCTACAGCCCCATCGGCGCCGGCCAGGGCAAGCAGCTGTTTGCCGAAGCCATGCTGCCCGTCTGCAGCCCGCGCCTGGTGGGCGAGCTGGGCCTGCCGCTGCGCGAGCCGGCGGACCTGGCCCGCCACACGCTGCTGCACCTGGCCATGGACGGCGACAGTGCCGGCATGCCGGCCGAGTGGGAACCCTGGCTCAGCGCCTGGGGCCTGGCCGACCTGCGGCCGGCGGCGCGGCTGAGCTTTTCGAGCTATTCCGAGGCGATTGCCGCGGCGATTGCGGGGCAGGGCGTGGCGCTGGGGCGGCGGCCGCTGGTGGACGCACTGCTGGCCAGCGGCCAGCTCGTCACGCCGTTCGACGCCGGCATCGCTTCAGCGCGGGCGTATCGGCTCATCGTGGATCCGGCCGCGAAGTCACGGCCTGCGGTCAAGGCGTTCGAGCAGTGGCTGCTGGCGCAGTGCGCGGCGCCAGCGGTTGAGTAGCCTCAGCCCGCCAGCCCGGCGTAGACATTTTGCACGTCGTCGTTGGCATCCAGCGCGGCCAGAAAGCTCTCCACCTCCTCCAACTGCTCGGCGTTCAGGCTGCCCGGGTCGATCGGGTTCTTCGGCCGGTAGCCCAGCTTGGCGCTCAGGACCGTGAAGCCCTGGGCGGGCAGGGCGCGGCTGACCAGGTCGAGGTCCGTGGGGTCGGTGAGGAACACGGTGATGCCATCTTCATCGGCCGGCAGCAGGTCCTGCGCGCCGGCCTCGATGGCGGCGGTGTCCGCATCGGCCCCGGGCGTGGTGGGTTCGGCTTCGATCATGCCAAGGTGATCGAAATCCCAGCCCACCGAGCCGGCCGTGCCCAGCTGACCCTTGCGGAACAGCACGCGCATGTCCGACGCCGCGCGGTTCACGTTGTCCGTCAGCACCTCCACCATCACCGGCACGCGGTGCGGCGCAAAGCCCTCGTAGATGGCCTGCTCGAAGTGGACGACTTCCCCGGTCAGCCCGGCGCCCTTCTTGATGGCGCGGTCCAGCGTCTCCTTGGGCATGGACACCTTGCGGGCCTGCTCCACCACCAGCCGCAGCCGCGCGTTGTCCTTGGGGTCAGCGCCGTGGCGCGCGGCAATCATGATGTCCTTGGACAGCTTGCCGAACAGCCGTCCCTTGGCATTGGCGGCGATGTCTTTGTGTTTGGCTTTCCATTGCGCGCCCATGGGGTGTCCGTTTGTCTGTTGATTGAACCTGGCGCGGCCTGGGCGCGTCGGGCAGGGGCACTACTTTACGGGGTGCACTTCTCGGCTATTCATCGAGCCAGCGAATGCTCAAACCGATACCGGGAGCCGTGCGAGCGCCGGCCATCGCCGCTTCCATTGACGAGTAGGCGCCGCCACCGGCGTTGAACAGGCCGCGCTGGGTGGTTGAGCCGAATTGCACGTAGAACGTCTCGCGTATCTGATCGTTTTGAGCGTCGGGCGGATCTTCCCAATCGCCGGTGCCATATTGAATGGGACTTCGGATGATTCGGATGTCGCACTCCACCTCCCCGGCGTAGATGAAAACGCCTTTTTTGACGACAGTTTCGTTGGGCTGGAGTTTTTCCATAAAGACCTCAGTCCGAACTGCCCAACGTCGCCGGGACCTTCCGCGCCTGCCCCGCACGCCACACCGTCAAGGTTACCTTCTCGCCGATCTGCCGTGTCTCCAGCAGCGACAGCATGTCGTCCAGGTCAGCCACCGCCTGGCCGTCGACGGCGGTGATGACGTCGCCCTGCACGATGCGCCCGCTGCGGTCGCGGCCGAAGGGCTTGAGGCCGGCGGCGGCGGCCGGGCTGTTGTCGGCCACGTTGACGAGCAGCACGCCCTTGGGCGCGCCCAGCGCCTGCGCCAGATTGGCCGGGCCGGACGTCACGCCCAGCGCCGGCCGGATGAAACGCCCGTCACGGATCAGCCGCGGCACGATGCGGTTGACCTCGTCGACCGGGATCGCAAACCCGATCCCCGCGCTCGCCCCGCTCGGGCTGTAAATCGCCGTGTTGACGCCGATCAGCCGCCCCGCCGAGTCCAGCAGCGGACCGCCCGAGTTGCCCGGGTTGATGGCCGCATCGGTCTGGATGGCGCCCTTGATCGTGCGCCGCGTGACGGACTCGATCTCGCGGTTCAGCGCCGAGACGATGCCGGTGGTCAGCGTCTGGTCCAGCCCGAAGGGGTTGCCGATGGCGTAGACCTTCTGGCCCACCTGCAGTTCACGGCTGGTGCCGATCTGGATGGCCGGCAGCTTGTCGCGCGGTGCCTCGATGCGCAGCACGGCAAGGTCGCGGTCGGGGAAGGCGCCCACCAACCTGGCCGGGAAGCTGCTCTGGTCGCTCAGCGTGACCGTGGCACGGTCGCCACCCTGGATGACGTGGAAGTTGGTGACGATGTGGCCCGTGTCGTCCCAGACGAAGCCGGTGCCCGTGCCGCTGGGCTGCTCGCTGGTTCTCAGAGAAAAGAAGTCGCGCTGCACGGAGAGCGTGGTGATGTGCACGACGGAGGGCGACACGCGCTTGAACACGCCGATGTTGTTCATCTCCTCGGCATCCAGCGCGCCGCGGGTGTTGACGGCGCGGGGCTGGGCCGGCGTCTTGGCCGATGCCAGGCCGAGCAGGGCGGCGGCGAGCAGGGCGGCGGGGGCGAAGCGAAGCAGGGCGGGGGCCATGGTGTGGCGGCGGGCGGTGGCGACGGCGGCATTTTGAGGTGCGCCGCAGCGTTTCAACGGCAGCGACCCGAGGCTATGCTCGCGCCGCCATGACGCGTGGACCATCGATGCATGACGCAGTGAACGTGCGGCGCCGGATCTTGCAAGGTCTGGCCCTGTGGCCACTGCTGGCCGGCGCGCGCGAGGCGGAACTGGGTGACGTCCAGATCCTCATTCCCGGCCCGCCCGGCGGTGGCTGGGACCGCGGCGGGCGCGCCATCGGCCAGGCGCTGCTGGGCGCGCAACTGGTGCAGGGCGTGGGATACCGGAACGTGGAGGGCGGTGGCGGCTGGCGCGGTTTCGAGGAATTCGTGGCCCGCGGCGAGCTGCGCCAGGCCGTCATGGTGCAGTCGGTGTCGCTGGTGGCGCGGCGCCTCAGCGGCATCTATCGCAAGGGGTGTCGCGACCTGCGCCCGCTGGCCTGCCTGGCCGAGGAGTACGAGGCCGTCGTCGTGCGGCCCGATTCCCCGATCACGAGCCTGTCCGAACTGCGCAGACAGGTTGCGCGCGCGCCCCAGGAGCAGCCGCTGGTGCTGGGATCTGCGCGCGACAGCGTTGACCACCTGGCCGCGCAACTGCTGCTGCTGGATGTGCCGCGGGGCCCCTTCAGCGCCCACCGCTATGCCTTCCGCAATGGCGATGGCGACGCGGCCCAGTTCCTGTTGTCGGGCACGGGCATCGCGATGGTGGTGGGGTTCAACGCCCTGCTGATGGCGCAGCACCAGGCGGGCCAGCTGCGCATCCTGGCCACCAGCTGCCCGCAGCGCCTGCACAAGGACGTCCCGACCTGGGCCGAGCAGGGCGTGGAGCAGACCTTTGCCAACTGGCGCGGCCTGTTCGCACGGCGCGACATGCCGCCCGAGGCGGTGGCGCGCTGGCTGCGGGCGCTGGAGGCCCTGGCGTTGGCGCCGGCCTGGCGCGACGCCCTCAAGGCCAACGCCTGGGGTGCCCGCTTCCTGGGCGACGAGAAGTTCGTCACCTTCCTCGAGGCCGAGGAGCGCAAGCTCAGGCCGCTGGTGCCGGTGCCGGACTGAGCCCACCGCTGTCGGCGAACTGCTGGCTCGCTGCGTTGTGCGGTGTCGAGTTCAAAACGAGGGCTGTCAATGAAGCGTGTCGGTTTTTTCCTGGGCTTGGGTATCTGGCTGGCGTTGCCCTGTGCCTGGGCGCAGCAGATCTGGAAATGCGAGGTGGCAGGCCAGGTGCGTTTCAGCGACAAGCCCTGCCCCGGCAGCGGCCAGCCGGTGGCCGAGCGCAGCCTGCAGCCCAACGTGGTGGAGAGCCTGAAGCCCGAGGTGGTGCGCGCGGCACTGGGTGCGGCGTCAGCGCCCTTGGCGCCCGCTGCGCCGGCCGGCAATGCCTGTCCTGGCGACAGCGAGATCCGCGGCATGGAAACGCGCGGCAGCTCGACGACGCTGGGCGACGCCGAGCGTCAGTTCATGCAGGACGAGGTGCGCCGCGCGCTGCAATGCCGCGCCGGGCGCGGCCGCTACACCGAGGCCGACTGGGTCGTCAGCCGCACGGCCCAGGCCGCGCAGACGCAGCTGGGCGACCGCGCCCGCCACGACGCCCGCCTGCGCGCCGAGGCCATGCACAGCGCGGCGGACCCGGAGGAGGGCGACCGCATCGCGCGCCGGCGCATCGCCGAGGAAAGGATGCAGCGCCGTAGCCAGCAGCAACTGCAGAGAAATCCCGGGTCGGCATCGATGCCATCGCCCTAGCACGATCCGTGGCTGCGGCAGCGGCCGCGGCACGGCGTTTGCCGGTGACCCGTGCGCAGTCGGCGTCGTGCCGGGGGCTGCTGGAAAGGTCGGCGATGAAGTGCTTGGTGGTGGGTCTCGGGATGTGGTTGGCCATGGGTGGCGCCTGGGCGCAGCAGGTCTGGCGATGCGAGGTGGACGGGCAGGTGCGCTACACCGACCGCCCTTGTGAAAAGATCAGTCAACCCTTGCCGGCGCGAGCGTTGCAGCCCAATGTTGCCGATGGCCCGACTGCGCAGGCAGCGCCCGCGGCGTCCGACTTTCCAGCTTCCGCGCCGGTGCCCACTGCTTGCGCGGGCGATGGGGAGATGAGCAGCCAGTCAGCGCGTCAAGGGTCATGCCCGCAGGATGCGGCCCGCCCGGCCGACGCCGGCAGTGCCGTTAGCCCCCAGGCCTCGGCCCCGCAGCCACGCCATGCCAGCCGTGGCCGCGCGGACAACCAGTGGAAGCGCCCCGCGTCGCAAGGCCTGCTGCAAACGGATTTTGTGCAGCGGGGCTACGTGCCGAGGCGTCAGAATCCGGCGTCCACGCCGACTCCCTAGCCCTGCATGCCCACGGCCGCCGCCGCCAGTTCGTCCCCTGACTCGCCCCGCCACGACCGCCTCGACGCACTGCGCGGCCTGGCCATCGTCTGGATGGCGTCATTTCATTTCGGCTTCGACCTGAACCACTTCGGCTGGATACGCCAGGATTTCTACCGCGACCCGGTCTGGACCTGGCAGCGCATCGGCATCGTCAGCCTGTTCCTGTTCTGCGCCGGCGGCGGCCAAGCCCTGGCCGTGCTGGCGCGCCAAGGCGCTCCGCGGTTCTGGAAGCGCTGGGCGCAGGTGGCCGGCTGCGCGCTGCTGGTGTCCGCGGGTTCGTGGTTCATGTTCCCGAGCAGCTGGATCAGCTTCGGCGTGCTGCATGGCATCGCGGTGATGCTGTTGCTGCTGCGGATGGGATTGAGCCGGCTGCCGAATGCGGCCCTGCTGTTGTTGGCCGTGCTCGCCATCGCCGCGCCGCGGCTGGTGCAGCAGCCCTTTTTCGACACGCGCTGGGCGAACTGGGTTGGTCTGGTCACACACAAGCCCGTCACGGAAGACTATGTGCCGGTGCTGCCCTGGCTGGGCGTCATGCTCGTCGGCTTCGTCGTCACGCGTGCCTGGCCCGGGTTGTGGCAGGGCAGCGCGCCGCGGCCGCTTGCCGTGCTGGGGCGCTGGTCGCTGAGTTTCTACATGGTCCACCAGCCCGTGCTGATCGGCGCGTTGATGGCGGTTCAGTTCTTGTGTTGAAGGAATGTGATGCGAAAGATGCTCGTGGCCGTGTTCGGTCTGCTCGTTTCGATGGCGGCCGCGGCGGCGCCGTTCGTTTGGCCCAACGGCGCGCAGGCGGCCGTGAGCCTGGGCTATGACGACGGCCTGGACAGCCAGCTCGACCATGTCGTGCCGGCGCTGAACAAGCGCGGCCTGCGGGCCAGCTTCTACGTGCCCATCAACGGCCCGACGCTGCCCGGCCGGCAGAACGAATGGAAGGCCGCCGCCGCGGCCGGCCACGAACTGGGCAACCACAGCCTGTTCCACGGCTGCTCGGCCAAGGGGACGGGGCGGGAATGGGTGCTGCCGCACCGCGACCTGGACAAGCAGACGCCGGCCGGCGTGCAGGAGCAGGTCATCGCGGCCAACACCTGGCTGCAGGCGCTGGACGGCAAGACGCGCCGCACCTTCACGCCGCCCTGCCTGGACCTGCAGGCCGGCGGCCAGGATTTCGTGAAGGCGCTGCAGCCGCACTTCGTGGCCTACCGCGCGGCAGGCCCGGGGGTGGTGACCGACACCGCCCAGCTGGACCCCTACGCCATGCCGGTCTATTTCGTCGAGGGCTGGAGCGGCGAGCAGCTGATCGCGCTGGTCGAGAAGGCGGCGGCCCAGCATGCGCTGGTATCGCTGCTGTTTCACGGCGTGGGCGCCGAGCACCTGAGCGTGACGCGCGAGGCGCACGACCAGTTGCTGGACCACCTGGCCAAGAACAAGGCCCGCTTGTGGGCCGACAGCTTCGTGAACATCATGGAGAACGCGAGGAAGCAAGCGGGCCGCTGAGCCGACAATGCGGGCGATGAGCTCCGCAAAGTCCGTCCTGTTCGGCTTCCATGCCGTCACCGTCCGCCTCAAGACGCATCCTGCCTCGGTCGCCGAGGTGCATTTCGATCCCAGCCGGCGCGACCAGCGCATGCGCGCCTTCGTCGAGCGTGCCAAGGAGGCCGGCGCCAAGCTCGTGGAGAGCAGCGACGAGCGCCTGAGCCAGATCGCCGGCAGCCCGCACCACCAGGGCGTCGTCGCCCGCGTGCAGGCGCTGGCGCAACCGCATTCGCTGGACGATGTGCTGGACGCCGTCGAAGGCCCGCCGCTGGTGCTGGTGCTTGACGGCGTGACGGACCCGCACAACCTCGGTGCCTGCCTGCGCGTGGCCGATGGCGCGGGGGCGCACGCCGTGGTGGCGCCCAAGGACCGTGCCGTGGGCTTGAACGCCACCGTGGCCAAGGTGGCCAGCGGTGCGGCCGAGACGGTGCCCTACCTGATGGTCACCAACCTGGCACGGACCTTGAATGAACTGAAGGAGCGCGACATCTGGGTGGTCGGCACGTCCGACCAGGCCGAGCGCTCGATCTACGAACTGGATTTGAAGCGCCCCACCGCCTTCGTGCTGGGTGCCGAAGGGGAGGGCATGCGGCAACTGACGGCCAAGACCTGCGACGAGCTCGTGCACATCCCGATGGCTGGCGCCGTCGAGAGCCTGAACGTGTCCGTCGCCGCAGGTGTGTGCCTGTATGAGGTGCTCCGTCAGCGTCGATAATTCTGACTGCTCAGAAAAAAAGGAAACCCGCCATGGCCGTCATCGAAGTCAAGCACCCTCTGGTCAAACACAAGATCGGCCTGATGCGCGAGGCCGGCATCTCGACGAAGAAGTTCCGCGAGCTGACCGGCGAAGTCGCGCGGCTGCTGACCTACGAGGCGACCGAGGACTTCCCGCTGGAGAAGGTGACCATCGAATGCTGGAGCGGCCCGGCCGAGGTCGACCAGATCGCCGGCCGCAAGGTCACCGTGGTGCCCATCCTGCGTGCGGGCCTGGGCATGCTGGACGGCGTGCTGGACATCCTGCCCAACGCCAAGGTCTCGGTCGTCGGCCTGGCGCGTGACCACGAGACCCTCAAGCCGGTGAACTACTTCGACAAGTTCGTCGGCGACCTTGAAACCCGCACGGCGCTCATCATCGACCCCATGCTGGCCACTGCGGGCAGCATGATCGCCACCGTGGAGCTGCTGAAGGCGCGCGGCTGCAAGGACATCCGTGCGCTGGTGCTGGCGGCCGCGCCCGAGGGCGTGAAGGCGCTCAACACGGCCCACCCCGACGTGCGCTGCTGGACGGCGGCCATCGACAGCCACCTCAATGACGTCGGCTACATCATCCCGGGCCTGGGCGACGCGGGCGACAAGATCTTCGGCACCAAGGAAGGGTAAAGATTCACGGCCTCGGCCGTGATCCCTTCGGCCATGCCCCTGCGTCTGTACGTGCAGGCAGCCAATCCTGGCTGCCATCCACGCAGACCCCAGGAGCCCACCATGGCCACGCTTTCCACCCCCACCGTCACCCTCGGCGCCACCAGCAACGACAAGCGCGACGTGACCGTCGCCGGCACGATGACCTTCGACGCCAGCGACGTCGGCCGCACCTACCGGCTGGAGATCCAGCTCATGGGTGAAGACCTTGCCGCCGACAACCTGCCTTCCGGCGACACCGGTGCAGACGACCTGATCAGCAGCTTCATCTGGGTGAGCGGTGGCGTGCCACGCCCCTACCGCACGATCACGGTGCAGGCCGCGGGCAACATCAATTTTTCCGAGAAGCGCGCGATCGAGACTTCCCGGCTCGACGAGGATGCCGGGCTGCAGAAGGTCGGCATGGCCGACATCCACACCCCCGTCTTCATGCCGCGCGCCGACGAGGTCTACGCCCAGGTGACGCTGGGCACGGCGCCGGTCAGCAAGCGTTCGGCGACGGTGCAGGCCGGCATCGGCGTCTAAACGAAGCCGAGGGCGCCGAGAACGCCGCCGCCAAGCACCATCCAGACGAGGCCCAGCCTCGTCTTGAGCGTCAGTGCCACGGTGGCGACGATCAGCACCAGGGCGCCCCAGCGGTGCTCTTCGGCCCGCAGGAAGGGCAGGGCGAGCAGCCAGCCCGTGGCGATGATCAGCCCCAGGGTCAGCGGCATCAGGCCGGCCGAGAAGGCGCGCACGCTGATGCTGGCCCGGTTGGCCCGGGCCCAGCGCGTGGCCGTCAGCGTCAGCACGCTGGACGGCAGCATGATGCCGGCCATGGCCGCTGCCGCCCCGGGCATGCCGGCGACATTCCATCCCAGCACGGCGACAAACAGGATGTTGGGCCCTGGCGCGGCCTGCGCCAGCGCGATGGATGAGGTGAACGAGGTTTCCGTCAGCCAGCCGGTCCTGTCGACGAGGAAGCGGTGCATTTCCGGCACCGTCGTGATCGCGCCGCCGATGGACAGCAGCGACAGCGTCAGGAAATGCAGGAAGAGGCTGAAGAGGTCGACGGTCATTTCAGCCTCAGCCATGCGACCAGCATGCCGGTGCCGCCGAGCAGCGCCAGCACCGTCACCAGCGGCCAGCGCAGCAGCCCGATCAGCACGAAGGCGGCGACGGCCAGGCCCATCGCCAAGGGGCGCCCCAGCGGGCTGGTCTTGAGTGCCGGCAGCAGCTTGATGCCCGTGGCCAGGATCAGCCCGGCCGACACGGCGCCCATGCCGCGCAGCGCGTTCACGGCCATCGGGTAGCGGGACAGTTCGCCGTAGAGCATGGCCAGACCCAGCACGATGACGGCGGGCGCGGCCAGCATGCCGGCCAGCGCCGCCACGGCGCCGCGCAGGCCGAAGAAACGGTCGCCCACCATCATCGACAGGTTGACCACATTGGGCCCCGGCAGCACCTGGGCGATGGCCAGGGTCTCGACGAACTCTTCCTTGCTCATCCAGCCCAGGCGCTCGACCAGCTCCCGCTGCGCCACTGCCAGCACGCCGCCGAATCCCTGCAGCGCCAGGCGCGTGAACGCGAGGAAGAGGTGGGTGGGGGACTGCGGGCGGTTCAGCACGGAGACTTCAGCGGTGAACCTTGAACGCTTCCGGGTTGACGATGTTGGTCGGCTGCGCCTTGATGAAGTTCAGCACGTTGTCGAAGGCAGCGTCGAAATAGATCTCGTAGCTGTCCTGCTCGACATAGCCGATGTGCGGCGTGCAGACGGCGTTCTCCAGCCGCAGCAGCGGGTGGCCCTGCAGGATGGGCTCGGTCTCGAACACGTCGATGGCGGCCATGCCGGGGCGGCCGCGGTTCAGCGCCGACACGAGGGCGCCTTCCGTGACGAGTTCGGCCCGCGAGGTGTTCACGAACAACGCCGTCGGCTTCATGCGGGCGAGGTCCTCGGGGGTGACGATGCCTCGCGTGGCATCGCACAGCCGCAGGTGCACGGACAGCACGTCGGCCTCGCCGAAGAAGGCCTCGCGGCTGGGCGCGGCCTGGTAGCCGTCGGCCTCGGCCTTCAGGCGCGAGGCCTCGCTGCCCCAGACCATGACCTGCATGCCAAAGGCGCGGCCGTAGCCGGCCACGAGCTGGCCGATCTTGCCGTAGCCCCAGATGCCCAGCGTCTTGCCGCGCAGCACCATGCCCACGCCGAAATTGGCCGGCATGGACGCCGCCTTCAACCCGGCCTGCTGCCAGGCGCCGTGCTTCAGGTTGCCGATGTACTGCGGCAGCCGGCGCATCGAGGCCATGATCAGCGCCCAGGTCAGCTCGGCCGGCGCCACCGGGCTGCCCACGCCCTCCGCCACCGCGATGCCCAGCCGTGTGCAGGCTTCCACATCGATGTGGCTGCCGACGCGGCCGGTCTGGGAGATCAGCTTGAGCTTGGGCAGCTTTTCGAGCAGCTGGCGCGGGAAGGCGGTGCGCTCGCGCACCAGCACCAGCACCTCGGCGTCGCGCAGTCGCACGGACAGCTGGCCGATGCCCTTGACCGTGTTGGTGAACACCTTGGCGTTCAGCGGCTCCAGCTTGGCCGCGCAGCGCAGTTTGCGCACGGCGTCTTGGTAGTCGTCGAGGATGATGACGTTCATGGTCGGGGCTCGCGCGGGCGCCTGGAGGGCACCGAGGCCGCTGCGGCGTGCAGCGAACGCGAGCATGGCAGGGCTTCAGGTTTTGGGGCATTGTGCCCCGGGGCGATGCAAGCCCACGGCGTGCTGGCTACCATCGGTTTCCCTCAATGGAGACCACCCGATGACCCCCCTTTCCATGCACGCCGCCAGCGCCCCCGTCTTCGCCAAGATGCTGGGCAACATGCTCAACTGGCTGGAGGCCGCCAAGGCCCACGCCGAGGCCAAGAAGTTCTCCACCGACGTCTACCTGACGCTGCGCCTGGCGCCCGACATGCTGCCCTTCACCAAGCAGATCCAGATCGCCAGCGACGCGGCCAAGGGCTGCATCGCCCGCCTGTCCGGCCAGGACGCGCCCAAGTTCGAGGACAACGAAGCCTCGCTGGACGAGCTGATCACGCGCATCAAGAAGACACAGGACTACGTGCTGTCCGTGCCGGCTGATGCCATCGATGGCAGCGAGGGCCGCGAGATCACCATCCCGCGCCGCGCCGGCGACCCGCTGAAGTTAGACGGCTCGACCTATCTGC
The DNA here is from genome assembly GCA_963422775.4 of uncultured Roseateles sp. Classification (GTDB taxonomy): domain Bacteria; phylum Pseudomonadota; class Gammaproteobacteria; order Burkholderiales; family Burkholderiaceae_C; genus Pelomonas. Next base: position 61,169 of record CAUJSJ030000184.1, read on the forward strand.
GCCATTTCGCGCTGCCCAACTTCTATTTCCACGCGACGACGACTTACGCCTTGTTGCGCCACGCCGGCGTGCCGCTGGGTAAATCGGACTACCTGGGGGGCTGAAATGAAGCCCCTCGGCCAAGGCGTACCTTGGCCGGTCCCCCGCGGGGACGGCGATGCTTGCGGCCTTGAGCCGCAAGCACATCGCCGGGACGGGCCGGCTTGGGAGCGGCCCGGCGCTTGGCCCGAATACTGAATCCAGCCCCCCGGGCGGGAAATGCTGCGCATTACGCGGCCTATTCCGCCGCCCAGATCCCGCGGCGCGGCTTGAAAATCGGGAGAACATCCGCTCAAGCCGCCCGCCGCATGGACATGTCGACGCCTCCCGCCGCCCAGCCTCAAGGCATTCAAGGCATTGCTCTCGTCGAGCAGTGGCTGGGCCTGGCCCGCAGCGGCCAATGGCCCCTGCCGCAAGTCATGGAAGCCGCCTCCCGCCTGCAGGCCGCCGGCGCGCTGGACGCGGCCGCGATGCTCTACCAAGCGTGGGTGGCCGCCACGGCCTCGCCGCTGCGCCACGTGGCCTGCTTCAACTGGGGCGCCATCCTCGGCGAGCTGCGCCGCCCCACCGAGGCCGAGACGGTCTACCGCATGGCGCTGGGCCTGGCGCCCAACTTCGCCCAGGCGCGCCTGAACCTGGGCCACCAGCTGGAGCACCAAGGCCGCGAGGAAGAGGCGCTGGCCGAGTGGCGCACCGTCTACGACAACGAGGCGCCCGAGAGCCTGGGTGCCGAGCCGCAGAGCCTGCGTCTGCACGCCTTCAACAACGCCGCGCGCCTGCTGGAGCAGCTCAAGCGCTACGACGAATCCGAAGCGCTGATGCGCCGCTCGCTGGAACTGGACCCGCGCCAGAGCGACGTCGCCCAGCATTACGTGCACATCCGCCAGAAGCAGTGCGCCTGGCCGGTCTACCAGACCTTCGGCGACGTCACGCACAACCACCTGCTGATGAGCACCTCGCTGCTCGGCATGTTGGACGAGAGCGACGACCCCGCCCTGCAGCTGCTCACCGCCCAGCGCTTCGTGCTGGAGAAGGTCGCCAAGGTCACCGAGCCGCCGTTGCACAAGGGCCGCACCCGCGAGGGCAAGATCAAGATCGGCTACCTCTCCGGCGACCTGCACATGCACGCCGTGGGCCTGCTGACGGCCGAGCTCTACGAGCTGCACGACAAGAGCAAGTTCGAGGTCCACGCCTTCAGCTGGAGCCGTGAGGACGGCACGCCGCTGCGCGCCCGCATCAAGGCGGCGATGGACAGCTACACCTCGCTGCACGGCGTGCCCGACCGCCGCGCCGCCGAGCTGATTGCCGAGGCCGGCATCGACGTGCTGGTGGACCTGCAGGGCCTGACCAGCGGCGCGCGCGCCGGCATCCTGGCGTATCGCGGTGCGCCCATCCAGGTCAGCTACCTCGGCCTGCCGGCCACGTCGGCCATTCCCGGCGTGGACTGGATCCTGGCCGACCGCTTCGTGATGCCGCCCGAGTCGCTGCCGTATCACACCGAAAAGCCCATCTACCTGCCGCACAGCTACCAGGTCAGCGACCGCAAGCGCGTGGCCAGCACACCGCCCACGCGCACCGAGGCCGGCCTGCCGGAGGACGGCTTCGTCTTCTGCGCCTTCAACAACAACCACAAGATGAGCGAGCAGGTCTGGCGCTGCTGGATGCGCGTGCTGCGCCAGGTGCCCAAGAGCGTGCTGTGGCTGCTGGCCGACAACCCCTTCGCCAAGGCCAACCTCACCCGGGTCGCGGTGGAAGAGGGCATCGCGCCGGAGCGCCTCGTCTTCGCCGGCCGCGCCCAGCCGGTCGACTACCTGGCCCGCTTCCAGCTCGCCGATTTGTTCCTGGACACCTTCCCCTACAACGCCGGCACGACGGCCAGCGACTGCCTGTGGATGGGCACGCCCATCCTGACCCGCTCGGGCAAGACCTACATCTCCCGCATGGCTGGCAGCCTGCTCACGGCCGTGGGCCTGCCCGACCTCATCACGACGACGATCGAGGAATACGAGCAGCGCGCCGTGCAGATCGGCATCCAGCCGGCCCGCGCGGCCTCCTACAAGCGCTACCTGGCCGAGCATGGCCACAGCTCGCCGCTGTTTGACATTCCAGCCACCGTGCGCGACATAGAGCGTGAATTCGAGCGTCTGGCCCTAGAGGCTCGCGCCAAACCCTAAATGCCCCGCCAGCACGATTCCTTCTTTGACGGCCAGCCCCAGGCGCCGGGGTTGCGCCTGGCCGCCAACGGCGAACCGGCCCCGGCGCCGGATCCGTTGGAGAACCTGACCAACCAGCCCGCCGGCGACCCGCTGCTGCAGGCGCTGTCCTGGCTGACCGGCCACCACGGCAAGCCGCGCTCGCCCGATTCGCTACGTGCCGGCGCGCCGGTGGAGGGGCTGCTGACGCCGGATTCGGCCATCCGCGTCATGCGCGAGGCGGGCTACAACGCCGGCCTGCTGCGCAAGACCATCGACGACATCAACGGCCTGCTGCTGCCGGCCGTGCTGCTGCTGGGCGGTGGCGACGCCTGCGTGCTGGTGCGCCGCCTGGACGACCCCGCCGCCGTGGCGCCCGGCGCTTGCCGCTACGAGGTCGTCTTCCCCGGCCCCGAAGCCGCGGCCGTGCCGGCCACGACGGCCGAGCTGGAGCCCGAGTACAGCGGCTTCATGCTGGCCGTGTCGCCCATCGAATCGGCGCCGGGCAAGAGCCCGGAATCCTCGCTGCTCAAGTTCGGCGACCAGGGCCTGTCCTCGCACTGGCTCTGGGGCACGCTCAAGCGCTTCACGCCCTACTACCGCGCATCCATGCTGGCGGCGCTGCTGTCCAACGTGCTGATGCTGGTGTCAGGCCTGGTCACGTCGGTCATCTACGACAAGGTCATCCCGCACCAGGCCATGGTCACGCTGTGGACGCTGGCCGTCGGCGCCGGCGTGGCCCTGCTGTTCGACCTGTTTGCCCGCCAGCTGCGCTCCCACCTCATCGACCTGGCCGGCCGCAAGGCCGACCTCGTCATCGGCGCCAAGCTCTACCGCCAGACGCTGGGCGTGCGCATGGAACACAAGCCGGCGTCGGCCGGCGCCTATGCCGCCTACCTGGGCCAGGTCGAGATGGTGCGCGAGTTCTTCACCGGCGCCACGCTGTCGGCGCTGTCGGACCTGCCCTTCCTCGTCATCTTCATCGGCATGACCTTCGTCATCGGGGGGCCGCTGGGCTGGGTGCTGGTGCTGGCCGTGCCGGTCATCATGGGCCTGTCCTGGGCCATCCAGGGGGCGCTGCGCCGCGCGATGCGCACCAACATGCAGGAGACGGCCGACTTGCACGGCACGCTGGTCGAGTCGCTCGAAGGCCTGGAAGACCTGAAGACCTCGGGCGCCGAGGGCCGCTTCCTGCGCCGCTACGAGCGCACCACCGCCATCGTGGCCGAAACCGCGCTGACCTCGCGCGCGCTGTCGAGCTGGAGCATGAACCTTTCCAGCACGCTGCAGCAGGCGGTCAACCTGATCATCCTGGTCTGGGGTGTCTACCTGATCCATGACGGCGTCATCAGCGCCGGCGCGCTGATCGGCTCGGTGATGTTCGCCAGCCGCGCGATCGCGCCGCTGGGCAGCCTCGTCAGCCTGGCCACGCGCTACCAGGGCGCGCGCGCGGCCATGATGGCGCTCAACCAGATGATGAACGCGCCGGTCGAGCGCGACAGCACACGCAACTACGTGCCCCTGTCCAACGTGACCGGCAAGGTTGCGCTGCATGACATCGGCTTCTCCTACCCGGCTGCGGCCACCTCCCACGCCCAGACCACCGCCGAGGCCGCCGCGCCCAAAGTGCTGCGCAACGTGACGATGCGCATGGAGGCCGGCGAGCGCGTGGCCATCCTCGGTCGCATCGGCAGCGGCAAGTCCACCATCCTGCGCCTGCTGGGCGGCCTGTACCTGCCGACCGAGGGCATGGTCGAGGTCGACGGCATCGACCTGCGCCAGATCGACCCGGCCGAGTACCGCGCCCGCGTGGGCTTTGTCAGCCAGGAGCCGCGCCTGTTCCTGGGCACGCTGCGCGACAACGTGCTGATGGGCCGCTCGCATCTGGACGCCGGCCGCCTGGTCGAAGTCGCCAAGCTCACGGGGTTGGACCGCGTCGTCGCCGGCCACCCGATGGGCTGGGACCTGCCGGTGGGCGAGATGGGCCAGCTGCTGTCCGGCGGCCAGCGCCAGCTCGTGGCCCTGGCCCGTGCCCTGGTCACCAAGCCGCAGATCCTGCTGATGGACGAGCCCACCAGCTCCATGGACGCGCAGAGTGAAATGGCCTTCCTGCGGCAGCTGCGCGACGCGGCCGGCACGGCGACGCTGGTCGTCGTGACCCACCGCCCGGCCGTGCTGGAGCTGGTGCAGCGCATCGCCGTCGTCGACGGCGGTCGCGTCGTCATGGACGGCCCGCGCGACCAGGTGCTGGCGGCGCTGTCCGGCGTGCGCCCCGCCGCGCCTAGCGCCGAGGGCGTGCACATGCATCCCTCCGCCCAGCCCGTGCAGCGCAGCGCTTCCGTATGAGCACGCTGACCAAGGAAGAAGGCATCTTCGTCAGTGCCATCCATGCTGCGCACATCGACGAACCGCTGCCGCGTGCCACCTGGGCGCTCTACTTGTTGTGCGCCGTCGTCGCCGTGGCCATCACCTGGTCGGCGCTGGCCAAGGTGGACGAGATCACCCGCAGCGACGGCCGCATCGTGCCGGACGGGCGCGAGCAGGTCATCGCCAGCCTGGACGCCGGCATCCTGCGCGAGCTGAAGGTGCGCGAAGGCCAGGAAGTGCAGGTCGGCGAGGAGCTGGCTTCGCTGGACCCCACCCGTGTCGAGGCGCAGCAGAACGAAGGCCAGGCCAAGCTGCTGTCGCTGAAGGCGGCGGCCGCGCGGCTGACCGCCGAAGCCAACGGCCGCGCCAGCGTGCAGTGGCCGGCCGACGTCGACCCCAAGGCCCGCTATGTGCAGGGCGAGGCCGAGTCCTTCGAGGCGCGCAAGCGCCTGCTGGACGAAGCCGTGGGCGCGATCAACCGCAGCCTCGGCATGATCTCCAAGGAGCTCAAGCTCGCGCAGGACATGTCCAAGAGCGGGCTGATGAGCGACGTGGAAGTGATGCGGCTGAACCGCCAGGTCAACGAGATCCAGCAGCAGCGCGCCGAGCGGCTAAGCCGCTACCGCCAGGAAGCCAGCCAGGATCTGGTGCGCGTGCAAAGCGAGATGTCCCAGCTCGACGAGCAGATGGTGGTGCGCCAGGACGCGCTGACCCGCACGGTGCTGAAGTCGCCCGTGCACGGCGTCATCAAGAGCGTCAAGGCCGGCACCATCGGCGGCGTCATCGGCAGCGGCGCCCCCATCCTGGAGATCGCGCCCATCGGCCCGAAGGTGCTGGTGGAGGCCAAGATCAAGCCCAAGGACATCGGCTTCATCCGCCTGGGCCAGACGGCCGAGATCAAGCTGGCGGGCTATGACTTCAACAGCTTCGGCGGCCTGGAGGGCAAGGTCACCTACATGGGCCCTGACGTCATCACCGAGGGCGACAAGAGCGGTGAGGGCCACTACCGCGTCATCGTCACGTCCGAGCGCAACAACCTCAAGTACAAGGGCGAGAAGTTGCCCGTCATCCCTGGCATGCAGGCCGTTGTCGAGATCAAGACCGGCGAGCGCTCGGTGCTGAGCTATCTGCTGCGGCCGATGATGAAGTCACAGGAAGCCCTGCGCGAGCGGTGAAACGGGCTGCCCCTCGCCCAGTCTTGCCGCGCTGAACGCGGGCAGGCCCGGTCGGTCCCCCGTGGGGACGGCGATGCTCTCGGCGTTGAGCCGCTCGCACATCGCCAACGGGGCCGGCTTGGGAGCGGCCCGGCGCTCGGCCCGAAAAACGACTGAGCCGGCCTTGAGATAGCGGTGAACAAGGGCAGGTGCGCGCCTGCTTTTCGGCGCTTTGGCCGAGGGGGGCGGATGGTCTAGTGACGGGGCCATGCTGTACCCGCTCCGTCATCTCCTCGTCCTCGGCCTTGCCGCCTTCGGCTCGCTCGCCTTCGCACAAGCGCGTCCACCCAAGAAGGCTGCGCCACCGCCCGTGCCCGTTGCCGAGGCGCCGGTGCAGAACGGCCGCTGCAACGAGGACGACGCCGGCCTGTCCCGTCTGGGTCGAGACATGTCGGCGCTGGAAACCAACAACGGCGACCCGCGCGCCGAGCTGCAGATCCTGATCGACAAGACGCTCGCGCGCAGCAAGGCGCTGGGGGCCGTGCGCTTGATGACCGAGGCGGCGCGCTTCGACCTCGACGAAACCAAGGCCCTGGCCCTGCCGACGGCGACGCTGAGCATTGCCGCCAACGGCGTGCGCCAGACCGTCGGCGGCGTCACCGTGGGCAACGGCGGCCAGCTTGGCGCGACGCTGTCTGCCGGCATGCCGCTGTGGGACGCCGGCCGCGTCGCCAAGCTGACCGACTGGCGCAGGGAGCTGGCCGAAGTCGCCGCCCAGGGCCAGCGCAGCGCCGAGGAGCAGCTGTCGCTGAGCGTCATCTCGCTGGCGCTGGACCGCAGCCGCTACGTGCTGCAGGGTCAGGTCTACACGCAGTACGTGCGCAAGATGGCCTGCCTGGTCGACGCGCTGGAGATCATCACCAAGGCCGACCGCGGCCGCGCCAGCGAGCTGGTGCAGGCGCAGAAGAGCCTGCAGCAGGCCGACCTGTCGCTGGAGCAGACCATGTCCGCGCTGCGACAGACCGAGGTGCGCATGAAGCGCATGGTGGGCGAGCCGCTGCCTGCCAGCATCGGCATGACGGCCCAGCTCTCGGTGATGCCGGACCTGGAGCAGATGCAGAGCGACATCTTGCTCGGTGCCGACGTCGCCCAGGCCGAGGCCCAGGCCCGGTCGCAACGCAGCTTTGCCGAGTCGGTCATCGCCGGCCAGAAGCCCAGCGTCAACCTGACGGGCAGCGCCAGCGCGATCTTCCGCGGGGGCGGCCCGAACGACCAGCGCACGACCGACGTCGGCGCTGGCGTGTCCGTCACCATTCCCATCCTGCAGCCCGGCGCCCAGGCCCAGGCCAGCGCGGCGGTGCAGCGCTACCGCGCCACCGTGCTGCAGCGAGATGAAGCCATCGAGGCCAAGCGTTACCGGCTGCTGGAGATGAACGAGGTCGGCGCCTCGACGCTGGACCGGGCGCGGCGCATCGTCGAGATCCTGCGCAACAGCGACCGCGTGCGCGCCTCCACGCTGCAGCAGTGGCAGCAGCTCGGCCGCCGTTCCCTCTTCGACGTGATGGCCGCCGAGGGCGACTACTACTCGATGCGCGTGGCCCATGTGAACGCGATGTTCGATGCGCAGCAGGTCGTCGCGCTGATCTGGAGCATGGGCCGGGGTGTCGCGACGCCGTTGCGCTGACGCTGCCGAGAGATACTGAAAAGACCAAGCATGGGAGATGAATCGATGACGGATGGCAGCGGCGCTTTTGTGCACTCGCACGCCCTGGTCGAGTCCACGCAGATCGGGCCGCGCACACGCATCTGGGCGTTCGCGCATGTGCTGCCTGGCGCGCGCATCGGGGCTGACTGCAATGTCTGCGACCACGTCTTCATCGAGAACGATGTGGCCATCGGCGACCGGGTCACCATCAAGTGCGGCGTCTACGTCTGGGACGGCATCACGCTGGAGGACGACGTCTTCGTCGGCGCCAACGCCGCCTTTGCCAACGACCCCGCGCCGCGCAGCCGCCACAGGCCCGCCGAGTTCCTGAAGACCCGCGTGCGCGCCGGTGCCAGCATCGGCGCCAACGCCACCATCCAGGCGGGCCTGACGATCGGCCCCGGTGCGCTGGTGACGGACGGTGCCGTCGTCACGCGCGACGTGCCGCCGCGTGCCATCGTGGCGGGCAACCCGGCCCGCATCACCGGCTATGTGGACACGCCCGAGGTCAAGGTTGATGGCCCCGCCATCTCCGCCCAGCGGCTGGGGTCCGAACTGCCGGCGCTGAAGGCGCGCGGTGCCAAGCTGCATGCCCTGCCCAAGATCGTTGACCTGCGCGGGGCGCTCAGCTTCGGCGAGATCGGCACGCACCTGCCGTTCACGCCCGAGCGCTTCTTCATCGTCTACGAGGCGCCCAGCGAGGAAGTGCGCGGCGAGCACGCCCACAAGGCCTGCCACCAGTTCCTCGTCTGTGTGAAGGGCGGCTGCACCATCGTGCTGGACGACGGCGAGAACCGCGACGAGCTGCGGCTGGACAGCGCCAAGGTCGGCCTGCACATCCCGCCCATGGTCTGGGGCATCCAGTACCGCTTCTCGGCCGACGCCGTGCTGCTCGTGCTGGCTTCCGATACCTATGACGCGGACGACTACATCCGCAACTACGACGACTTTCTCACCGCCGTCGGCAAAGCGCCCGCATGAAGATTCCCTTCCTCGACCTGCAGCCCACCTATGCCGCCTCGCGCGGCGCCATCGACGCGGCCCTGGCCCGCGTGGCCGCCAGTGGCTGGTTCATCCTTGGCAAGGAGCTGGACGCGTTCGAGCGGCAATGGGCCGACTACTGCGGCACCACCCACTCGGTCGGCCTGGGCAACGGCCTGGACGCGCTGCACCTGGGCCTGCGGGCGCTGGGTGTCGGCGACGGCGACGAGGTCATCGTGCCGAGCAACACCTACATCGCGACCTGGCTGGCGGTGAGCCAGTGCGGCGCGACGCCGGTGCCGGTGGAGCCGGTGGCCGCCACCTACAACCTCGACCCCGCCCGCATCGAAGCGGCCATCACGCCGCGGACCAAGGTCATCCTGCCGGTCCACCTGTACGGCCAGCCAGCCGACATGGATGCGATCAACGCCGTTGCCAGCACGCATGGCCTGAAGGTGCTGGACGACTGCGCCCAGGCCCACGCCGCGCGCTGGCGCGGCCGCGTCGTCGGCGGCCTGGCGGATGCCTCTGCCTGGAGCTTCTACCCGGGCAAGAACCTGGGCGCGATGGGCGACGGTGGCGGCCTGACGACGAGCGACGCCGGCGTGGCCGACGCGGTGCGCGTGCTGCGCAACTACGGCTCACGAGTGAAATACCACAACGAAGTGAAGGGCCTGAACTCGCGGTTGGATGAAATGCAGGCTGCCGTGCTGGCCGCCAAGCTGCCCGAGCTGGATCAACTCACTGACGAGCGCCGCCGCATCGCGGCGCGGTTGCTGGACGGCCTGACCGGCGCGCCGGTGGGCCTGCCCTTCGTGCCCGAGGGCGCCGAGCCGGCATGGCATCTCTTCGTCATCCGCCACGAGGCCCGCGACCGGCTGCAGGCGGCGCTGGCCGAACGCGGCATCGGCACACTCATCCACTACCCGGTCGCGCCGCATCTGCAACCGGCCTATGCCGAGCTGGGCTATGCGCAGGGCGACTTCCCCATCGCCGAGGCCATCCACCGCGAGGTGCTGAGCCTGCCGCTGTGGCCGGGCATGAGCGAAGCCCAGGTGGACGTTGTCATCGCCGCCGTGCGGGCCGCGGCCTGATGGACGTGCTGCGCCTGTGCAAGCACGTCGGCCTGCGCCTGGCGCGCCCGGCTGATGCCGCCTTCATCCTCAGCCTGCGCCTGGACGAATCGCGCAACCAGTACCTGTCGCCGGTCGCCGACGACGTCGAGGCGCAGAAGGGCTGGCTGGAAAAATACGTCGAGCGTGAGCAGGCCGGAACCGAGCGCTACTACGTCATCCTGGACAAGGACGATCAGGACATCGGCATGGTGCGCGTGTACGACTACCGCGGCGACTCCTTCAGCTGGGGCAGCTGGATCACGCGCGCCGATGCGCCCAACTACGCGGCCATCGAGACAGCGGTCAGCATCTACGAGCTGGGCTTCGGCGTGATGGGCTTCAAGCGCTCGCACTTCGAGGTCATGCACGGCAACCAGCGCGTCATCGACTTCCACCTGTTCTTCGGCGCGAATAAGACCACGCGCGACGACGAACAACAGCAGTTCGAGCTGACGCTGGCGGACTACCTGGCGGGGCGCAAGCGCTACCGGCGCTTCCTGGTCGGCACCGGCGATGAGTCGTGGACTCAGATCGCCATGCCGCCGTCCACGCCAATGACCTGACCGGTCACGTAGCCGGCCAGGTCGCTGGCCAGGAAGAGCACCACGTCGGCCACTTCCTCGGCGCTGCCAGCCCGGCCCATGGCAATGGCGCCCACGCGCTCGGCGCGTTTTTCGTCGCTGATGGAGCGGGCCATGTCGGTGTCGATGAAACCCGGCGCCACCGCGTTGACGCGGATCTTCTGCGGCGCCAGCTCCTTGGCCAGCGACAGCGTGATGCCCACCACCGCGGCCTTGCTGCCCGCGTAGACCGCCTGCCCGACGTTGCCGCGCAGGCCCATGATGGACGTCATGTTGATGATGCTGCCGCCACCCGAGCGGGCCATCAGCCGGCTGGCGTACTGGGCGCAGAACAGCACGCCAGACGTGTTCACGCCGAAGGTGCGGTCGATCTGGGCGGGCGTCACCATGCCGATCAGTGCGTCGTCCAGTACGCCGGCGTTGGCCACCAGCACGTGCAGCTTCTTGTTCGCCTTGAAGATCGCCTGGAAGGCGTCGCGCACGCTGGCCGGGTCGGCCACGTCGCAGACGAGCGGTTGCAACTGCGCGTTCGGCAGCGTGATGCGAACCTCGTCAGCCGCAGCCTGCAGGCTGGCCTCGTCGCGCCCGAGCATGACGACGGTGGCGCCGGCCGCGGCGAGCCTGTGCACGCAGGCAGGCCGATGCCGCGCGAGGCGCCGGTGACGACGGCGACCTTGCCTTCGAGAGAGATGGGGATGCTCATGCGGCGGGCAGGGCAGGGAGGGCAATCAGGCGGCTGAAGGACAGGATCAGGTCCTGCCCGTCCCAGACTGGCGAGAAGTCCAGCGCCTGGCCGATGGGCACCAGGCGGTCGATGGCGCGAGGCGGCACGGCCTGCATCAGCGCGGTGAGTTCATCCGGCCCGAAGCCGAACACCGACAGCGTCTGCTCGCGGTCGCTGAACTGCGGCGCCAGCGCAGCCAGGCTGTCGGCCCGCTGCTCCAGGAAGAGGCCGTTGCCGCAGTGGATTTCCTTGACGGCGGTGTTCAGACCCTGATCCAGCACCAGGCGCAGCGGGTAGCTGCCCAGCGTGTTGGGGCCGAGGTGGGCGAGGCCGGCGGCGGCGTACTCGAAGCTGGCAGCCAGGCGCGCCATGGTCATCGCGCCGCTGTTGTCGGCGCCGGCATCCCGGCGCTTCAGCTCGGCGGCCAGTGCGCCCCAGAAGCGCGGGGCGGCGGCGTCGACCTGGGCGTCGTTCCCCACCCAGGCCAGCAGGCGCGGGCTGGAGCAGGCCTGCTGGGCGAACCAGAAGGCGTCGTTGTAGAAGCCCTGGGCCAGTTTCGCCAGGCCAGCGTCGTCCAGCGCCTCGACCGCGGCGGCAGACATGGCGGCGGCGGAGAAGCGGTCTGGGAAGCACAGCTCGGTCGCCGTCGGCCGCAGCGGGATGGCGCGCAGCGTGGCAACGGTGGCGTCGCCGCCCCACACGACGCGCAGCTGGCAGCGGGCCGAGATGGCGCCGGTGATCGCGTCGTCGTGCGGGTAGGTCAGCAGCACGAAGCGGCCGGCCACGGGCTCGCCCACCGGCTCTGCCAGTGTGGCGCGCAAGGCATCGATGACGAAGTCCTGCTGCGGGCTGCCCTTTTGCGAGACGCGCACGAGGTTGGCGTTGCCAGCCAGCAGCGACAGCAGCCAGGAGTACATGAAGACCGAGTCGACGTTGGCCGGCGCGACGTGGAAGGCCAGGCCGCGGCCCAGGCGCAGGAAGCCCGTGCGGGCGGGGTACTCGGCAGCGAGGTCGCGCAGCGACGCACCGCGGAACCAGTGGCCCAGCGCCGCCATCTCGGGGAACTGGCGGGCCTGCGGGTGGGTCAGCAGCCGCTGCGAGAAGCGGGCGACGAAGGCGGTGACGCGGGCGTCGAAGGGCGCCCACGCCGGCGCGGTGGCGCAGCGGTCGAGCAGGGCTTCGAACGGCGTGCCGTCATCGGCGCCGAGCAGATATCGGATGCTCATGCCGGCACCGCCCGCGTGTCGCTGCAGCCGCGCATCTCCACCTGCGGCAGCCGGCCGCTGACGGTGAAGTGGCGCCCGGGCCGCCCGCAAGGGCAGTCGTCCTCGCCTTGCAGCGTGCCGACGTCCTCTGTGAGCAGCGAGTGGCCGGGGTAGCTCAGGGGCAGGGCGCTCAGCACCTGCACGACACCGGGTTCGCCCACGGGCTGAGGTTCCAGGGTCTGGGGATGCCGGATGACGACGTCGGCGAACACCGGCGCATGCAAATGCCCGTGCTCGCACTCCATGAAGATGGAGCCCACCTGCTCCACCATGCCGTAGTAGTTGAAGACGCGGCGGATGCCGAGCTGCTCGCGCAGCCGGGCCTTGAAGTCGTCGTTGCTGATCTGCTGGTCCGCCAGCCGCTTCCAGCCGCCGCCGTGGATGAGCGTGCTGTCGGGGCCGAAGTCCAGCTTCAGGCCCAGGCGCTCGGCCTCCTGGCACAGACCCTGCCAGACGACGAAGGTGAAGCCGAACAGCAGCACCGGCTGGCCGCGGTGGGCGTCCAGCCAGGCCTGCAGTTCCTGCACCTTTAGCTTGAGGTCGGCGTCCAGTGCGTAGTGGTGGTCGCGGCCGAAGACGGAGAAGCCCAGGATGCCGGCGGCGCGGGCGTTGAACTGCGTGCGGTCCTTCAGCAGGTCGGCGCTGTCCACCACCACCATGGGCAGGCGCTGCCTGCCCAGGAAGGCGGCCATGATGGCCGCGAGCACCCGGGTCTGGCGGATGGAAGTCTCGCGGTCCAGCCGGATGCGCGACACGGCCTGGCCGCTGGTACCGCTGGAGGTGAGCGTCTTGATGATCTGCTCGGGCGGCACGCTGGCGAGGTCCAGCGTCTTGAACAGGCGCACGGGCAGGTAGGGTAAGGTTTCGAGCGAGGTGGCGGGCGCCGTGCCGAACAGGCGTTCGCGCATGCCAGCGTAGGGCGCGCAGCCCTGGGCGTGCCAGTCGCTCAGCGCATTGAGCGTGGCCAGCAGCTGCGGGCGCTTGTGCTCGGCCGTCAGGCCATAGGGCTGTGCGAGGTCGAAGGGGAGGTCGGGGGCCTGCATTTTTCAGTGTCTTCAGGCCAGTTCGTTCAGGGCCGCATAGTCACGCTTGCCGGTGGACAGCAGCGGCAGGGCGGGCAATAGCCGGATGCGGATCAGGCTCAAGGGCAGCTGCAGTTGCTGCACCAGCAGCTCGCGGGCCTGTGTGACGACTTGCTCGTCGGCGCTCTCGATGGCGACGATCAGGCGTTCGTCGCGCCCGCCCGCGGCCACGGGCAGCCCGAGTGAGGTGGACAACAGGGACTCGACCTCGTCGAGCCCGATACGGCTGCCGCTGAGCTTGACGAAGCGCTTGAGCCGGCCGGTGACGTAGAAGAAGCCGTCATCGTCCACACGGCCGAGGTCGCCCGTGCGCAGCTCGCCACCCAGGTCGTCGCCTCGCGCGAGGTCGTCTGGCGCGGTGGCGTAGCCCATCATCACGTTGGGGCCGCGGTAGATCAGTTCGCCGGAGCCATCGTCCACCCTCAGCTGGCCGCCGGGGATGGCGATGCCGATGGCGCCCAGCTTGTCCGCCAGGCGCTCGGGCGGCACGTAGCTGATGCGGGCGGTGGCCTCGGTCTGGCCGTACATGACGAAGAAGCGCGCGCCGCGGCTGTCCGCCCAACCCTGCAGGCGGCGCACGAAGGGCTCATCCAGCCGGCCGCCGGCCTGGGTGATGGTCTTCAGCGTCGGCAGCTCGGCCTTGTCGAAACCGGTGCGCAGCAGCATCTGCCAACTTGACGGCACGCCGGCGATGCTGGTGATGCCCAGCTCGCGCAGGCGCGGCAGGAACTCGGGGCTGAGCACGCTGGCGTCGCTCAGCGCGATGCAGGCACCCGCCAGCAGATGGCTGTGGATGACCGAGATGCCGTAGGAGTAGGACGGCGGCAGCGTGGTGAGGGCGCGGTCGGTGGTCGCGATCTGGAGATAGGACGCGATCGACGCCGCATTGGCCTGCACCGCGGTGCGCGCCAGACGAACCAGCTTGGGGCTGCCGGTGGAACCCGAGGTGCTGAGCAGCAGGCCCAGGTCGGGATGCAGCGTCGGCGATGGTCCTTCAGCGTGTTGCACGCCGGCCGGCGCGCCACGCATCCAGGCGGGGCGGTAGAGATCAACGAGGGCCTGGGCCGCCGGCATCGGCATGTCGGCCGGCAACAGCAGCGCGACATGCCCGCTGCGCAGGCAGGCCAGGTGCTGGACCAGATCGTCCAGCCGGTTGCGGAAGAAGAGAAACCCCAGCTGACGTTGACCTCGCGCCCGCAGCGCATCGGCATGGGCATCGACGAGCGCATCGAGCTCGCCGCGCGTCACGGCGCGGCCCTGTTCGTCGATCAGGGCCAGCGACTCGCTGAGCTGGGGCTGTGCCGCCCAGAGCGGCTGAGGAGTCGCCATGGCCCGGCCAATGTCAGCGGTATTTGCGGACGATCTGCCTGGCCTTGGCGAAGCTGCTCAGGTCGATCACGTCCTCGGCATCGATCATGATGTCGAAGGCTTCCTCGATGGCCGCCACCAGCGCCATGTGGGCGACCGAGTCCCATGCCGGGGACTCGGCATAGGCGAGCGAATCGACCACCTGGTCCGGGCTCAGCCCCAGGGCGTCGGCGAAGGTGAGGCGCAGCTTGTCGTCGAGATCGTCCATGTTGTTCATCAGTGCCAGGCGTTCGCAGGCTACCCGAAGCGGGCAGGCCTGATCGCCACTGTATGCGCAGTTCTGCAGGCCATATCGCGCCATTGGCCAGCGCGGCCCCGCCTCTAGACTGCGGCCTCATGACCCAGCCCAACTTCCTGGACCTGGTGCGTCGTCTCGAAGGCCATCAGGCCGCCGGCGAATGGCCGGCCATGCTGCTCGAGATCACCAACCTCGTCATCGCGATGGTGAACGACCCGCGCGCGCGCGGCGTCGTCTTCGGCTCGGCCGAGATGGACCGTTTCTGCCAAGCGGCCGGCGCCCTGTCGGCCCAGCAACTCGGTCTCGCGACGCCGACCGACTACAACGACCATGTGGCCGTGCACGTCGCCACCGAGGTTTACGACAGTCAGGGCGGCCACACGCTGGCGCTGAAGGACGTGATCCGCGCCCGGCCCGACCTGGTGCATGTCGTGCTGGTCACGAACCTGCACGAACGGCCTTTGCCGGTGGACCGTTTCAACCGCGACATGGAGCGGCCGGTGCAGGTGTTGATGGCGCCCGCGCTGTCGCTGCCCGACAAGCTGCGCTGGCTGCAGATGCAGCTGGCCACGCTCAAGCCCGGATTGCTGACGCTGTTCAGCCACCACTACGACGTAGCGGCAGTCGGCGCGGCCCAGCCCGGCGTCGCCCGCGAGACGGCCTACTTCCACCACGCCGACCACGACATGGCGCTGGGCGTCTTTCTGCCGCATGCGCTGCACGTGGACTGCACCAACCTGTCCCACCACCAATGCCGCCACCACCTGGGCGTGGGCCGGCAGGCCTACTGGCCGCTGGTGTCGCCGGACCAGGGCGTGCGCCCGGCGCATACCTTCATGGCCGACGGTCAATTGCTGACCTGCTCGCACGGGTCGATGAACAAGTTCCTGGCGCCGGGCCGCTACGGCTACTTCGACGTCATGTTGCGCCGCCTGGCTGAGGTCCGCGGCGAGCATATCCACGTGGGCGTGATGCCCGCGGAAGAACTCGACGCCTTCCGCGAGCGCCTCACCGCGGCGGGCGTGGACGCCGCGCGCTTTCGCCACCAGACGCCGGTGCCGAGCCTGTGGTCCTGGCTGCGCGACAGCCGCATCGACCTGTGCATCTCCTCCTTCCCTGTGCAGGGCGCCAAGGGCCTCGTCGAAACCCAGGGCGCCGGCCTGCCGGTGCTGATCCAGCAGAGCAGCCTGGCCAAGCTGCACTCCACGCGCGAGCTGATCTACCCAGACGCGCTGTGGTGGGAGACGCCAGACGACTTCATCCGCGTGATCGCTGCGCTGACGCCCGAAAAGCTGCAGGAGCAGGCCCTGGCCTCGCGCCGCTTCTACGAGGAGTGGCACCACCCGCGCGAGCTGGCCTACGCGCTCAACAACCCACGCCTGACCGTGCAATGCCCGCCGGTGCGAAGCACGCCCTGCGACACCCTGGCCCTCTACCTGCGTTGACCGTGATCGACCTCATCTGCGCCACACGGCTCAACGCCGAAGAGTTCTGGAGCCGTTCGGCCCTCGGCCAGTCGCTGCGCCGCATGCGCCATGACACCCGGCTCATTCCCCGCGTGTATTTCGAGAACCGCCGCGGCCTGCCGGCGATCTACAACGAGCGCATCGCCGCCGAGGATGCGTCGCCGGTGCTCGTCTTCATTCATGACGACGTCTGGCTGGACGACTACTTCTTCGCGGAGCACATCACGGCCGCCGTGCAGGCAGTGGACATCGTCGGCGTGGCCGGCAACCGCCGGCGCGTGCCGGGCCAGCCCTCCTGGGCCTTCCCGACGACCGAGTTCAAGTGGGACGACCGCGCCAATCTCAGCGGCACCGTGGCCCACGGCCCCAACCCCTTCGGTACGCTGTCGTTCTTCGGCCCGGTGCCTGCCAGCTGCGAACTGCTGGACGGCGTGCTGGTGGCCACGCGGCGCGACCTGCTGCGCGAGAAACAGGTGCGCTTCGACGAACGCTTCGAGTTCCACTTCTACGACATGGACTTCTGCCGCACCGCTCGCGCTGCGGGGCTCTGGCTGGCGACCTGGCCCATCGCCATCACCCACCAGAGTGAAGGCGGCTTCGGTTCGAACGCATGGCTCGAAAACTACAAGAAGTACATCGCCAAATGGGGCGACTAGCTCCTTAGAACCACTCCACGGGCAGCGCCAGCCCCACGCCCTTGAGCAGCCCGGCGCGAGCCTCCTTCAGCGCCTGCGTCGGCGCCGGCCAGCGGCGGTAGACGTGCAGGAAGTCCAGCACGACGGTGGTGTTGTTGGACGCTTCCTGCTGCCCGCGCCGGACGCCGGGGTTGACGTAGTCCTTGTGCATGACGGCGCCGCCGCCCGGCAGGTAGGCCGGCATCGCGCGCGAGCAGACGCCCAGCAGCCAGTCCCAGTCTTCCTGCGAGGCGAGGTGGGCGTCGAACGTCAGGCCCTGCAGCAGGCTGCGCCGGTAGGCCAGGCAGTGCAGGGGGATGAAGTTCTTCACCCAGAGCGTGTTCACGTCGGCGCTGTGCAGTGGCGTGGCCACGCGGCCCAGCTCGGGAATGCCCGGCTGGGCGCGGTCCTCGGTGACGACGGTGATGTCGGTGAACAGCACCTGGGCGTCCGCGCGCTCGCAATGGGGCTTCAGCGCGGCGAGGTGGTGCGGCTCGAAGGTGTCGTCGTCGTCCAGGAAGACGACCCATTCGCCGCGGGCCATGGCCAGGCCGCGGTTGCGGCTCTCGGCCGGGCCATTGGGGCCGGTGCGCTTGAGGAAGCTGTCGGTGGGACCCAGGTCGCGGGCGACGACGGCGGCCGTGTCGGCGTCCAGTGCGTCGGCGACGAGCAGGATCTCGAAGTCCGTGCAGGTCTGCGCACGCAGCGACGCGATCGCCCGCGCCAACGTGGCCGGCCGGTTGTGCGTGGCCATGACGATGGAGAAGAAGGGCGCACTCATGGCCGGCGATGCTAGCCCCCGGCCAGTGCCCGGCGCAGCAATGTTGCGCTACAGATCAGGGTCAGTTCGACACATTGGCCCCGCGAGCGCGCTCGTAACATCGCCGCAACTTCCTGGAGAGGCTGTGGCATCCATCGCCGTCATCATTCCCACGACCGGAGACGCCCTGGTGCGCGAGGCCATCGCCTCGGTGCTCGCGCAGACGGCGCCGGGCGTGGTGCCCTACATCGTCGTCGACGGCCCGGGCTTCCTGCCCGCCTTCGGGGCGGCGACGGCGGGCATGGACCTGTCGGGCTGTCATGTCATCACGCTGCCGGTCAACGTCGGCGGCGGCGGCTTCTACGGCCATCGCGTCTACGCGGCCTTTTCGCACCTGGTCAACACCGAGCTGATCGCCTACCTGGACCAGGACAACCGATTCCAGCCCGAGCACCTGGCACAACTGTCGGGCGCTTTGGCGCAGGGCGGCTGGGACTGGGGCTTCGCGCTGCGCCGCGTCGTCGCACCGTCGGGCGAGCCGTTGATGGACGATGAATCGCAGAGCGTCGGCCCCTGGGGCTCGGCCAAGCCCTACCCGCTGGTGGACACCAACTGCTATCTGCTCAAGACCGACGTGGCGGCCCGCGTGGCGAGCTATTTCCACGGCGGCTGGGGGCAGGACCGGGTGTTCTACGCGGCGCTGTCCCAGCTCTTCCCGAACTACGGCTGCTCGGGCGCCTTCACGGTGGACTACCGCACCCGCGAGGACCTGCAGCCCAAGGTCGTCGAGCTGCTGACGCGCGAGAACGCGGCCATCCGCCAGAAGTTCGGCGGCGCGTTGCCCTTCGTGGGGCAACCGGTCAAGGCAGCGATCGCAGCATGAGCCGTGTCGAGTTCAACACCCTGTACTGGGACAACACGCCGCCCGAGCAGATGCGCGCCCACCGCGCGGTGATGGCCAAGTTCGACATCGACGTGCGCTACTTCGAAGAGAACACCGCGCACGGCCTGTGGCTGGACCGCACGACGGCCACCAGTTCCGCCGACGTCATCGGCTTCTTCGACTCCGACTGCGTGCCGCTGTCCAAGGCCCGGGTGCAGGCCTGCATCGACTACGTCATCCAGCACGACACCTTCTGCGGCATCGCCCAGGTGGCCAACCACATCCTGCCGCGCACGCACATCTACGCGGCGCCGGCCTTCTTCCTGATCACGCGTAGCTGCTGGGAGCGCCTGGGCCGGCCAAGCTTCGTCCACAACCCGCGCTCGGACGTGGGCGAGGAGATCACCCGCGCCGCCGAGATCCTCGGCCAGCGCTTTCGCTGCCTCTACCCGGACAGCTTCGAGCGCGAACCGCGCGAAGGGCTCTGGCCGCTGGGCAACTATGGCTACTACGGCATCGGCACCGTGTTCGACCAGACCGTCTACCACCTCTACCAGGGCCGCTTCGGCAGCAACCTGCAGCTCTTCATCCAGCGCTGCGACGAGATCGCGGCGGGCACCTTCAGCAATGCGGGTCATCTGTCGGCCCGCACCTTCGACTACGTTGGCCGCATCGCCGGTGCCTGACATGCGCGACTACCGCCACCGCCTCGTCACCGCCGGCCAGTCGTCGCCGCTGTACCTGTCCGACGTGCCCATGCTTTGGCTGGAGAAGCTGGCCCAGACGCTGGGCCGGCAGCTCTCGGTGCTGGACGTGGGTTGCGGCCTGGGCGACCAGATGCGCCGCATCCGCGAACGGCTTCCGCAGGCGTTGGCCCGCGTGGGCGGCGTGGACTGGTCGCCGGCCACGGTGCGCTTTCACGCCAGCTCCGGCATCTACGACGAGATGCTGCCGGCGGACTCCGCCGCGCTGCCCGCGGCCGATCAATCCTGGGACGTCGCGCTGTCGATGGAAAACCTGGAGCACCTGTACGGCGAGCAGTCCGTCGCGGCCATCCGCGAGCTGGCCCGCGTGGCCCGTTGCGTGATCATCACGACGCCGCTGCCGCGCGACGTCGTCAACCGTCCCTGGCTGCACGGCGAGATCGCCGAGGCCCAGGCCGACCCGCTGCCGCTGCCGGCGCAGGAATTCGTCTGCCTGGAGAGCGCCGTGCACAAGTCGGCGCTGGACCCTGAATCGATGGCCGAGGCTGGCTTCACCCTCGTGCAGACGACGCCGGCCCATGGCCACTACTTCGCGATGGCCGCGGAGCTGAAGCCCGAGCGCATCCGCTGCCTCGGCATCGACGAGGTCGCGCCAGCGGGCGACGATCATCGCGAGCGCTACGTGGCGCTGCTGCGCGCTTCGCTCGCGCTCGGCGACCGCCTGGCCCAGGCCTGGCCTGGGCGCTGAGGCCACGATGCGGCGCTTTGCGGTCATCGGCAGCTCCCACCTCTTCGGGCTGATCCAGCAGTACGTCGGCCCGGTCGACTCGGGCGCCTACCAGTTCGTGTGGGATACCGGCACGCCGGCCGTCGCCGAGCTGCCGCTGGGCGCCGACGGCTGGCGCGGCGACTTCGTCCTCTACAACACGCCGGCCGGCGGGCCGCCGCCGCTGCTGCAGGGCGATGTGCTCTTCATCCCGCCGCAGCTGACCACGATCTTGGGCGCCATCCCCGCGGACGCCGAGGTCATCTTCTCGCTGATGCGCGGCCAGGAGTTCGCCATCTCCCAGCTCGTCGACGACCCCACGCATGCCGACTTCATCGCCGAGGATGATGTTTCTGGCGGCGGCTTCGAGCCCGGCCGGCGCTGGATGAGCCGCGCCGACGCCCAGGCCTGGGCCGCCGACGTCGCGCGGCCGCTGCTGACGACGCATCTCGCGCTGCGCCAGCAATTTCCGCGCGCCCGCCTCGTGCACCTGCCCGCGCCACCGCCCATCGAGGATGAGGCCCACATCCACGCCAACGCCGAGGGCTTCGGGCCGCTGTTCGCGCAGCACGGCATCAAGCCCTTCGCGCTGCGCCAGCGCTTTTACCGGCTCATGTATGCCGGCCTGAACCGCCAGCTTGGCCGCCACGGCATCCTGAGCCTCGCGCCGCCGCCGGGCTCGCTGACGCCGGCGAGTGGCTTGAAAGCAGAGCACGCGCGTGGCTGCCTGCATGGCAACGAGTGGTATGCCCAAGGGCTTGCTGAACAGATCCGCGAGGTGCTTGCGCATGTCCCATCCGTATGAACAGATGCCGCCGCAGGCCTTCTGGCGCAAGACCGTCAGTGCCCAGGCCTGGGGCGAGCTCGACTTCAAGCCGAGCACGAAGTTCAAGCTGACGCCGGCGATGAAGATCGCCACGGCCGGCTCCTGCTTTGCGCAGCACATGGCCAAGCGGCTGGAGAGCTTCGGCCTCAGCCACTGGGTCGTCGAGCAGGCGCCCGCGGGTGTCGGCCCCGAGCGCGCCCGCGAGCTGCAGTACGGCGTGTTCTCGGCCCGTTATGCCAATGTCTACACCGTGCGCCAGCTGCGCCAGCTCGTCGAGTTCGCCTTCGGCCTGCGTGAGGGCGACCCGCCGGTGCTGACCGAGAACGGTCGCTGCTTCGACGGCCTGCGCCCGCGCATCCAGCCGGGCGGCTACGACAGCCTGGCCGACCTGCGCGCCGACCGTGCCTGGCATCTCGGCCAGGTGTGCCGGCTGTTCACGCAGTGCGACGTCTTCGTCTTCACGCTGGGGCTGACCGAAGCGTGGGTGGAGAAGGAGAGCGGCATCGTCTTCCCGGTCTGCCCGGGCACGGCGGCGGGCAGCTTCGACGCCGGGCGCCACGGCTTCGTGAACTTCGAATACCCGGAGATCCTGGCCGACCTGGACTGGGTGCGCGAGTTCGTGGCAGGCGTGAACCCCGGCATGCGCTGGATCGTCACCGTGTCGCCCGTGCCGCTGGTGGCCACGGCGACGGCACATCCGGTCATCGTTGCATCCAGCTACTCCAAGGCTGTGCTGCGCGCCGTGGCGGGGCGCTTCGCGGACGCGCATGACGGCGTCGAATACTTCCCGTCCTTCGAGATCATTTCGTCGGCCCAGAGCTTCGGCCAGTACCTGGAGGGCGATTTGCGCGAGGTGTCGCCGCGGGGCGTGGACCATGTCATGCGCCAGTTTTCGGCGGCCTTCGTCGAAGCCGGCGAGCGCGTGGCGGCTGCGCCGGCGAGCATCGCTGCCCAGGCCGCGGCGGCGGCCCAGGTGGAGTGCGAAGAGCTGCTGAATGACCGTCCCTGAGAGCCCCGGCCCCTGATCACATCCGCGGCAGCCACAGGCCCATCGTCGCGCCGAAGATGCCGCCGGCGGTGGCCAGGCTCAGCAGCCCCAGCGTCAGCGCGAGCGCCATGCTGCGACCGCGGGCGCGCAGGTACAGCTCCAGCACCGCCAGTGGCAGCAGGAACTGCGCATAGCTCAGCGCATAGACGAAGGGACCGGTGAAGGTCTTGGGGTCGAAGCCCACGGGAGCCTGCCACACCATCAGCCACAGCATCAGGCCGACGCGGAAGAACCAGACACCGTTGACCACGATGAACAGGCGCAGCGCCCAGCGCCGGTGCTCGGTGAAACGGCGCGCCCGCGCAGCCCGCCAGGCCAGCCACGCGAAAGCGATGATGAGCACGCCGTTCAGGCTGGTGGCCAGGTGCATGGGCAGGCCACCCACGGTGCCCTTCACCCACAGCAGGTAGAAGCCACTGACGCTGCCCAGCAGCGCGCCGACCATGAAGACGCGGCCCAGCGTGCGGTGCACGGCCGGCAGGCGGCGGCGCAGTGCCGGCACGAGTTGCAGCACGCCGATGGCGGTCATCAAGAGAGCAAAGACCAGGTGGACGCTGAGCAGCGAGTTGCCCAGCCAGTCGCCCGCCACCCAGCGTGATTCACCCGGCGGGCCGCCGAGGGCAGCGCGGCCGTAGCTGATGCCGATGTAGCTCGCGAAGATGGCGAGGCCGGTGGCGGCGACGAGGAACCACAGGCCCGCCGCGGTGGCAACCGGGCGACTGGGGTTGATGGCGCGGGTGTCGTTCACGGGGAGCCTTCCGGGGTGTTGCGCAACGGACGGCATTCTTCTGAGCTGCCCGCTGCGGTCCGCCAACACGTCGACAGACGGCAAAGCGGCGTTGACGAACTGCAACCGCGACCGACAGGCCGCAAAAGATCAGGCCCCGGGGCTTGCGCCACGGGGCCTGGGTGGGCCGGCACCGCCGTGCCGGCGAGGAGATCAGTCTCGGCGTGCGGGCGTCAGATCCAGTTGCCGCCGTTGTTGCGGCGGTGCTCGTCGTCCTCGGCCAGCTTGCGGTCGATGGCGGCGAGGTGGACGTCCGGCGTCGTGGGCAGCACGGCCGCCTTGCCGAGGTCGACCGGCGCGCTGCCCAGCAGGGCCTCGCCCGGCGCGGCCAGCACGTCGTGCAGGCCGACGGTGGTGGCCTCGCTGGCCTTCTGCGGCTGCACGTCCTTGGTGAACCAGACGTCGGCCACGTCGTGCTTGGCGCCGTCGGTCGAGGTGTAGCTGGACACCAGGCCGATGAGATTGCCGTTGTCGCTGCCCGAACCCTTGGTGGCGTTCAGGTCGAGGGACGCGACGCCCAGCTCGTCCAGCGTCTTCAGCTCACCGGCGTCGGTCTTGCCGTCGTGGTTGGCGTCCACCCAGACCTTGAGGTCCTTCCAGTTGGCGTCGTGCAGATCGAGCTTGCCGTCGTGGTTGCTGTCCTGCTCGGCCATGGCGGCGTAGCCGTCCTTGGCGTGCTTGCCGTTGGCCAGGATGGTGCCCATGCCGAACAGCTCGCTGCCGTTGTTGATGATGCCGTCGTGGTTGCGGTCCATCACCAGCAAGCCGTCGCCGCCGGCCACCCAGCCGACCTTGTTCACCTGGCCGGTGCCCAGCAGATCGAAGTTGACGCCCTGGGCCGCCGCCAGCGTGTTCACGCCGTGGCCGTCCAGATCCAGCACGATGGGGGTCTGGGCGAAGTAGGCGTTGAGCTGGCCGCCGTTCATCTCGGCGAAGACCGAGCCGCTCAGCGCGTCGAGCTGGGCCATGCTCATCGCGGCGATGTCGCGGGTTTCCAGGCCGTGGATCTGGTCGGTCGTGATGGCATGGACCTGGTCGGTCGTCAGCCCGGCGGCCTGGTCGGTCGTCAGCGCAGTGATCTGGCCGACCTTCAGCGTGCTGAACTGGGCGGTGGTGATCGCGTCGATCTGGCCCACGCTCAGCGTGGCGAAGTTGGCCGTGCTGATCGCCCGCAGGTCGTCGGTCTCCAGCGAGGCCATCTGGCCGGTGCTGAAGGCCTGGACCTGGGTGGACGTCATGACCGCGAACTGCGAGGCCGTGAAGGTGTTCAGGTCAGCCGTGGACAGGTGGTTGATCTGGCTGGTCGACAGCACCGACACGCGGCCCGCCAGTCCCGTCAGCTGATCAGTCGTCAGCGCGCCGAGCTGGGTGTCGGTGAGCGCGTGGATCGCGGCGGTGGACAGCTTGGCCAGGTCGGACGCCTCGATGGCGACGATCTGGGCGGTGGACAGCGAGACCACCTGATCCGTCGACATCACCGCGAACTGGGCCGAGCCCATCGCCAGCATGTCGGCCGTGGAGAAGCCGTCGAGCTGGCTGGCCGTCAGCGACATGACCTGGTTGGTACCCAGCGCGGCGATGTGGTCCGTGTTGAAGGCCGCGAACTGGTCGGAATCCAGGCCGGCGAGCGCCGCCGTCGTGATGGCGCGCAGGTCGGCCGTCTCCAGCTTGGCGAGCTGGCCGGTGGTCAGCGAGCCGATCTGGGCGGAATCCAGCGCGGCGAACTGCGCCGTGCCCAGGGCGTTCAGGTTGTCGGTCGACAGGTGGCCGAGCTGCGTGGTCGTCAGCGCCTCGGCCTGGGGCCGAGGACAGGTTGGCGAACTGGCCGCTGGACAGGCTGTTCAGGTCGGCCGTGCCCAGGGTGCTGATCTGGCTGGTCGTCAGGTTGCTGATCTGGCTGCTGCTCAGTGCCCGCGCAGCTGGTCGCTCGTGAAGGCGTCGAGCTGGTCGGAGGACAGGTTGCTCAGCGCGGCCGTCCGCGATGGACTTGATGTCGGCCGTTTCGATGGCGGCCAGCTGGGCGGTGGAACAGGCTGACCACTTGCGCCGAGGTCAGCGCGCCGATCTGAGACGAGGTCAGCGCCACCATGTCGGCGGTGCTCAGGCCGTCGATCTGCGTCGCGCCGAGCGAGGCCACCTGGGCGGTGGTCAGCGAACCGACGGCATCGCTGGCCAGCGCGGCGACCTGGGCCGAGGTCAGCGCGTTCAGCGCGGCCGTCGAGACGGCACGCAGGTCGGCCGTTTCGAGCTTGCCGAGCTGGGCGGTGGTCAACGCGCCGAACTGGCTGGACGACAGCGCAGCGAACTGCGCGGTGCCCAGCGCGTTGAGGTTGTCGGTGGCGAGATTGCCGAGCTGGGTGCTCGACAGGGCCTGCACCTGGGCCGTGGACAGGTTGGCGAACTGGCTGTTCGTCAGGCTGTTCAGGTCGGCCGTCCCCAGCGTGCTGACCTGGGCGGTCGTCAGCGCGTTGATCTGGCTGCTGCTCAGCGCACGGAGCTGATCGCTGGTGAAGGCGTCGAGCTGGTCGGACGACAGGTTGCGCAAGCCACCTGTGGACAGCGACTTGATGTCGCCCGTCTCGATGGCAGCCAACTGGGCCGTGGACAGTGCACCGGCCTGGGCGGAGCCCAGCGCGGCGACCTGGCTCGACGTCAGCGCCACCATGTCGGCCGTCGACAGGCCCTTGATCTGGGCGCTGCCCAGCGAGGCCACTTGCGCGGTCGTCAAGGAGCCGACAGCGTCGCTGGCCAGTGCAGCGACCTGGTCGGACGACAGGCCACCAAGGGCCGCCGTCGAGACGGCGCCGCAGGTCAGCGGTTTCCAGCTTGCCCAGTTGGGCCGTGGTCAGGGCGCCGAACTGCGTGGAGGTCAGCGCAGCAAACTGCGCGGTGCCCAGGGCGTTCAGGTTGTCGGTGGCGAGGTTGCCGAGCTGGGTGCTCGTCAGCGCCTGCACCTGGGTGGAAGACAGGTTGGCGAACTGGCCGCTGGACAGGCTGTTCAGGTCCGCCGTGCCGAGCGTGGTGATCTGGCTCGTGGTCAGGCTGTTGACCTGGCTGCTGCTCAAGGCACGCAGCTGGTCGCTGGTGAAGGCGTCGAGCTGGGTTGACGACAGGTTGCGCAGCGCGCCGGTGGACAGTGACTTGATGTCACCGGTCTCGATGGCGGCGAGCTGGGGCGGTGGACAGTGCGCCGGCCTGGTCGGAATTCAGCGAGCCGACCTGGGCCGAGGTCAGGGCGACCATGTCGCCCGTCGTCAGGCCCTTGAGCTGGCTGGTACCCAGCGCGGCGATCTGGGCCGTGGACATCGAGCCCACGGCATCGCTGGCCAGTGCGCCGACCTGGTCGGACGACAAGCCGGCGAGCGCCCCGGTCGTGACGGCGCGCAGGTCGGCCGTTTCCAGCTTGGCCAGCTGGGCCGTGGTGAGTGCGCCGAACTGGCCGGACGACAGCGTGGCGAACTGCGCGGTGCCCAGGGCGTTGAGGCTGTCGGTGCCCCAGGTTGCCGAGCTGGGTGCTCGTCAGCGCCTGGACCTGCGCCGTGGACAGGTTGGCGATCTGGCCGGTGGTCAGCACGTTCAGGTCGGCCGTCGTCAGGTTGACGATCTGCGGGCTGGTGCTCAGCGCGTTGAGCTGCGTGGAGCTCAGCGCGCGCAGCTGGTCGCTGGTGAGGGCGTCGAGCTGGTCGGTGGACAGGTTGCGCAGTGCGGCGGTCGAGATGGACTTGATGTCACCCGTCTCGATGGCCGCGATCTGGGCCGTGGACAGGGCGGCGACCTGGGCCGAGGTCAGCGCGCCGACCTGGGCCGAAGTCAGGGCGACCATGTCGGCCGTGGTCAGGCCCTTGATCTGGGCAGAGCCCAGCGAGGCCACCTGCGCCGTGGACAGCGAGCCGACGGCCGTCGCTGGCCAGCGCGGCGACCTGGGCCGAGGTCAGCGAGTTCAGCGCGGCCGTCGAGGACGGCACGCAGGTCGGGCCGTCTCCAGCTTGGCGAGCTGGGCGGTGGTCAACGCGCCGAACTGGCTGGACGACAGCGCGGCGAACTGCGCGGTGCCCAGGGCGTTGAGGTTGTCGGTGGGCGAGGTTGCCGAGCTGGGTGCTCGTCAGCGCCTGGACCTGGCCCGAGGACAGGTTGCCGAACTGGCTGCTGGACAGGCTGTTCAGGTCGGCCGTGCCCAGCGTGCTGACCTGGGCCGTCG
>CAUJSJ030000185.1:0-17532 GCA_963422775.4 uncultured Roseateles sp.
TCGGCGGCCAGCATGCCGCTCTTGATCGCGGCGTGGCTGCCCTTGATGCGGGCGGCGTTCAGGTAGCCGGCGTCGCAGCCGACCAGGCAGCCGCCGGGGAAGACCGTCTTGGGCAGGGCCTGCGGCGTGCCGTTGTTGATGGCGCGGGCGCCGTAGCCGATGCGCTTGCCGCCCTCGATGTGCGCGCGGATGGCGGGGTGGGCTTTCCAGCGCTGCATCTCCTCGAAGGGGCTGAGGTAGGGGTTGTCGTAGTCCAGCCCGATGACGAAGCCCAGCGTGACCTTGTTGCCTTCCAGGTGGTAGAGGAAGCCGCCGCCGAAGGTGTCGCCCTCCATCGGCCAGCCGGCCGTGTGCACGACCTTGCCGGGCTGGGCCTTGTCCGCCGGTATCTCCCACAGCTCCTTGATGCCGATGGCATAGGTCTGCGTGTCCTTGCCCTCGGTCAGCTTGTACTTGGCCAGCAACTGCTTGCCCAGGTGGCCGCGCGCACCTTCCGCAAATACCGTGTACTTGCCCAGCAACTCCATGCCGAGCTGGAAGTGGTCGGTCGGCTCGCCGTCCTTGCCCAGGCCCATGTTGCCGGTGGCCACGCCCTTGACGCGGCCCTGCTCGTCGTAGAGCACTTCGGCGGCGGCAAAGCCCGGGAAGATCTCGATGCCCAGGCCTTCCGCCTGCTGCGCCATCCACTTGACGACGTCGGACAGGCTGATGACGTAGCAGCCGTGGTTGTGGAAGTTGCGCGGTACCAGCCAGTCGGGCGTGCGCGTGCTGCCGGTCTCGTTGAGGAACAGCACGTCGTCGCCGGTGACGGCCTGGTGCAGCGGTGCCCCCAGCTCCTTCCAGTTCGGGAACAGCTCGGTGATGGCGCGCGGGTCCATCACGGCGCCGGACAGGATGTGGGCGCCGGGCTCCGAGCCCTTCTCCAGCACGACGATGTTGGCGTCGGGCTTGATCTGCTTGAGGCGGATGGCCGTGGCCAGGCCCGCGGGGCCACCGCCGACGACGACCACGTCGTACTCCATGGACTCGCGGGGGCCGAACTGGGCCAGGATCTCTTCGGGGGTCATGCACGTGCTCCGTTCGACTCTTCAATGGCGCGCGATTCTATCGACGGGCCGTTTGAAATCGAACGATCGTGCTTTTCTGTCTAGGGCGGCCGCCCTAGTGTTGTGCCGAAGGCATCCCGCCGGCGCTCAACGCCCGGGCAGCTTGAAGCGACCCACCTCGCCCACCATGCCGTTGGCGACCGTGCTCATCGTGGTGGCCGCGGCCTGGGTTTCCTCGACGAGGGACGCGTTCTGCTGGGTCATGCGGTCCAGCTCGGCCACGGACTCGTTGACCAGCGCGATGCCCTGGGCCTGCTCCTTGGTGGCGCGCGCGATGTCGCTCAGGAGCTCGTTCATGCGCCCCGCGGCCTCGACGATCTCTTTCATCGTGTTGCCGGCGTCGCCCACCACGCGCGCGCCGATCTGGCTCTGCTCGACGCTCTGCGTGATCAGCTGCTTGATGTCCTTGGCCGCTGCCGCCGAACGCTGCGCCAGATTGCGCACTTCCGAGGCCACGACGGCAAAGCCGCGGCCCTGTTCTCCGGCGCGAGCGGCTTCGACGGCCGCGTTTAGCGCCAGGATGTTGGTCTGGAAGGCGATGGAGTCGATCAGGCCGACGATGTCGTTGATGGTCTTGGCCGAATCCTGGATGCGCATCATGGTGTTCACCACGTCGCCGATCACCTTGCCGCCGTGCTCCGCCACCGAGGCGTTGCGGCTGGCCAGGTCGGCGGCCTCGTTGGTGGCGGTGGCCGTGTTGGCGACGGTCGCCTGCATCTCCTCCATCGAGCTGGCGGTGCGCTGCAACTGGCTGGCCGTCGCCCCCGTGCGCTCGGCCAGGTCGTTGGTGCTCTGACGCAATTGTTCGCTGACCGAGGCCACCTGATCCGCCGAGCGGGTCACTTCGCCGACCGTGGCCACGAGGCTGTCGCGCATGTCGCCCGTGCGGGTCATGATGCCGGCCAGTTCATCCTGGCCGCGCGCCTTGAACTGCTGGCTCAGGTCGCCCTCGGCCACTTGGTCGATTCGCCGCCCCACCGCCCTGAGAGCGCCGCTCATGGACAGTGCGAACCCGAAGAAGAGATAGGCCGCCACGCCCACGCCGCCCAGCGTCACCGCGACGGCGATCCACAGGCTGCGGTGCAGGGCGTCCAGGCGACGATTCAGCATCAGCTCCAGCACATGGACCAGGTCGGCCTGCCGCTTGACCAGGGCCTCGCGGGCGCTGACGAACTGCTCGGACAGCTTCTTTGCCTGCGCTTCGCCGCCCTCTCCGGGGCTGTCGGTCGCAGCGTCCCGTACCGCATGGGTCTGCATGAGCAAAGCCTTGGGGTCCAGGGTGGCCGCGAGATCGGGGTGCAAGGCAACCACCTTGGCGATGGCTGCTGCCAGGTGTTCCTCGGCCTGCTCGGCCACCGCATCCGCGCGCCCCAACTCCGGCGCAGCCATGGGGCCGCCCTGGCCACTGGCCGAGACCGCAGCGGACAAGGTCACCATCCGGTTGAGGTTCTCCACCAAATGCGGCAGGCTGACGAAGGCGGCCTGCAGGGCGTAGTAGGAGTCGGCCTCCGGATCCAAAGCCAGGCCGCTGCCGTCCACTGCGGCGTCCAGCAGCGCGTACCAGGCAGCCACATGCTTGGAGTGGCCGGCATAGGCCTTGAACAGGCTGTCGGCGTTCTGCGGAAGTTCGTTGAAGGCTTTTTTGGCAGCGGCATGGGCTTCGGCGGTGCCCAGTTCGGCGCCCAGCGAGGGCTGCACCTTGTCCAACTCAGCCATCGTGGCTTGCGCCTCGGCTCGTGCCGTGGCGCTGCCGCCCGAGGGCTTGGCAGCGTCGGCCACTGCAGCGCGGCGCAGCCGCCGGGCCGCGTCCGTGACCGGCAGCAATTGCCGGATGTAGTCGACGCCTCGCAACTCCAACTGCGTGGCCGCGATGAGTTCCCGCTTGCTGGTCCAGAAGTTCCCCAGCAGCAGCAGCAGCGGCAGCATGAAGGCCGTGCTGATCATCCAGGCCTTGGCCGGGAACCTGACGCTGCGCATCAGCTGCTTGGCGGGCCCGAACAGGCCGCCCGACTTGTCCGATTTGGCCATGCGCTCGGTCGTGCTGGCTGTCCTGGAATCGATTTGCATTGATGTCTCCTTGCGCTGAGTCGCATCTTCAACGCGAAAAGCCGCCCTGTTTTCACGAATTTCCAGGAAAGTGCGCGGCAAATCACAATTATCCTGATTGGGTCAGATCACAAATGATTCACCAATTTCGGAGAAGTACAAATGCACATGCCAACGATTGCAAGCGCTGCCGGCGTGGGGCTCGCGCTGGCCTTGATGGGGGCCGGGCCGGTGGCTGCGGCTCCGGTTGCCAAGGCCAGCAGCGCGGAGGCTGAGCGCATCAAGGCGCTCGAAGCCAAGCTGGAGCAGAGCCTGGCCTTGATCCACCAGCTCAGCCAGCGCGTGCAGGACCTTGAGAAGCGCCCTGCAGGCGCGCCGCCAACACCAGTCGCCACCGTGGCCCCGGCCGTCAAGCCGGCGGAGCTGTTGGAGGCGCAGCAGCGCATTGCCAGCGTGGAGCAGGGCGTGCGCGAGCTGGCGACCGCCGCCGCCAACGCACACCCGGCGGATACGGGTGTCCCGTTCCATGGCTTCCTGGACGTGGGCTACACCCACTTCAACAAGCAGGAGGCAGGGCAGCGCAACGGCGCGCGCCTGGGCACCTTCGACGTCTACCTGACGCCGCAGTTCGGCGCCAACGTGCGTTCGCTCATCGAGCTGGCCTTCGAGTACGACAAGGACGGCGGCCTGGCCATCGACGCCGAGCGGCTGCAGATCGGCTACGCCTTCAGTGACCAGCTCGTGCTCTGGGGCGGCCGCTTCCACACGCCCTATGGCTACTGGAACACGGCCTTTCACCACGGCGCACAGCTTCAGACCTCCATCACGCGTCCGCGCTTCGTGGCTTTTGAAGACCAGGGCGGCATCCTGCCCGCCCACACGGTGGGCGTGCTGGCCACCGGCAAGACGCCGACCGCTCTGGGCCGGTTCAGCTACGACCTGTATGCCGGCAACGGCGACCGCATCGTCGACGGCGTGCTCGACTACAACGCCAGCGGTGATGACAACAGCAGCCCGATCTTTGGCACCAACCTGGCAATTTCGCCGAGCGCCATGCCCGGGCTGACCCTGGGCGTTCACGCCCTGCAGAGCAAGATCGGCGGCAACAACGCCGCCGCAACCCTCACGGGCGCGGCCCGCAGTCGGGTCCTGGGCGCCTACGGCTACTACGAAGGTGACAGCGTGGAGGTCATCGGCGAGTACTACCGCTTCACCAACCGCGACCTGGCGCCCGGTGGCCAAAGCCGCAGCTCCCAGGCGGCCTTCCTCCAGGTCGGCTACAACCTGATGGATCGCTGGACGGCCTTCGCCCGCTACGAGAAGGCCTCGCTCAAGGCCGACGACATCTACTTCGCGTTGATGACCTCGGGCACGTCGTACCACCAGTCCTCGGTCGGCCTGCGCTACGACGTCGATCCCCGCGCCGCGCTCAAGTTCCAGTTCGACTCGAACAAGGACCTGGCCAATCCGCTGGGAACCGTCAATGCCCTGCGCGTGCAGTACGCCGTGCGCTTCTGATCCGGGAGACGAACATGCACATCAAGCGTTCCCTCCCCGTCCTCGCTGCCGCGGCCCTGTTTGCCGGGCTCATGCTGTCGGGCGCCGCCTTTGCCGGCGATGTGTTTGTCATCGCGCACAGCAGCGTCAACCTCTCGGCCGAGGAGGTCCGAGACGTGTTCGTCGGCGAAAAGCAGAGCGCCGGCAGCGTTCGGCTGGTGGTGCTGGACAACGGCAGCGCCCAGCCCGACTTTCTTGCCCGGGTCATCAAGGTCGATGCGGCCAAGTACGCCTCGGTCTGGGCCAAGAAGGGCTTCCGCGAGGGCATCAACCCGCCTGCAGTCAAGGGCAGCGATGCCGAGGTGATCGCAGCGGTCAAGTCCACGCCCGGCGCCATCGGCTACGTGTCCAAGGCCCCGGCCGACGTCAAGGTCATCCAGAAGTACTGAGGTCGGCCATGAAGCGACCGCTTTTGGTGCTGCTCGCCGGTGTCTGCCTGCTGGCCGGGCAGGCGAGGGCGGCGAGCCTGTGGGCCCTGCCGGGCGACTTCATCGACGAGCAGGGCCGCGCCCGGCGCCTGGCGGAGTTCGCCCAGCCCGAGGGGCCGCCCACCGTCGTCGCGATGGAGTACACCGAGTGCCGTTTCGTGTGCTCGATCGCCTGGCGCCGCCTGAGTGACCTGCAGGCCGAGGCCGACCGGCGTGGCCAGGTGGTGCGCTTCGTCATCCTGAGCCTGGACCCCACCCATGACACCCCGGCGCTGTGGCGGGAATACCGTCAGATGCGCGGGCTGCGGCGGGACAACTGGGTTTTTCTGACCGGCAGCCGCGCTGCCACCGATCTGGCGGTGCAGCGGCTGGGCGTGCGCTGGTGGCGCTACGACGGCGCGATCATGCATGACTTCCGCATCGTTCGACTGGACAGCCAGGGCCGCGTGGCCAAGGTGCTGGACAACTACGACGACCCTGTCGCCGCGCTGCTGACACCGTGACGGTGGCCGCCGCCGGCGGGCTGCGTGCTATCGTGAAACGACAGCATCACGAGGCAGTCGACATGAGCTACTCCATCAATCTCGAAGGCCGCGTGGCCCTGGTCACGGGCGCGTCCAGCGGCCTGGGCGCGCAGTTCGCCAAGACGCTGTCCCAGGCCGGCGCCTGCGTCGTGCTGGCCGGCCGGCGCATCGAACGGCTGAAGGATCTGCGCGCCGAGATCGAGGGCAACGGCGGCGACGCCCACGTCGTGCAGCTCGACGTGACCGACGTGGCCAGCATCAAGTCCGCGGTCGCCCATGCCGAGACGGAAGTGGGGACGCTGGACATCCTCATCAACAATTCGGGTGTGTCCACCACCCAGCGCCTGACCGACGTCACCGAGAACGACTACGACTACGTGATGGACACCAACACGCGCGGCGCCTTCTTCGTCGCGCAGGAGGTGGGCAAGCGCATGCTGGCCCGTGCGCGCGGTTCGGCGCCAGGCTCGTTCGTCGGCGGGCGCATCGTCAACGTGGCCTCCATGGCCGGCCTGCGGGTGCTGGGCCAGATCGGTGTCTACGCGATGAGCAAGGCCGCGGTCATCCACATGACGCGCGCCATGGCGCTGGAGTGGGGCCGCTACGGCATCAACGTGAACGCGATCTGCCCGGGCTACATCGACACGGAGATCAACCATCACCACTGGGGCACCGAGCAGGGCAAGAAGCTCGTCGACATGCTGCCCAGGAAGCGCGTGGGCCAGCCTCAGGATCTGGACACGTCGCTCTTGATGCTGTGCGCCAACGAAAGCCATTTCATCAACGGCGCGGTGATCCAGGCCGATGACGGCTTCGGAGTCTGATGTTGAAGCGAGACCTGACCCCGCTGGAAGCCCGCGTCCTCGCCGTCCTCGTCGAGAAGGAAAGCACCGTGCCGGACAGCTACCCGCTGTCGGCCAACGCGCTGACCTCAGGCTGCAACCAGAAGACGGCTCGCGACCCGGTGATGGACGTCAGCGAGGCCGAGGTGCTGGCCACCGTGGAGGAGCTGAAGGCGCTGCACCTGGTCAACACGGTCAGCGGCAGCCGCGTCGTGCGCTACGAGCACAACTTCGCGCGCGGCATGGGCGTGCCGGGCGCCGCGATGGCGCTGCTGACCCAGCTGATGCTGCGCGGCCCGCAGACGGCGGCCGAGCTGCGGCAGAACACCGAGAGGCTGCACCGCTTTGCCGATGTGTCCTCGGTCGAAGGCTTCCTGGAAGAGCTGTCTGAGCGCGAGCAGCCCATGGCCATCAAGCTGCCCAGGGCCCCGGGTGCGCGTGAGGCGCGCTGGGCGCATCTGCTGTGCGGGCCGGTGGCGTCCGTGGAGCAGGCGGCCGCCGCCGCAGTGCCGCGCGACGAGGAGGTCGCCTTGCAGAAAGTGGAACTCGCTGCGCTCAGGGCGGAGGTCGCCTCGCTGCGCAGCCTCGTCAACCGCATCGCCGCCGAACTCGGTATCGCACCATGAGATACCTCGTCCCGGCCGAGAAGAAGCTGACCTTCGAGTTGCGCGTCCAGATGCGCTGGGGCGACATGGACGCGATGGGCCACATCAACAACACGCTGTATTTCCGCTACCTGGAAATGGCACGTGTGGACTGGCTTGCGTCCATCGGTGCGCCGCCCAACCCGGGCGGGCAGGGCCCGGTCATCGTCAACGCCTTCTGCAATTTCTATCGCCAGTTGAAGGCGCCCGGCGAGGTCATCGCCAGGCACTACGTCAGCGACCCGGGCCGCACCAGCTTCGAGACCTGGATCACGCTCGAGCGCCCCGAGGAGCCCGGCGTCATCTACGCCGAGGGCGGCGCGACGACGCTGTGGTTCGACGCCCAGACCGACAAGGCCATCGCCCTGCCGGACCGGGTGAGGAAACTCGTCAGCTGATCAACGGAAGGCGTACTTGACGCTGGCATAGATGTAGCGGCCGCGCGGGTCGGTGTAGCTCGGGTCGTAGCCGGACAGGAAGAACCAGGCCTGCTGCGAGAACGGCGGCGCCTTGTTGAGCATGTTCTGCACGCCAACGCGCAAGGTCGTCGCCTTGCTCGCCTCCCAGCCGGCGGACATGTTCCACAGCGAATAGGCACCCACCTTGCGGTCGGGCTTGCCGATGATGTGTTGGTCGTCGTACCCCTGCAGATAGCTGTTGGACAGCGTGACCGACACGGGGCCGCTCTCCCAGTCCAGAGCCACCGTATGGCGCCAGCGCTGCACGACGCCGTCGTTGATGAAGACGCCCAGGTTGCTGACGAAGGGGTCGCCGTCGCCGGTCTGCTGCTGCGACTTCAGCGTCAGCGTGCCGTTCAGGCGCAGGCCGAACTGGCCGAAGGCGGTCTTCAGGCCGCTCAGGTTGATGCCCAGATCCAGCCCGGAGATGCGCTGCTTGCCGCGGTTCTCCTTGACGAGGTCGATGGAATCGATGACGTCGTCGGAATCCCGGTGGACCAGGCCGCCGTACTTGCCAAGGTCACCCAGGATGACGTCCACGCCCAGCGTGCTGATCAGGTTGCTCTTCTCGATGTTCCAGTAGTCGGCATTCAGGCTGACGCCGCGGTGCGGCTCGAAGACGATGCCGGCCGAGTACTGGCGCGACTTCTCGGGCTTGAGCTTGGCGTTGCTGTAGTTCAGCGTGGTCCAGATGTCCGAGCAGTCGGTGACGGTGTTGTCGGGGTCGGCGGCCAGGCAGACCGGGTCGACCAGCGTGGCCGACGAGCCCTGGGTGACGGGGCGGTAGAGGTCCGACAGGCTGGGCGCGCGGAAGCCCTTGCCCACCGATGCACGCAGCAGCAGCTCGGGCATGGGCACGTACTTCAGGCCTACCTTTGGGCTGGCTGCGCCGCCGCTGACCTGGTAGTGCTCGTAGCGCAGCGCGGCCGACAGCTCCAGCTGCTTGGTGATGGGCGCGCTGAGCTCGCCGAACAGCGCGCTGACCTTGCGCGACTTGCCGAAGTCGGAGTCGGGGCCCTGCGAGGTCTCGCCGAGGATCAGGTCCTGCTTGAGCGCGTCGGACTGGTGGTAGTCCTGTTTCTCGCGGCGCAGCTCGCCGCCGAAGGCCACGGCCAGATCGCCGCCGGCGAGCTTGGTGAGTGCCTTGGAGGCCTTGAAGTCCAGGCTGTCCATGGTGCCTGTGGCGCGGCGCACTTCGCCGCGGATCTGGGCCTTTTCGTACAGGGTCAGGCCCGCAGCGCTGGACGGCGTGAACGGGCTGATCGTGCCGTTGGCGAAGCCGTCGCGGATCATCTGTTCGTTCAGATAGCCCTGGTGATCGCGGTCGGACACGCTGCTGGTGCTGTGGTTGAGCGCCCATTCGTAGTCCCAGCCCGACACGATGCCCTGCGTGCCGAGCACGAAGCGCTTGGTGTTGGACACCAGTTCGCTGGTTCGCAGGCCGGCCTCGCGCATGCGGGTGCGCACGGTGATGATGCGTTCCTCGTCGTCGGCGTCCAGGCCGTTCAGCGCACTGCCGGCGAAGGCGGGCACGCGGGACACGTCGATGTCGGCGTCGACCCGGTTGGGCGTGCCGGTGTACAGGGTGCGGGCGCGGGCCAGCGAGATCTCGGCGAAGAGCTGGTGGCCGCCGCCGAGGTTCAGGATGCCGCGGGTGAAGGCGCTGCTCTTGGTGGACTTCGGATACAGCTCGATGTCACGCATGTAGTCGAAAGTGCAACCGTCCACGCCGCCAATGCCGTCGGGCAGGTAGAGGTTGGCCGGCGGATTGCAGCCGTTGGCGGCCGCCGGGTTGACGGTACGGGTATCGATGACCGTGCTGCCGTTGCTCGAATAGCCTTCGCCGGCCAGCGTGTTGAACTGGTAGCGCGAGAGCCGGATGTTGCCGGGGAAGGTCGCGCTGGACAGCAGGTCCGGCAGCCGACCCGGGATGTCCAGGTCCTTGATGAACTGGCGCTTGGACGCGTTCAGGCTGCTGGTGGTCTGCACGTCCAGCACGCCGAAGACGTTGAAGCCGTCGCGGGCGAAGTCGCCGAAGCCGCCGGCCACCGTGGCCGAGCGCTTCGCCGCGCCATGGCCCTCGGTCGTGTTGCCAGCCAGCGCGTTGATGTCGACGCCGCTGAAGTCCTTGCGGGTGATGAAGTTGATGACGCCGCCGATGGCGTCCGAGCCGTACAGCGACGAGGCGCCGTCCAGCAGGATTTCCACGCGCTGGATGGCCGCGGCCGGGATGCTGTTCAGGTCCACGCCCGCCGCGTCGCCCGGCGAGGCGAAGTTGGCCATGCGCCGGCCGTTCAGCAGCACGAGGGTGGACGACACCCCGAGGCCGCGCAGGTTGGCGGCGTTGAAGCCCATCTGGTCGCGAAAGCCGCCGTAGGCGACGCTGCCGCCGTCGGTCAGGTTGTTGGCGCTGGCGCTGATGCGGGCGACGAGCTCGGCTGCCGTCGTGACGCCGGCCTTGTCGATTTCATTGCGCGTGATGACCTGCACCGGCAGGGCCGTCTCGCCCTCGATGCGCTTGATGGCGGTGCCGGTGATCTCGACGCGTTCGAGCGAGGAGGGCTGGGCCTGGGCGGCGCAGCTCAGCGCGAGCAGAGCCGCGGCAGCGGCGATGTGCGAAAGACAGGGGGATTTCATGGGCGACTCTCCGTGGTTCGCGCGAGTCTAGGCACGGTGCCGCCAGCTGCCCGTATCCAGTGGCTGATTCGTCTCGCCCGCGCCACGCCCTCGTCCTTGGTATTAGGGGCGGATCGTCATCGGCGCTCTGTCATGATGCGCGGTCTGACCAAGGAGGGTTGTGGGCATGAGGGCATGGATCTGGGCTGGTGTGGCAGCAATGGCGGTGGCCATGGGCGTACAGGCGGCACCCGCGACAGTGGTGGCGGCGGCGCCAGCGGCAAGTGCGCCGCAAAGCCAGGGCTTCAGATTGTTGCGCCCGTCGGCGGCCGCTTCCGCGCCGCGTGCTGCGTCACCTGTGCCCGCCAAGCCCGCATCGGCGGCACCGACCACGTCGTCCGGCGCGCTGCAGCCGTTGCCCGAGCAGGAGCCCGTCATCCGCGGCTATGCCGTGCCCATCGGCGGCGCGCTGAAGGCCGACAACGAAGAGGTCTGGCAGCGCATCGTCCAGCTGGCAGGTGGCAAGGGCGCTCGCTTCGTCGTTTTCGGCACTGCCAGCGAGGATCCCGAAGCCAGCGCCAAGCAGGTCGTGGACCTGCTGCAGCGCCGCGGCGCCATCGCCGAAGCCCTGCCCGTGGCGCCCAAGTTCCTGTGGGTGGACCTGAACAAGGTGGTGCGCGACCCGGCGCTGATCGCCAAGGTCAAGGCCGCCAAGGGCATCTTCTTCACGGGCGGCGTGCAGGAGCGCATCGTCGACGTG
Organism: uncultured Roseateles sp.; assembly: GCA_963422775.4. Classification (GTDB taxonomy): domain Bacteria; phylum Pseudomonadota; class Gammaproteobacteria; order Burkholderiales; family Burkholderiaceae_C; genus Pelomonas. Next base: position 10,982 of record CAUJSJ030000185.1, read on the forward strand.
CTGCAGCCGGGCGGCCAGAGCACGCCGATGCTGGAGGCCATCTGGGACGTCTACCGCAAAGGCGGCGTCGTGGCGGGTACCTCGGCCGGCGCGGCCATCATGAGCACCATCATGTTCCGCGACGCGCCCAGCGTCGTGAACATCCTCAAGGGCCGCTTTGCCGACGGCAAGCAGGTCGACCGCGGCCTCGGCTTCGTCGGGCCCCATCTGTTCGTCGACCAGCACTTCCTCAAGCGCGGCCGTTTCGGCCGCATGATCCCGCTGATGATGGCCAAGGGCTACAAGCTCGGCCTGGGCGTGGACGAGAACACCGCGGCCATCATCCGCGGCGACGAGATCGAGGTCATCGGCGATCGCGGCTGCATGGTCGTGGACCTGACCGAGGCCAAGACTGACGCGACGCTGGGCGCCTTCAACGTGCAGGGCGCGCGCCTGTCCTACCTGGAGCACGGCGACCGCTACCACCTGCGCGCGCGCTCGACGACGCCCTCGGCGCCCAAGCTGCGCGGCGAACTGCACGACGCCGAGTCGCCCAACTTCAAGCCCTACTACACCGACGACGTCTTCCACCTCGACATGCTGGGCGACTCGACCATCTCCAGCGCCATGAGCCGCTTGATCGACAGCGTGCGCAAGGAGGTCAAGGGCCTGGCCTTCGACGTGCTGCCGCGCACCAACGATCCGCTCGCCGAGCTCGGCTTCCTGTTCCGCCTCTACAAGGGCTCGGACTCGCTGGGCTGGAGCACCGAGGAGTTCGGCGGCGAGCAGTTCACGGTGACCAACCTCTACATGGACATCAGCCCGGTGCGGCTGCCGATGCCGCTGTATGGCGGCTGGGGCGGGCCGTCCAAGCCGGGGCCCGACGTGCCCACGACGTCGGCGGCACCGGCCTCGGCGCCTTCGGGCCAATAGCAGCGGACAGCGGCGGACCGCAGCGGACACGGCGGGCACGTGTAAACCCCCGCAGCGCCTGCTCACAAGCGTTGCTCTCTTGGGGCATCTCCCGCTGTCGAAGCGCAAGCCGGCCTGCCAAGATGATGGGCCCGTGAATCCAGCCCGTCCGGCGCCCATCTTGCACAGCCTCCCTCCATCCGGCACCGGCACGGTCATCGTCATCGGCGGCGCATTGAAAGCCGACAGCGAGGCAGTCTGGCAGCGCCTCGTCGACGAGGCCGGCGGCGCCGGTGCGTGCATCGCCGTGTTCCCGACGGCGGCCTATGAGCCCGAGCGCATCTCCGCCCAGATCGTCGCCGCGCTGAACCGCTGCGGCGCGCGCGCCGAGATCATCCCCGTCGCGCCTCATCTGGACGGCGTGGACCTGCAGGCCACGCTCAACGATGCCACCCTGATCGCCCGCGTCGCCGCGTCCCAGGCGGTGTTCTTCTCGGGCGGCGCCCAGGAATACCTCGTCGACACGCTGCAGCCCGATGGCCAGCCCACGGCCATGCTGGAGGCGATCCGCGCCGTCTTCGCGGCCGGTGGCGTCATCGCCGGCACCAGCGCGGGCGCGGCCGTCATGAGCCGGCTGATGTTCCGCGACGCGATGGACAACCTTGCCGTGCTGCGCGGCCTGTGGCGGGCCGGGCGGGAGTACGACCGGGGCTTCGGCTTCGTTGCGCCCGATCTCCTCGTTGACCAGCACTTCCTCAAGCGCGGCCGCATCGGCCGCATGCTGCCGGCGCTGCAGGCCCTGGGCTACCGCTTCGGGCTGGGCGTCGACGAGAACGCGGCCGTCGTCATCCGGGGTGCCCGGCTCGAAGTCATCGGCGGCAGTGGCGCCGTCCTCGTCGACCTCGGCGAGGCCACCCACGACGCTGCGCTGCCGGCCTTCAACCTGCGCGGCGCGCGCCTGGCCTACCTCGACCATGGCGACTGCCACGACCTCGCCAGCGGCGAGACCACGCCTGCGCCGCACAAGCTGCGCGAGCCACGCATCGATCCGGCCGCGCCTGGCTTCGAGCCCGGCCTGCAGTCCGACCGCTACTTCCTGGACATCCTCGGCGATGGCTGCATCCTCGACGCGCTGACCCAGTTGCTCGACGGCCCCGCGCCCGAAGTGCGCGGACTGGCCTACCGCGCCAACCCCAAGCCCGGCGACGCCATGCCCGACGTGGGCTTCGAGTTCCGGCTGCATCGCGGCCCGGGTCTGGTGGGCTGGTGTAGCGCGATTCAGGGCGGCGAGGACTACACCGTGCTGGGCGCGCGCCTGGACGTCGTGCCGGTGCGTGTGGCCAACCCGCTGTTCACGCCGCTGGCGGCCGAGCCGCTGCGCGTGGTCGAATCGCAGCTGCAGCTCCAAGGAGAACGGTCATGACGTTGGCGGAGACGATCAGCGGTGAATTCAGCGTCGGCATGACGGGCCAGGACGCGCAGGCCGAAAGCCCGGCCATCGGCCGCATGCTGCTGGACAAGCACTACCACGGCGCCCTCGAAGCCCGTGGTGCCGGCCAGATGCTGGCCACGCACGGCAGCGTGGCCGGTTCGGCAGCCTACGTGGCGCTGGAGACGGTGACCGGCGCGCTGCAGGGCCGCGAAGGCAGCTTCGCCCTCGTGCACCACGGCGAGATGGACCGCGGCCAGCCGACGCTGGTCATCGGCGTCGTGCCCGACTCCGGCACGGGCGCGCTGGCGGGCCTGGCCGGCAGCATGCGCATCCGCGTCGAGGGCCACAAGCATTTCTACGACTTCGAGTACACGCTGCCGTAGCTTGGAAGTGCTTGGGCGCTGCCGCGACACAATGGCGCCATGCCTGATCTCGATACCCGCCCCGAAGGTTTTCAACGCGTCAGCGCCGCGCTGACGGCGTTCTCCCACCCGCACAGCCCGTTGTGGCTGGACGTCGCGGCGCGCACCGCCCAGGAAGCTGCCGACGCTCTGGGCGTCACGCTGGGCCAGATCGCCAAGTGCGTCGTCTTCCGGCGCAAGGCCGACGGGGCTGAAGATGGCGCCGTGCTGGTCATCACCTCGGGCGACAAGCGTGTTGACGAGGCCAAGCTGAAGCCGCACACCGGCGCGCTGGGCCGTGCCGACGCGGACTTCGTCAAGGCTCGCACCGGCTTCTCCATCGGTGGCGTGTCGCCCGCAGGCTTCGCGCCGATGGACGGCGCCGCGCCGCCCCAGCTCTTCATCGACCGCGAGCTGTTCCGCTTCGACATCATCTGGGCCGCTGCCGGCCATCCGAACGGCGTTTTCAAGCTGACACCGGGCGAGCTCGAGAAGCTGACGGGCGCGCCGGTCATCGACGTCGTCCAGGCATGAAAGCCGTTGTCTCGTCGCCCTGCGTGAACGTCTGCCAGATGGACGCCGCCAGCGGCTGGTGCCGGGGCTGCGGGCGCAGCATCAACGAGATCGCCGGCTGGGGCGGGGCGCCCGAAACCGTTCAGCGCCACATCCTCGACCAGTTGCCCGAGCGGCGTGTTGAGATGCATCGCCACGGGCTGTGGCTGGGCCCGTGGCCGCATTCGGAGGAACAGGATCGATGAAGCAGCTGACCTTCTATTTCGACCCCATCTCGCCGTACGCGGCGCTCGGTTTCGAGGCCTTGCCCGAGGCGTTGGCCGGGCACAGCGTCGAGGTCATCTACCGGCCGATCCTGTTCGCGGCGCTGCTGCAGGCGCTGGGACAGAAAGGCCCGGCCGAGATCGAGGCCAAGCGGCGCTGGACCTTCCGCCAGGTGGCCTGGCTGGCCCACACCCAAGGCGTCGTGCTGGACCCGCCGGCCCAGCACCCATTCAACCCGCTGCCGCTGCTGCGCCTGGCCTGGGCCTGCGCTGCGCCTGAAGGGCAGGCGGGCGATACGCCCAGCCGCTGGGTCGTCGAGCAGCTGTTCCAGCATGTCTGGCGTGGTGCCGGTGCCGACGCCAACGACGCGGCACGCCTGGCGGCGCTGACCGAGCGCCTCGCGCCGACGCAGGATCCGGCCGGGGATGCTGTCAAGCAGCGGCTGCGCGGCGAGACCGAGGCCGCGCTGGCGCTGGGTGTCTTCGGTGTGCCTACCGTCGAGTTGGACGGGCGGCTGTTCTGGGGTCAGGATGCGCTGCCAATGGTGCGCGCCGCGCTCGACGGCGACCCCTGGTTCCGCACCGGCGTCTGGGAAGAGGCCGGACGCCCGCGGCCGGGCATTGCGCGCAAGCACTAGTCAACCCGCCTTCCGAACCGGACTCGGGACTTACCCGCGAGCGCGCTGGATTCCCGCATTGAGAAAAGCTGACTCCGGGTTCCTGCGGAGTTTGTCAGCCTCGATTCAGACTGGCGTCAGAACAGGGTCAGAGGTGGTGTGAATAGTCCACGGTCAAGGGAAGCCTGTGGGGCGGCCCGACAACTGATGGAGACATATCAATGGCAACTGCGACTTCGACGGCCGCCAAGCCGATGACCAAAGAGGAGAAGAAGGTCATCTTCGCCTCCTCGCTGGGCACGGTGTTTGAGTGGTACGACTTCTATCTCTACGGTTCCTTGGCGCCCATCATCGCCAAGCAGTTCTTCGCGGGGCTGGACCCTCAAGCCGCGTTCATCGCGTCGCTGATGGCCTTCGCCGCCGGCTTCATCGTGCGCCCCTTCGGCGCGCTGGTGTTCGGCCGCCTGGGCGACATGATCGGTCGCAAGTACACCTTCCTGGTCACCATCCTGATCATGGGTCTGTCGACGTTCATCGTCGGCGTGCTGCCCACGTACGCGACCATCGGCGCCGCGGCGCCGGTCATCCTGGTCGGCCTGCGCCTGCTGCAGGGCCTGGCACTGGGCGGTGAGTACGGCGGTGCTGCCACCTACGTGGCCGAGCATGCGCCGCACGGCAAGCGCGGCGCCTACACGTCGTGGATCCAGACGACCGCGACGCTGGGCCTGTTCCTGTCGCTGATGATCATCCTGGGCACCCGCAACGCGCTGGGTGAAAAGGACTTCGCCGACTGGGGCTGGCGCGTGCCGTTCATCGTCTCCATCCTGCTGCTGGGCATCTCGGTGTGGATTCGTCTGTCCATGAACGAGTCGCCTGCCTTCCAGAAGATGAAGGCCGAGGGCAAGACCTCCAAGGCGCCGCTGTCCGAATCCTTCGGCCAGTGGAAGAACCTGAAGATCGTGCTGCTGGCCCTCTTCGGTCTCGTGGCCGGCCAGGGCGTGGTCTGGTACTCGGGCCAGTTCTACGCGCTGTTCTTCCTGACCTCGGTGCTCAAGGTTGACGCTTCCAGCGCCAACATCTGGATCGCGATCTCGCTGATCCTGGGCACGCCGTTCTTCGTCGTCTTCGGCACGTTGTCGGACAAGATCGGCCGCAAGCCGATCATCATGGCCGGCCTGCTGCTCGCCGCGCTGACCTACTTCCCGCTGTTCAAGGCGCTCACCGAGGCGGCCAACCCTGACCTCGCCAAGGCGCAGGCGACCGCCAAGGTCACGCTGACCACCGGGATGGGCAGCTGCTCCTTCCAGGGCAGCCCGCTGGCGCGTGAAGTGGACTTCACCAGTGCCTGCGACATCGCCAAGCGTGCGCTGGCCCAGTCGTCGGCAAGCTCCGAGACCGTCGAGGCGGCCGCCGGTGCACCGACCATCGTGCGCGTTGGCGACAAGGAGATCCAGGTTCCCACGGCCACCCGGCTGACCGAGCACAAGTTCGACGAGGCCAGCACCAAGGCCATCGCTGGCTTCAAGAAGGAACTGGGCGATGCGATGAAGGCCGCCGGCTACCCGGCCAAGGCCGACATGGCCAAGGCGAACGTGCCGATGGTCATCGGCATCCTGTTCATCCTGGTGCTGTACGTGACGATGGTCTACGGCCCGATCGCGGCCATGCTGGTGGAGATGTTCCCGACCCGCATCCGCTACACGTCGATGAGCCTGCCGTACCACATCGGCAATGGATGGTTCGGCGGCATGCTGCCCTCCATCACCTTCGCGATGGTGGCGCAGAACGGCAACATCTATCACGGCCTGTGGTACCCCATCGTCATCGCGGCGGTGACCTTCGTCATCGGCGTGCTGTTCGTGCGCGAAACCAAGGACGTGGACATCTACGCCAAGGACTGAGTGCGGACCGAGGACAGACCCTGCGCCTGTCCTGCACAGTGCGAAGGCCGGCTTTGAGCCGGCCTTTTTCGTCGTGGCTAGCCCTGCTTGTCTGCCGCCGCCAGCCCTGCGACGATGCGGCGGATGCCAAAGACCAAAGAATCCCTCGAACAGGCCCTCGGCAGCGCCAGTGAGCAACGCCGGCTGCAGATGGTGGACATCGCTCGCCTGGCCGGCGTGTCGGTGTCTACCGTGTCGCGCGCGCTGAACGGCAGCGAGCTCGTCAATGCCGAGACCCGCCAGCGCGTGGCCGAGCTGGCCCGCTCCCTGAACTACTCGATCAATTTCGGTGCCCGCAACCTGCGCCTGCAGGAGAACAAGACGGTGGCTGTCGTCGTGCCCTACGACGCCAAGTCGCGCCAGCACATCTCCGACCCCTTCTTCCTGTCCATCGTCGGCTCCATTGCCGATGCGCTGACCGACCGCGGCTACGACATGCTGCTGTCGCGGGTCGATGCCGAGCACCTGGATCTGGCCTCGCACTGGTTCGATTC
>CAUJSJ030000186.1:0-45802 GCA_963422775.4 uncultured Roseateles sp.
CTGACGCGCAGCTCGGCGGCATCGAACAGGTCGAGCAGCAGCTTGGAGCTGATGCCGGGCACGGCAAAGTTCAGCGTCGTCGGCAGGCAGAGTTCAGGCGGCACGTTGAAGACCAGGCCGGGAAACGCCTGCTGCAGCGCGCTCGCCAAGCGGTCTCGGTAGGCGACCAACGTCGCATGATCGCGGAAGGTCCCGCCCTCCTCCAGCGCCTGCAGCACGGCGCCCAGCGCTGCGATGCCCGACATGTTCTCGGTACCGGAGCGCAACGCACCCTCCTGGCCACCGCCAGCCAGCAGCGGCGTGAATGGCGCGCCATCGCGCACATAGAGCAGGCCGATGCCCTTGGGCGCGTAGAGCTTGTGCCCGGAGAACGGCGCGTAGTCGATACGCCGCTCGGCCAGGCGCAGCGGCAGCTTGCCCAGGGCCTGCACGCCGTCGACCATCCAGCGCGCGGCACTGCCGGCCAGTGCGGCTTCGATGCCGTCGAGGTCGCTGATGACGCCGGTCTCGTTGTTGGCCGCCATCGTGCAGACGAGACCGGCGCGCGGCGCGTGTTCGCGCAGCCAGGCCAGGTCGTGTCGGCCGTCGCGGCCGACGGGAATGGCGCGCACTTCCAGGTTCAGGCCCAGCAGTGCGTTCCAGTGCTTGATGGCCTCCGGCACGGCCTTGTGCTCAGTCGCACCGTAGAGCAGCAGCTCCGGGCGCACCGCGGCATCGCGCAGGGCGCTGAGGGCGGAGAGCACGGCAGTCTGGATGCCTTCGGTCGCGCCGCTGAGGAACAGCAGCTTGCCCGAGCCGGCGCCAAGCACCCGCCGCGCCCGGGCACGCACGCCATCCATCAGCGCCCGCGCCTTCAGGCCGGTGCTGTGGATGCTGCTGGGGTTGCCGAAGTCATCGGCCATTGCGGCCAGGGCGGCTTCGCGGGCCTGGGGCAAGACGGGCGTGGTGGCGTTGGCGTCGAGATAGATTTCCATGAGGCAGGCCCGGGCGCTAGTGAATGGTGCTGGCCTGCATTGTTGCCAGTGACGTGCACAAACGGTTTGCGCAAGCAGGCCTGTGTCTCGGCAGACTGAGCATTTGGTGCCACATATCATCAACGGAATGAAATTGGATTCCATCGACGTTCGCATCCTGGAAATCCTGCAGCAGGACGCCACCCTCCAGGTCAGTGAAGTGGCCGAGCGCGTCGGACTGTCGACGACGCCCTGCTGGCGACGCATCCAGCGGCTCAAGGCCTCCGGTGTCATCACGCGCCAGGTGGCGCTGCTGAACCCGCAGAAGGTCAATGTCGGCGTGACGGTGTTCGTCTCGGTGCGCACGGGCACGCACAGCCAGGAATGGTTCGATGCCTTCAAGGCGACGGTGCAGGCGATCCCCGAGGTCGTCGAGTTCTACCGGATGAGCGGCGACGTGGACTATCTGCTGCGCGTGGTGGTGCCCGACATCGCAGGCTACGACCGGGTCTACAAGCGCCTGATCGCCGGCACGCAACTGCGTGACGTCAGCTCGAGCTTCGCGATGGAAGAACTCAAGCTGACTACGGCGCTGCCGCTGAGCTACGTCGACTGATGCGGGCCCCTGCGAGCAGTGGCGCCGCCGGCTCGTCCCGTGAAACCGCAGCTCATCCGGTTGCGGCGTCGATCCGTCGCCAGGTGCTCGCAGAGCCCGCCAAGGCCGACGACATTGCCGTCACTGAAGCAGCACACGCCGACCGGAGCCCCCCCATGAACGCCGTCGCACAAACCTTCGCCATCGCCTTCGCCTCCGTGGCCGCAGCCGCCACCATCGGCATCGGCCTGGCCAACAGCACCGCCGAGCCTTCGACGGAAGTTGCGAAGCTGGAGCACGTGGTGGTGGTGGTGGGACAGCGGGCGCAGGTGGCGGTGGTGGCCAAGCTGCCGCGTGTGGTGATCGAAAAGCGCCGAGCCGAGCCGGCCGATCTGACGATGGCACAGGTCCAAGCCGTGCGGGCGCTCTGAGGCGGCCACTCCTGCGGAAGACGACAGGGAGACCTCCTGCATGGCCAAGCTGGGAACGTGGATGCTGCGAGGGGCCGCGCTGCTGCCGCTCTTGCTGTCGCTCTTGCTGCCGCCTCTCGCGCAGGCCCAGGTCACCCTGAAGGGGTTGGACCGGCAGATGGCAGGCGCGCGAGCGCAAGTGCTGGTGCTGGGCACCGTGCACCTGAGCGGCCTGCCGGAAAGCTTCGATCCCGCAGCCCTGCAGGGCGTCCTGGACCGGCTTGCGGCGTTCAAGCCCGACATCATCACGATCGAGGCCGTGTCCGGCGAGGAATGCGATCTCGCCGCACGCCACCCGACGAAGTACAGCCTCGACTACTGCCCGTCCACCGAGGTCGCCAGGCAATCCACCGGGCTGGACGTGCCGGTGGCCATGGCCGAGGTCGCCACGACGCTGAAGACCTGGCCGGTACAGCCCATGCCCGCGCAACGCCGTCGGCTGGCCGCACTGCTGCTCGCCGCGAATGACCGGGCCTCGGCCTATGCGCAGTGGCTGCAACTGCCCGAGGCCGAGCGCAAGCCGGGCGACGGTCTGGACGCCGCCCTGGTGGGCCTGCTGGGGCAGATCGCGACGCGCCGCAACGAGAACTATCTGCTGGCGTCACGTCTGGCGGCACGCCTCGGCCTTCCGCGGGTCCATGCCACCGACAACCACACCGGCGACGACATCAAGTTTGCCGACGAGGAGGCTTTCGCCAAGTCGATCAAGGCCGCCTGGGCCGCGGGCCGGGCCGACCTGGATGCTCGCGAGAAGCGGGTGCAGAACCTGTCGGCGGCAACCGATCTGCTGCCGCTGTACCGCTATGTGAACGGGACGGGCTATTTGCAGACGCTGGTGGATGTCAACGTCAAGGCTGCGATGCAGGCGAAGTCACCCGAGGCCTACCCGCAAATCTGGGTGGCGGGTTGGGAGACGCGCAATCTGCGCATGGTCGCCAACATCCGCGAGGCCTTCCGCGAATGCCCCGCGGCCCGCGTGCTGTCCATCGTGGGCGCCTCGCACAAGCCATGGTTCGACACCTGGCTGGCGCAGATGCAGGGCGTGGACATCGTCGACGCGGCGCAAGTGCTGAAGTGATGCCGCGGTGATCCGACAAGTGTCGGCCGCAAATGCACCCCAAAAAGCAAAAAGGACTTAGGCGCTTTCGCGTCTAAGTCCTTCGCCGAATCACTTGGGGTGGCTGATGGGGCTCGAACCCACGACAACAGGAATCACAATCCTGGACTCTACCAACTGAGCTACAACCACCGCTGAGCCTAAAAGTATAACCCAGAAATCAGGGTGCGCTGGCGGCAGAGGCCGGAGCAGCCACCTTGATGACGGCCTTGTACTGCGATTTCAGTGCCGCCAGGTAGGCCTGGCCTTCGGCACGCGCCCAGGCACCGGCGTATTGCTGGGCGGCGCGCTTGTCGTCGATGACGGTGGCATCGCGCGGCTGCAGTTGGTTGATGCGCACGACGACATAGCCGCCGTCGTCAGCCGTGACACCCACGGCTGACGGCAGCTTGGCAGCGTCGGCACCGAGAACGGCTTCGAGCTGGACGCGCGTCAGGCTCTGGGGCTTGGCGCGCGACACCGGCACGGCAGCTTCCAGGCCGGCTGCGTCCGTCGGGTTGGCCTTCAATGCGGCCAAGCGGGCTTCGCCGGCCTTCCTGGCTTGCTCGGATGCAAGCTTCCTGACGAGCTGATCACGGACCTTGTCCTTCACATCGGCCAGCGGCGGCACGCGCGCCGGGTTGTGCTGGGTGACGCGGGCCGACACGAGCTGGCTGGCCCCGGTCTCGACGGCTTCCGTGTTGCGCTTGTTGCGCAAGGCATCGGCACCGAAGATGGCATCCAGCAACTTGACCGAAGCCAGCGGGCCCGGGGCGCCGGCCTGGGGCTGGCGCTGCACGGTGGCGGTCTGGAGTTGCAGCTTGAGCTTGTCGGCGGCGGGCTGCAGGCTGTCGGACTGCTCGTAGACGAGGTTGCCGAACTGCTCGGCGGCTTCCGAGTAGCGACGCTGGGCGAGTTGCTTGCGCACTTCGTTTTCGACTTCTGCACGCACGGCCTCGAATGGCTTCTTGTCGCCACCGCGCGTACCGGTCAGCTGGATGATGTGGTAACCGAAGTCGGTCTCGACGAGGTTGCTGATCTCGCCCTGCTTCATCGCGTAGACGGCTGCGTCGAACTCCTTGACCATGGCGCCGCGGCTGAAGAAATCGAGGTCGCCGCCGTTGGCGCCGGAGCCTTCGTCCTGCGAGTTCTTCTTGGCCAGCGCCGCGAACTCGGCCGGGTTCTTGCGCACCTGGGCCAGGATCTCTTCGGCCTTGGCCTTGGCCTTGGTGCGCTCCTCGGCAGGCGCACTGCGATCAACCTTGATCAGGATGTGGCTGGCGCGACGCTCTTCGGGCACACCATAGCGCGCAGCGTTTTCCTTGTAGTAGGTCTGCAGGTCGTCTTCGCTGAACTTGACGTCCTTTTTCAGCGCCTCCAGGTCGAGCACGACGTATTGGATCTGGGCCGATTCGGGCAGCTGGAACTTGGCCGCGTTCGCCGGCTCCTTGTAGAAGGCCTCGATGTCGGTATCGCTCGGGTTGATCTTGGCGGCGAAATCCTTGACGTCGAAACGCTGCACCTGCACCTCGCGCTGCTGCAGCAGGGCGTCAAAGGCCAGCTTGGGGGCTGCGGCGCCGACGGCGACCGAACTTTCGATGGGGCCTGTGACCTGGCGGATGGCGTAGTCCTGGCGCAGGCGCTCCATGAAGATGGAGGGCGTCATGCCCTGGGCGGCCAGCAGGGCCTTGTTCACCGTGCCGTCAGGGTTGCGCAGGAAGGCGAACTGCGGGTCGTTCCAGAAGCGTGCGTTGACGGACTCGACGCTGGGAGTGAAGTGCTGGTGCTCTGCCGCGACCTTGAGCGTGCGCTCATTGACGAGCCCTTCGAGGGCCTGGCGCTTGACCTCGGGCGTATCCAGCAGCTTGGCATCGACACCGGGGCTCTGCCGGCGGATGCGCTCTGCCTGCTCGCGCTGGGCAACGTCCCACTCGGCCTGGCTGATCTTGCGGCCATCGACGCTGGCCACGCCGGCGTTGGCGCCATCCATCATGCTGGTGTAGCCCTGCATGCCGACGAAAGCGAAGGACGGCAGGATCAGCAGCAACAGGACGAGTTGGAACAGGCGGTTGTGCTTGCGAACGAATTCAAACATCTCAGGAGGCCTTGAGGATCAAACGCGACGAAGGCGAACCGAGGTTCGCCTTCGAGGGGAGCCGCATTCTAAGTGCGAGGCGGCTGAACGCCGCCTGGGGGCGGGTGGTGGGCGCTGACGGGCTCGAACCGCCGACAATCTCCGTGTAAGGGAGGTGCTCTACCAACTGAGCTAAGCGCCCGGGAATTCCGGGACTGGACTGGGTTTTCAGTTCACGGCGTCTTTGAGCGCCTTGCCAGGTTTGAACTTGGGCACTTTGGCCGACTTGATCTTGATCGCCTCGTTGGTGCGCGGATTGCGGCCCGCGCGCGCCGCGCGCTTGGTGACGCTGAACGTGCCGAAGCCTACCAGCGAGACCGTGCCGCTCTTCTTCAGCGTCGTCTTGACGCCACCGATCACGGCTTCGAGCGCTCGGCCAGCAGCAGCCTTGGAGATGTCGGCCTGCTTGGCGATGTGCTCGATCAATTCGGACTTGTTCACTCGTGCCCCCTCATGACGCTTCAGCGGGTTGTTGCGCCCTGCATCCGGTGACGGCTTGCAGGACTGCGATGCAGATGTCGATCCCGCGCACTGCGCAGCCACCAGAGGCCGCAAAGGCGGCAGTGGCACGCGCGGGGAAGCGGATTCTAGACGCGCGTCCGGTGGCCGGCGGGGCGGGAAAAGTCCCGATACAACTCGGTGTCCGGGTTGGGTCGCGGCGGCGCGCGGCCAGGCTTCAGCGCGCCTTGGCGCGGATCTCCGGCAGGGCCTTCTGCAGGTAATAGACCATGGACCAGATCGTCAGCACGACGGCGGCGTAGATCAGCACCGTGCCCCAGAGCCGCGTCGGGATGAGATCGAAGAGCCGCCCGTCGTAGAGCAGGAAGGGAATGGCCACCATCTGCACCGTCGTCTTGAGCTTGCCGACCATGTGGACGGCGACACTGCGCGATGCGCCGATCTGCGCCATCCATTCGCGCAGCGCGGAGATGGCGATCTCCCGGCCGACGATGACCAGGGCCACGAAAGCGTTGACGCGCCCCAGTTCGAGCAGGATGAGCAGTGCGGAGCAGACCAGGAACTTGTCGGCAACGGGGTCAAGGAAGGCACCGAACGACGAGGTCTGGTTGAGCTTGCGCGCCAGGTAGCCGTCCAGCCAGTCGGTCAGCGCGACGATGACGAAAAGCACGGTCGCGAACAGGTTCTGGTGGGCCGCCGTCATGTCCAGATAGAACACGCCGACGATCAGCGGGATGGCCACGATGCGGGCCCAGGTCAGCAGAGTCGGCAGCGTCAGGAACATTTCAATGCCCGCTCGGCCGCCCGGAGGGCGTTGACACCCCCGCGGGGGGCAGCGATCGAAGCGAACGTAGGGGCCAACATTCAATGCATTGTGCCCAAGCCGGCTGACTGCCCCAGAAGAGGGCAGCGGGACTGTGGCGAGAAGGTATCAGTTCAGGCTGAGCGGCTTGAAGCGACGGTCCTCCTCGAAGAGGAAGGTCTCCGTGAACTTCCACGGCTCGGGCATGCGGCGCACATCGCCGAAAGGTGCGGCGCGGTGGATGGCATCGATCGCCATTTGCAGCGTCTCCGGCGCATACCTGGGCTTGCGGATCACGTTGACGCGGCGCACGCTGCCGTCGGACTTCACCTCGACTTCGAGCACGATGACGGTCAGCAGATGCGTCGGCGCCTGCGTCATGTAGGTGCCTTCCGGGTTGGCCATGACGAGGCGCTCCGCCGCCTGGCGGCGCAGTTCCTCGTGGGTGCGCACCGGGCGCGGCGCCGGCAGCCCTGCCGGCTTGGGGGCGGCCACGACGGCGGGCGACGGCAATGGCGCGGGCACCACGGCAGGCGGCGGCACGGGCGCGGGCCGCGGTGCTGGCGCGGGCGGCGTTGCGGCGCAACCGGCCAGCACCGGCCCGATCAACCAGCGGGCGGCTCGCTTGAGGCGATCAATGGTGGTCATTTGGGTCTCCCTCAGATGTGTTTCTCAATGCAGCACGCGATAGATTTCCTCGGCGAGTTCGCGCGAAACCCCCTTGACGCTGCAGAGCTCGTCGACGCTGGCGCCCGCCACGCCGCGCACGCCGCCGAAACGCTGCAGCAGTTGCGCACGCTTCTTCGGTCCGACGCCGGGCACCTCCTCCAGACGCGAGCCCCCAGTGCGCGTGGCCGCTCGCTTGGCCCGCATGCCGGTGATCGCGAAGCGGTGAGCCTCGTCCCGGATCTGCGCAATCAACATCAGCGCTGCCGATTCCCGGCCGAGGTAGACCTTCTCGCGGCCGTCCGCGAAGACCAGCTCTTCCAGCCCGACCTTGCGGCCCTCGCCCTTCTCGACGCCGGCGATCAGCCCCAGGTCCAGCCCCAGCTTCTCGAAGACCTCGCGCGCCATGCTCACCTGGCCGCGGCCGCCGTCCACCAGCACCAGGTCTGGCAACCGACCGGTGCCGAGCTGGGCCGCTTCGGCCATCTTGCTGTAGCGGCGCGTCAGCACCTGCCGCATGGCCGCGTAGTCGTCACCGCCGGTGATGCCCTCGATCGTGTAGCGCCGGTACTGGCTGCTCTGCATCTGATGCCCCTCGAACACGACGCAGCTTGCCATCGTTGCCTCGCCGGCGGTGTGGCTGATGTCGAAACATTCGACGCGGAACTTGTCGATCTCTGCGACCGACAGATCCAGCGCGTCGACGAGCGCCCGCGTGCGCGCCTGCTGGGAGCCCTCCTCGGCCAGCAGCCGCGCCAGCGCCAGTTCGGCGCCCTTGACGCACATCTCCTGCCAGATGCGCCGCTGGCCGCGCGGCTGGGCCTGCACGGTGACACGGCTGCCGGTCTGGGTGCCTAGCACGTCGGCCAGGCCAGCGTCGACGCCCTCGCTGACGACGATGAGGCCGGGCACCGGTGACGCCAGATAGTGCTGCGCCATGAAGGCCTCCAACACCTGGCGCTCTGGCGACAGCGCTTCCTCGTCGTCCAGCAGCATCGCGGTTGCGTCGTCGACATGCTTGGGGAAGAAGGCGCGGTCGCCCAGATGCCGGCCGCCGCGCACCATCGCCAGGTTCACGCAGGCACGCCCGCCCTGCACCTTGACGGCGATGATGTCCACGTCGCGTTCGCCGCCGGTGGCGCTGCTCTCCTCGATGACCTGCTGCTGCAGCACCTTGGACAGCGCCTGGATCTGGTTGCGCACCTCGGCAGCCAATTCGTAGTGCTGGCCTTGCGCGAAATCCATCATCTGTTCCTGCAGCGCGGCCATGACCTCGTCGGTCTCGCCGCGCAGAAAGCGCTCGGCGCTCACCACGTTGCGTGCGTAGTCGCCACCCTGCCCGGCCGGCACGCAGGGGCCGGAGCAGCGTTTGATCTGGTGCAGCAGGCAGGGCCGGCTGCGGTTGTTGAAGACGCTGTCCTCACACGTACGCAGCTTGAAAACCTTCTGCATCAGCTGGATGGACTCCTTCACCGCCCAGGCGCTCGGGAAGGGGCCGAAGTACTGGTGGCGCTTGTCCACCGCGCCGCGGTAGTACGCCATGCGCGGATAGGCGTGCGAGGTGATCTTCAGATACGGATAGCTCTTGTCGTCCCTGAACAGGATGTTGAAGCGGGGATTCAACGTCTTGATCAGATTGTTTTCCAGCAGCAAGGCCTCGGCCTCGGTACGCACGACCGTCGTCTCCAGCCGCGCGATGCGCGACACCATCATGCCGATGCGCGAGCCGCCATGGTTCTTCTGGAAATAGCTGCTGACCCGGCGCTTCAGGTCCTTGGCCTTGCCGACGTAGAGCACCTCGTCCTTGGCATCGAAGTAGCGGTAGACGCCCGGCATGGCCGGCAGCGCGTTGACCTCTGCCACCAGCTTCTCGCGCACTGCGCGCGCTGCGGCGGCCATCTCGGCGGCGTGCTTCTTCTCGGCGGCCTCGATGGCGGCGCGCTCGGCCGAGGCCTCGGCCTGTTGTTGGCTGAGTTCGGTGTTGGACGGGGTCGGATTCGACATGGCGCCGGATTTTGGCCTGGGACAATCGAACCATGAGCCAGCCGATGCTTTGGGACATCTTTTGCCGCGTCATCGACAACCATGGCGACCTGGGTGTGTGCTGGCGGCTGGCGCGTGATCTGGCCGCGCGCGGGCAGGCGGTGCGGTTGTGGGTCGACGATGCGTCGGCGCTGGGCTGGATGGCGCCGCAGCAGCCTGAACGCGTCGACGTGCTCTCCTGGCCCGACGCAGACGTGGACGCGCAGCCCGGCGATGTCGTCATCGAGGCCTTCGGCTGCGAGTTGCCCCCGGCCTTCGTCGCCCGCATGGCGGCGCGCACGCCTGCGCCCCGTTGGATCAATCTGGAATACCTCAGCGCCGAGGACTACGTCGAACGCAGCCACGGCCTCGCATCACCCCAATTCCACGGCCCGGGCGCCGGCCTGACCAAGCAATTCTTCTACCCTGGCTTCACGCCCCGCACGGGTGGCCTGCTGCGCGAGCCTGGGCTGCTGGCAGGTATTGCCACGTTCGACGGCAGTGCCTGGCTGGCCGAGCACGGCTGGGCGCCGCAGCCGGGCGAGCGTGTCGTCAGCCTGTTCGCTTATGCCAACCCAGTCCTGCCCGCGCTGATGGATGCACTGGCTGCGCAGCCCACGCTGTTGCTCGCCTGCCCGGGGCCGCTGCAGGCCCAGGTGGGCAACAGGCCCGGGCTGCGCGCCATCGCCCTGCCCTATCTGCCCCAGGATGACTACGACCGGCTGCTCTGGGCCTGCGACCTGAATTTCGTGCGTGGCGAGGATTCGTTCACTCGCGCCCAGTGGGCGGGCAAGCCCTTCGTCTGGCAGATCTACCCGCAGCACGACGATGCCCATCACAGCAAGCTGGAGGCATTCATGGCCCGCGCCGCGCTGCCCCAGACCTGGCGTTCGGTCTGGCGCGGCTGGAACGGCCTTGGCTCGCTGCCTGCCTCGCTGGACGGCCTGGAGGAGGCCGCCGTCCATGCACCAGCCTGGCGTGCGCAATTGGCGGCCCAGCCCGATCTGCTGACGCAGTTGCGGGGATTCTTGGGGCTTTCCAGCTAGAATATTGGGCTTTGCCGCGCCAAGCCGGAGTTCTGGAATCTGGTGCGCGATCTGCCCGAGCCTTGACGCCTGAAGGCTCAGGCCATCAATTCGAGATACTCACCATGAAACTCGCACAAGAAATCCGCGCCGGCAACGTGATCATGCAGGGCAAGGACCCGATGGTCGTCCTGAAGACCGAATACAGCCGTGGTGGCCGAGGTGCTGCCACCGTGCGCATCAAGATGAAGAACCTGCTGAACGGCGCTGGCGCCGAGCTGGTCTTCAAGGCCGACGACAAGATGGAGCAGATCATCCTCGACAAGAAGGAGTGCACCTACACCTATTTCGCCGACCCGATGTATGTCTTCATGGACACCGAGTACAACCAGTACGAAGTCGAGTCCGAGAACATGGGCGACGCCATCTCCTACCTGGAAGACGGCATGGCCGCGGAAGTGACCTTCTACGACGGCAAGGCCATCTCCATCGAACTGCCCACCAGCGTCGTGCGCGAGATCGAGACCGAGCCGGCCGCCAAGGGCGACACCTCGGGCAAGGTCATGAAGCCCGCCCGCCTGAAGGGCACCGGCTTCGAGATCTCCGTGCCGGCGTTCGTCGAGAACGGTGACAAGGTCGAAATCGACACCCGCACGCACGAGTACCGCAAGCGCGTCTGAAGACCTGCCGCGACACTCGCAACAAAACGCCCGCTTCAAGCGGGCGTTTTGCTTTATTCGGCGCTGTCCGTGAGATTGGACAGATCCGGCACTTCCGCTTCGGCGTCGATCTCGCTGTCGAAATCGGCCGTGGCCTTGACCGGGATCCACGGCCGGTCCAGCGGGCGGTAGACGCGGCGCTGCAGGCGGGTGAGGCGATCCGAGTGCTCGATGGCGTTCATCACCAGTTCGGGCGAGATCATCATCGCAAACGGGTCGGCGAGATTCGGGGTGGTGGTCAGCATGGTGAGCCTCGGGGTGAGTCGATGGCTTCACTGTAGGCAAACGCTTCAGGCCGCAACAGTCGGGACAGCGCCCGAGACCTTGTAAGACTTTTCCCTACACGCCCCCGCTGGCGAGAACTATTTGGCATCACCGGCAGCGCCGGTGGCTTTGGCGGCATCGGCCGCGCGCTGGCGCTCCTGGATGACTCGACGCAGCTCCTTGGCCATCACGTCGCGTCCGCCGCGCTCGGCAAAGTCGGCCGCCGTCAGCTCCTGCTCGTTGGCGGCACGCGGCTCGGCGCCGGCCTTCAGCAGCAAAGGCACGAGATCGCTGTTGCCGTAGCGCGCGGCCATCATCAGCGGCGTGCTGCCGTTCTCGGAGCGGGCGTTGAGTTCGGCGCCCTGGGCGATGAGGAAGGCCGCGACGCCGTTGTCCGGCCCGCTGCAGGCGTAGTGCAGCGGCGTCCAGCCCGCCCGGTTGACGGCGGCGCCGCGCTTCACCAGAGCCTGCGCGGCGGGCAGCGAACCACGGATGGCGACGATCATCAGCGGCGTCTCGCCCTGGGCGTTGGCGTCGTCGATCTTCGTGAGCGGCGACGCGAGCAGACTGTCCAGCGCGCGCAGGGAGTCCTCCTTGGCGGCGACGAAGAGGGCCTTGCGGCCGCGCCCGTCCGCCTGGTTGGGGTCGACGCCCTTGAGCAGCAAGGCGAGCACGGTGCGACCATCGTTGAGCTCCGCGGCGATGACGAGGTCGTCGATGGGCGCGGCCTGCACAACGAAAGCGCCCGAAAGCGCGAGTGCAGTGAACCAAGCCTTCATGCCACCACCTCCGGCAGACCGAACAGGCGTCTCGTGTTCGCGGTCGTGAGGGCCGCCAGCTCCGGCAGCGGCAAGCCAACGGCATCGGCCACCGCCTTGGCGACATGCGCCACATAGGCCGGCGAATTGGTCTTGCCACGGAAGGGCACCGGCGCGAGATAGGGGCTGTCGGTCTCGATCAGCACGCGGTCCAGCGGCAGCAGCTTCAGCAGGTCGCGCAGGTCCTGCGCGTTCTTGAAGCTGACGATGCCCGAAAACGAGATGTAGTAGCCGCGCTCGACAGCCGCCAGCGCGACCTCAGCCGTCTCGGTGAAGCAATGGAAGACGCCACCAGCCGCCTCGCCGCCCTCCTCGTCCAGCACGCGCAACGTGTCGGCGGCGCTGGACCGGGTGTGGATGACGAGCGGCTTGCCCGCCTGCCTGGCCGCGCGGATGTGGGTGCGAAAGCGCTCCCGCTGCCACGCCATGTCGTCGATGCTGCGACCGTTCAGGCGGTAGTAGTCCAGCCCCGTCTCGCCGATGGCGACGACACGCGGCAGCGCCGCGAGCCGCACCAGTTCCGCGACGTCGGGCTCGCGCATGTCCTCGGTGTCAGGGTGCACGCCCACCGTGGCCCAGAGTTGGCCGTGTTCGAGTGCCAGCGCATGCACGGCCTCGAACTCCTCCATCTGCGTGCAGATGCAGATGGCCTGGCCGACCTGGGCGGCGGCCATGTCGGACAGTATGGCGGGCAGGTTCTGCTTCAGCTCCGGGAAACTGAGGTGGCAGTGGGAATCAATGAACATCAGAGCGTTTGCGTGGGCTTGCTCGACGACACCGCGGTGCCCAGGATTTCCTCGATGCGCACGCGGATCAGCCGCGTCTTGTCGTCGCCGGGGAAGCGCACGCCCACGCCCTGGGTGCGGCCGCCGGAGGCGTTGGCGGGGGTCAGCCAGGCGACCTTGCCGGCCACCGGGTAGCGCTGGTTGTCTTCGGGCAGGGCCAGCAGCAGATAGACGTCCTCGCCGAGCTTGTAGTCGCGCGTCGTCGGCACGAAGAGGCCGCCCTCGGTGAACGCCGGGATGTAGGCGGCATAGAGCGCCGACTTCTCGCGAAAGACCAGCTGTATGACGCTCGGCCGCGCGCCGGATGCCACGCCCTGGCCACCCACCGTGGGCAGGGGCAGCGCGCCACCCATCTGGCTGGGCTGGAATTGCGGGGTCTGGCCGGGCTTGGAGTTGGGCTCGCTCATGCCCTAGTGTATTCAGCGCGCCGAAGCAGCGATGGCGGAGCGAGCTTGCGCCACCAGGGCCTCGATCCACAGCCCCGCATTCAGCGGATGGTCGGCATGGCGGGCGGCGCGGCGCAATTCGGCGTCCCAGGCAAGCAAAGGCGCCGCACGCCTGGGCGCCGGCAGCGCCGCCGGCGCGAAGAACTGGCCGGGCTGGCCATGCGAGCGGCGCACGAGGTCGTGGCACAGGCGCTGCAACGCGTCGATGACGCGAGGCGGCGCCAGGTCCGACAGCGCCGCCACCTCGCCGCGCGCGACCCGCTTCGGGATGGCCTGCCAGCCGGCGTCGGTCAGGCCGGCGTTGAACCAGTCCAGCGCCTGCTGCGGGCGGCCACCCGTCGCGTCCAGCAGGCCGGCGGCGTCGGCCACGCCCTTGCTGGCCAGCCAGCCCAGCGCGGCCTGGCGCTCGGGCAGCGCCAACGGCAGCGGCTGGCAGCGGCTGCGGATGGTGGGCAGCAGGCCCGCGCCGTCGTGGCTGGCCAGCACGAAACGCAGCAGACCGGCCGGCTCCTCCAGCGTCTTCAGCAGCGCGTTGGCCGCGATGCCGTTCAGCGCCTCGGCCGGGAAGATGACCACGACCTTGGCCCGGCCGCGCGCCGACGTGGCCTGCGCGAAGGCGAGCAGGTTGCGCACCGCCTCGACCTTGATTTCCTTGCTGGGCTTGGCCTTGCCCGCCTTGGGCGCGTCGGGCTCCTCGAAGGGCAGGCCCAGCGACTCACGCGCCGCTGCGTCCAGCGCTTCGGGCAGCAGCAGCTGGAAGTCGGGATGCGTGCCGCTGGCGAAGAGCTTGCAGCTGGCGCAGTGGCCGCAAGCGGGCTCCCCTTCTGCGCGGGCCTCGCAAAGCCAGCTCTGCGCGAGCTTGACGGCGAGTTCGAGCTGACCGACGCCGGCCGGCCCCTGCACCAGCAGCGCATGCGAGCGTGCCCGCGCCAGCGCATCGGTGAGCGGCGCCTGCAGCCAGGGCAGATCGGCGTTCAGCATGGGTAGCGTTGGGCCAGCACGGCCAGCACCTGGGCTCCGACCTGCTCCACCGTGCCGCTCGCGTCGATGCGCACGATGCGCTGCGGCGCCTTGGCCGCACGGGCTGCGTAGCCGGCGCGTACGCGCTCGAAGAAATCCAGATCCTGCTGCTCGATGCGATCGGCCTCGCGGGCGCTGGCTCGGCGGGCCGCAGCCTGCGCCGACGGCAGGTCGAACCACAGCGTCAGCTCGGGCTCGGTGCCTTCCTGCACCCAGTCGGCCAGGGGCTCCAGCACCGACAGCGGCAGGCCACGGCCGCCGCCCTGGTAGGCAAAGCTGGCGTCGGTGAAGCGGTCGCAAAGCAGTGTCTTGCCAGCGGCCAGCGCGGGCTTGATGACGGTCTCGACATGGTCACGCCGGCCGGCAAACATCAGCAGCAGCTCGGTCAGCGAGCCCATGGGCTCCTTCAGCACGATGTCGCGCAGCGTTTCGGCCAGCGGCGTGCCGCCGGGTTCGCGGCTCAGTTGTACGTCGGCGCCACGGCTGCGAAACCAGTCGGCCACCGCCTGGATGTGGGTGGACTTGCCGGCACCGTCGATGCCCTCGAATGAAATGAATCGACCGGTCACTTGCCGCCGCGTTGGTATTTGTTGACCGCGCGATTGTGCGCGGCGAGGTCGTCGCTGAATTCGCTGCTGCCGTCACCCCGGGCGACGAAGTAGACCGCCTTGATGGCCGCAGGGTTGAGCGCCGCCTGCAGCGAGGCCGCGCCGGGCATGGCGATGGGCGTGGGTGGCAGGCCGCCACGGGTGTAGGTGTTGAACGGCGTGTCGGCCAGCAGGTCGCGCTTGCGCAGGTTGCCGTCGAAGGCCTCACCGAGACCGTAGATGACGGTCGGGTCGGTCTGCAGCGGCATGCCCACGCGCAGCCGGTTGACGAAGACGGCAGCGACCTTGCTGCGGTCCGCCGCGGTGCCAGTTTCCTTCTCGACGATGGAAGCCAGGATCAGCGCCTCGTCCGCGCTCTTCAGCGGCAGGTTGGACGCCCGCCTGCTCCAGGCCGCTGTGAGCCGGCCCTGCATCGCCGCATGGGCGCGCTTGAGCACGGTCAGGTCGCTGACGCCGCGGCTGTAGGCATAGGTGTCGGGGAAGAAACGGCCCTCGGGCGCGACGCCGGGCTCGCCGAGCGCGGCCATGATCTCGGCGTCGCTCATCTGCGCCGTCTTGGCCTTCAACGCCGGCGCGGCAGCCAGGGCCGCCCTCACCTGGCGCCAGTTCCAGCCTTCGATGAGGCGCAGCTGCTCCATGACCTGGTCGCCCCGCACCATCTTGTCCAGCAACTCGCGCGGCGTGATGCCGGCGTGGACCTCATAGCTGCCGGCGCGGATCTGCTTGGCCTGGCGCGACCACTTGAACCACTGGTAGAGCCAACGCGCGTCCGTCTGCACGCCGGCCGCGACCCAGGCGCGCGCAACCTCGGCCGGGTTGGTGCCGGGCTCGATGGACAGCTCCACCGATGGTGCGGCCAGGTCCAGCGGGCGGCCCAGCCACTGCCAGGCGGCACCTGCCGCCAGGCCGGCGATCAACAACAGCACGAGCACGGATCGCAGCAACCACTTCATGCCCTTGTCCAGGCTCCGTCAAAAGGGGGCCGATGATAATTCCCGCCATGCCTGAGCTCACCCACCTTCGCCTCACCGACTGGGGCGTGATCCGCGCCCAGGGCGCCGACGCCGCCAGCTTCCTGCACGGCCAGCTGACCCAGGACTTCGCGCTGCTTGACCGCGAGCACGCCCGTCTGGCCGGCTTCTGCACAGCCAAGGGCCGGCTGATGGCCACGATGGTGGGTTGGAGACAGGGCGAGGATGAGATCCTGCTCGCGCTGCCCGCCGAGACGCTGGCGGCCACGCTCAAGCGCCTGTCGATGTTCGTCATGCGCGCCAAGTGCAAGCTGAGCGACGCGAGCGCGGAGTTCGACGTTTACGGCCTGCTGGGTACACCGACGGCTGATGCATGGACGCTGGTGCGCGATGGCGGCGCGATTCAGGTCGCCCTCCCGGGCCCGGGTCGCGCGCTGCGCGTGCAGCCGGCCGCCGCTCCCGCGCCGATCGGCACGACGATCACGCCCGACGACTGGGCCTTCGCCGAGGCCCAGGCCGGCATGGCCTGGGTGCGCGGCGCCACCGTCGAGGCCTTCGTGCCGCAGATGATCAATTTTGAGGTGCTGGGGGGCGTGAGTTTCAAGAAGGGCTGCTACCCGGGCCAGGAGATCGTCGCGCGCAGCCAGTACCGCGGCACGCTCAAGCGCCGGCTGCAGGTCTTCGAGACCGACGCGGCTGCCGCCATCGGCCAGGAGATTTTCAACAGCGCCGATGCCGGGCAGCCCGCCGGCGTCGTCGCGGGCAGCGGCACACGCGATGGACGCACAGTGGTCGCCGCCGAGATCAAGCTCGCGGCGCTGGAAGGCGGCAGCCTGCACCTGGGCAGTGCCAGCGGCGCAGTGCTGCAGCCCTGCGCCCTGCCCTACGCGATTCCGGCACAGGAGTGAGCGTGCAGCTCTACGTCTACTACCGCGTCACGTCGGAGAACGCCGAAAACGCGCTCACGGCCTTCCGCAAGGCGCGCGTCGAAGCGCCCATCGAGCTGCTGCAGCGGCCCGAGCCCGATGCCGAGGGACGGTGGACGTGGATGGAGATTTATCCCGAGGGCTGGACTCACCGCGAGCCGCAGATCGCAGCCGCGATGGGACCGTGGCTGGCGGGCGAGCGCAAGGTCGAGCGCTTCGAGATGCTCGGCTAAAGCGCCCTCACCATCTCCACGTGGCCAATGCCGGCCTCCTCAAAAGGCTGGCCTCTTCGCTGAAACCCGGCGCGCAGATAGAAGTTCTCGGCCGACAGCTGCGCATGCAGCAGCACCTCGCGGTAGCCCTGCTGCTTCGCCTCGGCCATCAGCGCGTCCAGCACCTGGCGGCCGATCTGCGTGCCGCGCATGGGGCGTTGCACGGCCATGCGGCCGATCTTGGCGACGCCGGGCACGTGTTCCAGCAGACGGCCCGTTGCCAGCGGCACGCCGAAGCGGTTGCGCGCCAGCGCGTGCAGGCAACTGGCGTCGGCACTGTCCCATTCCATGTCGGCCGGGATGTGCTGCTCCTCGATGAAGACCTGGCGACGGATGGCCGTGGCCGAGTCGCCGAGTTCGCTCCATGCGCCGAGTGTCACGTCCACGACGGACTGGCCGGCCTCGAAATCGAGGATGACGCGCCGCAGCGCATCGGGCAGCCGCGCCGGCGTCTGGCTGCCGGGGTCGGCGAAGACGTAAATCATTTCCGCCTGCACCAGCATCTGGTCGCCATGGAAGATTGCGCCGTCCACCATCATCGAGCTGTTGCCGAATTCCCGGCAGCGGATGCCGATGTCCAGCCGGTCGTCGTAGCGGGCGGAGGCCCGGTAGTCCAGCACCGAGCGGCGCACGAACAGGTCGCCACCCAGGCCTTTCATCGTGTCGGCATAGGGGATGGCCAGCGCTCGCCAGTAGCCGCTGATGGCGGTGTCCAGGTAGGTCAGGTAATGCCCGTTGAAGACGATGCCCTGGGCGTCGATCTCGGCCCAGCGCACGCGCAGGGGTTCGAGGTGGCGGAAGTCGGTGCGTTTCATGGTGTCAGATGGTTCTTGATGGCTTCGGCACAGGCGTTGATCGCCGTCAAGGCCTCGGGAAGCTGACGGCCCATCTTGATGAAGTCGTGCGTTACGCCACGGTAGAGCTCCAACTGCACGTTGACGCCGGCTGCCCTCAGTGTGTCCGCATAGGCAATGCCCTCGTCCACCAGAGGGTCGCACTCGGCCAGCACGATGCAGGCCGGTGCGAGACCCGCATGGTCTTCGGCCTCCAGCGGTGCGAAGCGCCAGTCGTGGCGCTGTGCGGCGTCGATGTAGTGGTCGAAGAACCAGGCGATGCTGGCGGCGTCGAGCAGGAAGCCGTTGGCGAAGAAGCGGTGCGACGGGGTGCCGGGCTGGCTGGCCGTGCCCGGCGTGATGAGCAGTTGCAGCGCCAGCGGCAGGCCACGGTCGCGGGCGAAGAAGGCGGTGCTGGCCGCCAGCGTGCCGCCGGCGCTGTCGCCGCCCACGGCCAGGCGGCTGCCGTCCAGGCCGAGGGCATCGGCCTGGCGGTGCAGCCATTCCAGCGCGGCCCAGGCGTCGTCCACGGCCGCGGGGAAGCGGTGCTCGGGCGCCAGGCGGTAGTCCAGTGCCAGCACGGCCGCACCGCTTCGCAGGGCCAGCTGGCGGCACAGGCTGTCGTGGGTCTCCAGGTCGCCGATGGTGAAGCCGCCACCGTGCAGATAGAGCATCACGGGCAGGCGTTCGGCGCTGGGCGCGTACAGCCGCGCCGGGCGGCCGGCGGCCTGCAGGTCTTCGACGCGGGCCAGCGGCGCACGCGGCAGGTCGAGGATCTCGGCGCCCATGCGGTAAGCGATGCGCGCCTCGCGCGGCGTGAGGCTGTGAAAGGGCGGGCGGTTGGCGCGGTGGATGCGTTCGAGCAGGCCCGCCATGCGCGGGGTCAGAAGCTGGGTGGGTGGCGTCATGGCGCCCGCATTCTCTGCGGAGGCACCCAGGGATCCCGCTGCGGCGCCTGGATGGCGGGCTCGGCCGTGGGCGCGACGCTGCCCGGCGACTGCGGCGTGCCGGCACGGTCGACGGCGATGACGGGGCGAGCCTGCTGCGCGCGGCGCTCGGGGCCGAGGTCGGCCGTGGCGCGCAGGGCCAGCGTGCTGGCGTAGAAGGCCTTGAGGTCGGCGAGCTGGGCGACGCGGGTAGCGTCGTCCAGGTAGCTCATGTGGCCGCCAGCGTAGTTGCGGATCTTCACGCGGCTCGCATCCACGCGCGCGAGGTCGGTCTCGGTCAGGTGAAAGGGCGTGGCCAGATCGTGATAGCCGTTGACGGCCAGCACGCGCAGCCGCGCGTTCTGCGCCAGCGCGGCGGACAGGTCGGGCAGCGTGTCGGGCAGTTGGCGGCCGGCGTGGCTGAAGTCCCAGAAGTTGATGGCATTGCTGAGCACGACGTAGGTGGAGGCGTTGCGGTAGCCGAGCTGATCGCGCAGATGCGTCGCGATGCCGGTGGCGAAGCTGTCGTTGATCCAGGTGCTGGACACGTCGCCCTCGGAGGCGAGCTGGCTGCCGATGGCGGCCTTCATGCGGCCGTCGTAGCGGCCCAGCTGCTGGCCGGCGATGAGCCAGATGCGAAAGTTGTCGGCCGACACGCTGAGGCTCGTCTGCCACTGCGCCGCCGGCAGGCCGGTCAGGTCGGCCAGTGGCTGCCAAGTTGCAGAAATGGCGGGCGTGGGCTGGTGGTTGGCCAGCCAGGCCTGCAGCGCGGGCGCGTAGACCTGGTCGGCGTAGTTGCGTGCCTGGGTCGCCCAGGCGTTGAGGTCGGCCGGGATGGGCTGGGTCAGCCGGTGGAAGGCGCCGACGGCAGCGAAGCTCGGCAGGTAGCCGCCGCAGCCCTGGGTGGAGGTGATGCCGCAGTTGCTGTTGTAGTCCATGGCTGGGGACTGCAGCACCAGGCCGTCCAGCATGACGCCGGCTTCCTGCAGCCGCCGCGCCAGCACCGCCGTGCGCGGGCCGCCGTAGCTTTCGCCGTAGAGGTATTTGGGCGAGGCGGCACGGTTGTTGGCGGCGAGGTAGCGCTGGATGAAATCGCGGAACAGCGCCGCGTCGGCATCCACGCCCCAGAAGCTGCGGTTGGTGAAGGGCGCGATGGCCTGGGAATAGCCGCTGCCGACCGCGTTGATGAAGACGAGGTCGGTCTGGCCTAGCAAATGCTCGGCGTTGTCCACCATCGGGAAGGGGCGCGCAGCCGTCGTGTCGGGCGCGTTGGCGACGAGGCGCTTGGGGCCGAAGCTGCCGAGCTGCAGCCAGACCGAGGCCGACCCCGGGCCGCCGTTGTAGAAGAAGGTGACGGGGCGGGTCGCCACGTCCGCGCCGTGCAGCGTGTAGGCGACGTAGAAGACTGAGGCTTCTGCAGCGCCGGCGGCGTCGCGTGCGATCAGGTGGCCGGCCGTGGCCGTGTAGCTCAGCGTCTGGCCGTTGGCGGTCAGCGTCTGCGTGCTGACGGCGGCCGCCTCGACGGCGCCGGGCAGCGAGGCATCCGCCGCGGAGGAGTAGACGGTGGTGTCGGTCAGTCCGGGCTGGTTGTCGACCGGCGGCGTGGGCGTGGGTGACGCCCCCCCTCCCCCGCCACCACCGCAGGCGGTAAGGATGAGAGAGAGCAGCAGGGCCAGACGAGTCGCATGCATGACGGCGAGTCTAGACACGCCGCACTAGGATGCAGAAAGACATCACACCGAGCGCGCTCATGGCCCAGATCCTCTACCTGACCCGCATCGAGCTCGAATTCGGCGCCAGCCGCCTGCTGCCGGCCGAGTGCGAGCGCATCGGCATCCGCAGGCCGCTGGTGGTGACCGATGCCGGCGTGCGCGCGGCCGGCGTGCTGGACGAGGCACTGGCCGCCTTCGACGTGAAACCGCCCGTCTTCGACCAGACGCCCGCCAACCCGACCGAAGCCGCCGTGCGGCTGGCCGTGCAGATGTGCAAGGAAGCAGGCTGCGACGGGCTGATTGCCATCGGCGGCGGCTCCAGCATGGACCTGGCCAAGGGCGTGGCCATCGCCGCCACGCACGAAGGGCCGCTGACGCACTACGCCACCATCGAAGGCGGCGCCGGGCGCATCAGCGCCAACGTGCTGCCGCTGATCGCCGTGCCGACGACGGCCGGCACCGGCAGTGAGGTGGCGCGCGGCGCCATCATCATCGTGGACGACGGCCGCAAGCTGGGTTTCCACAACTGGGAGCTGCTGCCCAAGGCCGCCATCTGCGACCCGGCGCTGACGCTGAAGCTGCCGCCGGCGCTGACGGCCGCGACCGGCATGGACGCCATCGCGCACTGCATCGAAACCTTCCTGGCGCCCGCTTTCAACCCGCCGGCCGACGGCATCGCGTTGGAAGGCCTGCGCCGCGGCTGGGGCGCCATCGAGCGCGCCACGCGCGACGGCCAGGACCGCGACGCGCGCATGGACATGATGTGCGCCAGCGTGCACGGCGCGATGGCCTTCCAGAAGGGCCTGGGCGCCGTGCATTCGCTGAGCCATGCGCTGGGCGGGCTGAACCCGCGGCTGCACCACGGCACGCTGAACGCGGTCTTCCTGCCGGCCGTCATCCGTTTCAATGCGGACGCGGACGGCGTGAAGCGCGATCAGCGCATGCAGCGCCTTGCGCAGGCCATGCACCTGGCCGGCAGCGATGCCGACGCGGTGGCCGATGCCATCGCCGCACTGAACGCGCGGCTGGACCTGCCGTCGGGGCTGGCCGCAATGGGGGTCGGGCCTGAACTGGATGAGCAGATCGTCGAGCGAGCCTTGATGGACCATTGCCACAAGACCAACCCGCGCATCGCCAGCCCCGACGACTACCTGGCCCTGCTGGCGGCATCGCGTTGACACCAGGCTGCGCATCGTTTGCATCACGGTCAGCGTGATCGAAGTCCCAGTTTGCTTGCGGCGCGATATGTAACACGGCCCTAGCATCCTCAGTTGCCCGGCGCCCCTGCGCTGCGTAGAGACAAGAGGACTGCAAACATCATGACCAATCTGTCCATCGGCAAGCGGCTGGCAGCCGGCTTCGCGTTGGTGCTGACGCTGGCGGCCTGCGTGATCGCGCTAGCCTCCTGGCGACTGGCCGCCACGGCCGCGGCGACGCGCCAGATGATGGCCGAGCCGCTGACCAAGGAACGGTTGATCGCGGACTGGAGCCGCAACATCAATGCCGGCGTGCGCCGCACGATCGCCATCGCGAAGAGTTCCGACACGTCGCTGGTGGCACTGTTCGCCGAAGACCAGGCGCAGTCCACCAAGTCCTCCGGCGAAATGCAGGAGAAGCTCAAGGGGCTGATCCGCTCGCCCGAGGAGCAGGCGCTGTTCGACGCGGTGGGCAAAGCGCGGCAGGTCTACATCGGCGCGCGCGACGAGATCGTCAAGCTCAAGAAGGATGGCGAGGCTGAGGCCGCCGACAAGCTGTTGGCCGACGTGTTCGTGCCGGGCTCCAAGGTCTACCTCGCCCGCATGCAGGAGTTCCTGGACCACCAACGCGCCGAGATCGACAAGACCGCCGCCGACATCGACGCGGCCAACGGCAACGGCCGGCTGCTGCTGCTGGCGTTCGGCCTGGCCATGCTGGGGCTGGGCGTGGCAGCGGCGTGGAGCATCACGCGCAGCATCACGCTGCCGCTGGCGGCGGCCAACGAACTGGCCGAGCGCGTGGCGGACGGCAACCTGATGCGCTCCGGCGCGGGCATGGCCGCTCGCTCCGACGAGATCGGCCAGTTGCAGACGACGCTGCGCCGCGTGCGCGAGACCCTGTCACAGGCCATCGGCAGCATCCGCGACTCGGCCGAGTCCATCGCCACCGCCTCGGCCGAAATCGCCAGCGGCAACCATGACCTGAGTGCTCGCACCGAGAAGGCCGCGTCCAGCCTGGAGCAGACGGCCAGCGCGATGGAGCAGCTGACGGGCACCGTGCAGCATTCCGCAGCGTCGGCGGGTCAGGCGAATTCGCTGGCCACGTCGGCCGCCAGCGTGGCCCAGCGCGGCGGCGAGGTGGTGGCCCAGGTCGTGCACACGATGGACGAGATCAACGTCAGCTCGCGCAAGATCGCCGACATCATCGGCGTCATCGACGGCATCGCCTTCCAGACCAACATCCTGGCACTGAACGCGGCCGTCGAGGCGGCGCGCGCGGGTGAGCAGGGCCGCGGCTTCGCCGTCGTCGCGGGTGAAGTGCGCTCGCTGGCCGGCCGCTCGGCGGACGCAGCCAAGGAGATCAAGAGCCTGATCGGCAGCAGCGTTGAGCGCGTGGAAGTCGGCTCACGGCTGGTGGCCGAGGCGGGCAAGACGATGGACGAGCTGGTCGGCGCCGTCCAGCGCGTCAAGGACATCATGGGCGAGATCACGACCGCCACCGCCGAGCAGTCAGACGGCATCGCCCAGGTCAACATCGCCATCGCCCAGCTCGACCAGGTCACGCAGCAGAACGCCGCGCTGGTGGAGGAGTCCACCGCCGCGGCCGAGAGCCTGCGCGAACAGGCCACGACGCTGAATGGCGCGGTCGGGACCTTCCAGGCCGCGCGCCGCTAGTCACCACCTCCGCCGCCGCAGCTGGACCCACAGCTGCTGCCGCCGCCATCCGAGCTGGCATCGCAGCTGCTGTCACTTGAACTCCAGCTGCTGCCGCAACTGCTGCCACTGTCGCTGTTCTGGCGCCGGCGCATCGCCGTCAACTCGGCCTGGGTGACGAGGCCCAGGGCCAGCAGGCCGCTGCCCGCGATGGCCGCGTGCGCGACCCGGCCGCCGCTGGGCTCGCCGAAACCATCGATCGGCCGGTGCACCAGGCCGCCTTGCTCGAACCGGTAGGCCCAGCCCGTGGGCAGCCCCAACCGGCCGTCGAGCTCGAAGAGCAGCGGCAGGCGCGGCCCGAGCGGGCTCAGCCCCTCGCTGCGGCAGGCGCCGACCCAGGTGCGGGCCAGGCAGTCTTCCAGCGGCGCGCCGAGGGCGTCGGACTCCCGGTGCCCGACCTCGCGGCCGAAGTAGCGCTGCTGCCAGTCGGCCAGCCCGCGGGGGTCGAGCTTGAGCCAGACATGCCAGACCGAATCGGCCGCCTTGCTGGGCAGCGCGCAAGGCCCACGGTCGCGCTGCAACCTGCAGGCCTCGAAGAACTGCGCGAGGCCCAGCGAGCAGCGCAGCCAGGCGACGTCGTCGACCGGCAGGCCCGGGAATTCTTCGGGAGCGTGGTGCGCCCAGGCGGCGCGGACCGCCGGCGGGATCTGCTCGGCCGCCACGGTGGCGGGCGGGCAGCGCTTGCGCAGGGCCTGTCGCTGGCTGGTTTCTCGCTGCCGGGCCCACCAGGCTCCGAACCGATGCGCGAGGCTGAACTTTGTATTTGTTGTTGTGTTGTTCATGGCGCCAGTCTTTGACCTGAGTATGACAAGCGCATGAAAAGAAAAAAGGCCCGCCAAGGCGGGCCGTGAAAGTCAGGAGTTGACGCTGACTGTGATCAACCGATCAGCCGTTCAACCGTGCTTGGCGTCGAAGAACTGCTCGTCTTCCGTCGAGCCCTTCAGCGCAGCCGTGGAGGCGTTGGCCTCGATGGTCGTCGTGACGGCGTCGAAGTAGCCCGTGCCGACCTCGCGCTGGTGCTTGACAGCGGTGAAGCCCTTCTCGGCGGCGGCGAACTCCTTCTCCTGCAGCTCGACGAAAGCGCTCATCTGGTGACGCGCGTAGCCGTGGGCCAGCTCGAACATCGAGTAGTTCAGGCTGTGGAAGCCGGCCAGCGTGATGAACTGGAACTTGTAGCCCAGCGCACCCAGCTCGCGCTGGAACTTGGCGATGGTGGCGTCGTCCAGGTTCTTCTTCCAGTTGAAGGAAGGCGAGCAGTTGTAGGCCAGCAGCTTGCCGGGGAACTTGGCGTGGATGGCGTCGGCAAAGGCCTTGGCGAAGGCCAGGTCGGGCTTGCCGGTCTCGCACCAGATCAGGTCGGCATAAGGCGCGTAGGCCAGGCCGCGGCTGATGGCCTGGTCCAGGCCGTTCTTGGTGCGGTAGAAGCCTTCGACGGTGCGCTCGCCGGTGCAGAATGGCTTGTCGTTGGGGTCGATATCGGCGGTGACGAGGTCACCGGCTTCGGCATCCGTGCGGGCGACCAGCAGCGTGGGCGTGCCCATCACGTCGGCAGCCAGGCGGGCGGCGACGAGCTTGGCGACGGCTTCACGGGTGGGCACCAACACCTTGCCGCCCATGTGGCCGCACTTCTTGGCGCTGGCCAACTGGTCTTCGAAGTGCACGCCGGCGGCGCCCGCTTCGATCATGGCCTTCATCAGCTCGAAGGCGTTCAGCACGCCGCCGAAGCCGGCTTCGGCGTCGGCCACGATGGGGGCGAAGAAGTCGATGTCGTCCTTGCCTTCGCTCCACTGGATCTGGTCGGCGCGGGCGAAGGTGGCGTTGATCTTCTTGACGACCTTGGGCACCGAGTCCACCGAGTACAGCGACTGGTCGGGGTACATCTCGCCGTTGCTGTTGGCGTCACCTGCCACCTGCCAGCCGGACAGGTAGATGGCCTTCAGGCCGGCCTTGACCTGCTGCATGGCCTGGTTGCCGGTCAGCGCGCCCAACGCGTTGACGAAGGGCTCGCTGTTCACCAGGCCCCACAGCTTTTCGGCACCGCGCTTGGCCAGCGTGTGCTCGACCTGCACCGAGCCGCGCAGGCGCACGACGTCGGCGGCGGTGTAGCCGCGGGTGATGCCCTTCCAACGGGGGTTCTCGGCCCAGTCTTTTTCCAGGGCGGCGATCTGTTGGTCACGGGTGAGGCGGGTCATGAAAAACTCCTTGCTGAACATCGAAAACCGATGACGCAAGACTAGGCCTTGGACCGAGGCTTGCGGTCACCCATGTCTTATATAAGACAAAAAACTTTCACCATAAAAAACAATGAGTTGCGCTGATGATTTCAAATCAAGAAATGCAATTCATCATAATGAGAAATCTTGCGGCAGTGCAACATGAACGCGTTTCATGATTTGAAAAGTGACTTTCGAATCGTGAGAACGCCCGGCGCCAGAATGCGGCGCCATGACTGTGCTCACCACACCCCGCCTGCATCTTGAACCGCTGGGCGACCAGCACTTTGACGGCCTGTACCGCCTGAACAGCGACCCCGTCGTCATGCGCTACATCACCGGCCGGCCTGATACGCCCGAAGACACGCAGGCCATGATCGACCGCGTGAAGGCGCGCTGGGCCGAGCTCGGCTACTCCTGGTGGGCCTTCATCCGCCAAGCCGACGGCGAGCTGATCGGCACCGGCTGCATCCAGCACCTGAACCGTGACCTGGCCGGGCCACTGGAAACCGGCTGGCGGCTGCGCCAGGACGTCTGGGGCCAGGGCTATGCCAGCGAGGCGGCGCGCCACATGGTGGGCTGGGCGTTCCGCACACTGCAGCCCGAACTGGTGTGCGCTGTCTGCCAGCCGGAGAACGTCGCCTCGTCCGCAGTCATGGAGAAGATCGGCATGCGCTTCGTCGGCCTGGGCCGCTGGTACGACATGGACTGCAAGCGCTATGACGTCACCGCCAGCGAATGGGCGGCCAGTGCAGTGCGAGCAAAGGTCGAGGCTGAGGCATAGTTCAATTTTTCACCAACGCACGGAGGACCCGATGGCGAACACAGAACAGCGCGGCAACAAGATGGCGAAGAAGCCGAAAAAGGATACAGGCCCTGGCAAGGCTGCCGGCTCGGATCGCCCGGTCCCGCCGATGACGGCCGTCCTGCCCAAGGGCAAGGAAGCCAAGCTGAAGGGCAAGTAAGCCCGGTTCTCGGGCGCCGGCGCATGCCAAGCGGCTTGCATGCCGCTTGACGTTCGCCCGGCGTCGGACAGGCCGCAGGGCCTGTCCTCGGTCCGTGCTTACAGCCCGCCGACGAAGTAGCGTTTCAGACCCGCCAGCACCATCTCGACCGCGATCGCGGTCAGCACCAGGCCCATCAGCTTCTCGATGGCCGACACCACCGAGTCGCCCAGCAGCTTGCGGATGCGGTCGGCCAGCACGAGGACGAGGCCTGACACCAGCATCGCGGTGCTGAGAGCGCCTATCCACTCGTAGATGCGGTCCGGCTGGCGGGATGCCAGCAGCAGCACCGTGGCCATGGCCGACGGCCCGGCCAGCAGCGGCACGGCCAGCGGGAAAATCAGCGGCTCACGCCCCGGCTCCAGGCCGTAGGCCGAGTCGCCCGAGCTGCCAAAGATCATGCGGATGGCGATGATCATCAGGATGACACCGCCGGCCACCTCCAGCGAGCGCTCCGACAGGTGCATGACCTGCAGAAAACCCTCGCCGAGAAACATGAAGGCGAACAGCACGCAGAACGCGATGCCCACCTCGCGCATGGCCACGCGCGTGCGGCGCTCTTTCGGCACCGCACGCATGATGGGGATGAAGATGGGCAGGCTGCCGAGCGGGTCGAGCACCAGCAGCAGCAGGATCAGGGCGGAGAGAAAGCTGTGGTCCATCGACCGGATTGTCCTTGAGTGCGGACAGCGGCTACCCGCCCCGGTGCGTCAAGGCTTCACGATCTCCAGCATGGCCAACTGGGCTGCCTTGACCAGCTTGAGCACCTCGTCACGGTAGCCCGCCGGGTCGGTGATGGTGGCCGTGAAGCTGAACTGCACATCCGCACCCGTTCCGAAGCTGCCACTCACCAGTCCGCTGAGCAGGCCGCCCTTCTTGACGGCCGGAGCCTCCAGCGCAAAGAACTCGGTGCCGCCGGCGAGCGATTCGGCCAAGGTGGCCACCACGTCACCATCCTTGGCGGGCGCGGATTTGGCACCGAAGTTGTCGCCGATGCTGCGCGAGGCCGTCTCGCCGCCGGGATTGGCGCTGGGCGTGCGAAACGCCAGCCGCGACTGCCCGGCCAACAGGCCCACCTGGGCGAACGCACTGCCGGTGTGCTGGTTGTGGGTTGTGCTGGCAAAGCGGTCGACACCGGCCTTGGTGGAGCCCAGCGTGACGACGTAGGTCGCCTTGAGCACATGGGCGTTCAGCTCCTTGGCCAGCGCGACTTCGATGCCCGGCAGCTCGTACAGCCCGCCGATACCGGTGTAACTCGGGCCGCCTTCGGTGGAACTGTTCGCCCCAAAGCCCGTCACCCAGCCGTCAATCAGCCGCTTGCCGACGACGCCGAACTTGCCCACCTCTGACGCATACGGCAGATAGGGCTTGAGCCCGCTCGCGCCCACCAGCATCACATCGCCGTGCAGGTTGCCGAACTTGGAGAAGTTCGCGATGCCGGCCTTGGCGACCAGCTTGGCGTAATTGGCGCTGGCCAGCAGCGCCTCCTCGGGCACCAGCTCGTAGCCGCGCGCCACCAGGTCAGCCTTCAATTCACGGTGCACGTCGTCGGCGATGCCCGCCAGCAGTGCCGTGTCGAACTGCGGCATCTTCAGCGTCGTCGAGGTGTCGGTCTTGGCGGCAAACAGGCCACTGGTGT
Source organism: uncultured Roseateles sp. (assembly GCA_963422775.4). Lineage (GTDB taxonomy): Bacteria > Pseudomonadota > Gammaproteobacteria > Burkholderiales > Burkholderiaceae_C > Pelomonas. The sequence continues at coordinate 28,288 of CAUJSJ030000186.1, forward strand.
TGGTCTTGTCGCCCCCGGCGGAGGCCTGGAAGGACAGCATCACGTTCGTGATCACCACACGCCGCGTGCTGGACAGCGGCGCGGTGCTGCTGTCGGTCATCACTGCCCTGGCGACAGGGAGCGCAGCCTCAGCCTCGCAATCGGTGGCGACGAGCAGCACACTGATCGCCCCGATCAGTACCCATGCAGCGGAGGGATTTGAAGTCATTGGCACACACCTGGGTCGCCCGCGAATGCGGCCGTCCCAGGTATACGCGGCAACCTGCGCCGAAACGGCTCACCGGCCCTCACGGGGCGGGGCAAGTGAGCCCCTGAACTTAGAACCGGTAGTGCGCCCGCGCGTAGTAGGACGCGCCGTTCAGGCCGAACTGCACGCTGTCGTAGTAGAAGCCGTTGTCGGTCTCGTCCGGGTTCTGCCGCGAAGGCTTCACGTTGAAGACGTTGTTGCCGCCCACGCTGAGCTTGAGCGCCGGCGTGGCCTGCCAGCTCAGGCCCAGGTCCATCGACGTCTTGGGCGCGTAGTGCAGGTTGGGCACCGGCGGGCCGGAGAAGGTGCCCTGGGTCTGGCTGCCGAAGTGGATGATCTTGGCCTCGCTCGTCCAGGCGCCCTGCGCATACTCGAAGCCCAGCGTCGCCTTGGAGCGCGGGCCGCCCTGCTCGATGAAGAGGCGCTCGCGCTCGGACAGCAACACATCCTCGAAGCCCTTCAACGCGGCCGGCGCATTGATGGCCGTCACCGTCGTGCTGCTGACGTTCAGTGCCAGGAAGGTGCTGAGCTGGCCGGCGCCAAGCTTCATGCGGCTGGAGGCCGTCAGGTCCAGGCCGCGCGTGCGCGTGTTGATCGAGTTGACGAAGAACTGCGCCTGGCCAACGCCCAGGCCCTGCAGGATGGCGCCCAGAGCCGGGTAGTTGTCGGCGTCGAAGCGGCCCGACAGCACGATGCGGTCGCGGATGTTGATCTGGTAAAGGTCGACCGTGAGGGCGGTGTCGGTGCTGGGCTTGACGGTGAAGCCGATGGTGTAGTTCTTTGATTTCTCCTGCTTCAGCGCCGGCACGCCGGCAGCAGCGGTGATCTTGCTGCCGTTGGGCGCCAGCACGACGTCCAGCGGCTGGCCGCTGATGAAGTCGGTGAAGGTGGACGAGAAGTAGAGCTGCTGCAGGCTGGGCGCGCGGAAGCCCGTGCTGGCTGCACCACGAAGCAGGAAGTCCTTGCTGAGCTTGTAGCTGCCCGACAGCTTGGCCGTCGTCGTCGAGCCGAAGTCGCTGAAGTGCTCAGCGCGCAGGGCGGCGTCCACGGTGAGGGCCGGCGTCAGGCTGGCTTCCCAGTCGGCGTACAGCGCCTGACTGGTCCGGCTCTTGTTGGTCGCGTCGGACGGGAAGAAGCCCGGGAAACCCTGGCTGCCGGCATTGCCGCCAAAGCCGACGCCGTCGGCGTCCACGTAGGAGCCCGGCTCACCCGCCACGATGTCGTATTTTTCCTTGCGGTACTCGGCGCCGAAGGCGATGTTGCTGCCGCCCAGCAGCTCGGGGAAGAAGCGGCTGACGTCGAAGTTGGTCGTCGCCTGGCTGAAGCCGAAGCCGCCGGCGTCGAAGCTGGTCGGGCTGATGCCCTTCCCGCCGGCCAGCAGATCCTTGTTGGCGATGGAGGCGTTCAGCGTGTTGCTGATGTTGTAGCGCAGCTTGTTGCTGCCGTAGGTCTGCGACAGGTCGGTGTCCCAGCCGGCGACGGCCGACTTCCAGCCCACGATCAGGTAGCGGTCTTCGATCGTGCCGTTGATGTAGGGCACGAAGCCGTTCGGGTACATCGCGGCCGAGTTGCGGCTGGGGATGTCATCTTCGCCGTTGCGCGCCCAGGCGGCCGAGGAGGCGTCGCGGTTCTGCGCGCCGGCCGTCACGTAGAGCTTGTTGACGCCGCCGGCCGGAAACTCGCCGTTCAGGTAGATCGTCTTGTTCTCGACCTTGGTGTCGCCGATGGTGCGGGGGTTGCCCGGGTCGGCGCGATTGGAGCGGCCGCGGTCCTGCCATTCGCCGGAGACGCCCAGCGTGCCGTCGCCCAGCTTCACGCCGCAGTAGGCCGACGCCAGATAATTCTTGCCGTCACCGGCCGAGTACTGGCCGAAGCCGGCCACGGCCTCGCAGCCGGCCTTTTTCTTCAGCTGCACGTTGATGACGCCGGCGATGGCGTCCGAGCCGTACTGGGCAGCCGCGCCGTCGCGCAGCACCTGCACGTTGTCGATGGCCAGCAGCGGCAGGGAGTTCATGTCCGTGCCCGTCGTGCCACGATTGCGCGCGCCAAACAGGTTCACCAGGGCCACCGTGTGGCGGCGCTTGCCGTTGACGAGCACCAGGGTCTGGTCCGAGCCCAGGCCGCGCAGCGCGGCGGAGTCGATCAGGTCGGCACCATCGGCGCCGGTCTGGCGCGTGGAGTTGAACGACGGCGACAGGTATTGCAGCGACTGCGCCAGGTCGAATTGACCACCGCCCCCCGCGACCTTGCCCATCGAATAGATGTCGACGGGCACCAGCGTGTCGGTGCTGGACGCGGCAGGCAGGCTCTTGCGCGATCCGACGACGGTCACGCGTTCAAGGCTGCCGGCCTCCTGGGCCAGGGCTGCGGCGGTGGAGAAGAGGCTCAGGGCGGCTAGCGCGGTCGGCAGCAGGCGGGTGGCGTGCATGGGAACTCCGGATGGATATGTGATGGCGGCGGAGTTTGCCCCTGGCCGCAGCCCTCGCGAGGGCGGGTGTTGTGGCCTGCCGACAGGTTTGAAACCAACGAAACGAACGAAGCTCCGGTGCAACCCGAGGCCGGGAAAACGCGGGGCCGCCGCGCTCAGCCGCGCGGATGGTGCACGGCGTGCAAGGCCTTGAGGCGCTCACGCGCCACATGGGTGTAGATCTGCGTCGTCGACAGGTCGGCATGCCCCAAAAGCAGCTGCACGGCGCGCAAGTCCGCACCATGATTGAGCAGATGCGTCGCGAACGCATGGCGCAGCGTGTGCGGCGACAGCGGCACCGTGATGCCGGCCGACAAGGCGTGTCGCTTGATCAGGGTCCAGAACATCTGCCGCGTCATGCCCGCGCCGCGGGCCGTGACGAAAAGATCGTCGCTGCTCTGGCCGGCCAGGATGGCGGCGCGGGCGTCGCGCAGATAGCGCGCCATCCAGTCGCGCGCGTGTTCGCCGAAGGGCACGAGGCGGGCCTTGCTGCCCTTGCCGGTGACGTGCAGCACGCCGTCCTTGAAGGCCACGTGGGCGCTCTTCAGCGTGACGAGCTCGGACACCCGCAGGCCGCTGGCATACATCAGCTCCAGCATCGCCCGGTCGCGCAGGCCCAGCGGCGTGTCCACGTCCGGCGCGGCAAGCAGCGCCGAAACTTGCGCCTCGCTGAGCAGCTTGATGTTGCGGTGATCGGCCTTGCCCGCGGTCAGCTTCAGCGTCGGGTCGGACGAGACGCGCCCTTCGCGCAGCGCCCAGCGGAAGTAGCGCTTGATGGCCGACAGCCGCCGGTTGGCGCTGCTCGTCTTGCCACTTGCCTTGGCGACGGCAAGTTCAAGCAGATCTCTCTCGGTGCAACTGTCGAGCTGCCTTGGCGCGATCAGCGCCGCGAGTGCAGCCAAGTCGCGCCGGTAGGCCGCCTGGGTGTTGGCGCTCAGGCCGTCTTCCAGCCAGAGCGCCTCGATGAAGGACTCGATGCCTGGGTCAATCAAGCTTGAGCTTTTGTTGAGCGACGACCTTCTTGTAGACCTCAAGCTCGGCCACGATCTGCGAGGCGAACTGCTCGGGCGTGTTGGCCACGATGAGCGAGCCGGTGTCCTCGATGCGCTTCTTCACCTCGGGGATCTCCACCGCCTTGCGAACTGCAGCGTTGATCTTGTCCACGATGTCGCGCGGCAGACCCTTGGGTCCGTGGATGCCGTAGTAGGCCATGCGGTTGACAGCCTCCAGGCCGACTTCCTTGAAGGTCGGCACGTTCGGCAGGGCTGCCAGGCGCTGCGGCGCGGCGACGACGATGGGGATGAGGCGGCCATCCTTGATGAAGGGCAAGGCCGAGGGCAGGTTGTCGAAGATCATCGGCACCTGGCCAGCCACCGTGTCGTTCAGCGCGGGGCCGGCGCCACGGTAGGGGATGTGCAGCACGAAGACGCCGGCCAGCGTCTTGTAGAGCTCCATCTGCAGGTGGCCGATGCCGCCGGTGCCCGAGGTGGCATAGCTGTGCTTGGCGGGGTTCTTCTTGAGCTCGGCGACGAAACCCTTGTAGTCGCGCGCCGGAAAGCTCGGGTGCACGGCAATGACGTTGGGCGTCGCCGCGACGTTGATGATGGGCGTGAAGTCGGTGAGCGGGTTGTAGGCGATCTTGGGGTTGATGGCCGGGTTGGCCGCCGTCGTCGACACCGTGGCCACGCCGAGCGTGTAGCCATCCGGCGTGGAACGCGCGATCTCGGTCGCACCCACCGTGCCGCCGCCACCGGCCTTGTTGTCGACCACCATGGTCTGGCCCAGGATGGCATTCATGCGCTCGGAGACGATGCGGGCAATGATGTCGGTCGTCCCGCCCGGTGCGAACGGCACGATCAGGCGCACCGGCTTGCTCGGGTAGGTGTCGGCCCAGGCGAGATGCCCCAGGGGGCCCAGGCCCGTCAGGGCGGCGGCTTGGAGGACGGAACGGCGTTGCATGTAGTCGGTCTCCTGAGTGGTGTGAGGGCGATGCTAGCCCGGCTGGCCGAGCAGGCCGGTGCGCAATCTGGCGTCGCTGTTGCTGTCACCGAGGAAGACCTTCAGGAAGGCCGTGTAGAAGTCCTGCCCTTCGACGGGCTTGCCCCAGACCTTGCCGTTCACCGTGAGGATGGTGCCGCCCTGGGCGGGCAGATAGTCGATGTGCAGCACGTCCCCCTTCTTCACGCGGCCCACCTCGGAGATGGCCGTGTTGAACTGCTTCACACGCTCGGCCACCGCCGCCTTCTCGGCCTCCGTGGAGTTGCGGTTGACGCCCTTGCTGATGGCCTTGACGAACTCCTGGGTCGACACGTCCTTCACGAGCGGGATGACGATGCGCATCTCCAGGCGCTTGGGGCCGGGCTCGGCATAGATGGCGTCGGGCGCGGACGACTTCTGGGGCAGATAGAGCGCTGCGAGGTAGAGCGGGTAGATGGCCACCTGGCGCTTGCCCGTGCCGTTCAGCGCCAGCGTGCTGCCGCCCAGCTGCAGCGTGTCAGCAAACTCCTGGCCCTCGTAACGCACGGCATGAACGGGCAGTGATACAGCGGTGGCCACGGCGAGGATGGCCAAGCAAGCGAATGGGCGGCGGACGGACGGGATCATTCAAGAGGCTCCAGCGAGGGCGGGCCGGACGATAACGCGCCAGACGCCTGCGGCGCGGACAAGGCCCAGGCGATGTGCTCCGCCACCAGCGCGTCGGCCCCCTGCCCCGCCCGCTCCAGTACGGCACGCAGGCAGGGGTCGTCGCGGGTGCGCAACGCGTTGCCGGCCGCCACGGCCAGGTTGCGCCGCCAGCGCGCAAAGCCGATGCGGCGGATGGCCGAACCCTCGGTGCGGCGCAGGAATTCGGCCTCGTCCCATGCCAGAAGTTCGGCAATCGGCGCGCCCGCCATGCCGGGGCGCACGTCGAAGTCGGCCAGAACGGCGGGTTGCGCGAACTTGTTCCACGGGCAGGCCAATTGGCAGTCGTCGCAGCCGTAGACGCGGTTGCCCATCAAGGGGCGCAGTTCTTCGGGAATGGTGCCGTCGTGCTCGATGGTCAGGTAGGAGATGCAGAGCCTGGCGTCGACGCGGTAGGGCGCGATGATCGCGGCCGTCGGGCAGACGTCGATGCAGGCACGGCATTCACCGCAGTGCGCGGATACGGCTTCGCTGACGGGCAGCGCGAGGTCGACGAAGAGCTCGCCGAGGAAGAACATCGAGCCGGCGTCGCGGTGCAGCGCCAACGTGTGCTTGCCGCGCCAGCCCAGGCCGGAGCGCGCCGCCAGCTCCACCTCGAGCACGGGCGCCGAATCGGTGAACACGCGGTAGCCCAGCGGGCCGACCTCGGCCTGCAGCTTCTCGGCCAGCTTCTGCAGCCGCTGGCGCAGCACCTTGTGATAGTCACGGCCGCGGGCATAGATCGAGATCTGCCCCTGGCCAGGTTTGTCGAGGCCAGCCCACTCGACCGCCTGCCAGCCCGGCTCAGTGCCCTTCGGAAGATAGTCCATGCGCGCCGTGATGACGCGCAGCGTGCCTGGCACCAGCTCGGCCGGCCGCGCGCGCTTCATGCCGTGGCTGGCCATGTAGTGCATGCGGCCGTGGTGGCCGGCATCCAACCAGGCCTGCAGGCCAGCCTCGGCGTCCCGCAAGTCCACGTCGGCAACAGCGATCTGTGAGAATCCCAACTCATGCGCCCAGCCGCGCAAACGGATCAACAGCGCGCTGGCATCGACAGTGGACGGGACCTCTTGCATTTGGCTGCGATTCTAGAAACCGAGTTGCTGTGGCCCGATGAGGCTGCGGCTCAAGTCACCGCCGACGCGCTCGCGGCGGCGCTGCTCCCCTCCCCCGACGCCCTCATCGAACTGCACGGCCCGCTGGGCGCCGGCAAGACGACCTTCGTGCGCCTGCTGCTGCGCGCGCTGGGCGTGCAGGGCCGCATCAAGAGCCCGAGCTACGCGGTCATGGAGAGCTACGAACTGCCCGGCGCTGGCAGCGCGAGCCATTTCGACTTCTACCGCTTCGGCGACCCGCGCGAGTGGGAGGACGCCGGCTTTCGTGACGTCTTCGCCGCGCCCGGGCTCAAGCTCTGCGAATGGCCCGAGAAGGCAGCCGGCCAGCTGCCGCCGCCCGACCTGCAGTTCTTCATCGAGCTGATGCCCGACGACAGCCGCCGCGTGCGTGCCGTGGGCTCGCCCAGGCTGATCAAGGCCCTGGCATGAAGCGCCGCGAATCCCTCGGCCTGCTGGCCCTGCTGCTGAAGGCGCCCGACACGCTCGCCGCACCCGTGTCGCCCGGCCAGGCCAGCATCGTCGCCGTGCGCGTCTGGCCGGCGCAGGAGTACACCCGCGTGACCATCGAGTCCGACCGCCCGCTGGCGGTCAGGCATTTCGTCGTCGACTCGCCCCACCGCCTCGTCATCGACATCGACGGCTTGGAACTGAGCCCGGGCCTGCGCGAGCTGATCGGCAAGGTCAAGGCCGACGACCCCTACATCACCGGCGTGCGCGTCGGCCAGAACACGCCCACCGTCGTGCGCATCGTGCTGGACCTGCGCCAGCCCGTGGCGCCGCAGATCTTCACGCTGGCGCCTGTCGCGGCCTACAGGCACCGCCTCGTCTTTGATCTCCACCCCAAGTTCGAGGCCGACCCGCTGCTGGCGCTGGCGCAGGAACGCGACAGGAAGCCGGCGCCCGCGGCAACGCCCTCCCCGGCCCAGCGCGCCGAGGCCGCGGCCAGCGCCGTCAACGACGCGCTGGGCGAGCTGATCCAGAAGATTGAACGCCCGCCGCTGCCGCCGGCCTCGGCGCCAACGCCGCCCCCGCCTGTGGCTGCCGCGTCCAAACCCACGCCAGCGCCGCCGCCAGCGCCCGCCCCCGCGGCCGAGCCCAAGATCGACCGCCTCATCATCATCGCGCTGGACCCCGGCCACGGCGGCGAGGACCCTGGCGCCATCGGCCCCTCGGGCCTGCGAGAGAAGGACGTGGTGCTGGCCGTCGCCCACAAGCTGCGCGAGCGCCTGACCGCCAACGCCAACATCCGCGTGCTGATGACGCGCGACGCCGACTTCTTCGTGCCGCTGCACGAGCGCGTGCGCAAGGCCCGGCGCGTGCAGGCCGACCTGTTCGTGTCCCTCCACGCCGATGCCTTCATCACGCCCCAGGCCCGCGGCGCCTCTGTCTTCGTGCTGAGCGACGGCGCTGCGACGAGTGCCGCCGCGCGCTGGATGGCCGACAAGGAGAACGCGGCCGACATGGTGGGCGGCGTCAACGTCGGCGCAGTGACGAAGGACGCCAACGTGCTGCGCGCGCTGCTCGACATGAGCACAACGGCGCAGATCAAGGACAGCCTCAAGCTCGGCGGCGAGGTGCTGGGCCAGATCGGCAAGGTCGGCAAGCTGCACAAGCTGCGTGTCGAGCAGGCCGGCTTTGCCGTGCTGAAAGCGCCGGACATCCCGAGCATCCTTGTCGAGACGGCCTTCATCTCCAACCCGGAAGAGGAGAAGAAGCTGCGCGACCCGGACTATCAGGACAAGCTGGTGGACGCGGTGGCGTCAGGAATTGCGAAGTATTTTTCGAAGAATCCGCCCATGGCGAGGAAGCGCAGCACGACGCTCTAAGGCTGTCAGAAACCTGTCGAGAATATTTACACAAATCCTCCAAATCACACAAAGAAGTCAGCAAGCCATTGATTTCATTGGCGGGAACGCCCGTTGCCACTTGTCACTCGGATGATTTTCATCCGCAGGTTTGGACAACAAAGGAGCCCTCCATGCAGATCAGTTTCCGCCGCCTCGGCGCGAAATCCCTTTTCCTCGCCACCGCGCTTGCCGCAGCGATGAGCGCGCATGCCGACGCGACGATCACGGCCATCTTTGGCTCGGGCGTGGGGGACAACGGCTGGACCGCCCAGACCAACGCCGGTGTCGTGCTGGCATTGCGGGCCCGGGAGCGCTTCCCGGTGCCGAACAACACCGTGCCCAGCAACGGCGCCGGGACCTACACCTTCAGTGATACCAACGCATATTCCCTGTACGGCTACAACAACCTGGCTTCCTGGAATTTCGATTTCTCGATCAATGCAGGTACGGCCGCGGTCAACGGCTACACCTACCTGCTGGGTATTGACACCAATTCGAGCCAGGGCGTGAACTTCCTGACCTTCGATCCGCTCGCTGTCTTCAACGACAACTCGTTCGGCAACGCCGGCACCACGATGGGCAATGGCACGGACGCCACCGCAGCCACGAAGGCGGGCCTGGCCGCCGCCAACAGCATCGCGCAGAATTCCGAGAACTTCGGATGGCTCAACGCCGCGTTCAATCCCACGGTCAATGGCACCTATTCCATCTACCTGGCGGCCTTTGACCAGGCCGGCCTGCAGGTGACCCGTTCCGACATCACGGTGGTGGTGGGTGCAGGCGGTGCTGCGCTGCCGGAGCCTGCGTCCATGGCCCTTGTCGGCATCGCGGCGCTCGGCATGGGCGTGGCGGGGCGCCGCCGCCGTTCTGCCAAGGTCTGAGGTTCAACCTCGGTAAAATCCAAAGCAGACCGACCTATCGGAAATGCCGCTCAGCTGAATCTGAGCGGCATTTTTTCTTGCTGATCACCTGGCCTCTTGCCGGTTCAGCTCAACAGCATTTCCCGACCCGGGCGCTGTAGCGCGCCGCCTGCCTCTCCCTGAAGAAGGCCTCGTAGCTCATCGCCGGCCGCTCAGGGTGCGTCGCCTGGTGGTGAGCCAGGTAGCTGCCGTAGTCCGGCACGCCCACCATCAGGCGCAGGCTTTGCGTCAGGTACCGGCCCATCTTCGCAACTTCAGGGGCCAGATCGCGCATCTCAAGCATGTTGCCCCGCTGGGAGCGGCACGAACGCAGTTTCCTGGGCAGTGGCCTTGGTCGCGCCGCGCGCGGCGAGGACGGCCTTGATGCTGTAGACCAGCACGCTGATGACGACACCCATGAAGAGCCCGCACAGCGCCGCATCCAGCCTGTCGTTGAAGACGACTCGCTCCATCGCGGCCAGCGTCTTGGCCGGTGCCAGCACCTTGCCCTCGGCAATCGCCGCGGCGTACTTGTCGGCATGGGCCAGGAAGCCGAGCTTGGGGTCGGCCGAGAAGATCTTCAGCCAGCCCGCCGTCATCGTGCACACCAGCAGCCAGGCCGCCGGCACGGCCGTCACCCAGGCGTAGCGATCCTTCTTCATCTTGAAGATGACGACCGTGCCCAGCAGCAGTGCCACGGCGGCCAGCATCTGGTTGCCGATGCCGAACAGTGGCCACAGCGTGTTGATGCCACCCAGCGGATCGATGACGCCCTGGTAGAGGAAGTAGCCCCAGGTGGCCACGCACAGGCCGGTGGCGATGAGGTTCGCAACCCACGATTCGGTGCGCTTGAGCGACGGCACGAAGCTGCCCAGCAGGTCCTGCAGCATGAAGCGGCCGGCGCGCGTGCCGGCGTCCACGGCGGTCAGGATGAAGAGCGCCTCGAACAGGATGGCGAAGTGATACCAGAAGGCCATCAGCGCCTTGCCGCCCACCACCTGGTGCAGGATCTCGGCCATGCCCACGGCCAGCGTCGGCGCGCCGCCGGCACGGGCCAGGATGGTCTTCTCGCCAACGTCGGCCGCGGCCTGCGTCAGCATCTCGGGCGTGACGACGAAGCCCCAGGTCGACAGCGTCTGCGCGACGGTCGCCGCGTCCTTGCCGACGACAGCGGCCGGGCTGTTCATCGCAAAGTAGACACCGGGCTCGATGCACGAGGCCGCCACCAGCGCCATCACCGCCACGAAGCTCTCGGCGAGCATGCCGCCGTAGCCGATGTAGCGGGCGTGCGTCTCGTTCTCCAGCAGTTTCGGCGTTGTGCCCGAAGCGATCAGCGCATGGAAGCCCGACACCGCGCCGCAGGCGATGGTGATGAACAGGAACGGAAACAGGCTGCCCGCCCAGACCGGGCCGCCTCCGGCGGCGAACTGCGTCAGCGCCGGCATCTTCAGCGGCGGCGCAACGACGACGATGCCGATGGCCAGCGCAATGATGGTGCCGATCTTCAGGAAGGTGCTGAGGTAGTCGCGCGGCGCCAGCAGCAGCCAGACCGGGATGCAGGCGGCGACGAAGCCGTAGCCGATCAGCAGGCCCACCAGCGTCGTCGGCTGTAGCGTGAACAGGGGTGCCAGCGTCGCACTCTCGCTGACCGCCTGGCCACCGAAGATGGCCGCCATCAGCAGCACGAAGCCGATCACCGACACCTCGCCGATGCGGCCCGGCCGGATGAAGCGCAGGTAGACGCCCATGAAGAGGGCCACCGGGATGGTGGCCGCCACCGTGAACAGCCCCCACGGCGAATCGGCCAGCGCCTTCACGACGATCAGCGCCAGCACCGCCAGGATGATGATCATGATCATGAACGCGCCGAACAGCGCGATCAGGCCCGGCACGGTGCCCATCTCCTGTTTGACGAGGTCGCCCAGCGACCGACCGTCACGGCGCGTGGAGATGAACAGCACGATGAAGTCCTGCACCGCACCGGCGAAGACGACGCCCGCCAGGATCCACAGCAGCCCGGGCAGATAGCCCATCTGCGCCGCCAGCACCGGCCCCACCAGCGGGCCGGCGCCGGCAATCGCCGCGAAGTGGTGGCCGTAGAGCACGTGCTTGTTGGTGGGCACATAGTCCAGGCCGTCGTTGTACTTCCAGGCTGGCGTTTGCCGCTTGGGGTCCAGCCCCAGCACCTTGTCGGCGATGAACAGGCTGTAGTAGCGGTAGGCGATGAGGTAGGTGCACAGGGCGGCAGCCACGACCCACAGGGCGCTGATCGACTCGCCGCGGCTCAGGGCCACGGTGGCGAGGGATGCGGCACCCAGGATCGCGACGCCCGCCCAGGCGAGGTGGCGGCGCAGATTCGGCATGGTTTGTCTCCGTTGCGGTGCACACCTCGACGTGGGGCGCGACCGTGGTGCAAGTCTCGGAAAACATGCACCACCTGGCATCGGTCAAGCCACGCGGCCCACCCGCGCGGGAGCACCTAAGGGTCAACCCGAGCCCCCGAGATCACACCCACTTACGAATGCCCCGCAGCGGGCGTCAACGACGGCCGAGGCAGCGCGTTGTTCATGCATCGAAGGCCGGCTGTTTCGGTCTCGCAGGAGGTCCACATGCTTCGTCCCATCCTTGCCGTCGTCATCACCACCGCCACGCTGCTCGGCGCCAGCGCCACCCAGGCCGGCACGCACTGGTCCATCGGCATCAACCTGCCGCTGCCCGTCGTCGTGGCCGACTCGCCGCGTTACTACGTGCAGGAACCGGCGCCGATCTACTACGCGCCGCCGCCCGTGGTGTACGCCCCGGCACCCCGCTACGTGCAGCGCGACGTCTACTACGCGCCGCCGCCGCGGGTGGTCTACGAGACGGCCTACCGCGAGCGCCGCTGGGAGGGCCGCGACGACCGCTGGGATTCGCGCCGCGGGCATGAACGTCATGAGCGCCACGACCGCTGGGATGGTGACCGCGGCGACTACGGCCCCCACCGCGGCCGTTGAAATATCACTGGCGCCTTCGGGCGCCCGTCAGCTTTTCAGCTGCGCCCTCACCTCGCCCACCAGCTTCTGCAGGTCCTGCAGTTCGAAGGGCTTGAGCAGCGCACGCACGTTCGGCCCGAAGTCCGCCAGATCCGACCCCATCGGATAGCCCGACGAAAACACCAGCCACGCCTGCGGCGTGAGGCGCAGGATGGCGCGGGCCAGGTCCACGCCTGACATGCGGGGCAGGCTGACGTCGGTCACGACGAGGTCGAACTTGCCGGGCGCATAGGCCTGCAGCGCCTCTTCGGCGGTGGCACAGGCGACGAGTTCCAGCCCCTCCTCTTCGAGCAGGTAGCCGATCTGCTCACGCAATTCGGCGTTGTCCTCGACGAAAAGAGCACGCAGCAGCGACGTGGCCGCCACGGGCGCAGCCGCGGCAGGCTGTCGAGCCTGCACCAGCTCGGCGACGGTACGCGCCAACAGTCGCGGCGAGACGGCCTTGGGCAGGCAACGCTGGAAGCCGGCTTCGAGGGCCGCTTCGCGGTCGGTTGCCCGCACGTAGGCCGTGACGGCCGCGGCGGGCAGCAGGTCGGCATTCAACTGAAGCTCCTGGCGAACGTAGCGGATCAGGTCGTAGCCCCCCATGCCGGGCATGCCGAGGTCGCTCAGCAACACATCGAAGTGCTGCTCGCGCAGCAAGGCGATGGCAGCTTCGGCCGACTCGGCCGTGACCACCTGCGCGCCCCGTTCGGACAGCAGCCGGGCATTGGCTTCGAGCACGTCGGCGTGGTCATCCACCAGCAGCAGGCGCAGGCCCGAGATCGACGGCTCGGCACCGCCCTCCGACTCACCCGCCGCCAGCCCGTGCTGCGAATGCCCGGCACGCGGCAGCTGCACGCTGAACGCCGAGCCCTGGCCGAGGCCACTGCTGTGGGCAGACACTTCGCCGCCGTGCATCTCGGCCAGGCTCTTGACGATGGACAGGCCCAGCCCCAGGCCGCCGTGCACGCTGGAGGCGGCGCCATCGGCCTGGCTGAAGCGGTCGAACAGTCGCGGCAGGAAGTCCGGCGCGATGCCCTGGCCGGTGTCGCTGACCACCAGCTCGACGACGGTGCCGCGCACCGCGGTCGCCAGCGTGATCGTGCCGCCCGCGGACGTGAACTTCATCGCGTTGGTGACGAGGTTCATAACGATCTGCGTGAGCCGGCGCGCATCGCCGAAGACATCCGCGGCCTCGGGCGCCAGGTTCAGCACGATGTCCAGCTGGCGCGACTGGGCGGTGGGGCGCGCAGTGTCCGCGGCTCCGGTCACGATGTTGTTGAGGTCCACCCGCTCGATGTTCATCAGCTGCTTGCCGGCGACGATGCGGCTCATCTCCAGCAGGTCGTCGACGAGGACAGCCTGGGCCTGGGCATTGCGCGCGATGGCCTGGATGCCGCGCTGCTGCATGCCGGGCTGCACGCTCGGATGCGTCAGCACGTTGACCCAGCCGAGGATGGCCGCCAGCGGCGTGCGCAGCTCGTGGCTGATGGCAGCGACGAACTCCTCCTTGGCGCGGGCCGCGTGATCAGCGGCGCTGCGAGCGGCCTGCTCGGCGGCCAGCAACTGCTCGCGGCGCAGCTGCAGCTCCCGGCGGTCGGTGATGTCGTGGAAGTAGACGGACAGGCCCTCGGGCGACGGGTAGCAGTGACACTGCAGCCAGCGCCCCGCGGCGCCACGCGCCTCGAAGGACATGGCCTGGCCACCGGCCGCCGCGCTGTCGAATCCGGTCTCGAACTCATCCTCATCAAACACCTCCGTCCGACGCTGCCCGATCAGCTCGGCCGTGCTGCGGCCCAACAGCCTGGCACCCTGATCGTTGACATAGCCGATGCGGCCGTCAGGGTCGACCAGGAGCAGCCCGTCGGTGATGCTGCTCATCATGGCGCGCAACTGGCGGTCAGCGTTCTGGAAGGCCTCGGTGCGCTCGGTGACGCGGCGCTCCAGCGTCTCGTTGAGCTCACGCAACAGCTCCTCGGCGCGGCGCCGCTCCTCCACCTCGGCGCGCAGCGCGAGGTTGGCGCGCGTGATCTCGCGGGTCTTGCGGTCCAGCTCGGCGAACACGGCCACCTTGGAGCGCAACACCGCCGGGTTCACCGGCTTGTGCAGATAGTCCACGGCGCCCGAGCCATAGCCTTGCAGGCGGTGCTGGTCCTGGTCGAAATAGGCGGTCAGGAAAATGATGGGCAGATGCGCGTTGCGCTTGCGCTCCTTGATCATCTGCGCCAGCTCGATGCCGTTCATGTCGGGCAGCTGGATGTCCAGCACCATGACGGCGAACTCCTGGCTCATCAGCGCGAGCAGGGCCTGGTCGGCCGACAGCGCGCGCACGATGCGGTAGCCCGGGTCGGCCAGCACGCTTTCCAGCACCAGCAGGTTGGCGGGCTCGTCGTCAACGATGAGGATGTTGGTCAGCTCATCTACGCCCGAAGCCTGCTGCAGTGCGTCGATCGTCTGCATCGCCATCACCGGTACAACCACACGCGCATCAGCGACAGCAACTGCGCCGTGTTGACGGGTTTGGAGATGTAGTCGCTGGCGCCAGCCTCCAGGCATTTCTCGCGATCGCCCTTCATCGCCTTGGCCGTCAGCGCCAGGATGGGCAGGTTGCGGAACTCGGCGTGGGAGCGGATCTCGCGCATGGTTTCGTAGCCGTCCATGTCCGGCATCATGATGTCCATCAGCACGAGATCGAGCTCGGGCGTGTGCTGGATGATGTCGATGGCCGTGCGGCCGCTGGTGGCCGTCAGCACCTGCATCTCCTGGTTCTCCAGCAGCGTCGTCAGCGCAAAGATGTTGCGCGCGTCGTCGTCCACCACCAGCACGCGCCGGCCCCGCAGCATCTCCGAGGCGCCGTGCAGCTTCTGCAGGATGTCCTGCTTGTCCTGCGGCAGCTCGGTCACCACCCGGTGCAGGAAGAGCGCCGTCTCGTCCAGCAGCCGCTCGGGGCTCTGCACGTCCTTGAGTACCACGCTCTTGGCCAGCGCGCGCAGCTGCTTCTGCTCGGCACCAGACAGGTCCTTGCCGGTGAAGACGACCACCGGCACCGCCGCCAGGGCCGGGTCGGTGTGCAGTTGCTCCAGCAGCGCGAAGCCGTTGACGTCGGGCAGGCGCAGGTCCAGCACGATGCAGTCGAAGGCCTCCTCGCGCAGCACCTGCAGCGCCTCGGCACCCGTGCCCACGGCCTGCAACTCGATGTCGTCGTGGCCCAGCAGCTCGACGATGGCCTGGCGCTCGATGTCGTTGTCCTCGATGACGAGGAGCCGGCGCGTGCGCAGCACCGTGAAGTCGCGGATGCGGTCCAGCGCCGCCTCCATCTCCTCGCTGGTGGACGACTTGACGACGTAGCTGAACGCGCCGTGCGCCAGGCCGTGGTTGCGGTCTTCCTCGGCGACGCTGAAGATCTGCACGGGGATGTGGCGCGTCGCCGGGTCGAGCTTGAGCTGGTTGAGCACCGTCCAGCCCAGCATGTCGGGCAGGAAGATGTCCAGCGACACGGCCGTGGGCTTGAAGCGCCGCGCCAGCTCCAGGCCCAGGCTGCCTTTCAGCGCCACCAGCCCTTTGAAGCCGCGGTCGCGCGCCAGGCCCAGCACGATGCGGGCGAAGTGCGGGTCGTCCTCGATGATGAGCAGCACCGAGTCGCCCTCGGCGATGTTCTCGCGATCGTCGGGCACCTGGGTTTCGCGCACCAGCGGCAGCGTGCCGCGCAGCGCGGCGGTGGGCGGGCGGCCGTGCTCGGGCAGTTGCGGCGCCCGGGCGCTGTCGGCACCGGCGAAGTGCAGCGGCAGGAACAGCGTGAAGGTGCTGCCGTGACCGTGCACGCTGGCCAGGCGGATCTCGCCGCCCAGCAGCGCCGCCAGCTCGCGGCTGATGGCCAGGCCCAGGCCGGTGCCGCCGTACTTGCGCGAGGTGCCGGCGTCGGCCTGCTGGAAGGCCTCGAAGATCAGGCGCTGCTTCTCGGGCGCCACGCCGATGCCGGTGTCCTCGACCGCGAAGGCCAGCACCTGCGGCGCCTTGGACAGCACCGGGTGCTCGCTGCTCCAGCCTTCGTTGGCGAGGCTGACGCGCAGCTCCACGTGGCCGTGGGCCGTGAACTTGACGGCGTTGGACAGCAGGTTCTTCAGGATCTGCTGCAGCCGCTTGGCGTCGCTCTCCATGCCACGCGGCAGGTCGTCGGCGAACAGCAGGCGCAGCGGCAGGTTCTTGGCCTCGGCCACCTGGCGGAAGTTGCGCTCGATGTTATCGCGCAGCGACGCGAAGGAGATGTCCTCGATCTCGACGGTGACCGTGCCCGACTCGATCTTGGACAGGTCCAGGATGTCGTTGATGAGGTGCAGCAGGTCGGAGCCCGACGAGTTGATGTTGCGCGAGAACTCGACCTGCTTCGGTGAAAGGTTGCCTTCGCCGTTGCTGGCCAGCTGCTGGCTGAGGATCAGGATGGAGTTCAGCGGCGTGCGCAGCTCGTGGCTCATGTTCGCCAGGAACTCCGACTTGTATTTGGACGTCAGCGCCAGTTCGGCTGCCTTGTCCTCCAGCGCGTGGCGGGCCTGCTCGACCTCGCTGTTCTTGCGCTCCACTTCCTCGTTCTGCTCAGCCAGCAGCCGCGCCTTGGTGCCGAGCTGCTCGTTGGTCTCCTGCAGCTCGCTCTGGCGCGATTGCAGCTCCACCGTCAGCTGCTGCGACTGGGCCAGCAGCGACTCGGTGCGCATCGTCGCCTCGATGGTGTTGAACACCGCGCCGATGCTCTGCGTCAGCAGTTCCAGGAAAGCGAGCGAGCCGCTGCTGAACGGCTGCAACGTGGCCAGCTCGATGACGGCCTTGGTCTGGCCCTCGAACAGCACCGGCAGCACGATGACGCTGACCCGCATGGCGTGGCCGAGGCTGGAGGAGATGGCGACGAAGTCCGACGCGATGTCGGCCAGCAGCGTGCTGCGCTTTTCCAGCGCGCACTGGCCCACCAGCCCTTCGCCCAGCTCGATGGTCGGCGCCAGCCGCACGGCGCCGGACTGGGCGTAGCTGGCCAGCAGGCGCAGCTGCTGGCGGTTGTCGCCCTGCGCGGCGGTGACGTGATAGATCGTGCCCTGGTGCGCCTGCACCAGCGGCGCCAGCTCGGTCAGCAGCATCTGGCTGACCGTCTGCAGCTCGCGCTGGCCCTGCAGCATGCCGGTGAACTTGGCCAGGTTGGTCTTGAGCCAGTCCTGCTCGCGGTTGCGCTCGGTGGTTTCGCGCAGGTTGGAGATCATCGTGTTGATGTTGTCCTTCAGC
>CAUJSJ030000187.1:0-52915 GCA_963422775.4 uncultured Roseateles sp.
CATCCGGCTCAAGTACTACGACCGTTTCGCGCTGCGCAACTGCAACGACTCCTACACGTCGGCGAACTGCCAGATGCTGGTGTTCCACGGTGGCATCGACATGTTCCTGCCGTTCGAGAGCGGCGTGCTGAAGCCGACGCTGTCCTTCCTGAAGGCCAATCCATCGGAGACGGTCATCATGCGCATTGCCCGGGAGACTGCCGACTGCGACTGCAGCCCGGGCCCGGCACTGGATGCGTTGCTGGCGCAGCCAGCCGTGCTGGACGGCGTGGCCACCGGGCAGAAGTATTCGGACTACCTGCTGCCCAGCAGTTGCCCCGCACTCGACGCGTTGACCCTGGGCCCGGTGCGCCCCGTCAATGCAAAGCCCGATCCGTCGTCCTGCAAGGCGCGGGGCAAGCTGCTGGTGCTTGACCAGTACCTGGGCTCGGCGCTGGCCGCCAACCACTACTACCGGCACAACGGCCTGGTCAACTACACGGCGCCCACGTTCGAGACGCTGCGCACGAACTTCGATCTCTACGACCGGTTGTGGCTGCCCATCAAGAACCAGCTCGCCGCCGCCGCCAAGAATTCCTCCACGACGGACTTCTATGTGAACGGCATCAGCGGCTCAGGTGGCGGCTTCCCGTACTTCTTCGCCAGCGGGCATGCCAACCCGGCAACCGGTGCCGCGCGCCTGTCGACGGGGCTGGTGGACGGGATCAGCGCCGATGCCTCGACCTACCCGGACTTCCCGCGCACGAACTGCGCCCTCGGCCTGTGCACCATCTCCTTCGAGGGCATGAACACGCTGGTCGCGGACTACGTCATGCGCCCGGACTTTCACCTCGCCAACAGCCGCATCGGGCTCGTCACCGCGGATTTCCCGGGGGCGCGTTTCATCACGGCGGTGGCCAGCGTGAACGCGGGCGTCACGTTCAATCGCCCGACCTTCGCCTACACGCTGGTGATGTCCGACGGCAGGCCCTACGACCCCGGGATGTGGGCCAACCGGCAGGTCGTCATCACGCCGCAGTGCGACGTCGTGTGCATCGGCAACCGCGCGGTCGTGTCGGAGGATGCGCCCAATGGCTTCAGCTACACCCTGTCGGGCGGCGGGCACAGCGTCACCTTCACCACCAGTCCCGTCAGGATCGACATGACACCGCCGACCATCACGGCGGCCGCGACGACGCAGCCCGGCGCTTCGGGCTGGTACACCGGCGACGTGGCCGTGCGCTTCAGCTGTGCGGACACGGGAGGCTCGGGCGTCGCGGACTGCCCCGGCGACCAGGTGCTGAGCAAGCAGGGGACGGTGTCCTCCAGCTTGAAGTACGCGGTGGACGCTGCGGGCAACAAGAGCGACAGCAGCAACATCGTCACCGTCAAGATCGACAAGACGCCCCCCGCCGTCGTCTACCGGGGCAACCTGGGCTCCTACTCGCCGGGGCAGAGCGTCGACATCCGGTGCGAGGCCATGGACAAGGAGTCCGGCGTGGCGTCGACCAACTGTGCCGACATCCGCGGCCTGGCGTCCACGTTCGGTCCCGGCACCCACCGGTACAGCGCCTCCGCCACCGACGTCGCCGGCAACACGGGCTCGGGCGCCGCCAGCTTCACCGTCGTTGCACTGCCGGGCGATGTGAACTTCGACGGTGCCATCGACTGCCGGGACCAGGCCGTCGTGAAGGCAGCGTTCGGCAAGCGGGCCGGCATGGCCGGATTCGATGCGAGAGCGGACGTGAACGCCGACGGCGTGGTCGACATCCGTGACCTGTCGTTCATCGCGCAGAAGCTCCAGGCGGGCACGACCTGCCCCTGAGCGATCGCTCGGCAAACCACTGCACTCGATTCAAGGAGAAAGAGATGAAGAAGCTGACTTGCCTCTGTGGGATCGTCCTGGCGCTGCTGGCTGCGCCCGTGTCAGCGACGACCCTGTCCTTTGCCCCCAGCCCGGCCGTGGTTCAGGTGGGTGACACCTTCACACTGGACGTGCTGGTTGCGCAGGCAGCGGACCTGTACGCCTTCCAGTTCGACTTCGCCTTTGATCCGACGCTCGTCCAGGCCGACACGGTCCTGGAGGGCGACTTCCTGTCCGCCAGCGGCCGGGCGACCTTCTTCTTCCCTGGCGCCATCGACAACATCGCCGGCACGGTGTCATTCACGGCCAACACGCTGATCGGGCCCGGGCCTTCCGTCACCGGTGACGGCACCGTCGTGCACCTGTCGTTCCACGCGCTGGCCCCGGGACAAAGCGACCTGTCGTTCGGGAATGTCGTGCTGCTCGATTCGTCACTGTCGGATATCGCCACGACGCCGATGGATGGCGCCGTCAACGTCACGAGCGTGCCGGAGCCCGCCTCCGTTGCGCTGTTCGGCATCGGGCTGGCCGTCCTCACGGTGGGCGCCGGGCGGCGGAACCGGCATTGAACCCGACCGCGGTGCCCTGGCCAGGGGGCGGCCCTGGGTACGGTGATGAGCCGCCCTCCGGCCGCATCCAGGCCATCGCGCTGCATCGCGCCGAGGCGCCGTCGCCGTCCCTGAATCCCGTCCGGCCCTGGCCGGAACCCGGCATATGGCGGCATGATGGCGCGGCCATGTCCGCGCCGTCGCATGCATTCCACCTCCTCATCGTCGACGACCACCCGGTCGTGCGCGTCGGCATGGCCCAGCTGCTGCGCACGCAGCGAGAAGGCTGCGAAGTGAGCGAAGCCGAGAGCCTGCCTGCGGCGCAGGCGCTGCTGGCGTGCCGGCCGGACGTGGCGCTCGTCGTGCTCGACGTGCACCTGCCCGGCCTCGCGCCTCTGCAGGCGCTCAAGCAGCTGCGCGGGCAGTGGCCGCTGCTGCCGGTGCTGCTGATGTCCGCCGACAGCGACCCGCTGCTGGCCATGCGCGCGCTCGACGAGGGCGCCGCCGGTTGGCTGCCCAAGAGCGCCGACGTGGGCGTGCTGCTTGGAGCGCTGGAGCTGGTGCTGGCCGGCGGCTGCTACCTGCCGCCCTTCCTCTTGCAGCGGGGCACCGACGTGCCGGACGAGGCGCTCACGCAGCGCCAGGCCGAGGTGCTGACCGAACTGGTGAAGGGGCGCAGCAACAAGGAGATCGCGCGCGAGCTGGGCATGAGCGAGCCGACGGTCAAGGGTCATCTGGTGACGATCTTTCGCGTGCTGCGGGTGCGCAACCGCGCCGAAGCCGCACTGGCCGGCCAGGCGCGCCTGGCGTCAATGCGGTTCTGAATGCGATTCTGACGGCGCGCTCAGCCAGGCGCGCAGCGCCGCCGGCGGCAGCGGCTTGCGCGCCGGCTGCACGCGCAGTGCATGCAAGGCCTTCTCACTCATCGGCAGGGTCTCGCCGCTGATGAGCAGGGCCGGCAGCGACTCACCGAACGCCTCACGCAAGGCAGCGATGGCGCTCATCCCGTTGCCTTCCCCGAGCCGCCAGTCGCTGATGAGGCGCTGCGGCCGGGCTTCGGCCGCGCGCAGGCGCTCCAGCAGCGGCGCCACCGCGGCTTCGGCCCAGACCTCGCAGCCCCAGGTGCGCAGCAGGGCCACGGTGGCCTCGCGTACCGCTTCGTCATCCTCCACCAGCGCCACGCAGCGACCCTGCAACGGCTGCCCCT
The DNA here is from genome assembly GCA_963422775.4 of uncultured Roseateles sp. GTDB lineage: Bacteria > Pseudomonadota > Gammaproteobacteria > Burkholderiales > Burkholderiaceae_C > Pelomonas. Next base: position 3,599 of record CAUJSJ030000187.1, read on the forward strand.
GCGGCGCGGTGAGAGGCTCGGTCAGCTGGTGTGGCTCATCCTCGGGCAGGCTCACCGCGAAGCAGCTGCCATGGCCCAGGCGGCTGCGCAGGCCCACCGGATGGTCCAGCAGCCGCGCCAGCCGCGCCACGATGGCCAGGCCCAGCCCGTGGCCGCGGCGCCGGTCGCGCCCCGGGTTGGCCAGCTGCACGAACTCCTGGTAGATGCGCTCGTGGTGCTCGGGCGCAATGCCGGGCCCCGTATCCCAGACGGCGATCTGCACTCGGCCGGCGCGCCGCCGCGCCGCCAGCAGCACCCCACCCTTCGCGGTGTGCGTGAGCGCGTTGGACAGCAGGTTGCGCAGCAGGCGTTCGAGCTGCTGCGCGTCGCTGCGCACCCACAGGGCGGTCGGGCGCAGCCGCCACTGCAGGCCCTTGGCTTCGGCCAGCACGGCGTACTCGGTGGAAAGGCGATCGAACAAGGGCTGCAGCGGCAGCGAGCGCAGTTGCAGCTGCAGCTGCAGCGAGCCGCTGTCCAGGCGCGACACGTCCATCAGGCTTTCAACCAGCCCGTCCAGCGCCTGCGCCATGGCCTGCAGCTGCTCCGCCGTCTGTGCGGCACGCCTGCCCTGCAGCTCGTGCGCCGCCTGTGCGGCCAGCAGGCCCAGCGCGTGCACGGGCTGGCGCAGGTCGTGGCTGGCGGCGGCCAGGAAGCGTGTCTGCGCCTCGCGCGCCGCCTGGGCTTGGGCCAGCAAGGTCTCGCGCTCGAAGCGCAACGCGTGGCTCTCGCGCAGCAGCCGCGTGTGGCGCAGCGTCAAGGCCATGGCCAGGGCCACGGCTGACAGCACCAGCAAGGCGTTATAGGCACCGCCCCAGCTGCCGAGCGACAGGAAGAGCGCGATCAGCGCCACGGCAACGGGAGCGATCAGCATCACGAAGGCGCGCGGCTGCGGCGCCATCACGTTGATGCTGGCCACGCAGGTCAGGCAGGCCAGCATGCCGGCGTACATCTGCGTGGCGTCGAGCTTCGCGTCGAAAGCCATCACCAGTGCCAGTGCCCACAGCCCGCCGGTGAGCAGCGCACCGAGCTCGGCGCGGCGCTCCCACGGTGCAGGATCGACGGCCTGCGGCAACCGCGCCACCTGGCGCTTCCACCGCGCGCGCTGCACGATCAGCACTGCAAATGCCACGCCCCAGGCCAGCAGCGCCGGCAGCACGACGCGGTCCATCTGCGTGCCCAGATGCAGCAGCACCAGCAGCGCCGCCGCCACCAGACTCACCCCGCTCTGGGCATAGAACAGCAGCAGCATCGCGCGGCGCGTGCGTTCGTCCTCGGGGTGCGGCAGCATGCCCTGCATCATGCCCAGCCGCGTGTGACTTGGCAGCCCTACGAACGGATAGGCCGCAGGGCGCGGACACGTGACGGCTCGATGCATCACGACGTCGCCGGGATGCGAAGAGTCGTCGCGGGTGTGTTTTCGATAAGTTTTCTATAAGAGAAAAAATATACCATTGGGACATTGAACCCGCCGGCAGCAGCCAGCCCACCCAGAGCCTTCCTGGAGCGTTTGTGAGCCTCTCACCCACTGCATCGATTTCGCCGGCCGCTTCCCCTGACGGGCGTGGCGCATGGTTCGGCCAGCCGCGCGGGCTGACCGTGCTGTTCCTGACCGAGATGTGGGAGCGCTTCTCCTTCTACGGCATGAGTGCGCTGCTGGTCTACTACATGACCAAGCAGCTGCGTTTCGGCCAGGCGGACGCCTCGCTGATCTACGGGCTCTACACGGGTGGCGTCTACCTGACGCCCATCCTGGGGGGCTATCTCGCCGACCGCTGGCTGGGCAGGCGCCGCGCCATCCTGATTGGCGGCAGTCTGATGGCCCTCGGGCACTTTGCCTTGGCGTGGGAATCCTTGTTCTACCCCGGCCTCGTGCTGATCGCGCTGGGCAACGGCCTCTTCCTGCCCAATCTGCCCAGCCAGGTCGGCGACCTCTATGCCCGGGACGACCCCCGTCGCGGCGGCGCCTACAACGTCTACTACGTCGGCGTGAACCTGGGCGCATTGCTCGCGCCGCTGGTGTGCGGCACGCTGGGCGAGGTGTACGGCTGGCACTGGGGCTTTGGCGCAGCCGGGGTGGGCATGTGCGTGGGGCTGGCCACCTATCTGACGGGTGGGCGGCATCTGCCGGCGGACAAGCCTTCAGGCGCGCCGGTGCCCGCGGCCGGGGCCGCCCCTGCTGCCGCGGGCGTGTCGGCCTTTGTGCCGCTGTTGCTGGTGGCGCTGGCCGTCATCGTGTTCCGCAGCGCTTACGCGCACAGCGGCAACACGCTGGCGCTGTGGGCCGACACCCGCGTCGACCTGCACGTGTTCGGCCTGCTGGTGCCGGTGACCTGGGTGCAGTCGCTCAATCCGCTGTTCGTCTTCATGTTCACGCCGCTGCTCGTGCGCGCATGGCGGCGCGCGGCGGCGCAGGGGCGCGAACCCGCGCCGCTCGTGAAGATGGCCCTCGGCGCGGCCGGCGTGGCGGCGTCCTACCTGCTGCTGGCGGGTGTGGCCGCCACGGGCGGTGAGCAGCGTGTCAGCGGCCTGTGGCTGCTGCTGTTCTTCGTGGTCTACACGCTGGCCGAGCTGTACATCCTGCCGGTCGGCCTGGGCCTCTTTGCGCGGCTGGCGCCTGCGGGCATGGGCGCGACGGTGATCGCGGCCTGGTTCCTGGCGGCCTTTGGCGGCAACCTGCTGTCGGGCGTGGTGGGCCGGGCCTGGGAATGGCTGGGGGCCGCCGGCTTCTTCACGCTGCTGGCGGCGTTGGCAGCGGTGGCGGCCGTTGCCCTGCTGGCGCTGGCCCCGCTGCTGAGGCGGGTCGAACCGGCGCGCTGACTCGAATCGCCCTCAGCGCTTGGGCGCGCGGGCGGTCTTGGGCGGTGCGCGCCTGGCTGCCTTGGCTGGCGCCGCGGCCGGCGTCGCCTCGGGTGCGCTCATGCGCTGGGACGCTTCGAGGAAGGGTTGCGTGACCGTCTCGACCTGGCCGTTGCGGGGTGCGCAGGCGGCGACGAGGCGGCAGGGGCCGTCGGCGGCCTTGAGGTAGGCGTGGCCCATGCCACTGTCGAAGAAGATGGAGTCGCCCACCCGCAGGATGACAGGTGCGTAGTGCTCCGAGTGGAAGGCGATCTCGCCCTCCAGCACGTAGGCGAACTCCTCGCCGGGGTGGCGGATCAGGTCGCCGAATTCGGCCTTGAACTCGTCCAGCGTGCGCGCGTGCATCTCGGCGATCAGCGGCGTGAAGCGCTTGTTGAGCAGCTCGGTGGCGAGGTAGATCTGGTGGTAGCTCTGCGTGGCCACCGCCTGGCCTTCGCCGGCGCGCTGCACCACGCGTCGGCCGCTCGCGACGGCCTCGGGTGCGGCATTGCGGCCCGGCGCTTCGGCCAGCAGCTCGGCCATGTCCACGCCCAGGCCCTTGCTGAGCAGCATCAGCTTGTCGTAGGACAGTGAGACGTTGCCTTTCTCCAGCTTGGACAGCGTGGACACCGCCAGGCCGGTGCGCGAGCTCACGTCGCTCAATGTCAGGCCCAGGCGCTTGCGCAGGCCGCGGATGTGGTCGCCAGGAGAGGTGGTGAGGTTGGCCATGGTGGACGAGAGTGCTGTTTTCCATCTTAGCCAATGCAACGGCGCGCGCGCCTCCCCGAATGCCCTTGGTCGCAGGCTATTGTCTGAATGAATATAAGGGTTACACCGATTGGAAATATATTTCCAAGATGGAAACTTTGCGGTCTGCATCGATCTGCTTTTTCAGGAGTTGCTCATGAGCCGCCCTTCTCGCCGTAACCGCCCCAGCGCGCGTTCCTCCTTCGTGCCGGTGCTGCTGCCCTGCGTAGCTGCCCTGTATGCCACCGCCGCCTGGAGCCAGGCCGCCGCGCCCGACGACGCCAAGGCAGCGCGCGAGGCCGCGGCCGTGCAGCAGCTGGAGACGGTCACCGTGACCGCCACGCGCCGCCGCGAGCCGCTGCGCGACGTGCCGCTGCGTGTGGAGACCTTGAAGGTCGAGGCGCTCGAGCGCTCAGGCGCCGGTTCGCTGGCGGACTACGTCGGCACGCTGCCCGGCATCGACGTGATGAGCGACGGCGGCCCCGGCCGGGGGCAGGTCAGCATCCGCGGCATCAACGTGGGCAGCCTGGCCACGCCCACGGTCGGTACCTACGTGGACGAGGTGGCTTTCGGCTCCAGCACGGCCTTCGTCGGCGAGGCCATCGCGGCGCTCGACATGTCGCTGCTCGACCTGCACCACATCGAAGTGCTGCGCGGCCCCCAGGGCACGCTCTACGGTGCCGGCGCCATGGGCGGCCTGATCAAGTACGTCACCAACGAGCCCGACAGCTACGCCTTGTCCGGCAAGGTGGGGCTGGCGGCACGCGGCATCCGCGGCGGGGCGCTGGGCCACACCGAGAACGCCGTCGTCAACGTGCCGCTGAGCGAGGGCGTGGCCGCGATGCGCGTCGCCCTGTTCAACGACCATGACGGCGGTTACATCAAGGCCATCGGCCGCGCGGCGGCCGATCACGCCAATGACGGCAACACCCGTGGCGGCCGCGTGTCGCTGCTGCTGGAGCCGGTGAACAAGCTCAAGCTGCGCCTGACCGCCACCCAGCAGAACATCCAGCGCAATGGCACCGCGGTCGTGCAGTACGACGTGTCCACCGGCGCGCCGATCAACGGCGACCGGACCCACAAGGTGTCCACCGCCGAGCCTTACGAGATCAAGACAGGGCTGGTGTCGGCCGACGCCGAGTACGACTTCGGCTGGGCGCGTCTGAACGTCATCGGCTCGTCGCAGCGCTTCGACGCCGACACCATCCTGGACGCCTCCGACATCGTCGGCAGCCCGGCCTTCAGCTTCGTGCAGCTGCGCAACGACACCCACTTGCGCAAGCAGACCCAGGAAGTGCGCCTGACCTCCTCGCGCGGCACGGTCGAATGGCTGCTGGGCGTCTATCACAACAAGGAAAAGGGCGCCCGCAACCAGCGCCTGTGGGGGCAGATGGCCGCCGATGGTTCCGAGGCGACGCTGGTGACCAGCGACCAACCTTCCAACTACGAGGAAAACGCCGTTTACGGCGACGTCAGCTACAACCCCACGCCGGCGCTGTCGTTCACGCTGGGCGCGCGCCTGGCGCGCAACAAGCAGATCTACGAGACGCTGACCAATGGCGTCAACGACTTCCCCGCTGCGCTGCATTCCAAGGACAAGTCCAATACCTATCTGCTGACCGGCCGCTACTCGCTGGACAAGGTCAGCAGCGTCTACTTCCGCGCAGCCAGCGGCTACCGTCCCGGCGGCCCCAATCCGCCGGCCATCGACGAGAACGGCCAGGTCATCCCCGGTGCGCCGATGTCCTTCGAGCCCGACACGCTGTGGAGCTATGAAGCCGGCTACAAGGCCGACCTGCTGGACAAGCGGCTGTCTGTCGAGGTGGCGGTGTTCGACATCCGCTGGGACCAGATCCAGCAGCCCATTCCCATCGGCGCCACTACGCTGACCGGCAATGCCAGCAAGGCCGAGATCAAGGGCGTGGAACTGGCGGTCCGCTACGCGCTGGACAGCCAGTGGAGCCTGGACGGCGCGCTGGCCTTGACGGACCCCAAGCTCAAGGAAGACGCGCCCAAGCTCGGCCCGGCCGGTTCGCGCCTGACCAACTCGGCCAAGGTGTCGGCCTCCTTAAGCGCGCGCTACGCCTACAGCCTGGCCGGCAAGCCCTCGTACAACAGTCTGACGGTGCGGCACGTGGGCCAGCGCAACGCCGGTTTCGACCGGGTGGGCACCGCGGTGCCGAACTACAGCCTGCCGGGCTACACGCTGGTGGACGCGCAATGGGGCGTGGACTTCGGCGCCTGGCAGCTCTCGGCCTTCGTGCGCAACCTGACCGACAAGCGCGCGCTGCTGGGAGGTGACACGGCTCTGACCGCCTTTGGTGGCCCGCTGCGCGTCACGCTCGCACAGCCGCGTACCGTCGGCGCCGCGCTGACCTACAACTTCTGACATGTCTATGAACAAGCTGTTTTATGGGCTGCGCCTGCTGGCGCTCGCCTTCGTCGCGGGCGCGTTGGCACCCGCCTCAGCGCAGACGGCACCGGCCCTGACCGCCGCCGATGCCGAGGCCTTTCTTGACGGACTGGTACCCACCGCGCTGAAGACCGCGCGCGTGCCCGGCGCCGTGGTCGTGCTGGTCAAGGACGGCCAGCCGCTGGTGCAGAAGGGCTATGGCCTGGCCGACTGGGACAAGAACATCCCGGTCGACCCGAAGAAGACGCTGTTCCGGCCCGGCTCCGTGTCCAAGCTCTTCACCTGGACGGCGGTCATGCAGCTCGTCGAGCAGGGCAAGCTCGACCTGGATGCCGACCTGAACAAGTACCTGGACTTCACCATCCCGGGCCGCAACGGCAAGGCGCTGACGCTGCGCCATGTGATGACGCACACGACCGGTTTGGAAGAGACCGCCCGCGACCTGCTCACCTACGACGGCGCCGGGCCCGACCTCGGCAAGGTGCTCAAGGGCTACATCCCGCCCTATGTGTACGACCCTGGCACGACGCCGGGCTATTCCAACTACGCGACCTCGCTGGCCGGCTACATCGTCCAGCGCGTCAGCGGCCTGAGCTTCGACGACTACCTGGATCAGCGGGTCTTCGCGCCGCTGGGCATGAAGAACTCGACCTTCCGCCAGCCGCTGCCGGAGGCGCTGAAGGCGCAGATGTCCAAGGGCTATGTGACCTGGGATGAAAAGCCCAAGGGCTTCGAGGTCATCAGCATGCCGCCGGCCGGCAGCATGTCTTCCACCGGCGAGGACATGGGCCGGTTCATGCTGGCCTTCCTGCAGCAGGGCAAGCTCGGCGACGTGCAGATCCTCAAGCCCGAGACGGTCAAGCAGATGCACGGCCAGCTCACGCGGCCGCTGCCGGCGCTGATGGGCATCGGCCTGGGCTTCTACGAGCAGAACATCAATGGCCACCGCGTGCTGGCGCATGGTGGCGACACCGTGCTGTTCCACAGCGACCTGCTGCTCTTCGTGGACGACGGCATCGGCCTGTACATCTCGGTCAACGCGCCCGGGCATGAGCGCCAGGGCGGCTGGCTGCGCGACAAGCTGTTCGAGGCTTTCGCCGACCGCTATCTGCCGGATGCCCGTCCCGCCACCAAGCCTGAGGTGGACGAGGCCACGGCCAAGCAGCACGCGCAGCAGATGGCAGGCGCCTACCGCAACACGCGCCGCGAGGACTCGACCTGGCTGTCGGTGCTGCAACTGCTGAGCCCGGTGAAGGTGCAGGCGCTGGAGGACGGGCGCGTCTCCATCGAGCTGGCCGGCGCACGCAGCAACTACCGCGAGGTGAAGCCCTACTTCTGGGAGGAGGAGCACGGCAAGCGTCGCCTGCAGGCCGTCGTGGAGAACGGCAAGGTCAGGCATTGGGGACTGGAGCCCTTCGTCTTTGCCTTCATCTTCGAGCCCGTGCCCTTCATGGCCAGCCCGGCCGTGCTGCTGCTGCTGTGCGCTGCCCTTGGCGTGCTGGTGCTGACGGCGCTGCTGTGGCCGGTGGCTGCCGTGCTGCGCCGCCGCCACGGCGTGGCGCTTGCGCCGCCCCGGACCGTGACCTGGGTGCGCAGCGCGAGCGTGCTGGCGCTGGTGGCCCTGGCGCTGTGGGGCTGGGTGGTCATGCTGCTGGAAGACCTGGGCGACACCACGCTGCTGCTGCCGGCGGCGCAGCTCACGCTGGCGGTGGCCGCCATCGGCGGGCTGCTGGTGGCAGGCTGGCGGGCTCGTGACGCCTTCAAGCAGGGCGGCATGGCCACGCGGGCGCTGGCCGTCGTCTGGGTGGCTGCCTTTGCGGTGCTGCTCGTGGTGGCCAGCTACCACCACCTGATCGGCTTCAACCAGAACTATTGAGCCAGGGCGCATCCGGCCGCCGCAGAGCTGCCCATGAATTTCATCAAGAAAGCGTTCACGGCCGGGTGGCTCGCGCTGGCGGCATCGCTGCCCCCGGCGCTCGGCTGCTGGCGGTGGCGGCGGCCGGCATCGGCACCTGGGCCGGGTGGCGCATGCATCGCGCCGATGCGCCACGCCTGGCGCGCGCCTGGGGCGTGCTCGTCGCGCTGGCGCTGTTGGGTGTGGTGTGGATCGGCGTCATGGGGCAGCTGATGAGCCTCCATCTCAACGACTGAGCCGGCTCGAAGGCGAGCCGTGAAGCGCAGTGGAGAGTTCCTGAACGCGCGCCAATACACGCCATGGGCTGACAGGTATCGCGGCGCAGACTGCACGGACGTTGAACTCCGTGGACTTCTGCCTCATGCCTGCGACCCCTCCCACCGCCGACACCACTGCTCCCGCCGCGCCGGACTGCCGCGTCGTCGAGCTGCGCCAGTACACCCTGCACCCGGGCCAGCGCGACACGCTGATCGAACTCTTCGACCGTGAATTCGTCGACAGCCAGGAGGCCTTGGGCATCCGCGTGCTGGGCCAGTTCCGCGACCTGGACGACGCCGACCGCTTCGTCTGGCTGCGCGGCTTTGCCGACATGGCCGCGCGTGGCGACGCGCTGCCGGCCTTCTACGGCGGCCCGGTGTGGGCCGAGCACCGCAGCGCGGCCAACGCGACCATGGTCGATTCCGACGACGTGCTGCTGTTGCGCCCAGCAGAGGACGGCGCCGCATTGCCGGCCCAGGCGCGTGGCGACGGCCCTGCCCAGGGCCTGCTGCGCGCGCTGGTGCTGCACTTGAAGGGGCCGGCCGACGACGAACTGCTGGCCCTGTGCCGCGGGGCCGTCTGCAACGAGGCCCGCATGCAGGGCCCTGGTACGTCACCGAGCCTTCGGCCAACAACTTTGCCCACCTGCCGCTGCGCGAGGGCGAGCCGGTGCTGGTCGGCTTGGCGATGTTCGACGACCTCACCGCCGGTGAGGCTTGGGCGCGCGACCTGGACGCTCGCGTGCAGCACTGGCTGGCCCGCCCGACCCAGACCCTGCGTCTGGCGCCCACGACGCGCTCCGCCCTTCGCGCCTGACACCCACTTGAACACCGCCATGACTATCCCATCCACACCGCAGGACTTCGACTTCTTCATCGGCCACTGGAAGGTGAGCCACCGCCGCCTGAAGGAGCGCCTGCTGGGCTGCGAAGACTGGGAGAGCTTCGAGGGCCGCTGCCGGATGTGGCCGCTGATGAACGGCCTGGGCAACATCGACGACAACGTGCTGGAGCTGCCCACCGGACCCTACCGCGCCGTGTCCATGCGCACCTTCGATCCGGCCACCTGCCAGTGGGCCATCTGGTGGGTGGACGGCCGCAACCCGCACCGCCTCGACCCGCCCGTCGTCGGCGGTTTCGCCAACGGCGTGGGCGAGTTCCAGTGTGACGACGAACTGCGCGGCCAGCCTGTGCGGGTGCGCTATCGCTGGACGGACACCGCCACCCCCACGCCGCGCTGGCAGCAAGCCTTCTCGGCCGATGGCGGACAGACCTGGGAGACCAACTGGGTGATGGACTTCGAGCGCCTGCCCCAGCCCATCTGAGGTTGTGGGCCGCCGGCCGCCTCCCGGCGGCCGGCACGCGTCACTTGGCTGCGTTCACGATGGCGCTGATCAGGCTGGGATAGGCCTGCACGCCAGTGTTGCGGTCGAACAGCCCCATGCTGTGATTGGCGCTGGGGGAGCCGGCGTCCCACCAGACCGGAATGGCGCCATGCGTCCAGGCCGAGCGGGGGCGACATAGCGCGCCCAGCTGATGCGGTAGGTTTCAGCGCCCGCATGCTCGGTGCGCCGGATGGCGCCGAACTCGCCGAGGACGACCGGGATGCCGGCGTCGACGAAGCGGGTCTTCATCTTCTGGAACTGTGCGTCGACAAAGGCCTCGTTGGCCCAGGTTTGGGTCGCCGAGGCGTCAGTGGCGGCCGCGCCCCACTGCCAGATGTTGCTGTTCTCGTTGAGCGTGAAGTCGTAGGGGTCGTAGAAGTGCACCTCCATCATCAGGCGCTTGGTGGCCGAGTCGCTCGGCACGGTGGTGAAATTCACCGTGTGGTCGATGTTGGTGTTGAAGCCCTGCACGACGAGGTGGCGCGCCAGGTTGCCGCCGCCGGTGGCGCGAACCGCGTTGACGAAGGTCTGGTTGAAGCCGTTCTGCACCGTGTAGTACTCGACGGTGGGGGTGCCGTAGTCATTGGTGACCATGACCTCGTTGGTGCCGGCGAACAGCAAGGTGTCGTCATAGCCCTTGAAGTTGTTGGCGATCTGCGTCCAGAACTTGGTGATGCGGGCATTCGCCGTGGCCTGGGCCGCATAGGTCGGCTGCATCCAGCCGCCGTCCCAATGGATGTTGATGATGGCGTAGAGGCCGGCGTTCCTGGCGTAGTTGACGACCTGGGTGACGCGGCTCATCCAGGTCGAGCTGATGTTGTCGTTGGCGTCGGCGTACTGCTTCCACGACAGCGGGATGCGCACGGTCTTGAAGCCGGCGGCCTTCACCGCGTTGAACAGCGCCTGCGTGGCGGGCGGGTTGCCCCAGGCGGTCTCTCCGCCGATGGCTTCCAGCGAGTTGCCGAGGTTCCAGCCGGCACCCATCAGCTTGGAGAGCTGCAGGCTGGTCAGGTCGCGCATGCCGGGCACGGTGAGGGTGAAGGCTTGGGTCGTCTTGGTGCCGCAGCTGTTGGTGTAGGTCGTGGTGGCCGTGCAGCTGGCCTTGGCGGTCAGGGTCTGCTCGCGGGCAGTGCCTGCGCTGCCGCAGCCGCTCCAGGGGCCCCAGCTGCCGCCGGAGTTGGGCTGGGGGCCGAGCGCCACGGCGGTGCCGGCGGCCACGCTGGCGGACGCGGTGTTCATCCACGTGCTGCCAACCTTGATGAAGGGCTTGACCGCCGTGGCGGCGCAGGTTTGTGCGACAGCGGTCGATCCGCCGGCCAGCGCTAGCGCCAGCACGCACAAGGATTTCCAGACTTTTGATTTCATGGCTTTGTCTCCTGGGGTGGAATGCGGCGCGGCACCTCGTCTCGGGCACCTGCGCCATCGGTACGGGCGCTGCCTGCCGAGCAGCGCCTCGATTCCTGGAATCAGTGGCGACGTCGCGCGGCGAGTGCCGCCAGGCCGAGGCCGAGCAGCAGCGCTGAAGCCGGCTCGGGCACCGGCGCCGTGGCTGCGATGGCCTGGGCCGAGACGGTGATCCACAGCTGGCCCCAGGTGGCGTCGGCGCTCGGGTTGTCCCAGTGCACGCTCAGCGTCGTGGGCGCGTCGGTCTGGTTGAAGTCGGGCGAGTCGAAGGCCCAGGCCTGGCTGCTGTCGAAGGCGCCGCCGGTCTCGTTGGCAATCCCCAGGCTGGCGGTGGCCTGCGCCAGGCCGCCGTCGGCTGTCGCCCAGATGCCGTCCAGTTGGGCGGTCACGACGATGCGCGTACCGGCGCCGGCCATCACACGGCCGCTGAAGATCTGGGAGATGGCCCAGGCAGACAAGCCGTCTGCCGCCGTTGCGCTTGCCGATCCGGTCGCGTTGCCGAGATCGGCCGCGCTGCTGATGGCCGCGCTGGCCTGCGTTGAGCCGAAGAGCACCTGGGCCGACAGCGTGTCGCCCAGCCAGCCGAGGCTTTCCTGGCCAGGCGCCGCATCCGGGATCTGCGCGCTGACGCTGGACGAGCGCGCCACCCAGTCGACGTTGTTGACCACCCAGGCCCAGGGGTAATTGCCGTCGTCGGGTGTGAGGTCGACAACTTCGACGTGCACCTTGGACAGCGATGCACCGGCCGTGGCCGAATGGGCCAGCGGTGCCATCAGGGACAGGGGCAGACAAAGCAGCAGCTTCGCCTTGAGCAGGCGTGATGGGGTCATGGTCAACTCCGGTGGGTTGTTGAAGCGCTCAGCTCGTCGCTTCGACGAGAGCCCTGATCAGCTCGGGGTAGACCTGCGCGCCGGTGTTGCGGTTGAACAGGCCCATGCTGTGGTTCTCGGTGGCAGCACCCGCGTCCCAGTAGACGGGCACCATGCCGTGCGTCCACGCGGAGCGGGCGATGTACTTGTCCCAGGCCAGGCGATAGGCCTCGGCGCCCGGGTACTCGGTGCGGCGGATGGCGCCGAACTCACCCAGGATGACGGGGATGCCCTTGTCGACGAAGCCGGCCTTCATCTTCTGGAACTGGGCGTCGGTGTAGGCCTCGTTGGCCCAGGTCTCGGTGGCCTTGGGGTCGGTCGCGCCGGCGCCCCATTGCCAGATGGTGCTCTTGTCGTTGAGCGTGAAGTTGTAGGGGTCGTAGTAGTGCACTTCCTTCATCAGCCGGTCCTGGGTGGCGTCGGTCGGCATGACGGCGAAGTTGATCGTGTGGTCGATGTTGGTATTGAAGCCCTGCACGACGAGATGGCGCACCGCGTTGTTGCCGCCGGTGGCGCGAACGGCATTGACGAACTGCTGGTTGAAGCCGTTCTGCACCGCGACGTACTCGGCCTTGGGCGTGCCGTAGTCGCCGTCCACCATGACCTCGTTGGTGCCGGCGAACAGCAGCGTGTCGTCGTAGGCCTTGAAGTTGATGGCGATCTGCGTCCAGAACTTGGTGATGCGCGCGTTGGCAGCGGCTTGGGCGGCGAAGGTGGGCTGCATCCAGCCGCCGTCCCAGTGGATGTTGATGATGGCGAACAGGCCAGCCGCCTTGGCGTAGTCGACGACCTGGGTCACGCGCGCCATCCAGGTCGCGCCGATGACGTCGCTGGCATCGGCGTACTGCTTCCAGGAGACCGGGATGCGCACCGTCTTGAAGCCGGCGGCCTTGACCGCGTTCATGAAGGCCTGCGTCGTCGCCGGGTTGCCCCAGGCGGTCTCGCCACCGATGGCTTCCAGCGAGTTGCCGAGGTTCCAGCCGGCGCCCATCAGCTTGGAAAGCTGCAGGCTGGTCAGGTCGCGCATGCCGGAGGGTGCCGGCGCTGGCGCTGGCGCAGGGGCCTGAGCGGGTGCCGGTGCGGGGGCTGGTGAAGCGGCAGCTTCTGCACCGCCGCCGCCACAGCCAGCGAGAGGCAACAGTGCCACGAGGGCATGACGTCGCTTCATGCGCCCACCTTCTGCAGACTCAGCAGCACGACGTCGTGGCTGCGCAGCTTCAGCGTCACCGTGGCCGAGCCGCTGGCCCCGACGCGCAGATCGCGCTGCACATCGGGCTTGTCGGTGGTCATCGCCTGCAGCTGGGCGAGCTGTCCGGGATCGAGATTCTTGGGTGCGCCCATCTTCAGATAGGCGGTGTGCGCGTCGTTGATTTCAAAGCCGGTGCGGCGTTGCGTCAGCTGGTAGCGGCCGGGTGGCAGATGGCGCAGTTCGACCGTGGCCGTGCCCACGTCGTGCGAAGGCCGCGGCTTGCCGAAGAAGCTGCGGTTGCTGACCTTCTGCTCGGTGTTGCGCCAGTCCCAGACCAGGGCCTGGACTTGCTGACCGTCGGTGGCGGCCCAGCTGAAGTCGTCCTTGCTCGGTACTTCACGGCCTTGTAGCGCCGCGAGGTATTTGTAGGCGAACCAGACTGGCTTGCGCACGCCTTCACGCGTCATCAGGCCGAACCCGCCATGGAAGGGTGCATCCGGCGGGCCGGGCTCTTCGAACAGGTCGCTGTAGACCCAGTAGCTCATGTGCTGGGCGAGACCCTGCGACTGCTTCAGCTTCGTCAGCACATAGGCCGCGCTCATGTAGCTGTCGTGCACGAGGTCGCGCGGGTTGTAGCTGGTGCTCCACTCGGTGAAGAACAGCGGCAGGCCGGGCAGGTGCGAGGCCTCGATCTCCTTGCGCACGCGCCGCACGTCACCCACGATGGCGTCGGGCGACGGCGACAGCATGCGGTCCTCGACACCGAACTCGTCCAGGAAACCGTGATCCACGCCGTAGGTGTGGGTGGTGATGAAGTCGACCGGCGAGCTGGTGGCTTTCGCGTGCGTCAGGAACTCCGGCACCCAGGCTGCGCCGGCCGTGGATGGGCCGCCGACGCGCAGCGCGGGGTCGATGGCCTTGATCGCTTTGGCCGTGCGCGTGTAGAGGTCGAAGTAGGCTTGTCTGTCCGCCTTCTCCCAGAAGCCATCGAGGTTGGGCTCGTTCCAGACCTCGAAGTACCACTGACGCACCTCCGCCGCGCCATAGCGCTGCAGGATGTGGCGGGTGAAGGCCTCGATCAGTGCGACCCAGCCGGTGGCCTCGGGGTGGGAGGTATTGCCCTCCCAGTAGAAGATCTTGCTGTCGGAGGTCTTCAGCGCCAACGGCGTGAAGCCCAGTTCGACGAAGGGCTTGATGCGGCGGGCCAGCAGGGCGTCGTAGAGCTTGTCGATGCCGGTGAAGTCGAACACCAGCTTGCCGGCGGCGTCACGCGTCACCGTCTTCAGCACGTCGTGGAAGATCGCGTGGAAGCGCAGGTAGCGGAATCCCAGTTCGTCCACCGCGGTCTTCAGCTGGGCCAGCGAGTCTTCGCGGAACAGCGTGCCGGGGTAGTCTGATCCGACGCAGTGGTCGAAGAAGCGGTCCAGCGGCTGTTTGGCCTGGGCCAGATCCAGCACGATGCGACGCGGCTTCGCGGGCGCGGCGTGGGCGACGAGGGGCAGGGCCGCAGCGGCGGCGATGAGTTGGCGACGAGAGGTCATGCGGTCAAGCCTCGATAGACAAAGTTGCGGGCGCGTACCTCGCCGGCGCCGGCGCTGAACAGCGCGGGCCGCAGGCTGACGAAGCCGCCGAAGACGTTGTGATGCAGCCCCGAGACTTCCATCTGCCAGGGGTGCTGCTGCCAGGTTCTGCCGTCGTCGTGCGAGTGGCGGAAGGTGACGACGTTCTCGTGGTTGGTCAGGTGGAGGTGCACCTTGCGCGTGGCGATGCTTTCGCGCATCCACGAATGCTCCTGGCCATAGCCGTAGGTCAGCAGCTGCGTCGTGCTGAAGCCGATGCCGACATGGCCGCGCTCGTCATAGAACAGGCCTAAGCCCCCGTGGCCGTCGCCCGTGATCTCCAGCTCGACGCTGCACGCGTAGCTGCGGTCCCCCGCGATGCAGACCAGCGGCGAGCAGTCGGCCAGGGACTTGCCCTTGCCGCGCATCAGCAGGCTGCCGTCCTGCCAGCGCAAGCGCGAGAGTTCGTCAGGCCCCGGCGCGTGGAAGGTCCACTGCACGCCCATGCGGTTGCGCGAGAAATCATCCGACAGTGCGACACCGGCCGGGCTCGCCTTGCCGCCGCGCGGCTTGGGCAGGGGGCGATCCAGCGTGCCGCCCTTGGCCCGGAACCAGCCGTCCTTCGTCCACTCGATGGGCTCCAGCAGCGCTTGCCGGCCCAGCGTGCGAAAACCGTTTTCGTAGCCGTGATAGACCATCCACCAATCGCCGCCCGGCCCCTCGACCACGCTGGCATGGCCGCGTGACCACCAGGGCTCGCTCGCGCTGCCCGTGCGCACGATGGGGTTGTGCGGGCAGTGCTCCCACGGGCCGTGGACCGAACGTGATCGGGCGACGGTGACCATGTGGCTGGTCGGCGGCCCGGCCGTGCCGCCGACGGCCGAGATCAGATAGAGCCACTCGCCGCGCTTGAGCAGCTTGGGGCCTTCGGGCGCGAACATCTCGACGACCCAGTCCTTGGGGTACTGCCAGGGCGTCCAGGCCTTGTCTTCCAGCGGGCCATCGGTCGCGAGGCCATCGTCCTTCAGCCGCACGCGCCGGCCGCCGTTGACGAAGAGGTAGCGCTTCCCGTCCTCGCCGACGACATGGCCAGGGTCGATGCAGCCGGGCACCTTCAGGTCGATGGGCGCGCTCCACGGACCGCGGATGCTGTCGGCGTGGATGACGTAGATGCCCGTTCCGGCGTCGTTCAGCACCGGGATGTAGATGAAGTAGCGGCCCTGATGCTTGATCAGGTCCATCGCCCAGACGGTGCCGATGGGCTGGCTCAACGCTGCGGTGATCGGCGTCCAGTTCACCAGGTCCTGCGAGTGCCAGATGACGGCACCCGGGTAGGACTGGAAGGACGAGAAGGTCATCCAGTAGTCGGCGCCGTCCTTCAGGATGGTGGGGTCGGCGTGGTCGCCGGGCACGATGGGGTTGACGTAGCTCCCATTGCCGAGGTCGGCCTTGCGTTGGCCTTCGATGCCGGCGCCAAAGCGCGGCGCCGCCAGGGCTGGCAGCGCGACGCCGCCGAGCGCTGCCTGCACGGCCTGGCGTCGCGACATCGTCATACCTGGCCTCGCGTGGCTTCCAACTGGCTGCGGATCTCTCCCATGCGCGCTTCGCTCAGTTCAAACCGCAGCAGCGAGACGAGCGCGATCACCAGGCCGAGGACCGGGATGCCCGACAGCAGGATGCGGATCATGAAGAGGGCGTGGTCGTCCTGCACGGCCAGCTTGGCATCGAAGCCGGTGAACTGCAGGATCCAGCCCGATGCACCCACGCCGAGCGCAATGCCGACCTTGGAGATCCACGACTGGCAGGCCGAGAACGAGCCCTCGCGGCGCTGGCCGGTCTGCATCTCGTCATAGTCGACCACGTCGCCCAGCGTCGCGTTGTAGAGCGTCCAGAAGCCTGCGCCGGTGAAAGCGACGAAGCCGCAGGCGAAGAGCTGCAGATAGGGCCGCGCCGGGTCGTACAGCCACCAGTCGCCGATGAAGGCGCAGATGGCCAGCGACAGCACGGCGACCAGCGCCGTGCGCTTGCCCTGGTGGCGCGCGATCCACGCGAAAAAGGGGATGCCGGCAAAGCCGAAAGCCATGCCCGACAGGCCCATGGCGGTGTTCCATTTCGCGCCCAGCACGACATCACCCTTGCAGACGTAGTAGACGGTCGCGTAGTAGCCCAGCGCGCTGACCATGGCCGTGCCGATGCCGTAGGCCAGGTTCATGCCGAGGATGTGGCGGAAGGGACGGCAGCGCAGCGTGCGCCACAGCGTGTCCGAGAACGGGATGTGGGTCTGGGTGCGCGACACCAGCTTCTCGTAGTAGCGCTCGCGCACCATCAGGAAGATGGCGATGGACACCGCCACCATGATGGTGCCGAGGATGGCGCAGTAGGTTTGCGCGCCGCGCAGGATGTCGGGCTTGCCTTGCGCGTCGTTGAAGATGGCCAGCGTCGTGAACTGGGCGGCGAAGAACATCGCCAGCTCCGGCCCCTTCTGGATGGCGTTGCGGATGGCCATCACGGTCGTGCGCTCGTGATAGTCGGGCGTCATCTCCGACCCGAGGCTGCTCCAGGGCATGTTGAAGCAGCTCATCACGGGCACGTAGATGATCATGCTGACCAGCATGAAGATGAAGTACTGCGTGTCCGTCCAGCCGCGGCCGACGGCGAACATCAGCGGCAGGCCGATGCCGGCCAGGATGCCGCCGACCAGGATGAAGGGCCGGCGCCGGCCGTATCGCGTGCGGGTGTTGTCCGAGATCCAGCCGAAGATCGCGTCCGAGCCGGCGTCGATGAAGATCTTGATCATCTGCACCGTGGAGATCAGGCCGGGTGCGACGCCGAGAAAGATGTTGAAGACCTGGAAGGCCAGCGACGGGTAGAGCCAGTGGCCCCACATGTCCAGGATGGAGCCCAGGCCGAAGCCGATCTTTTGCCGCATGGGCAGGCGGCCGTCGGCGGGCGGCACGACGCGGTCGAGGTGCAGGGTGCCGGCGTTCATAGGATCTTCCTGGCCTTGATGATGTCTGCGTAGTACAGCGCTGACAGCTTGGGCGTGCGGACCTGGGTCTCGTAGTCACAGTGCACGATGCCGAAGCGGCGCTGGTAGCCGTCTTCCCACTCGTAGTTGTCGATGAAGCTCCACAGGAAGTAGCCGTGCAGCGGCACGCCGTCGCCAATGGCGCGGTGGGCTTCGCGCAGGTGGTTGCGCAGGAAGTCGCGGCGGTGCAGGTCCAGCACTTCGCCGTTCACCACCGGCTCGTCGTTGTAGCCGCAGCCGTTCTCGGTGATGTAGAGCGACTGGTGGCCGTAGAGCTCGTGGGCGAAGCGCGTGGCCCAGTAGATCGACTGGGGCACGAGGCGCAGCCAGGGGCTGTCGGCGCGTGGGTAGTTGACGGGGTTGGGCAGGGCGTCATAGGCGGCGCCGTTCTTGCCGGCGCGCACATAGGTGCCGGTGTAGATGTTCAGGCCGAGGTGGTCGGTCGGCAGGCTGATGAGGTCGAAGTCACCGGCCGCCACCTGCGGCGCATCGGCGCCCGCTCGGGCCAGGTAGTCGGCCGGGTAGTGGCCGGCGTGCATGGCGCCCAGCACATGGGCGTTCTTCTCCAGGAACCAGGCCTTGGCGGCTTCGATGTCGCCCGGCGTCTCGGTGACGGGGATGCAGACGTCGCAGTTGTCGGTCAGGCCCACCACGGCACCGGCGCCACCGAACTCGCGCACCGCACGCACGCCGTGGCCGTGGCACAGCAGCGCGTGGTGGAAGGTCTGGTTGACGATGGCGGCGCTCTCGGTGCGGCCCGGTGCCTTGGTGCCGTAGCCATAGGCCAGCTGCGTGAAGCAGCGGATCTCGTTCATCGTGATCCAGTGCTTGACCTCGCCGGCGAAGGCCCGCACGACGGTATCGGCATAGCGCGCGAAGGCGTCCACCGTCACGCGCGAGGTCCAGCCGCCGCGGTCTTCCAGCGCCTGGGGCAGGTCCCAGTGGAAGAGGGTCACCCAGGGCGTGATGCCGTGACCCGCCATGCTGGCGAAGAGGCGGTGATAAAAGTCCAGGCCGGCCTGATTCAGCTCGCCGTCGCCTCTCGGGTAGATGCGCGGCCAGGCCAGCGACAGCCGGTAGCTCTTCAGCCCGAGCGAGGCCATCAGCGCGAAGTCTTCGTCGAAGCGGTTGTAGTGGTCGCAGGCGATGTCGAGGGTGTCGCCGTCGTGCACCTTGCCGGGCTGGCGGGAGAAGCGGTCCCAGATGGATTCGCCCTTGCCGTCGGTGAAGGCGGCGCCCTCGATCTGGGGTGCGGCGGCGGCAACGCCGAAGAGGAAGTCGGCGGGGAAGGGGCTGGAGTAGGTCAGGGCGGTCATGGGGTCGGTCGGCGGCGCCGTCAGGGCGCGAGCCAGGGGGTCAGGGTGGCATCCAGGCTGCGGGCCCAGATTTCGTAGCCTTGGGGGCTGAGGTGCAGCCAGTCGGGCAGGATGTCTTGGGACAGCGTGCCGTCCGGTTTGGTGAGCGCGCGGCCGATGTCGAGGAAGACGACGTGGCGGCCATCGGCGAGCGTTGGCAGCAGCGCGTTGATCTTGGCGTTGTGGCGGCGCATGAGGTCGTCGGGCTTCTCGCCACGCGGGAACAGCGCCAGCAGCAGCACCTTGGCCTGCGGCTGACGTCGGCGGATCTCATCGAGGTTGCGCTGGATGCCGGCGACGGTGAACGCCGGGTCTTCGAGCCTGTCGCCGGTGTTGTTGGTGCCGATCATCATGACGATGGCCTTGGGCCGCATGCCGTCCAGCTCGCCATGCTGCAGGCGCCACAGCAGGTTCTCGGTGCGGTCACCGCCAAAGCCCAGCGCGACGGCGTTGTACTTGGCGAAGGAGGCGGCCCAGGCGGCCTTGCCTTCGTTCTCCCAGCCCTGCGTGATGGAATCGCCGAGGAAGACGAGGTCCACGCGCCGGCCGGCGTCGCGGTGGGCCTTGATCTCGGCGAGCTTGGCCTCGTGGCGGGGCAGCCACCAGTCGACAGCCCAGGATTCCTGCAGCCGTTCGGGCGTGACGGACTGGGTGCGGTAGTCGGGGCAGGCGGTCGTCGCCTTGCCCTGTCTGTTGATGCGCAGCTTGCTGATCTGCAGCTCGCCGCTGCCGGTGCCTTCCAGTGTGAAGGGCAAGTTGACCGCGCTGAAGTCGTCACCCTCACGCCAGAAGCACTTGAGCGCGAAGGACAGGTGCTGGCGGCCTTTGCCGATCAACTCGCGGCCGGCGAACAGGAAGGGCACCTTGCGCTCGCAGTCCTTGCCGCAACCGAGCTTGAACTTCATGCCACCGTTGGCGAGGTCGATGACGTCGAGGTCGAACTCGACGGTGCCCTGGTCGACATAGGGCTGCAGGTTCAGCGGCGGGCCATCCTGCCAGCGCAGTTGGGCGATCCAGGTATTGCTGAACTGCAGCGTCAGCGCACCGTCGTCGCCACGGCGCGCGGCGACATGGCTGTTCGGCACGCGCGGGCGGGCGGGCTTGGGCACGGTGACGCGGTCGCCGGTCATCTTGGCTTCGCCCTCGAAATCGGTGACGGCGATCTGCCAGCCCCTCGCGGGGCGGCCGACGTCCAGGTCGAGCGCCAGCGAGGCCAGCGGCAGCAAGGCGAGAAGAGCGATGGAGAAGAACTTCTTCATGAGAATCAGTTGAGCGTGCGCGACTGGCCGGGTTGGAGCCTGAGATCGACAACGCGCTCGCCGATGCGAACGCGCCCGCCGCCCGCGCCGGCCACCGAGCGCACGGTGGCGGTCGTCAGCCTGCCGCCGGCCCAGGCGATATCGACCTGGAAGCCACCGCGGGCGCGCAGGCCCTTTACCGCGCCGTCAGGCCAGGCGGCGGGCAGCGCAGGCAGCAGGTCGATGACTCCATCCTGCGACTGCAGCAGCATCTCGGCGATGGCCGCCGTCGCGCCGAAGTTGCCGTCGATCTGGAAGGGCGGGTGGGTGTCGAAGAGGTTGGGATAGGTGCCGCCCTGGTGGACCTCTGCGCCCGGCCGGGCCGCCGTGGCACCAGGCTGGGCCAGCAGGCCACGCAACAGTTGGTGAGCGTGGTCGCCGTCGCGCAGCCGCGCCCAGTAGGCCATCTTCCAGGCCATGGACCAGCCGGTGCTGACGTCGCCGCGGGCGTCCAGCGTCTTGCGCGCAGCGGCAGCGAGTTCAGGCGTGCGTGCGGGCGAGATCTGTCGGCCGGGGAAGAGGGCAAACAGATGAGAGACGTGCCGGTGCGTGTCGTCCGGCGTGTCCAGCACGGGGTCCTTCAGCTCGTCCTGCCATTCGAGCAGCTGGCCCCAGCTGCCGACGCGCGGGCCGGCGAGGCGGTCGCGAATCGAGACGGCACGGTCATGCGCAGCGCGATCGCCGAGCGCTTCGGCTGCCTGGGCCATGTTGTCGAAGTGATCCCACAGGATCTGCTGGTCGTAGGCGACGCCATCCTGGATGGGGCCATGCTCGGGCGACCAGCCGTTGGGCGCGACGAGGCGGCCATCGGGCCCGGCCTTGAGCCTGTCCTCCCAGAACTCGCCGACCTCCTTCAGCACCGGCCAGGCCACGTCGCGCAGGAAGGTTCGGTCCTGCGTGAAGGCGTAGTGCTCCCAGAAGTGGCGGGCGTACCAGGCATTGCCCGTCATGTTCCACAGATAGCCCATCGCGCCGAATGGGTTGGTCTCGGTGCGCAGCGTCCAGCCGCGCACGGGCTTCTCGGCGGCAGTGAGGAAGGTCTCGATGGGCGGTTGGACGGCGTGGTCCCACGGCGGCGTTTCAGGCGGAAGCGACCTGGCGTCTTTCAGTGCGAGCGCCGCACGCTCGGCCACTGGGCGGCGCCATTCGGGGGCAAGGCTCTGTACGAAGTGATGCAGCGGCCGCGCAGTCTCCGCCAGGTTGGTCGGCTCGGCCGGCCAGTAGTTCATCTGCAGGTTGATGTTGGAGTGGTAGTCCGCATTCCACGGCGGCGTGAGGCTGTCGTTCCACAGGCCCTGCAGATTGGCGGGCAACGAGTCACGCGAGCTGCTGACGAGCAGGTAGCGGCCGTACTGGAAGTAGAGCGCCTCCAGCTCGGGGTCGTCGCCGCTCTTCGTGTACGCGGCCAGGCGCGCGTCGGTCGTCAACGCACTGCGGTCGGGCGGGCTGCTGCCGAGGTCGAGCTGCACACGGCCGAGCAGGGCGGCGACGTCGCGCTCGTGTTCAGCGCGCAGCCGGGGCCATGGCTTGGCAGCGGCGACTTGGCGCCGCACGCGGGCCAGCGGCGCGGCGCCGTTGACGCGGCCGGCGGCGTAGCTCGTGCCGGCACCGAGGATGAGGGTCAGCGAGTTGCAGCCGCGAAACACCAGCGTGTTGCCATCGATGGTGACGCTGCCGCCTTCATGCAGCACGCGCAGCTGGCTCGCATACGCCAGGCCGTTGGGCAGCGTGCCCACTGCGGTCAGCGTCTGGTTGGCGGCGCTCAGCACGGCGCCGTGGCGATCGGTCAGCGCGATGCGGCCGGTGTAGCGGCCGGGCTGGTCGGCGCTGAGCCTCCAGGCGATGACCTGGGCGGGGTGGCTGGCCAGCGTTTCGCGCTCGAAGCGCACGCCAGCCTGGCGGTAGCTCAGGCGGTGGCGGGCCTGCGCGATGTCCAGCTCGCGGCGGTAGTCGCTCACGGGCGACTGCGCGTCGTCGAGTTCCAGCACGACATCGCCGAACGGCTGGTAGGCGCCCATGGCCTTGGCGTCGCCCGTCCACAGCGTGATGTCGTTGAACTGCAACCGGTCGCGCGCGACCTGGCCGAACAGCATGGCGCCCAGCCGCCCGTTGCCGATGGGCAGCGCCTGCTGCTCCCAGCCCTTGGCCGTGTCCGGCGCCGGCTGGTCGTAGCGCAGCAGCAGCTCGGCCGCCTGCAGGGGCCGCATAGCGATCAGCAGAAGTAGCACCACGACGAGATGCAACCACCGCGGTCTTGCCGCCGGCCGAGCGCCGGGCCGCTCCCAAGCCGGCCTGCGGGCGATGTGCTTGCGGCTCGATGCCGCAAGCATCGCCGTCCCCTCGGGGGACCGACTGGGCTTGCCGGCGTTCAGCCGGAGCAGGACCGGGCGAGGGGCTCGTTTCATGCGCGCGGCTTGCCGATGATGACGCCGCGGCCCTCGGGCGCGAGGTAGACGACGCCGAACTCCAGCGGGTCGGCCGTCATCGCATTCAGGCGCCCGTAACGATGGCGATCGTCGTTGATGCGCCGGAAGCTGTCGCCACCATCGACGGAGCGAAATAGGCCCTCGACCGCGTCGCCGTTGACGAGCACGCGCCCCCAGACGTAGACGGCGTGGTGGCTCGCGCCTTCAGCCGCCTTGCCGATGGCCACGCGCCAAGGCTCGACGACGCCACGCACGGTCTGCGCGCGGGCGTCGATGCCGGGGATGTGCAGCAGGCCGTCCGGCATGGACAGCCACAGGTCGCGCGGCTTGCCGGGTGCGCAGACCAGCTGGGCGCTTTGCCAGGTCTCCAGCTTGGGCAGACCGGTGATGCCGGGCTGGAAGTTCGCGCCGCCGTCGATGCTGACGAGGATGCGGCCATGGGCGCGGTCATGCACATAGAACGCGCCTTCGACGGCGCGGTCGGCCACCGGGCTCAGCGCGACGTCACGCTCGGCTGGCCAGCCCTGGCTGATGCCCCAAGTCTTGCCGCGGTCGCGCGAGAACAGCGCAGCCTGCTTTTCAGGCGTCCACAGGAAGAAGCCGCCCTTGGCGGACACGGCGACCTGGCCCGTCGAGGCTGTCCAGCCTTCGGGTGTCTTGGTGTTGCGCTGCGACGCGCCGAAGGGCCGCCAGCTCGCGCCGCCATCGGCGGACCAGTAGCCGCCGTTGGCCGCCGCGTCCGACGTGCGCGCGACGATGGCGGGGTTGAGTTCGGCGTAGGCCACCGAGCGGCAGGTCTCGCCGGCGGGCAGGAAGAGGCCGCTCCTCGGGCCCTGGCCGATGTCGTCCCAGGCGGCGCCTGAGACGTCGCCCATGGCCGCCAGCAGCGAGGCGCCGCCGGACGGGCTTTCCAGGCCGAGCGTGGCGGTCTCTTCGAGGTTGTCGACGGTGAAGGCCCAGTTGACCTTCGCCGCGCTGAGGTTGGCCGTCATCCACAGCCCGTAGCCGGTGCCGTAGACGGCGCGCTCGCCGTCGTGCGGGTCGATCTTGATGTCGGCCAGCCAGTGCCCCTGCTTGTGCTGCGTCTTGCCCTGGTAGGCCTGCAGCCAGGGGTGGGCGCTGGCGTCAAAGGCGGAGCGCAGGCTCAGCGGTGTCCAGCTGGCGCCGAAGTCGTCGGAGATGAAGATCTCGTCGCCGGCCGACCAGCGCTCGATCGTGGAAACGACGAGGCGGCCGGGGCGCTTGGCGTCGACGTCCAGGCCCGAGTAGCCGAAGGGTTGGGCCACGGTCGGCTTGACCGGCGTGATGTCGCGCCAGCGGCCTGCCGGCTCGCGGCGCCAGACGCTGCCGGTCTTGGCATGGCTGGGGTTGACCACCTGGCCCGCGTCACCTGCCGCGAAGCTGACGTAGAGCGAGCCGTCCGGCCCGAAGGCCGCGCGCTGCGGCGCCTGGGCCGGCAGCTCGGCGATGCGCGTGAAGCTGCCGGCATCATCGGTGGAGACGAAGAGGCCGGGCTGGTCGTGGCTGCCGGCGTAGACGGTGCCGCTCTTCGGCCCGAACAGCACGAGCGAAACATGCTTGCCGGTGAAGCCGCCGAGTCTGGAGAAATGCTGGCCACGGTCGGTGCTCTGCAACAGCCCGTCCTGCGTCGTGCCCAGAAGCAGACGCTCGGGCCGGTGGGGGTCGACCTGCAGGCGTTCGCCGGTGCCGCGGCCGGGGCCGTTGCCCATCAGCTTGAGGCCGAGTTCATGCACGGCCCAAGTCGCGCCGCGATCATTGGAAGCGAGCAGGGCGGCGCCGCGCGCCCATGGATGCGTGTACAGACCGCAAGCCGCGTAGACGCGGTTGGCGTCGCTCGGGTCGACGGCGATGCTCAGCACACCCATCAGATCCGAGTCGGCCTTGTTCAGCTGATCGAGCAGCGGCAGCCAGCGCTTGGCGGCGGGGTCGAAGCGGTAGGCGCCGCCGATGTCGGTGCGCGCGTAGAGCAGGCCCTGCTCGCGCGGGTGGAAGACGAAGCCGTCGACGAAGCCGCCGCCGCCGAAGGTCAGGCTGCGCCAGTCATAGGCCGGCGCGCCTTCTGCGCCCAAGGCCGGCAGGGCAAGCAGGCCGGCAGCCTGCAGCAGGTGGCGGCGGTGGATCACTTGGTGCGGCCCATCTTCACTTTGAGCATGACGGGCTCGGCCGGCAGGTTCAGGCCGTAGTCGACCTGGTCGCCGTTCCAGACGCGCTCCATCTGCCAGCGACCTTTGTCGTCGAAGCGGCCCTGCTCGGTGCGCAGCATGAAGCCGCTGCTGCCCGGCGCCGCTTCCACCCGCACGCGGGTGCGTTGGCCAATGACGAGGAATTCGTCTTCAGCAATCTGCGCGATGGCGACGCCGCCGCCGGGCTGTTCGGTGCCGGCGGGGAGCTTGTCGGTCATCTTCCAGCTGGTCTCGCCAAACTGCCATTCGCGGTAGCTGAGCTTGGCCACCCAGCCGGGGAACTCCAGCGTCTGCGGCTTGCGGTCATCGCCTTCCGACGCGCCGCGCGTGCGGCCGTCGAAGGCCCACTGCGCCCATTGCCGCTGGATGGGCGCGAACATCTTGAACACGCGGCCGAAGGGTTCGACCATCGTGCGGTCGGTCGCTGTCGAGCCGAGCGGGAAATTGCTGTAGTCGAAGTAGTCGATGCCGAAGGGCGCGATGCCCAGAGCGCCCTTGCCGAGCGCGGCATAGAGGTAGCGCGCATAGATCGCCGCGTTGCCGATCTCGGGCACCCACAGCGCGTTGTCGGCGCGCTGGAACAGGCGCAGGTTGGCGTTCACCTGTTCGGACTCGGCGTTGTAGATGTCGGGCGCGACGATGTCGAGCGCCGGCGCGGCGGCCTTGTAGATGTCGATGACGTCATGCGTCGGGCCGCCGCTGGCGAAGTCCTTGTTCCAGGGCTTGGGCGGCTGCTCCAGCGGGTTGCGCAGCGCGTTGTTGACGTACATCGGCAGGTCGTAGACGGCGCGGCCGGCCTTGGCGATGTCGCCGATGTAGCGGGCGATGGCCCAGGCGTGGAAGTACTCGTCGGCGTAGTCGCCGTAGACCTCGCGCCAGTTGCCCGATGCAGCAGCGACGGGCTTCTTGCGCGCCAGCACGGCGGCCGGCACGGGCTGCTCGAAGGCGGCCTGCGCGGCGGGAGCGAAGTCGCGCACCAGGCCGTAGGTGCCGACCTCGTTCTCGACCTGCACCATCAGCACGGTGCGCTGCTCGGCGTCGATCTTCTTCAGATGCGCCATGAACGCTACGAAGGCGCGCTTGTCGGCCTTCAGCGTCTCGGTGCCGAAGGGGCTGAGGCAGTAGCTGGGCTTGCCATCCTTGTCCAGCATCGCGGGGAAGCGCTTGGGCGCGAGCTTGACCCAGGCGGGGGTGTACTGCGCGCTGGTGTTCTTCCAGGTGGCGAACCACAGGATCACCAGGCGCTGCTTCTGTTGACGCGCCTCTTTGACGAGGGTGTCGACGAAGCTGAAGTCGAAACGGCCCTCCTCGGGCTCGACCTGCTCCCAGGCCACCGGCATCAGCACGGTGTTGGCCTTCACGTCCCGGGCGGCGTCCCAGACGGGCTTGAGGGCCGCCGGATAGTTGCTGGAGTTGTGGGCCTGGGCGCCCAGTATCAGGAAGGGTTTGCCATCGACCAGCAGCGCATGGCGGCCGTCGCGCTCGACGAGGCGGGGCGCTTCGGCCGCGAGCGCGGGCTGCGCCGTGAGCAGGCAGGCAAGTGCCGCCGCGAGAAGGGGAGTGGTCTTCATCGGATTTCCGGAAAAGCCCGGCGGCTTGGGGCCGCCGGGCTGGTGCCAACGCTCAGAAAGAGTAGCTGGCCTGCACCGTGTAGCGGCGGCCGGTGTAGTTCACGCCGCGGGTCATGTAGCCGATGTGCTGCTGCATGAGCTGGCGCGCCAACGCGTTGTTCAGGTTCTGTCCTTCCAGGCTGAGGCTGAAGTGGTCGTTGACGCGGTAGGTGATGCCGGCATCCACCTGGCCATAGGCGTCGCTCCAGGTCGGCAGCGCCCAGGCGACGCCGCCGCCGGCATTGGGCAACTGGCCGTCACCGCCGTTGGTGCCGTTGACGTTGACGCCCTGCAGGTACTTCGAGCGCCAGCTGTAGGCCACGCGCGCCGAGACCGGGCCGTAGTCGTAGAGCAGCGCCAGGTTGTAGGCGTTCTTGGACAGGTTGATCAGCGGCAGGTTGCCGAAAGTGCGGCCATCCGTGTCGCAGCCATTGATGTTCAAGTTGAAGTTTTCCGCGCCGGTGCTGGTGCCGCTGCAATAGGCGCTCATGACCGGGTCGTAGGGCTTGGTCTTGCTGTCGACATAGGTGTAGTTGGCCTGAACGCCCAAGCCCGACAGCCAGCCGGGCAGCATGTCGAGATAGCGTTGGAAGGCGATCTCCATGCCGCGGGCATGGCCCTTGGCGCCGTTGACCGGCGACGTGACCGTGAAGTTCACGGGCGTGCCGTTGCCGTCCTTCAGCTGCACCGACGCGGACTGGCCGACGATGATGTCCTTCAGCTCCTTGTCGAACAGCGCCACCGTCAACGAGCCGGTCTTGGAGAAGTACCACTCGCCGGTCAGGTCCAGCTGGTTGGACTTGACGGGCTTGAGCAGCGGGTTGCCGTTGGCCTTGCCGGACAGGGAGACGCTGTCGATGACGACGGAGTTGCCCACCGTGTGCTGGGTCGTGTCCAGAGACAGCGCGGTGTAGGCCTGCAGCTGCGAGAAGTCCGGCCGCGAGATGGCCTGGGACAGCGCTGCGCGGAACTGCAGCTGATCGCTGGCCTTGAGGCGCAGGTTCAGGCTGGGCAGCACGTCGGTGTAGGTCTGGGCGGCGTCCAGCGGCTTGGAGAAGGCTGCAACGGACGGGATGGGCACGCCGCCGTAGGACTGGCCGGGCTGCAGCGCCGTCGCCTTGTTGTTGAAGACCATGAAGCCGTTGGCCTTCATGTCGGTACGCACCACGCGCAGGCCGATGTTGCCGTCGACGGGCATGGGCTGGTCTTCCCAGCCGAAGCGCAACTGGCCGTAGGCCGCCTGCGTCTTCTCGTGCTGCTCGTTGGTGCCCTGCGGGTCCGTGCCGAAGGTCGCGGGTGTCCAGGTCGGGCAGCCGCTGCCCCAGCCGGCTGCGGCGGTCTGTTCGGCGCAGAGGATGTCGTGATACTTGTGCAGGGCCGCGTAGCTGCCCGGGTAGCCCTGGGCCAGCGACACGTTGGGCACATAGATGCTGGGCACGCTCTGGCCGCCGAAGAAGTTCTTGAACTCGTGCAGCTGTGTCGGCGCGTTGAAGCGCGGGTCGTTCAGGCGTGCCACGTGGTTGATGTCCCAACCCTGCTGCCAGGTCTGGGTGATGGCAGCCCAGTTGTAGCTCGGCGAGGAGTTGATGGTGGTCGCGTTCTTGTCGGTCAGGCGGATGCCGAACTGCAGGTCCTGCAGGACTGGATGGTCGAAGTTGAATTTGCCGTCCGCGCGCCAGACCTTGGAGTCGGCCTTGCTCTTGTCCAGGTGTTCCATCGTGAACGCCCAGTAGTAATTGCCGAGGTCCTTCAGGCCGGCCAGATCGGCCGCGTCAAAGACGACGCGCGGCGTCGAGCCGGACAGGTCCAGCGTCTCCTTGGGCATCTGCAGGCCGGTGGCCACGGTGGAGTCGAAGGCCTGGGTCTTGGACTTGACGATCTGCAGGTCGGTGCTGAAGCTCCAGCGGTCGCTGGCCTTCCACTTCAGGTTCCAGCCCAGGTCGCGGGTCTTGGAGTTGCGCGTCATGTAGCGCGTGTCGGCGCCGAAGTTGATGCCGCCGTCGGTCGGGTCGGTCAGCGTGCCGGTCAGCAGCGCACCGTTGGCGCCGTAGGTGGCTCCGGGGGAGACCTTGATGTTGGCCGGCGTGGACTGGGCGAACAGCGCGTTCTCGTCCCAGTGCATCTTGTACTTGGACTCGAAGTAGGTCAGCGAACTGCTGACGTCATCCTTCTTCCATTGCAAGGCGCCGTAGGTGCCTTCGCGGGTGCGGTCGAAGTTGGAGTCGCGCCACTGCGCGCCCTTGGGAACCCAGTGCGTGCCGTCGATGTTGTAGTAGGGCTCGACCTGCCAGAGGTCGGTGCGGGTGGTGGTCTTGCTGCGCGCCAGGCTCAGCAGCGCGCCGAACTCGCCGGCGTCTGTCTTCCAGCGGTTGGACACCAGGCCCGAACCTGAGGGGCTCCACTTGCCTTGCAGGTCGTTGTAGTTGCCGCCGACCGTCAGTGCGCCCTTGAAGCCGGCGTAGTCGAAGGGCAGGGCCGTGCGCAGATTGACGAGGCCGCCGATGGCGCCTTCGACCTGGACCGCGGACGGGTTCTTGTAGACGTCCACGCCGGCCATCAGCTCGGGTGGCACGTCCTCGAAGTTCAGTGCGCGGCCGCCGTTGGCCGAGAAAGTGTCGCGGCCGTTCACTTCGGAGCGCACATAGGACAGGCCGCGGATGTTGACGCTGGAGCCTTCCACGGAGTAGTGCTCTGGGTCACCCTTGGCCATGGTGCGGTCGACGGTCACGCCGACGATGCGTTGCAGCACTTCGGTGACGGAGTGGTCAGGCAGCTTGCCGATGTCATCGGCATTGACGGAGTCGACGATCTCGTCGGCATCCTGCTTGATCTTCTGGGCAGATTGCAGGGCCGCGCGGCGGCCGCTGACGACGACGGTCTCGGCCTTCTGGATCGGCGCCGAAGCGGCGGCTCCTGGCGCGGCGGGGGTCTGCGCGAAGGCCATGCCGCTGCAAAGCAGGGCGGCCTGGGCGGCGGCAAGGGAAATGGCGGTTCGGCGGTGCTGGTGGTGTTTCACTGTGTCTCCTCTCGTTGTCGTGGGGCTCTGGGCCTGTGTCTTACAGCTGGTTCGAAAAAGGGGAATCAACATCGCCTGGGTCGACGGGCGCATGCGGCTTGAGCGGGGGCGTTCATCATTGGCAGCGTTGTCGGTCCGGGCGTGCTGGCGGCGGGGTGATTCAGGGTGGCAGCGGTCAGGCGCAGAAGCGGTTGACGAGGTTCTCGAAGACTTCCTGGCGGCCGGACACGGGCGCCACGTCGGTGTTGCCGGCGAGCACCTGGTCGGCCAGCTGTTCAAGCGTGCGACGGCCTTGCAGGATGTCCTGGCCGGCAGGCTGGTCCCAACCGGCGTAACGGCTGTCGACGGCGGCCTTCAGGCGCCCGTCGTTGACCATCTTTTCGGCGATCAGCAGCGCCTGGGCGCAGACGTCCATGCCACCGATGTGGCCGTGGAAGAGGTCGGCCGCGTCGATGGACTGGCGGCGCACCTTGGCGTCGAAGTTCAGGCCGCCGCTCCCCAAGCCACCGGCCTGCAGCACGTGGTACAGGGCCAGGGCCGTCTCGGGCACGTTGTTGGGGAACTGGTCGGTGTCCCAGCCCAGCTGCGGGTCGCCGCGGTTCATGTCCAGGCTGCCCAGGATGCCAAGCGCGCCAGCCGTTGCAATCTCGTGCTCGAAGCTGTGGCCCGAGAGCGTCGCGTGGTTGGCCTCGATGTTGACCTTGACTTCCTTCTCCAGGCCGTAGCGCACGAGGAAGCCGTAGACGGTGGCGGTGTCGAAGTCGTACTGGTGCTTGGACGGCTCGCGCGGCTTGGGCTCGATGAGGATGGCGCCCTTGAAACCGATCTTGTGCTTGTATTCCACGACCATGTTCAGGAAGCGGCCGAGCTGGTCCATCTCTTGCCCCAGGCGCGTGTTCAGCAGCGTCTCGTAGCCTTCGCGGCCACCCCACAGCACATAGTTCTCGCCGCCGAGCTTGAGCGTGGCATCCATCGCGTCGCGCACCTGCAGCGCGGCCATGGCGAACAGCGCCGGGTCAGGGTTGCTGGCCGCGCCCGACATGAAGCGGCGGTGGCTGAACAGGTTGGCCGTGCCCCACAGCAGCTTGAGCCCCGTGGCCTGCTGCTTCTCGCCGAGCACGTCGACGATGCGCTGGAAGTTGTCGTGGCTCTCGCGCGGCGTGGCGCCTTCGGGGGCCACGTCGCGGTCATGGAAGCAGTAGTACGGCGCGCCGAGTTTCTGGAAGAACTCGAAGGCGGCGTCGGCCTTGAGCTTGGCCAGCTCCATCGGGCTGCCGCCCTGGAACCAGGGGCGCTCGAAGGTGGCGCCGCCGAAGGGGTCCAGGCCGGTCCAGACGAAGTTGTGCCAGTAGCAGGTGGCGAAGCGCAGGTGATCTTCCATGCGCTGCCCCAGGACGATGCGGTCCTTGTCGTAGTGCTTGAAGGCCAGGTCGTTGGGGCTGTCGGCGCCCTCGTAGCGGATGGGCGCGATGTGGTGGAAATAGCTCGTCATAACTCGGGGTCAGGCACCGCGCAGGCGGCGGTAAAGGTCACGGAAGCGCGCCAACCTTGGGGTCAGCAGCGCGTGGCGTTCGGGGTTGGGGAGGAAGCGGGCGGCAATGTCGGGGCGGGCGCAGACCTGCTCGACGCGGCCTCCCGTGGCCAGCCAGCCGAGGCGCGCAGCACCCAGGGCGCCACCGGCTTCGCTGCCGGCGTGCACGACGATCTCGACATCGAGCGCGTCGGCGATCAGCTGCGCCCAATAGGCACTGCGCGAGCCGCCGCCGACCAATGAGAGCTGCTGCACTTGCGTACCGGCCGCGCGCAGTGCATCCAGACCGTCGGCAAGACCGAAGGCGACGCCTTCGAGCACGGCATAGGTGCAGTCCGCGCGTTTCGTCTGCGCCCGCAGGCCGTGGAAGACACCGGGCGCAAACGGGTCGTTGTGCGGCGTGCGCTCGCCGGCGAGGTAGGGCAGGAAGAGGGGCGCGTTGTTTGTGCTGATGACTGCGCTGTCATTTCCGGAAAAAACGGACGAAAGCTCAGCCAGCAAAGTGGCTTCATCGGCGCCGACAAGATTGCAGAACCAGCGCAGGCAGCTCGCAGCCGACAGCATCACGCTCATCTCATGCCAGCGCTCGGGCAGTGCATGGCAGAAGGCGTGGACCGCTGACGCCGGATTGGGGCTGTAGCGGTCGTTGACGACGAAGAGCACCCCCGAAGTACCCAGCGAGATGAAACCATCACCCGGCTGCGTCGCGCCGATGCCAATGGCGCTGGCCGCGTTGTCGCCGGCGCCGCCGGCCACGACCACTTCCGCGCCCAACCCCCAGGCCTTGGACAGATCGGGTTTGAGCACGCCGCTGGGTTGATTGCTCTCGACGAGGCGTGGCATCTGCGCACGCGTCAGGCCGCAGGCCGCCAGCAGTTCGTCGGACCAGTCGCGGCGCGCGACGTCCAGCCACAGCGTGCCGGCCGCGTCGGACGGCTCGGAGACCTTGTCGCCCGTCAGCTGCAGTCGCAGCCAGTCTTTGGGCAGCAGCACGCTGGCGACGCGCTCGAAGATGTGGGGCTCGTGCTTGCGAACCCACAGCAGCTTGGGCGCGGTGAAGCCCGGCATCGCGAGGTTGCCGGCGATGTCGTGCAGGCGCGGCGCAGCGGCCGTCAGCTCGTCGCACTCGGCGTGGCTGCGGCCGTCGTTCCACAGCATGGCCGGGCGCAGCACGGCGTCGCCCTTGTCAAGCAACACGGCGCCATGCATCTGGCCCGACAGGCCGATGCCACGCACGGCGGCGAAGGCCATGGGGTGGGCCGCGCGCAACTTGGCGACGGCGGCCTCGGTGGCCTGCCACCAGTCACTTGGCGTCTGCTCTGACCACAGCGGTTCGGGGCTGGACAGCGCCAAGGCGCTGCCTGCCGTGCCGACGATATGGCCTTCGCCGTCAAGCAGCAGCAGCTTGACTTCGGAGGTGCCGAGATCGATGCCGAGGAACATCAGGCGGTCTCCTCGGCGTCGACCATGGCGACGTTGCCGCTGTCGGCCAGCGGCAGGCCGGGGCGGGTCAGGCGAAAACGTGCGAGGGCCGCAGCGCCGACGGCGACGGCGTTGGCGCCGAACATCGAGGTGCGCACCGTGGGCGGCGGCAGGCTGGCCGCTGCGGCGTAGTCGAGCAAGGTGTCCAGCGCCGGCTTCAGGAAAGGCTCGCCCAGCTCGACCACCGAGCCGCCCAGCACGATGCAGGCGGGGTCGTAGGCGGTGGCCAGGTTCTGCAGCAGCACACCGAGGTAGCGGCCGGCCGAACTCACGGCCTTCAGCGTTTCCGCGTCTTCATCGACGAGATGGGCCCGCACCTCGGCCAGCGAGCGCAGCTCGGTGCCGTCTGCACTGCCGCCGAGCATGGCGCGCGTGGCGATCAGCGCTTCGGCGCAGCCACGGCGGCCGCAGGAACAGCGCGGGCCATTGAGCTGCAGCACCATGTGCCCCACCTCACCGGCAAAGCCGCGGCTGCCGGTCAGCAGGCGGTCGCCGACGATGACGCCGGCGCCCAGGCCCTGGTTGATGGAGACATACAGCAGCGGGTCGGACGCCGGCGCGGGGTTGAACTCCATCTCGCCCAGAGCCGCCACATCGGCTTCGTTCTGTATGAAGAGGGGCACACCGGCGAGCGGTGTGTCCTGCAGCTTTTCGCCGAGCAGGGCGCCGAAGGGGATGTCGCGCCAGCCGAGGTTGGGCGCGAAGTGCAGCACGCCGCGCGCCTCGTTGACACCACCCGGCAGGCCCACGCCGATGCCCAGGATCTGCTGGTTGGCTCCGAGTTGCTTGCGCAGCTTCAGCAGCGCCGTGGCCAGGCTCGCGATACACGCCTTGGCCGTGCGGCTGGCGCCGTAGTTGGCCACCGTCCAGGCCTGCACT
This sequence comes from uncultured Roseateles sp., assembly GCA_963422775.4. Classification (GTDB taxonomy): domain Bacteria; phylum Pseudomonadota; class Gammaproteobacteria; order Burkholderiales; family Burkholderiaceae_C; genus Pelomonas. The sequence continues at coordinate 37,040 of CAUJSJ030000187.1, forward strand.
TCGCCGGTCAGCGAGGTGGCGACGACGCGCACGGACTCGATACCCACCTCGGCGCCCAGCAAAAGCAGGCGAGCGGGATCGATGAACAGGGGGGTGGGGCGGCGGCCCAGGTCGCCGGTCGCGACGACCTCGCGCTCGGCCAGCCAGCCTTCAAGAATCAGCTCGCGCACCAGCAGGCTGACGGTGGACTTCGTCAGGCCGACGGCAACGGCCAGGTCGGCGCGCGACAGGCCCGGGTTGGCGCACAGGTGCCTCACCAGCGCCATGCGATTGATGACCTTGAGCAGCTGTTGGCTGCCTGCGGCTTCGGCCTGCATTTGTCTCCTAGTAGTGCCCATGCTTTGACGGGCTTGAAGCCATATTAGTTCGGCCGTCGCACGAAGTAAATACGGTGAAAGCCCCTAGCGCGACACCGCCCGGCTCGCCGAAGATCGCGCCGCCCGCCGGTCCCGGTGAGGCGCCAAAAAGATACTGGCCCAGAGACAGCCATGCCCGATTCCTCCATCCGCAAGATCGTCATCGTCGGCGGCGGCACCGCCGGCTGGATGGCGGCTGCGCCGCTGGCCCAGCGCTTTGCGCAGGCCGGCAAGGGGGCGTGCGAAATCGTGCTGGTCGAGTCTCCCGACATCGGCACCATCGGCGTCGGTGAGGCGACGCTGCCGACCATCCGCGCCTACAACCGCACGCTGGGCCTGGACGGCGCCGACTTCGTCAAGCGCACCCAGGGCAGCTTCAAGCTCGGCATCGAGTTTCGCGACTGGGGCCATGTCGGCAACCGCTTCTTTCACGGCTTCGGCGACTTCGGTCCGGCCATCGACAACCGCGCACCCTGGCAGCACTGGCTGCGCCTGCAGCGCGAGGTGGACCAGCTGCCGAGCTACGAGGACTGGTCAACCTCCACTGTCATGGCCAGGCGCAACCGCTTCACGCCGCCCGAGGGTGGCGCGCCCTCGGCGGCCAATGCCTATTCCTTCGCCTATCACTTCGACGCCGGCCTCTACGCCGCCTACTTGCGCGAGTACGCGATGGAGCGCGGCGCGCAGCGCATCGAAGGGCTGATCGTCGATGTCGAGCTGCGTCCGGCGGACGGCTTCGTCGCCGCGGTCAAGCTCAAGGACGGTCGCCGCATCGACGGCGATCTCTTCATCGACTGCTCTGGCTTTCGGGCACTGTTGATCGGCGAGGCGATGCAGTCGCCCTACGACGACTGGAGCGCGCTGCTGCCCTGCAACAGCGCTCAGGCCGTGCCGAGCGAGCGCCTTGCTCCGCCCATGCCGCTGACGCCGTACACGATGTCCACCGCCAAGGCGGCCGGCTGGCAATGGCGCATTCCGCTGCAGCACCGCACCGGCAACGGCCATGTCTATTGCAGCCACTTCATCAGCGATGACGAAGCCGCGAGCACGCTGCTGGCGGGCCTGGACAGCAAGGCCCTGGACACACCGCGCCAGTTGCGTTTCACGACCGGCCGCCGCCAGCAGGGCTGGGTCAAGAACGTTGTCGCCATCGGCCTGGCCTCGGGCTTCCTGGAGCCGCTGGAGTCGACCAGCATCCAGCTCATCATGGACGGCGTCGGCCGCCTCATCCAGTACTTCCCGGACAAGCATTTCAAGCCGCACCTGGCGGCCGAGTTCAACCGCCGCATGGCCGTGCAGTACGAGTCAATCCGCGACTTCATCGCCCTGCATTACAAGCTGACCGGCCGGCGTGACTCCGAGCTGTGGCGCTACTGCGCGGCCATGCCGATCCCCGACACGCTGGCCCACCAGATCGAACTCTTCCGCAGCACGGGCCGCGTGACGATCTTTGACCCCGAAGGCTTTGCCGAACCGTCCTGGGTGTCCCTCTTCCTCGGCCTCGGGCTCAACCCCGAGAGCTACGACCCCTTCGTCGACCACATCGACGTGCAGGCGCTGCTGCAGCACTTCGTGCGCCTGCGCCAGGCCATCACCCAGACCGTGGGTGGCATGCCGGACCACGGCGACTACATCAACCGCCATGTGAAGGCGCCACCAGCTTGAGGAGTCTGGCGAAACAGAACACCAAGAAGTGAAGGGGCCGGCACCGCCGCCGGCCCATCGGAGACAACAAGGAACCACCCCCCATGAAGTTCACTGACGGACAGTGGATGCTTCAGCCGGGCGTCGCCGCGCACTACGCGGCCGAGGCCTACGCCATCGAAGTCCACGAAGACCGCCTCGTCGTGCTCGCCACGACCCGCCCCATCAAGCACCGCGGCGACACGCTGCAGGGCCCCACGCTGACCGTGACGCTGAGCTCGCCGCTCGAAGGCGTCATCCGCGTCAGCGTCGAGCACTACACCGCGTCCAGCGCGCCGCGCCTGCACATCCCCATGCCGGGTGCGGCCAAGCCCGCCGTGCAGATCGACAACGGCCAGACCCAGGCTACGCTGACCTCCGGGGCCATCTCGGTCGACGTGAAGAAGGGCGAAGGCTGGACGCTGACCTTCCGCGAAGGCGACCGCATCCTCACCAAGAGCGACTGGCGCGGCCTGGGCTACATCCAGTGGGGCCCCAAGGGCAACCACGTGCACGAGCAGCTGACGCTGGCCGTCGGCGAGAACGTCTACGGCCTGGGCGAGCGCTTCACCCCCTGGGTCAAGAACGGCCAGATCGTCGAGAACGTCAACAAGGACGGCGGCACCGCCTGCGAGCAGGCCTACAAGAACGTGCCCTTCTACCTGACCAACCGCGGCTACGGCGTGCTCGTCAACGAGGCCGGCCCGGTGTCCTTCGAGGTCGGCTCGGAGAAAGTCGCCCGCGTGCAGTTCAGCCGCGAAGGCGAAAGCCTGGACTACTGCGTCATGGCCGGTCCCGATCCCAAGGCAGTCCTGAGCCGATTGACAGCGCTGACAGGCCGCGCCCCGCTGCCGCCGGCCTGGAGCTTCGGCCTGTGGATGACGACCTCGTTCACCACGCAGTACGACGAAGCGACCGCCACCCACTTCATCGACGAGATGAAGAAGCGCGAGCTGCCGCTGGCCGTCTTCCACTTCGACTGCTTCTGGATGCGCGAGTTCCAGTGGTGCGACTTCGCCTGGGACCCGCGCGGCTTCCCCGAGCCCGAGGCCATGCTGCAGCGTCTGCACGCCAAGGGCCTGAAGATCAGCTTGTGGATCAACCCGTACGTGGCGCAGAAGTCGCCGCTGTTCGCCGAGGGTGTGAAGAACGGCTACTTCATCAAACGCACCAACGGCCTGACCTTCCAGACCGACCAATGGCAGCCCGGCATGGCCATCGTGGACTTCACGAACCCCGCCGCCAAGACCTGGTACCAAAGCCACCTGCGCCGCCTGCTGGCGCAAGGTGCTGACTGCTTCAAGACCGACTTCGGCGAGCGCATCCCGAGCGAGGGCGTGACCTACTTCGACGGCTCCGACCCCGTCGAGATGCACAACCTCTACGCGCTGCACTACAACCAGGCCGTCTTCGAGCTGCTGGAAGAAGTGCAGGGCAGGGACGCCATCGTCTTCGCCCGCTCCACCTACGCCTCCGGCCAGCGCTTCCCCGTGCACTGGGGCGGCGACTGCTGGAGCACCTTCGAATCCATGGCCGAAAGCCTGCGTGGCGGCCTGTCGCTCACGTCCTGCGGCTTCGCCTTCTGGAGCCACGACATCGGCGGCTTCGAGGGCAACCCGCCGCCGGCCGTCTACAAGCGCTGGATCCAGTTCGGGCTGATGTCCTCGCACAGCCGCCTGCACGGCAGCAGCAGCTACCGGGTGCCATGGCTCGTGGACGAAGAGAGCTGCGACGTGCTGCGCGTCTTCACGCGGCTCAAGCACCAGCTGATGCCCTATCTGTACGCCAAGGCGCATGAGGCGACGCAGACGGGTGTGCCGCTGATGCGCGCGATGCTCTTGGAGCATCCGCAGGACCCGGCCTGCGCGCCGCTGGACCGGCAGTACCAGCTCGGTGAAAGCTTGCTCGTCGCGCCAGTCTTCACGGAGAGCGGTGAGGTGGACTTCTACCTCCCCGAAGGCAAGTGGACCCACCTGCTGAGCGGCGAGAAGAAGCAGGGCGGCCGCTGGCATCGCGAGACGCACGGCTTCTTGAGCTTGCCGCTGTACGCCGCGCCCAACAGCGTCATCGCCTGGGGTGCCGAGACGGAGAAGCCGGACTACGACTACGCCAGCGGCACCGTGCTGCGCGTGTTCGAGCTGGATGACGGCGTGAGCGTGGCCTTCACGGTCGTGGGGCTGGACGGCAACGTGGCGGCGCGCGGCACGGTCGCCCGGTGCGGGTCGCAGTACATCGCCTCGGTCAGCGAGGGTGCACTGCGCAACTGGTGCCTGGACGTCGACGGCCAACGCAGCCCCGTGCTGGCCGAAGGCGCTTCGCTGAACTGGGCCGCCTGACCGGCGGTCTGTCCCGAAGCCGGTGGATGCGCAGGCGTCCACCGGCTCATCGCTTGATGGAGTGACTCATGGCCTGGCGTCGTGTTCTGTTGATGGTCTTGCTGGCAGTCTCCAGCCTTTCCCACGCGGCCCCGCGGGAGCGCCTCTCGCTCGACAACGGCTGGTTGTTCCATCTGGGCGAAGTGCCAGGCATGGCCATCAAGGGACACGGCGACTCGTACAACGCCGTCAAGGCCGGCAATGCGCTCGGCGCCGCCGGGGCCAATTTCGACGACTCCGGCTGGCGGCGGCTGGACCTGCCGCATGACTGGGCGGTGGAAGGCCCCTTCGACGCGACCGAGAACCTCTCGCACGGCTTTCGGCCGCGAGGCATCGGCTGGTACCGGCGCTACTTCCAGCTGCCCGCGACCGACCGCGGCCGCCACATGGAGTTGCAGTTCGACGCCATCGCCACGCACAGCACGGTGTGGGTGAACGGCCATGTCGTGAACCGCAACTGGTCCGGCTACAACGGCCGCAACCTCGACATCACGCCCTATCTGCGCTACGGCGAGGACGTGAACACCATCGCCGTGCGTGTGGACGCCGACGCGATCGAGGGCTGGTGGTACGAGGGTGCCGGCATCTACCGCCACACCTGGCTCGTCAAGCGCAACGCCGTGCACATCGCCACCGACGGCCTGCATGCCAACCCGGTCAGCGCCGACGGCAAGCGCTGGTCGCTGCCCGTCGAGGTGGAGGTGAACAGCGCCGGCCGCACAGCGCAGGACGCCGAGGTCGAGGTGACGCTGGTCGACGCCGCCGGCAAGGCGGTGTCGCGCTCGCGGGCCAAGGTGCGCGTACAGGCGCTGGGCACCACCACGGCCAAGTTGCAGCTGGCCGTCTCCCAACCCAGGCTGTGGACGCTGAAGGATCCGCAGCTCTACCGCGTCCGCGCGCAACTGCGCTCGGGCACTGCGGCGCTCGACGAATCCGAGGTGCAGACGGGCTTCCGCACCCTCCGCTTCGACGCCGACCAGGGCTTCTTCCTCAACGGCCAGCACGTCAAGTTGCAGGGCGTGTGCATCCATCAGGACCATGCCGGCGTGGGCGTCGCCGTGCCCGATTCGATCTGGGCCTTCCGCCTGCGCCGCCTGAAGGAGATGGGCGTGAACGCCATCCGCTTCGCCCACAACGCGCCGGCGGCCGAGGTGCTGGACATGGCCGACCGCATGGGCTTCCTCGTCATGGACGAGAACCGCAACTTCAATCCGTCGCCCGACTACCTGCAGCAGCTCACCTGGATGGTCAAGCGCGACCGCAACCACCCGAGCGTCATCCTGTGGTCGGTCTTCAACGAGGAGCCGATGCAGGGCTCCGAGGTCGGCTATGAGATGGTCCGCCGCATGGTGGCCGCGGTGAAGGCGTTGGACACAACCCGGCCGGTGACGGCCGCGATGAACAGCGGCCTGTTCTCGCCGGTGAACGTGTCGCAGGGCGTCGATGTCGTCGGTTTCAACTACCAGATCGGCGAGTACGACCGCTTCCACAAGGCCAACCCCAAGCTGCCGATGACGAGCTCGGAAGACACCTCCGCCTTCATGTCGCGCGGCGAGTTCAAGACCGACCGTGATCGCCACATCATGGCCTCCGACGACAACGAAGCGGCCTTCTGGGGCAACACCCACCGCCAGGCCTGGAGGGCAATCGCCGAGCGGCCGTTCATTGCCGGCGGCTTTGTGTGGACCGGCTTCGACTATCGCGGCGAGCCGACGCCCTTCCAGTGGCCGAGCGTCAGCACCGTCTTCGGCGCGATGGACCTCTGCGGTTTCGCCAAGACAGCCTTCTGGTTGCACCGCGCGCAATGGGTGAAGCTGGAGGAGGCGCCCGTCGTCAAGATCGCGCCGCACTGGAACTGGCCCGGGGAAGAGGGGCGCAAGCAGCGCGTGATGGTGCTCAGCAACGCGCCGCGTGTGCGTCTGCTGCTCAACGGCCAGCCGGTCGGCGAGCAGGACGTCGACCCCTTCGAGATGGTGACTTTCGAGGTGCCCTACGCGCCCGGCAAGCTGGAGGCTGTCGCACTGAAGGGCGGTGCCGAGATCGCGCGCGATGTCGTCGAAACCAGCGGCGCGCCCGTGCGCCTGCTGCTGACGCCCGACCGCAGCGCGCTGGCCGGCGATGGCCTGGACGCGCTGCCCATCACGGTCAGCGCGCTCGACGCGCAGGGGCGCCCCGTGCCGACGGCGAATCTCCATGTGCGCTTCGAGCTGGCCGGTGCGGCCCGCGTCATCGGCGTGGGCAATGGCGACGCGAACTCGCACGAGTCCGAGAAGGCGCCCGAACGCAAGCTCTACAACGGGCTGGCCCAGCTCATCCTGCAAAGTCAGCGGGCCGGCAGCGGCGAGGTGAAGCTGCGCGCGCTGGCCGACGGCCTGCAGCCTGCCGAGATCACCCTCGCCGTGCAGGCCGCGCCCACGCCGCCAGCCGTCGCCGCGGCCGAGCCATTGACGCAACTGCTGTACTGGCGCATCTCGCCTGCGCAGGCCCGGCAGCCCGACCCCAACGTCGTCGTCGCCGACAACGACATGAACACCTGGGGCTGGGGCGAAGTGCCGATCCAGCAGGCGGCCGAGACGCCGGCCTGGCGCCTGTACCGCACCGACCTGCGCCTGCGCGCCGACCTCAACGACGGCCGCGCCCGCCTCGTGTTGCGCGAGCTGGCCGACAAGGCCGAGGTGTGGCTGGGGGGCGTGAAGCTGGGCGAGAAGACGACGGCCGCGCCGGCCGAGTTCTCCGTGCTGCTTCCGCAGGGCGCGACGCAGCGGCAGCTCACCGTGATGATCGAGTCCGATCCCGCGCAGCCCTCGGGCCTGCGCGGCAAGGTGGTCGTGCAGAAGCCATGAGCTTCATCAAGCCGCTGCTCCTTGCGTTGCTGCTGCTTGTCGGCGGCCACGCATCGGCATCGCGGCAGGTCACGTCGCTCGACGACGGCTGGCGCTTCCTGCGTGCCGACGTGGCCGGCGCGGGCGACAACGACTTCGACGACGCGGCCTGGTCGGCGGTGCGCCTGCCGCATACCTGGAATGGCGTCGACGGCGAGGCCGGCGGCGCCTACTACCGCGGCCCCGGTTGGTACCGGCGCGAGCTGCAGCTGCCGGCTTCAGCGCTGCGCCAGGTCCTGGAGTTCGAAGGCGCCGCGCTGCGGGCCGAGGTCTGGGTCAACGGCCAGCTCGCCGGCCGCCACGACGGCGGCTACACGGCCTTTCGCATCGACATCACGCGCTGGCTGCATGCCGGCCGCAACAAGATCGCCGTGCGCGTGGACAACGCGACGGCCAAGCACGTCGCGCCGCTGGGCGGCGACTTCACGGTCTTCGGCGGCCTCTACCGCGGCGTGAAGCTGATCGCCGTGCCGGCCGACCACTTCGACCTGCTGGACGACGGCGGGCCGGGCGTCTACGTGTCGGCCACCGAGGTCAGCGCCGAGCGTGCCCAACTGGCGCTGCGCGCCCGCGTGCGCAACGACGGCAGCGAGGCCAGGCCACTGGCACTTCAGCTCAGCCTGCGCGACGCCGCCGATCGCGTCGTGGCGCAAGGCCAGCAGGTCGTGCAAGCCGCGCCAGGTTCGACCGTCATCGCCGAGCAGCCCTGGACGCTGACGCACCCCCACCTCTGGCTAGGCCCTGCCGACCCGCACCTCTACACACTGACCGCCGAGCTGCACGACGGTACTGACGTGCTGGACACGGTGACGCTACCCGTTGGCCTCCGCAACGTGCAGATCGACCCGCAACGCGGCCTGCTGCTGAACGGCCGGCCGCATGCGGTGCATGGCGTCAACCTCTTCCACAGCGGCCGCCCAGGCCAGGGCCTGGCCGTCAGCGATGCGCAGATCGACGAGGACTTCCGCATCCTGGGTGAACTCGGCGTGACCGGCCTGCGCTTCGTGCACTTCCAGCACCCGCAGCGCGCCTATGACAACGCCGACCGCGCCGGCCTGCTGACCTGGACCGAGATCCCGCTGAACGCCGCGATGGACGAGAGCGAGGACTTCCGCGCCAACCTCGCCCAGCAATTGCGCGAGCTGATCAAGCAGAACCAGCACCATCCGTCGGTCTTCATCTGGGGCGTGGGCAACGAGGTCTACCGCTCGGATGACGCGGTGGTCAAGCTGCTGGCCGACATGAGCCGCCTGGCCCAGGACCTGGACCCCACGCGGCCCACGAGCTACGCCCACTGCTGCGCGGCCGACGACCACGCGATGGCGCGGCAGACCGATGTCATCGGCTTCAACCGCTACTACGGCTGGTACGACGGTGCCTTCAGCGACATCGGCCCCTGGGCCGACCGCGTGCATGCGGCGCAACCCGGCCGTGCGATTTCTCTGGCCGAGTACGGCGCGGGCGCCAGCGTGCTGCACCAGCAGGATCCGCCTCAACGCCCGCAGACCACTGCGCGTTTTCACCCCGAGCAATACCAGGCGCTGTTCCACGAGGCCTACTGGCCGCAGATCGCCGCGCGGCCGTGGCTGTGGGGCAGCTTCGTCTGGGTGGGCTTTGACCTCGCCTCGGCGGGCCGCAACGAGGGCGACCGCGCCGGCATCAACGACAAGGGCCTGGTGAGCTACGACCGGCAGGCGCGCAAGGAAGCCTTCTTCTACTACCAGGCGCAGTGGAGCCGCCAGCCGATGCTCCACATCGCCAACCGCCGCGCCACGCCGCGCGTATCTGGCAGAGCCGACGTGAAGATTTATGCCAACGGCAAGAGCGTCACGCTGAACGTCAACGGCGTCGACTTGCCGGCGCAGGCGGTGCAAGGCGGCATCGCCACCTGGCCCGGCGTCGCATTGCAGCCCGGCCGCAACCGACTGCAGGCGCGCGGCGACAACGGTGCCGCCGACAACATCCAATGGGTCGTCATGCCATGAGTTCATATCTACGCGGCCTCGTCACGGCCTGCCTGCTGGCCGCCGGTCTCGCGCGGGCCGACGGCATCGAAGTCAATCAGGTCGGCTTTTTGCCCGGCGCCGCCAAGTGGGCCGCCGTGCCCGAGGGCAAGGCGGGCGGCTTCAGCGTCGTGCGCGCCGGCACCGATCACGTCGTGTTGCGCGGGCGGCTGAGCGCTGCGCAGACCTGGGCGCCGTCCGGCAGCCCCGTGCGCCTGGCCGACTTCTCGGCGCTCAAGACGCCGGGCGACTACGAGCTCGTCGTTGACGGCCTGCCGCACTCGCCGCTCATCCACGTCGCGGCCGATGCCTATGCCGCACTGAACGCCGCGGCCCTCAAGGCCTACTACTTCAACCGCGCCAGCACGCCGCTGTGGGGCGTGCATGCGGGTCGCTGGGCGCGCCCGGCCGGGCATGCGGACGATCACGTCCTCGTGCATGCGTCGGCCGCGAGCCCCGGCCGCCCCGAGGGCACGGTCATCAGCGCGCCCAAGGGCTGGTACGACGCCGGCGACTACAACAAATACGTCGTCAACTCCGGCATCACGACCTACACGCTGCTGGCCGCCTGGGAGCACTTCCCGGCGTTCTTCAAGGCCCAGAACCTCAGCATCCCCGAGAGCGCCGGCAGCAGCGGGGGCCTGCCCGATGTGCTGAACGAGGCGCTGTGGAACCTCGAGTGGATGCTGGCCATGCAGGACCCGGCCGATGGCGGCGTTTATCACAAGCTCACCAACAAACGCTTTGACGGTGTCGTCATGCCGGCGGATGCAACGGCCGAGCGCTGGGTCGTGCAGAAGACCACCGCCGCGGCACTGGACTTCGCCGGCGTCATTGCCCAGGCCAGCCGCGTCTTCGCTGGCTTCGAGGCGCAGCGCCCGGGGCTGTCGGCCCGCATGCGAGCCGCCGCCGAGAGCGCCTGGGTCTGGGCGCAGGCCCACCCGCGCGAGATTTATCAGCAGCCGCCAGACATCCGCACGGGCGGCTATGGCGACGCCGAGCTGTCCGACGAATTCGCCTGGGCCGGCGCCGAGCTCTTCGTCACGACGGGCGACGCCCGCTACCGGCCCGACCTGGAAAAACTCGCCATCAGCGTGCCGTCCTGGGGCGATGTGAAGGGCTTGGCATGGGTAACCCTAGCCCAGCATCACAGGCAGATGAGTCAAAATGACAGCGTTGTCGTTCGAACCCGTGTGATGGAGCTTGCTGATGAACTGGTTGCCCACTGGCGGGGCTCGGCCTACCGCGTGGGCACCCAGGCCAAGGACTATGTCTGGGGCAGCAACGCCGTGGTGCTGAACCAGGCCCTGATGCTGGTCCAGGCCTACCGCCTGCAGCCCAAGCCAGACACGCTGGCCGCGGCGCAAGCGCTGCTCGACCACGTGCTGGGCCGCAACCCGCTGGGCCAGTCCATGGTGACGGGCTTTGGCACCAGGCCGCCGCTGCACCCCCACCACCGGCCATCCGAGGCCGACGGCGTCGATGCGCCGGTGCCGGGCTTCCTGGTCGGCGGCCCCAACCCCGGCCAGCAGGACAAGGCGGGGTGCCCGGTGGCCTATGCCGCAAGCCGGCCGGCGCTGTCCTATCTCGACCACTTCTGCAGCTACGCCAGCAACGAAGTCGCCATCAACTGGAACGCGCCCCTCGTCTACGTGTCGGCGGCCCTCCAGGCGCTGACACCTCTGCCTGCCAAGCCAGCGCACTGATCTCAAGAAGCAAAACGGAGACCGCATGTCCTCGACCTCCCGCCATCCGCTCGTCTGGGTGCCCTCGCTCTATCTCGCCATGGGCTTGCCCAACGTCATGGTGGGCGTGGTCGCGGCCATCATCTACAAGAACCTGGGCATCTCCAACGAGGACATCGCCCTCTACACCTCGCAGATGTACCTGCCCTGGGTGCTCAAGCCACTGTGGGCGCCGCTGCTGGAGGCCTACCGCAGCAAGCGCTTCTGGGTCATCAGCATGGAGTTCACGATGGCCGCCGCGCTCGGCCTTGTCGCGTTGTGCCTGCCGATGGAGGGCTTCTTCAAGCTGTCGCTGGCCTTCTTCTGGATCGTCGGCTTTGCCTCGGCCACGCAGGACACCTGCGCCGACGGCGTCTTCATGACGACCGTCTCCAAGACCGACCAGGCGCGCTATTCCGGCCTGCAGGGCATGTGCTGGAACATGGGTGCCGTGGTGGCCTCGGGCCTGTTCGTGTCGCTGACCGGCTATCTGCACAACCACATGGCCATGAGCTGGGTGCAGTGCTGGGTCATCGTCGTGTCGCTGGCCGCCGTGTCCATGGCGCTGTTCGGCCTGTGGCATGTGCGGGTGTTGCCGCCGGGTGCACCGTCCACGCTGCAGGGCCAGGGCTTGAGCGGCGGCTTCACGGCCACGCGCGAGGCCTGGGTCACCTTCTTCCAGAAGCCGCAGATCTGGATGATGTTGGCCGTCATCTTCTTCTACCGATTCGGCGAGGGCTTCATCGAGAAGTTCGGCCCGCTCTTCCTTCTCGACTCCATTGCCGCTGGCGGCCTGGGCCTGGACAACGAGTCGCTGGGCCACATCAACGGCACGGTCGGCACGCTGACCTTCATCGCCGGCGCCTTCCTCGGTGGCTTCCTCGTGGCCAGGCGCACCTTGCCGCGCAGCTTCTTCACGCTGGCCCTGGTGCTCAACATCCCGCACCTGACCTATTTCTACCTTGCGCAGACGATGCCGACCGACACGACGACCATCGCGGCAATAGTCGCCATCGAGAAGTTCGGCTTCGGCATGGGCTCGGTCGGCCACATGCTCTACATGATGCAGCAGATCGCCCCGGGGCCCTTCCGCATGGCCCACTACGCCATGGCCACGGGCGTCATGGCCCTCACCAAATGGGGCACCGGCAGCGTCAGCGCGCTGCTGTGGAACTACGTCAATCACCAGTACGTGAGTTTCTTCGGCTGGGTGCTGATCTTCTCCATCCCACCGGTGATCCTGGCCTGGCTGGCGCCCTTCCCGCACGACCACGAGGAAGCCCCCGAGTTCAGCGGCCACGCCGCGCCGGCGGGTGGTCACTGATGCGCTGGCTGCTGGGCATGGTGCTGGCCACCGTCACAACCGCGGCCACCGCCGCCGAGCCCGCCTGCGACGCCGACGTGCTGGGCACGACGCGCACGCTGACGCTCAAGCGCGAGGCGGCCGCCTGGGGCAAGGCGCAGCACGCGGCACTGCCGGGGCTGGCGCCCAAGGAAGTCGTGCTGACCTTCGACGACGGCCCACGGCCCGAATCCACGCCCCTCGTGTTGAAGGCCCTGGCCGACCAATGCGTGAAGGCCAGCTTCTTCATGATCGGCGAGCCGCTGCAGCAGCACGCCGCCCTGGCCCGCCAAGTGCGCGACGCCGGCCACACGGTGGGCATGCATAGCCATCGGCATGAGCATTTCCCGCAGTTGCCGCCGGCCGCGCAACTGGCCGACCTCGATGCGATGGTGGCCGCCTACCGCGCCGCCCTGGGCGCCGAGCCGGCGGCCTACCGTTTTCCCTTCCTTGAAGAAACGCCCGTGCTTCTGGGCGCCCTGAAAGATCGCGGCCTGACCGTCATGTCCATCGACGCCGGTGCCGAGGACTGGCTGCCCGACCAGACGCCGCAGATGCTGGCCGACAAGCTGCTGGGCCAACTCGCCCAGAGTGGCGGCGGCATCGTGCTGCTGCACGACGCCCAGGACCAGACGGCGAGCGCGCTGCCGGTCCTTTTGCAGGCGGTGAAAACAGGCGGGTATCGGGTGGTGCATGTCCGATGGGAGTGAGCGCGGGTGTGCCCGCCCCCGCAGGTCGTCTCGGGACTGGCGCCGCGTTGCTGCGACTTGAGCTTAGACGTGCTACTTCCGCCTAAACTAGGCTCCTCAATTAGCGTTTGTGATAGCGAAGCTATCAATGTCCGGCGCATCGCAGGACTGAGTTGAGTTGCACGGCATCTACGGCACGGATCCCCGCGCCGGGCAAGCCGTCACGTGTATCCGTGCCTACAGTCAAAGGTAATTGAGAGTGCCTGGTGAGCCCTTGGACCAGCTTCGAGATCAGTTGGATCCAAGGGCCTGCCGCCTTGCTAATTTGCCTGGGCGTATCTGGCTTTTCGGCGGTGTGTTCGGCGGCGACAAGGCCGCGCGGCCTTCCTCCCTCCGGGAGTCCTTCTGGCGTAGGTCGCTAAGCGCGCCGCCGTCAACTCAGCTAGCCTGGACAACCGAACTGGAGATCCCTGAGAGCCACTCTGGCTGGTGGGCTTTTTCGGGATATGACGATCTTTTGACGTTTGAGCGGGACGCATGCCATCTTGCTCGCGCCATCATCCTGTTTCCCGAGTCGCCAGGTTCGCTGGCAGAGCTAGGGGCACTTGCAGTTGACGATTCAATCGTCAGCCGACTTCTTGTCGTCGTGCAGCGTCAGTATCTGGAGGCTGGCGCGCGCGAATCCTTCTTGAATCTTGGCCCGCTAAGGCGCGTGGAGGCTCTGCAGAACCGCTGCGTAATTGGGACGGGGCAGGGCTCCGACCTTGCGGAAGATGACTTCGACACGATCGCGGAGTTCGTTCATGACCGACTGCCAAGCCTTCCGAGCACTGAGCGCTTACGCATCGACGTTCCTACGCACAGGTTGCTGCTCACCGCTGATCTCGTCGACCTGCTGCAGATTTGCAAACCAGTGGAGTTGAAGGCGGCGCTAGATCACTTCGGCGTGGACCTTTCGATCCATGAGCTGGATCGCACAGCGAAGCTGCTGGAATTCTTTGATCTCATCCGAATTGAGCATCGAGGATCGGAGCATTTCCTCGTCCGACGCGAGAAGTCGGACCGTACCTGGGTCAACTACACGGCCAGGGAGGGAAGGCCGCCGTTTGACCGTAGTCGGTTCAAGCTCACCCGCCGATCACTGCTTGAGGGTAATCGGCGTTTTATGTCTGTCCTGGAGCGGACGGAATGAGTATCGCCACGGCTCCTCTGTTCCAGCGACTGCTGGCCAGATCGCCTTTCTCTGAACACGAACTCATCGTGCTCATCGCCACGGCGGCCTCGCGCTACAAGGTGCATTACATCGAGAAGCGTGGTGGTCGAGGCCACCGGGAGATCGCGCAGCCGACTAAGGAGATTAAGTTTCTCCAGCGACTACTGGTCAAGCATGAGCTTGATGTGCTCCCGATTCATGACGCTGCCGTCGCCTATCGCAAGGGCCGATCCATTGCGGATCATGCGAGGCCTCATGCTCACAACCGCTACCTACTAAAGCTCGATTTCAAGGACTTTTTCCCCAGCGTTAAGTGGCCGACGCTGGCTCATTGCCTTGCACGGGACACTGGGTACTCGCAGGTTGAGTTGTGGATCCTGGGCAATCTGCTGTGCCGCAGGGTGAAGCCGAGCGCTGTCAAGCAGCTTTCTATCGGCGCGCCCAGTTCTCCCCATGCATCCAACTATGTGTTGTACGAGTTCGATTTAAGACTTGCGGACTTCTGCAGCGCGCGCGCTGTGCGCTACACGCGATACGCCGATGACCTTGCCTTTTCGACAAGCACCCCCGGCGCCTTGGATGTTGTCGAACGGGAGGTTCGGCGTTTGCTCGGCGAGCTTGACTATCTGGGACTGCGGTTGAACGAAGGAAAGACTGTCAATGTTTCTAAGAAAGCTCGTCGCACGCTCGTGGGCTTGACCCTTTCAAACGATGGTTGTGCCTCGATTGGGCGCGATGCGAAGCGAGAGCTTCGCATCGCGGTGCATCACGCATCGAAGGGAACCCTAGAAGCCGACCAGACAGCCAGTCTGCAGGGGCGCCTCGCCTTCACCTACGGCGTTGATCCTGACTTTGTAGATGCCCTGCTGTCTCGGTACGGATTCGCTTCTATTGCGCAGATCGGGCGCTTCGAACCGCCAGCCGCCTAGCGCGTGTATCGGACTGGCAGCAGTGGCAGGTCGCAGCCGCGATGTTCTCGCGGTCGAGCGCGGTCCCGCAGTTCCTGCTCTTAGGGTTTGCGCGCGCGGCCGGATCGCATCTAAATGCTTGACGTTTGAACTATTGATTTCTAAAGTGGTGCGATGCGCATCACCTGCATCGGCGGCGGACCCGCGGCCTCTACTTCGCCCTGCTGATGAAGAAAGCCGACCCGGCACACCAGGTGCGTGTGCTGGAGCGCAACCGCGCGGGCGACACCTTCGGCTGGGGCGTCGTGCTGTCCGACCAGACGGTGGACGCGCTGCGCGAGGCCGACCCCGAGACCGCCGAGCAGATCAGCGAGGCCTTCAATCATTGGGACGACATCGCCGTCCACTTCAAGGGCCGCAGCATCGTCTCCAGAGGCCACGGCTTCTGCGGCATCGGCCGCAAGAAGCTGCTCAACCTCCTGCAGGCACGCTGCGGGGCGCTGGGCGTCGAGCTGGTCTGTGAGACCGACGTGGCCGACGACGCCGGCATCGACGCCGATCTCATCATTGCCGCTGACGGCCTGAACAGCCGCATCCGCCAGAAGTACGCCGCCACCTACCAGCCCGACGTCGACCTGCGCGCCTGCCGCTTCGTCTGGTTGGGCACGACCAAGCTGTTCGACGCCTTCACCTTCGACTTC